>JBBKWO010000024.1:0-59075 GCA_037969015.1 Opitutaceae bacterium
GTGTTTGCTCGCGTTGGCCAGGACTTTAGTGCCGTCGATGGCCACCGTGACCGCGCCGACTTTGAGCACTCCGCAGGTGGCGGCCAGTTCCAGCACCTGCGCGAAGGCGTGGGTGAGCAAATGATTTAAAAGGGACAAATGATTTAAAAGGGACAGGTTGAAAAAATAGACATAATATCTGAAGTGTGCATGGTGGGGTGAATGAGAACAGCACGGATCAAAGTTCAGGCGGAGGAGGGCGAAGCGATGTATCACTGCATGACGCGCACGGTGAACGGTGAGCGACTTTTCGACGACCAGGCCAAGGAGGTTTTGCGTAAACAGCTTTGGCAGATCGCCGACTTTTGCGGCGTGCAGGTCGTGACTTACGCTATCATGTCCAACCACTTCCATGTGCTTCTGAAAGTGCCCCAGCGTGAGGCGGTTTCGGATGACGAGCTCCTTCGGCGTTATCGGGTGCTTTATCCTAAACCCACCAAATACCAACAGGCTCACCATGATGTTTTGGTGAAACAACTGAAGGAGGCGGACAACCTCGACGCAGAAGCGTGGCGCCAACGTCAAATGGCGCTGATGGGCGACGTTTCCCAGTTCATGAAGCTGACCAAGCAGCGTTTTGCGGTCTGGTTTAACCGGTCTCATGGTCGCTATGGCACGTTGTGGTCCGAGCGATTTAAGAGCGTTTTGGTCGAGGGCAACGGACGCGTGCTCACCGCCATGTCAGCCTACATTGATCTGAATGCTGTGCGTGCCGGTCTGGTCGCTGATCCGAAAGACTACCGTTTTTGCGGCTACGCGGAGGCGGTGGTAGGCAATCAAGCCGCCCAAGCTGGCTTGGCACGGGTGACTGAGGGGAAGAACTGGGCCGAGGTGCAGGCGGGTTATCGTCAGGTGTTGTTCGGAACCGGGGCCGGCCCTCGTGAACAGGGCGGCGGTATCCCCGCCGAAGAGCTGCAAAAGGTCATGAAGGCGAAGGGTAAGTTACCTCTGCACACTGTGCTACGCTGCCGGGTTCGTTACTTTACCGATGGTGCCGTGCTCGGATCACAGTCATTTGTGGCCGCTCACTTGGATGCGTATCGACGAACACAGGGCCGTCGCGAACGCACCGCGCCAAGACCATTGCCTAATCTCACCGACTGGGGTGATGTGAACTCACTGCGGGGTTTGCGTAAAAATGTCTTTGGCTAACCCAACTCAGTCAGAGATCCGGCGCTGAAATTTATAACTGCGCCGCTCGATCCGCTCCGTCACCCGCCATCAATCATCTTGGTGATGTTGCCGAGGTAGCCGGCGTAGAACGAGACCACGATGTAGAGCACCATGCCTGCTACGGCGAAAAACAGCAGGCCGGGATAAAGCATCGCGGCAAAGGTCAGCCGGTTGTGCGCCTTGGCCTGATGGAGCTCGGCCAGATGCAGGAGGTTTTTCTCCAGGCTGCCGGTGGATTCTCCGGTTTGATAAAGAGCAACGAACTCGTGCGGAAACACCCGGTGCTTCGCCAGATGTTGCGACGGGGCTTCGCGTTGCTGGATGTGCGCGCAGATCGAAGCCGCCGCGCGGGAAATCCGTGGCGAGTTGGCAATGTGTCCGGCACTCGCCCAAGCCGGTCCGATGGGAGCGCCGGCCGACAACAGATGGCCGAGCGCAAAAGCAAAGTCTGCCAACGCTTGATTGCGGCGATAACCGCCGATTGCCGGCAGAAAATCGAGAAACAGCAGGGCAGGCGGGAAGCGCACTTTGATCAGCACCGTCAGCAAAATCGCCCCGCCCCAGAACGGTCCTAGGATCATCGCGACTCCACTCACAAACCGCAGCAGATCCCAGTGGATACCGCTCTCCCAATCGATCAGTCGGAAAAAGGCGAAGACCAGCGCCCCGAAGTGCAACACGCCCACCGGATACAGGCAGGCCATGAGCACGCGGGTCTGGAGCTTGCCGAGGTGCTCATGTCGTTCGGAGAGCGATTGTAGAATCAACGGCAGCCGTCCGGTGTCGGCGGCCGCGATCAGAAACGGACGGTCGTCTTCTGGCAGCCAATCGCCTGCGGCATCGATGACATGCGCCAAGGAATGTCCGGCTTCGATCAGCGCGATCAGCCGGAGCCGTTCGTCCGTGGGAATGGGCGAGGGGGCTTGCAGCGACTGAGCAAAAGTCAGCCCGGCGCCAAGTTGTTGGCTGAGCTGTAAATAACACGCGGCGAGCTTTCGATGGGGGAGCGACACGAGAACACCAGCGGAGCGCAGGCTTGCCCTTAAGGCGAGCGCCAACCCACGCTGATTGTTCGCATGAAACCACATCACAACCTGGCCGAAACCCGCACCCCCGACGGTGCCCGGATGACCCTGCAAGAGCACGACGGCAGCTACTGCATCCGGCTCGACGGTCAGGACCTCATGCACTCGGACACCAGCACGTCCGAGCTGCTGCTGGGTGAACTGGCCAAAGATCAACTCGCCCGCCGTCCCGCCGCCCGGGTGCTGATCGGTGGCCTCGGTCTCGGCTACACGCTCAAGGCCGTGCTTGATCACTCCGGTGCCAAATCGCAGGTCGAGGTCGGCGAACTCATGCCTGAGGTGGTCGAGTGGAACCGCACCTATATGGCCGGACTCAATGGCAAACTGCTCGACGATCCGCGCGTGACCGTTCGCATGGGCGACGTGGTGGATACCATCGCCCAAGCCAAACCGGAGAGCTACGACGCCATCCTGCTTGATGTGGACAATGGCCCCATTCCGATGGTTTCCGCCGGCAACTTTCGTCTCTACGGTCCGCGCGGTCTCGATGTATTGAAATCCAAACTACGTCCGGGCGGACGTCTGGCCATCTGGGCCGCCGCCCCCGACCGCACTTTTGTGGGCCGCCTGGCCAAGGCCGGCTTTGCCACGACGCAGGCGATCCCCGCGCGACTTTTTGCCGGTGCCAAACGCAGCGCCTACGTGATCTACGTCGGCGACAAGGCCGATGTGCCGGTTCAGAAAATCCGCACAGACCGGCCGGCGTGATCTCCGGCCGGTGCCTGCACCGAGCCTTTGGCGATCATCTGGCCGTGTTCATCGCGGAGTTCGGCGCTGATGAGTCCGCCGCGTTGGGTGATGTCGCCGGCGACGAGTTGCCATTGGCCATCGGCGCCCTGTTTGAGTTGCACGCAACTTTCGCGATTCATGCAGAGCATAAGTCCGCCTGAAAAGCGGAGTTCGCCGGCCTCGTGAAATGCGGCCTGCAGCAGGTTGATGCTTGGCCACCAGACGGCTTGGATCTTGGCGGAGTTTTGCACGATCACAAACTCGGCGTCGGCATCGTTCGTGTTGAGAATGGCGTAGGCATAGCCGTCGGTCTGCTTGTCCGGTCCATGGGTGAGGTAAGCCAGAAAAACATCCTGTGCCACTGGGGCGTTCGCGTGGGTGCCAATGTCGGACCACGTGCCGGTGCGTGGTCCGAGTTCGAGGGTAAGGTTGACTGGTTGCGGGAATATGAATTTCCACGGACCGTGGCTTAACCACTTCAAGTCGGTCAGTTCGTGATGACCAAAGTCGAGCGGCGTGCCGGAGCGGTCGTATTCGACCGGGCCTTGGATCAGGCTTTGGTCAAGTGTGGTGACGATCGGTGCGGCATTGCTTTCCAGGCCGGCTCCGAGGCAGACGGTGGTATCGGGACCAAAGAACCAGCTCTTGCGGATGGAGAGCAGGTCGGACTGCAGGTGTTGGGTGCAGGCGCCGTATTGGCCGTCGCTGACTCCGCCGACTGCGGTCGCGGTGCTGTCGGTGGCGACGGTGTGCTGAGGCTCGGGTGCCGGGGTTTGCACGCAGGTGATGCCGGGAAGTTTTTGCCAGTCCCAGACCGGAAAGATGCCGTGATATTCCGTGCCGTCGCGCAGGAGGTAGGTGAGTCCGTCGGCGAGGTGATGCGAGCGTCGCCCCTCATTGTTCACGCATTCGGCGCGTTTGGTGCGGACCGAGTGCATGCGGACCGAGACCGCCACCGCGGCTGATTGCTGGACCATAAAGTCGGACCGGTAAAACAGACGGTTGCCGATGATTTTGCCGGGAGAGCGGTGCTGGTCGATAGCCTCTGCCAGAGCGTTTAATTCATCGTGGCGATATTCGGTATCAGAACCTAGGATACGGCCGATGCGTGCAAAGTCTTCGTTGTTGTGGCGTTCGTCGCGGGTGATGTTTCGGTCGCAGCTACTGGGGTTGACCCCATCGCCCCGGAGCATCCAGCGGGTTCCGTCGAGCAGGTGGTCGATCAACAGGTGTTGAATCTCCATGGCCGGCGCCCAAGGCGTGCCGCGGGTGGCGGAGATGATCCAGCAACAGTCGTTGAGAAAGGCCCGGCCGTAGCCGCCGTTGTAGAGCAGCGGTCCGTGTTGATGAAAACTGCCGTCGACCTGCATGCCCTCCTCGGTTGCAGGGGCGATGCGAACTTCTTCCATGGCGGCCGCGACGGCTGGAGCGATTTGGCCGGGTTCATTCAATAGCACGGCGGCGAACAGACGGTTGATCGAAAGCCAGATTCGGTTGGCTCCGGTCCAGATTTTTGGGCTTCGGTTGATTCCGTCCGGATCGAGAAGAAATTCACCGGCGCGTCCAAAAATGTGTCGGCAGGATTCGGCCATGCCGGCCGGTGCATGGTCGCCCAGTAGTAGCAACGTCTCGCCAATGAGTCGCGGGGTGCCGATCTGGTTGTGCCACCAGTTGGGATTGAGCGGATCGTTTTTTATCCACCAGTTGAGTGCGGAGATAGCGGCCTCGTGCCGGCCAGTCGCCGCCAAGGTGGTGGTGCGCAACATAAAGTCCCGTCCGTCCCAATGACCCCTTTGGGGAGCGTCGGGGGCGAGATCACTCCAGGTGCCGTCTGCCCGTGGTGCGACGGCCACGGGCCGGGCCGAGGCGTCAGGGCGGACCTGTTCAAGCAACTGGGCGCGAGCCTGGGCGAGCGCGGCAATTTCGGCGGTGGTTGGCATGGACAAGAAAAGCCAAGGTTAGCTTGGCCGAGGTGCCGGCCAAGCCTGCCCTGAAATTAACCAGCGATTTTTTCCGGTGACCTTGAGCGGGCGTGACCCCGGTAGCACAACCTCGGCGGAGGTTCCCTTGGGTAGGTTGAGCGTGACGGTGATCTTGCCTGTTTTTGCGCGTTTCCATGTGCCGGTGATCTTGCCGAGGGGCGAGGGGATGGTCGCGCCACCGTGATCGCCGTCAAAGAGCGGGGCAAAGCGCACGGTTTTCCAAGCCGCGCCGGTCTGACGGATGCCGCCGATGGTCTGCATGAGGTGATAGAGCGGATGCGCAGACCAGGCGTGGGAGTGGCTGGTATTGCCATGGACCGGGATGAAATTTTCGGAAGTCGTGCCGTGAGCCACCATGGGTGACCAGTGTTTGCGGATAAACGTGACCACGTCGGGGGCATGACCGTTTTCAATCAACATATTGAAGACGTAGGTGACCCAGTAGGCGGAGGGCGTGGCCTTGGGATTGGACTCACCGCGAATCCATGGAAGGACGATTTTGTTGATCGCCAGTTTTGTATTCAATCCACGGATGTCTGCGTTGATGGCGAGGGTCTGGGTATGGATGCTGGTGGTGGCGACAATGCGTCCCTTGCGGTCGATGCCGTCGCGCATGAGGCCGTCGGAGTTGATGAGCTTGGCCAGATTCTTGCGCAGACGTTTGGCCCAAGCGACGAGCGGGGCGGCTTTGTCGGGTTGTCCGGCTTCGCGGTGGAGGATGGCCAGTTTATCCAGTGCGATGAGCAGCCAGAGGTTGTAGACCGTCGGTGTGCCATCCTTGAAGAGTTCGGTCCAATCGAGGAATAGCCAGTAGCGATCGTCGTAGGTGATCAGACCGGTTTTCGGATCGGTGTGGTCACGGAAGTAGGCGAGCGCGCGATCGACGACTTTGCCGTGTTGGGTGAAAACTTCGGTCGAACCGGTCTGCCAGTATTGGTCCCACAGGGTTAGGAGCCAGATGAGGGTAAAGTCGGGCAGGATGCAGTTGTGCGCCATGGTCGGCGCGTGTCCGTAGGTGACGCCATCAGGCGTGGTCTGGTGGGCGATCTGGCGGATGCCGCGCTGAAAAAGGCGCGTGTCGCCGTTGAGGTGAAAGGTGTTCCAGGCCTGCACGCGGGCGTCGCCCCACCACTGGGCCTGTTCGCGCCACGGGGTATCGACATAGGCGTCGAGACTGCAACATTGCTGGGTCCAGGCGCAGATTTCCCAGATGTCGGTGAGATCCTTGTCGGAGGACCGGAATGCGCCGTGGCGTTTCAACGGATACCCTATCCATTGGAGCGAGTGATCAATCTGCAGGTCGCTAGTGGCGTCGCGCACCGTAAGCATGAGGTAGCGGAAACCGTAGGCGTGATGGAAAGTATGGGAGTTCGCTCCGGGTTGCAGAATCAGGCGGTCGCCAAACGCCATGTGGCAATGCGTGGGGATGAGTTGCGACGGAGTCAGCGAGGTCTGATCAAGGGTTTCGGAAATATGGGTGTCGATGATTTCGCCACCAAGTGCGCCTTGAATATCGAGCTTGAGGTTGCCGACCACGGTCCGGCCAAAGTCGAGCAGGTAACTGCGGAAACGACCACGTTTGGCGGCGGTGACTGGAAGCGGGTTGAACGTGGTGCCGGGTGGCGGAGCTTGGTGAGCGCGGATTTCTTGCTGACGGAGCGCGACGACATCGCGGGTGTCACGGTAACCAGAGGCGGATTTGCCTTCGTTGATGCCAATGAGCGCAACCGGAGTGATCTCGCGCTCCTCCAACATCGGGATGCCCCGAGGCTCCAGTGAGAACCAGGGGGCGCCGTTCCAAACGGCCGCTTCGGGATGTCCCCAACTGCGGTCATCGAAGTCGGGTGATGTCCAGTTGTCGGGAGTTTGACCCAGATCGATGTGCTCCTGCGGGAAAAGTTGCAGGCTCGTCGCCACGGTGTCGCGCCGGATGCCTGGTTGACGCATCGCCTTCCACGCCGGTCCGCTGTTGATCTCAACTTTTCCCCAACGGGCGGCAACGAGCAGGCCGGCGTAGGTCTGGCTGAGATATTGAAAATTGCTGAAGCCGGGATTGTAGGCGCGGACAGCGAGCTGGTTGTATCCTTTAATTAGATACGGGTTGAGGTCGACCTCGTCGTAGGGCCAGCTGGCCTGATATCCACGGGCAGGTCCTCGGGCGACGTAGCGACCGTTGACATAGAGCCGGTAGGACTGGTCTGCGGTGATGTAGAGGGGCGCGCGTTTGGGAACGGTAGTGAGTTTGAATCCATTGCGAAACAGCGCGTAGCCGTTGTGGATGTCCCAATTGGGACTGACCGGCCAGATCCACTTGGCGCGACTGAAAATGCGGGATTCGGGGGAAGCAGGGGAGGGCATGATGGTTCCCAGTCTATCACGATAATGGCTGCCGTGCTTTGACCGGATGAGCACAAATCAGCACTTCAGGTCACAATGAGCAAGAAACGGTGGTTTGGGTCTTATCTATGGGTTTATTGTCGCAAAGGAGCGACGGACAAACCCGCGCGGGTCATTGGATGCTGCTGACGTCAGCGGATCGGCGGGTAAACCAAGTGCGCGGGCGGTGCGTGCCAGCACCACCTGAAGTTGCCAGGCATGATCTTGACCCGTGTCGGCTCCGATATCGTTGCGCAGTCGTTTGACAGGCTCCCGGTAAACCGGCT
The DNA here is from genome assembly GCA_037969015.1 of Opitutaceae bacterium. GTDB lineage: Bacteria > Verrucomicrobiota > Verrucomicrobiia > Opitutales > Opitutaceae > JAUWBF01. The sequence continues at coordinate 7,672 of JBBKWO010000024.1, forward strand.
GCCAGAGCGAATGTGACGGGGGAAGTATGGCGGGAGTGTCGGCTGATGCGACGAGTCGGTTGAATAGCGCGATCAAATCAGGTTGGGACCCAATCCGGCCGGCGATACGTTCGAGAGTGAGCGCGAGAATCGTGCGGACATTGTGGAGGTCGCCGTCTCCGGTGCTGTCAGTGTAGGTGCGGGCGCGGATGCGGGTCAGTCTGCCGTCGATCACGACCAACACGGCCGTTACGCCTCCGTCATCGGTGCGTTCAACTCCGCAAAGCAGGCAATCGCCAAGGAACTCGACACCGGCGTTTTTAAACAGGTCTAAAATCGCCAGTTTTTTGATTTCAGGATGCCAGGCGTTTTTACCTTGGGAAAAGTCATTCAGCATGACTTCGAGTTCTTGGGTGAGCTCATCCAGCTCATCCTGAAAACAGCCGGCGGCACCATGAAAGTAACCGGCGATGCCGGCACCCGTGCCAATGCCGCCCGGATAGGTGGTTGCGTCGATGGCGAGCGTTTTGACTCCTTGTCGGGTGGCGGCGATCGCCGTCACGGCACCACCGGTGCCGGCTCCGGAGACCAGCATCTGACGGATGTCTGATGAGCAGGCCTTCAGGTTGACAATTCCCTGACAACTTTCGGCTGCACTTTGTCACACCGTTCGAGTCAAGTGGAGGCATGAACCCCCGTCCTTTATTTCTATCCACGCTGGCCGTGTTCTCCGCCGGTGCTTTGTCCGCCGGTCCTGCGCTCACCATTTATAATCAGGATTTCGCGGTCGTGCGCGAGTCGATCCCCCTTAATCTGAAGAAGGGCGTTACCGCCGTGAACTTCGCGGGCGTGACCACGCAACTTGAGGCGGACTCCGTGGTTTTGCGTGATACCTCGGGCAAGGTTGCCCTGCGTATCCTTGAACAAAGTTATCGCGCCGACGCGGCCTCCGAGGGACTGCTGCTCTCACTCAACGAGGGCAAGACCATCGGCTTCATCGTCAAGGACACCGATGGCAAGGAACACACCGTCCAAGGGCGCATTATCCGTAGCGGTTACAATGCCGCCGGCTCAGCCGCCACGCCGATTATCGAGGTTGATGGACTTCTGCGTTTTTCGCTGCCCGGGCAGCCGATCTTCCCCTCGCTTGGTGACGACGCTATTCTTCAGCCCACGCTCTCGTGGCAGATTGCCTCTGAGAAATCTGGCAAGCTGGACGCCGAACTCGGTTACCTGACCAACGGCATGAGCTGGCAGGCCGCCTACAACTTTATCGCTCCGGAAAAGGGTGACCTCGTTGACATCGTCGGCTGGATCACCGTGACCAATAACGCGGGCAAGACCTTTGAGGACGCCACCATCAAGCTCATGGCTGGCGACGTGAACCGCGTGCAGCCAGTGGATCGGTTCAGCGATCGACGTGAAAAAGTTATGATGGCCATGGCAGCACCAGTCGCTGCCGCTGTGACTGAAAAATCCTTCGACGAGTTCCACCTCTATTCCTTGCCGCGGCCGGTGACTCTGCGCAACCAGGAGACCAAGCAGGTTGAATTTCTTCGTGCCAGCGGCGTGACCGCGCCCCAGCTCTATATTTTGGATCAGCAGAAATACGGGGAGAAGGTCGCCACGGTGCGCGAGTTCAAAAACACCGAGGCGAATGGCGGTCTCGGCTTGCCGCTGCCCAAGGGGCGAGCGCGCTTCTATCGTCAGGACGACGCCGATGGTCGCCTGGAGTTTGTTGGTGAAAACAACATCGACCATACCGCTAAAAACGAGACGGTGCGCATCTATACCGGCAACGTCTTCGACATCGTCGCTGAGCGTAAGCAGACCGACTCCAAGCAGAGCAGCTTCAAGGATCAACGTGAGGAGGCCTTTGAAATCACGCTGCGCAACCGCAAATCCGAGGCCGTCGAGGTGCGTGTGACCGAGCACTTCTACAATTGGCCCAACTGGACGCTGGTGCAGCAGTCCGACCCGTCGGAAAAAACCGCCGCCGACACCACTGAGTTTCGCGTGAAATTGAAGCCCGACGAAGAAAAGGTCATCACCTACCGCGTGCGCTACGACTGGAAGTGAGCCCCTCTTTTCCCAGATGTGGCCACGGGTGTCTCGCCCGTCTGTTCGACGTAGCCGGCGGCATCACTCCAAACACGCCCCCGATACGGGGGCGGCTACACCCCGGGCTTGTCACCGTAGAGTGAATGGGTGCGGATTTTTTCGCTGAGCTCGACGGCCCGGCGGATCTGCGTGGCTTCCTGTTTGGCGCTGCTCACGTAGTGGGCAAGGGAGCGCCGCCTGCCAGGAGGAAACGTTTCCCAACGGGTGCGGGCTGCGTCGTCTTGTTCCAGAGCGATCAACAGGGGCTCGGGGATTTCAAATTCATCCGGTCTTGGATCGGGCTTGAGGTCGAGTTGGACGTCGGAACCTTCAGACAGACCGAACTGCTTGAGCATGTCCTGACCGATGATGAGGTAGGCGTCGCCGTCGGCGTGACGCTGCAAACCGCGATTGATCGAGTGGCCGTTGAGCGTGCCTTCGACCCGGCGCACGGCGGCGCTTTTCCAAGCAGTGGCGATATCGTCGGGAACAGGCACGGCGTGAAACCGAAACCCGTGGTCGAGCCGAACCACCCGGCTGGAAAAGGTATAGGAGTGACCGGCTTTTTTAGGCATGGGCGTCATCGAACCAAATGCGTTTAAAAATGCGAGCCGGTGTGTTTGTCGACTGGAACGTCGTGGCGTTATGGCTATCACTGCCCCCATGCGCATCCACTGGTTTCAGCACGTTTCCTTCGAAGGCCTGGGTTTGATTGAACCGTGGTTGGTCGCACACGGTCACACCCTCTCCGTCACGCGTTGGTGGGCTGGTGAAACCGCGCCGACCGCAGATACGTTTGACGCGCTGATCATCATGGGCGGCCCGATGAACATCTACGAACATGCCGCATACCCTTGGTTGGAGTCGGAAAAGGCGGCCATCGGCGAGGCCATCCTCGCGGGCAAACCGGTGCTCGGTGTCTGTCTTGGTGCACAGCTGATCGCGGACGTGCTGGGCGGCGAGGTCACGCGCAACGTCGAACGTGAGATCGGTTGGTGGCCGATTCGTCCAACCGTCATAGAATCCGGCTCCGAGGGCTTTACTTTGGCGGCGGAGACGACCGTGCTGCACTGGCACGGCGACACGTTTTCATTGCCGCCCGGCGCGGTGCGGCTGGCTGACAGCGCGGCGTGTGCGCAGCAGGCGTTTGTCTGGGGCGAACGAGTTTTGGCGGTGCAGTTTCATATCGAAATGGATGCGGCGGCGGTAGCGACCATTGCCGAAGGTTGCGCCGATGAACTGGCGGGTGGGGGACGCTGGGTGCAGTCCACTGAGGAGCTCATTGCTGGGGCAGCGAAGCATGGTGCGCTCTCGCAGGTGTTGCTTGATCGCTGGCTTACACGGTGGTGTTCATCGGACTGATACCGATGTCGCATCGGCGACGGCTAGGGACTGTCTTCGAAATAAACCGGCGCTCTGCTTACGCCCTACGGGTGAGAAGCAAACCAAGCTGGGCCGGTGTTGCCCTTCAGTGGCACGGGCCGGTTGGCCCGCCTCCGCTTCGGTCGCCTTGGCCGAGCGTGGTTTTCTCCTCACGAAGCACCGGTTTATTTCGAAGACAGCCCCTAGTGGATGCGTGATAGGATTCGATAATATAATACGACATAAGTGGAACGCTAAAAAATCGGCTGAGCCGGCGGTTGCCGTAATTGTGGCGGGCACATGGAACCCCGTCATGTCCCCTGTTCGCATTATGCAACCTTGTGCTTCGGCAGGTGGAAGCAGCGAAGCTCGATGTGAACGAGTCCGCAATCTGACGGATGTAAATCGCCACTTCGACTCACCCTCCAATCATCATGAAACTACCACACTCGAATATCATTCGCGGGATGGCCGCGGCGCTCCTTGTCGGCACTTTAGGCTCTTTGCCTGTCCTCGCCGGCCTGCTCGCCTTTGATTCCTTTGAAGATTATCCCGTCTCCGATAACATCGATGGGCAGATCGGCGGCACTGGCTGGAGTGGCCCATGGTCGGTGCAGAACATCGCCGGTGGCTCCTCCGGGATCTCGACGGTTTCTTCGACCGAGATTACTTACAACCATGGCGGAGTGATTCTGGGTGGTGGAAAATCGTTGCTACTCAGCAACGCTTCCAACGGCACGCAGCGCAACGTCTTCGCCTCTGCGAATACTGGTGGTAGCGACTACTACGTCAGTTTTCTTTTCCGGTTTTCCGGAACGGTGTTTGCCGCCTGGCAGGCATTGGACGGTGATCCCGACATTCTGAACGACGGTATCGGGTTGGTGAATACGAATGGGGCGGTCGGTGCCCGGGTGGATAATGTCACCGATTCCACCGCTGCCGGTCACGTGGTGGCGGACACGACTTATTTTATGGTTGTCGGTTATACCGGATGGACAGGCACCAGCTACTCGACCGTCAAGCTCTGGATTAATCCTGTCTCGGGTCCCGAGTCGGCGAATACCATAACCGCCACTTACACGGACGACACTCCCGGTGACGGCGGTGGATCCTCGGGCTTTATCGGCGTCTATATTCGGACGGTCATCGACAGCAACGAGGAGGTCCTGATCGATGATCTGCGTGTCGGCACGGATTGGGAATCAGTCACTGAAATCTCCGGATCGCCGGTCGCGGCCGACTGGTATCTCATCAACGACCAGCCGGTAAACATCACTTGGGACAACCTGTCCGACTGGAACGCTTCGGCCGGTGGCACCGACGGGTCGCCATCGGCGATCACCGCTACGGAAATTTTTGATATCAATAATCACTTCCTGCGCGGCCCGTTCGGGATCGGCACCTATGTGTTCGGCGGAGCAGAGCTACGGCTCAGCGGCACGGCCGGCACACTCGCGTTGAAAACCTACAACGGCGGCACCAGCGAGTTCGCGCGCGTCATCGGTCGCGGTGGCCGGGTGCTCAACTACCAGAGCGGCGTTCAAAACGTCCGCTTCACCCGGTTCGAAAACGAATCCGGTGTGCGTTTCTCGTCTGCCTCCGGACGCGGCCTGCGGCTACTCAGCGATGTGATGATCGGCGCGGGCTAGACGCACGTGATCGACGCCGGCACATTCCAACCCGACGTGGACGACGCGTGGGACTACGTCGGCGACGTGGTGGCTTAGTCCGGATCGGTGGGTTTTGTCGTGCCGTTCGGCACTGGTGGACGGGTGTTTGTCGAGACGGGCGGCACGGGCACGGTAAGCCTCAAATTGCCGTGCTCGTGCAATACCCCTGAGCCGCGTGGGACATCGTTAGGTGAATTGGTGGCGGCAAAGTAGCGCTGGATTCCTGTCCGCTCCCCGTTCTCAAATGCAGGCCGGCAGCCTACGTTACACTTTGACGGCGGCAGCCTAGCCGATCAGGCGCGTGTTGGTTTCGGCGCGGTAGCTCTCGGGAGTTTTTCCACGACGACGTTTGAACCAAGTGGTGAAGTGCGAGGGTTGCTTAAAACCGAGGTGGTAGCCGATCTCCTTGGAGGTCAGCTTGGTGTGTTCGAGGCTGTGGCAGGCTTGGTTTTCCCTGAGGTGCTCCCAATACTGGCGGATTGAAAATCCGAGTTGAGTGCAAACCATCCGGTCGAGATGCACCCGGCTCAGTCCGGTGACTTTCAAAATGCGGTCTATGGGCAAAGGCGTGCTGAGTGGAGATTCGTTGAGAATCTGGATGCCTCGAGCGATGCGGCGGTCGGTTGGCCAGTCGAAGGATGCGGTGCGGTGTTGGGCATGCAGCGCGCGGGTTAATTCGGTGAGGAATCCGATGAAGCTTTGCTGCATGCGCCAAAAGATATCCAGCGATGTATTTTGCTCGAACAACATGACGCGCACCCCAGGGAAATGCCGGCGCGTCAATCGTTGCAGGGTCTCGGCGCTTTTGGTCAGACGAGGGTGGTTGTGCGCGGGGAATACAATACCCCGTTCCTCTGAAAACAGGGGTTCGCCGGTGGGCCATTGGCAAAGAAAATGAACCGACAGGATCTTGGCGTCGCTACTGAATTTCTGCCGCAATTTCCCCGTCGGACAAAGCAGCCATTCGCCAACCTGAGCCGTGCATTCACCTGCCTTCGATGTGATGCTTACCCGGCCTTTCTTAATCAGCCACAGCCAGTTGCCATGCGAGTGATCCACATCGAGATCCCGCACGTAGTCCGGAACATCCCCGTCATAGGCCCAGAAAAGTTTAGTCTGAAGGGAGGACCACTGGTGGAATGATGTCTGGATGGGATTATCGATCGGTTCGGTCATGATAGAAATCAATAATAGAAAACGACATTTGAAAAGCCATCTATAATTGTCCACGCAGGGTTGTCTGCGCACGATGTCTGCCTCGACCAGTCCGAATGCACCCCATGATATCCCCTTATTGTTTGAGAGACTTGCCCTCGATTGGCTCATCCCGTGCGGCAAACTCGCGCAACGCTTCGCGTCGCTGTGGTGGATTCGCATTGCTCATCACCATTACGCTGGTCGCGTTTTTGGTGCTGATGGTGGTGGCGTTCGCGACATTGACACGGGTCGAGACGAGAGTGGCGGTCAATAGTCAGCAGCATGATCTGGCGCGGGGGAACGCTTTGGCCGCGCTGAATATCGCGCTGGGCGAACTGCAGAAATATGCCGGTCCCGACCAGCGTGCGACTGCTCGCGCGGATGTTGGCATCGCGACGGATGGCTCGCGGCAGTGGACTGGCATTTGGGGCAATGCGAATAATCCGCAGTCGGGCAGCACCAGTGCGCCGGTGCTGTTGCAATGGTTGGTGAGCGGAAATCAGCAGACTGATTTTGATCCTGATACTGCGGTATCGGGTTCGGCGGATTCGTTTGGCCGGATTATAACCGCGCCGGCCGGACCGTTGTTTTCGCCGGCCCAATCTCAGGATGGACTGGTGGTTGGCATGTCGTCGTCGGCGGCGGTTTCGATCAACGGAAAAGACGCCGTGCTATTGGTGGGGCAGGGCACGGCGGGCCAGGCGGATGTCTCCGGTTACGTAGCGGCACCGCTGGTGGATATCAGGGTGTCGCCGGCGGTCGTGCCGGGATTTGATTCATCCGGCGGCGATGTCCGGCTGGGACGTTACGCCTATTGGATTGGTGACGAGGGCGTGAAGGCGCGGCTTAATGTCGTGGATCCTTACGCGACACCTACTGATGCGATGGGAAATGCCGGTGTTATTGCAGAGACCGATTCGGCCTTTCGGCTGATGGCACCCCAGCGTCTCGGTGTGGAGCAGGTCGGTGGATTTTCGCAGTATCCGATAAACAACGACGATCTACGTAGTATGATCGATGTGAGTCAGGCCGGGGTCTTGGTGCCCGGTCTGAGCGAAGCTTCACTGCAGTCGGCGTTTCATGATGTGACGAGTGCTTCGTTTTCGGTGCTGTCGGACGGGTTGCACGGAGGTCTGAAGCGCGACCTTAGTTACGCGTTTGCACGCGATTCGCTGGCTGAATACCGCGCGGTGATCAGGGACCCCTCGCGTGCGATTTCCACCTCGGTGGCTAACCCGTTGTTGTCGGGTGTGCTCGACGCGGGCGTCGCGGACACCACGGTCTCGGAGGCAACTCTTCAATCGGAGCAGGGACCGACGTGGGAGCAGTTGCGCAGCTATGCCCGCCTGGGCGGTGAACTCGACGCGACCGACCGCGTGTCGCCCCGCATCCAGAGCGCGGAGCAGCAAGGCATCTATCCGGTGCTGGTGCAGGCGCGGCTGGGTTTTCTCGGAGGCAAGACGGTCGACGGCAGCACCGATCTTATGCAGCGCTTCATCTTCCGGATGAGCCCGGTGTTTGTATTGGCGAATCCCTACAATGTAACCATCGCTGGAGGGAAATACCGGGTTCGGGCGATCTTCGACAGCACGGGCGGCGGCTATGGTATCTATCGCGGCAGGGTGAGCACACCTGTCTGGCGAATGAAACTACAGGAACTTTTTGACGGACAGGCTTACGAGCTCAACTGCCCCGACCTTGCTCCAGGGCAGGCGCGGGTTTTTACGCTGGCGCAGGACGAAACCTGGGAGCCTGAGAAGGTTTACCAATTCGACAACGAATGGGCCGAGACTTTCATCTCGCTGGACACGGGGGCCGAGGTGACCGACGCGCAGATGCAGACGGACGGCTTACACGCGGTGTTTTCGGACAGTGGAACGCAAAACTCCTGGCGAGCCAACGGCACGATCGACAGCGCGGGGGCGGTCGACGGCACTATGACGTGGGCGCTCACGAGCGAGACCGACGACGTTTATCAGCGCATCAGTAACCACGTCGCGCGTGGCTCGGGCGCTTCGGTTTATGATGGGGGCTTTTATAATTCAGACCCCGCCGGTAAGCCGCGCGATGATCCCGAGGTGCGTGGCTATTTTATGTTCAAGCTCGGAGACACCGGAAACTTCACCGGTCCAACTGCCAGCTACAACGAACTCTCTCCGGTGCGGATCTATCCCTACTACGCGCTGGCCAATCTCCGCGCTCCGATGATTGCCCGCACCGGGTGGCAGGAGAAACTGACGTCGCCGTTGGTCTATGGATCGGTGATCTATACCCAGGCGTTTCAAAAGAGTGCCAACAATGTAAGCTTTCGCCGCTGGCTGCGCTTTGGTGAAAGCGACCCGTTTACCGCCGCCGAGGTCGAGTGGCAGGGAGTGCGCAAAGAGGGCAGCCTCAGCTCTAGCTCGGTTTCGTTGCCGCAGGCCCGGATGAGCTGGCCGATGGCCGACATCCCTCGTGAACCGGCGGGCCCGATCTCCGGTCTTGTCTCGCTGGGGCAACTCCAGCACTTCAACGCCGGCGGCTACAACGACGGTCAGATATTGCCGCCCGCGAGCTCTCCTTTGTCGGCTCGTCCAGTGTCCAACTTCCTCTGGCGTGCGCGTTATGTGGGCAACCCCGACCCGATTGGAAATTCGCGCGCCGGCGCCTATGTGCGTCGGGATCTTGTGCGCAGCCGCTGGCCGACGACCGGCAACCGCGAGCCCTATTACGACCAGAGCTATCTGCTTAATCGCGTGCTTTTCGACGGATACTTTTTCTCCACCTATCCACAGGATACCAGCCAGGCGGTCGACTTGCGCACGGATCGGTTGGCCAACTCTTCGCTGATGCCGTTTCGCAATGAAGTCGCCGCAGACGACCCGAAGGCGTTTCGTGGCAATGCCAGCGTCTTCAATGCCGGCGATGTCTTTTTACCCGCTCGTAATCTACTTCAGCGCGGCGGGTTTAACGTCAACTCCACCTCGGTCGCGGCCTGGCGGGCTCTGTTGGGTTCCCTGGCTGAAACGCAGTTCAACGGTGAGTCGGGCTTGACCGCTCCGTTTGTGCGCTCGGTGCATCAAACCGGTGGATCCAACGGTGCGGACGATGGTGTTTCGGAAAACGCCTGGAATGGATTTCGTAACCTGAGCGCCGCGCAAATCAATACGCTCGCCACTGCGATCGTTACCGAAATCAAGAAGCGTGGACCAGCCGTCAGTCTGGCCGATTTCATTAATCGCAAGTTGGTCGCCGACACCGCGACGGATGCCGAGCTGGGCTTGAGCGGACCTCTGCAGGCCGCCATCGACACTGCGGGTATCAACGATTCCGTCGCGGACCAGATCCAAAACTGGGATGATGCCACCATCGACATAAGAGCAGTGGAGTCCGGCCACACGATTTTCCCCTATCGCGAACACGTGCCCGTGCATCCGCTTGAGGGAATCGCCGGCTGGCTGTCGCAGGCGGATGTGGTGCAGGCCTTAGCTCCATTGATGACCGCGCGCAGCGACACCTTCCGGATTCGCACCTACGGCGAAGCCCGCAATCCCGTCACCCAGGAGATCACGGGCCGCGCTTGGTGCGAGGCCATGGTGCAACGTCTGCCTGATTATATTGAACCCGCCGCGAACGACGCCGCTGACAGCCGAGAGGACCTGAATCAGGGCAACCGGCGTTTTGGCCGGAAGTTTATCGTCACTGGTTTCCGCTGGCTCAGCCCCGAAGAAATCTAAAATCCACCGCCCCATCTCATGCACGTTCATCGTCTCGTCTCCCTTGTCTTGTGGGTCTTCACCGTCTCCGGTCTGAGCTTGCCTGTCCATGCTCAGACTGCCCGCCCGCCCGCGCGCACTGAGATTTGCCTGATGAGTTGGGAGGTGGATCAGACCGGTCTCTTTATTACGGAAAACGATCGCGACTATACGCTGATCACGGCACCCGCTTACGAGTTTGGCGGCCCCGTATTTGTGCGTGCTGGTGCGCCGGTGCGTATTTACGAACAAGTGCAAAAATCGGACGGCATTGAATACGTAGCGGTGGGAGAGGCTGAACTGCCGCCGGATTGCCGGACAGCCCAGGTCTATTTGATTCGGAAGCCCGATCTGGATGGGCGCAGAGACTACCGGGTGATCGCGTTATCCAACGATGCCAAAGCATTCGGGGCAGGAAAGGTCCGCCTGTTTAATTTTTCCCCGTGGCTCGCCGGAATTCTGATCAACGGGGTGGAGCAAACTCTGCCGCCGTTGGAGTGGCGCATCGTGGATGTCGTGCCGGATCGTAAGCACCGGGTTATCATGCAGGCCGCGCTACAATTCGGGGACGGTAGTTGGACATCCGCGGTGCGTGACCTGGTGACGTTGCGTGAAAACTATCGTGGTAGCGTTACGTTTCTCCACACGCGTCGCTCCTTCGATGAGACTGACTTGTCGCCGGTTTTGCCTGAGGCGCGCATGTTGATTCAGACAACCAGCGAATACCTTTATCCCCAGTCGGGCGGTGGTGAATCGACGATCGGGAAATGAATAACGTGGTGCACAACCCAACACGGTTAGAGCGGTTCTTCTTTGGTGTATCGATAGGCCGTTTGATGAAAATTGATAACATAAAACGACATTTAGAAAGTCCTTGGTGTTTGTTCGCCCGAGCGGTGAAAGCCAATGTAACGGTATCCCCGTTTCTTTTGATGAATATTACCCAATCCCCTGCTTATTACCGACCGGCCCAGCGTGTTGAAGAAACGCTGTCGGTGGACATATGCGTCTACGGCGCGACCTCTGGCGGCATCATCGCCGCGATCGAAGCCGCAGAGCGCGGCTTCAGCGTGGCTCTGTTGCATCCCGGGCTGGATATCGGTGGTCTGACCACCGGCGGATTGGGCATGACTGACATCGGCAACAAGGATGCAGTTGGTGGCAAGGCGCGTGAGTTTTATGAGCGGATTGGTCGTCGCTATGACACCGACATCGAATGGCGATTTGAACCTCATGTCGCCGGTGAGGTGTTTGCTGATTGGCTGCGAGATGCTGGTGTCTGCCCACGCCTCGGGCAGTATGTCGATACCTGCGAGGTCCGGTCTGGTCGGATCATTTCGCTTACAACCGTTTCCCGGCTGACCGTGGCGGCCAAGGTATTCATCGACGCGAGCTACGAGGGCGATCTGATGGCCCGTGCTGGTGTGAGTTACGCTGTTGGTCGCGAGGGCAACGAGGCCTATGGCGAGACACTCAACGGGGCCCTTATCATGGCCCTGGAGGGTTCGCCCATCGACGAAGGTCACCAGTTTGAGCACGCCCTTGATCCCTATGTGGTCGCCGGTGATCCCGCGAGCGGACTGTTACCCGGTATCCTTCCCGAAGGCACCTATCGCCGCGGTGAGGGAGATGCCTGTGTGCAGGCTTACAATTTCCGTATGTGCCTGACTGAGCGCGAAGACATCCGCGTGCCGTTTCCGAAGCCCGAAGGCTACGACGCCTCGCTTTACACTCTGCTGAAGCGCAACCTTGCCACCGGCTGGGATGAAGCCTTTCGCAAGTTTGACGCCGTCCGCAACGGCAAGACCGATACCAATAACCACGGTCCGTTTTCCACCGACAACATCGGTCGCAATCATGCGTATCCGGAGGCCGGTTACGAGGAGCGTGAACGTATTTTCCAAGAGCATGTGCGTTATCAGCAGGGCCTCATGTGGTGTCTCGCCAACGATCCTGAAATCCCTGCGTGCATCCGTGAACCCATGTCGAAGTGGGGACTGTGTCGCGACGAATTCATCTCGACCGGTGGCTGGCCGCACGCCCTCTACATCCGTGAGGCGCGTCGCATGGTTTCCGATGTTGTCATGACTGAGCACCATTGTCGTGCAGTCGAGACGGTGGACGATCCCGTTGCCCTCGGCGCCTACAACATGGATTCGCACCACTGCCGTCGCGTCATCCACGAAGGCCGTCTTTGGAACGAAGGTGACGTGCAGGTCCGCGTGCCGCGACCTTACGGGATTTCCTATCGCTCGATCGTGCCTCGCGAATCGGAGTGCACCAATCTGCTGGTTCCCTTCTGCCTGTCCGCGTCGCATGTTGCTTTCGGATCCATCCGCATGGAGCCGGTGTTCATGGGCATCGGGCAAGCCGCAGCCATTGCCGCGCAGTTCGCCATCCAGGGCGGCAGCTCGGTGCAACAGATCCCTTATGCCGATCTGCGTCGCGAGCTCGACGCAGCTTCCCTTGTTGCCGAATGGCCTGAGGTCGTCGCGACCACCAACTGATTTCCCCTCCTCAAAATCCACATATCATGAATACACCCCATAAAAACATCATTCGCGGCGCGTCCGCGTTACTCGCGTTCTTCACTGTTGGCGCATTGCCCATCCAGGCTGGCTTGTTGGCCATCGACACCTTCGACGGCTCCGCGCTCGGCGACATCAACGGCAAGTCCGGCGGCACTGGCTGGAACGGTGCCTGGTCGGTGGCCACCGTGACCGCGAACGCCGCGGTCGTCTCCGCGAACGAAATCACCTACACCTTCGGCGGCGTAACCCTTGGCGGCGGCAATTCGCTCAAGCTGCTCAATGGCTCCAATCCGCTGCAGCGTGACGTGTTTGCCTCGGCCGACACCTCCGGACAGGACTACTACGTCAGCTTCATCTTCAACAACACCGGCACGACCTTCGCCGGCTGGCAGGCCAAGGACGCCAACGTAGATATCACCAACGACACCATTGGCTACACCAACAACGGAACGGTGGGTGCGCGCGTGGGCAACACCTCAAGTGCAAGCGCCGCGGTATTTACGGACAACACCACCCACTTTGTGGTGATCGCCTACACCGGGTGGAACGGCTCCAACTACCTGACCTCGAAGATCTGGATCGATCCGACCACCGGCGGAGAGGGGTCCAACACGGTCTCGGCTAGTTATACCGGAACGGCAGGGAAGGGGTCTTCGGGCTTCCTCGGACTCTACGTGCGCACGGCCAACTTCGACCCGACCAACTCCGAGTTCATGTATGTTGATGACATTCGCGTCGGCACGGGCTGGACGTCCGTTGTGCCGACGGCGATTCCCGAACCATCCACTTATGCGCTCTTGGCTGGATTGGCCACCATCGTATTGACAGTCGCCAGGCGTCGCGTCTCCCGATAATCCTGTTCAGTCTTTTACCCCCGTGGCCATGAACCCTACATTCCGGCAAACCGTCGTGCGTGCACGGGGATTTACCTTGATCGAGCTGCTGGTCGTCATCGCCATTGTCGCCATCTTGTCGACCTTGGTCGTCAGCACGGCCGGCGTGGTGAAGGCCCGGGCGAAAATGAGTCGTTGTCAAAGCAACCTGCGGCAGATCGGCGTGGGCATACAGCTCTACGTGGCTGACAACCGCGGTTACCTTCCTTACAACATGAACGGCGCCAACGGCGTGACCGGTTATGGCAGCAAGTATCAACAGTTGGTGACCGCCTACATTCCCGGCAATGTCACGCTGGCGTCCGCTTGGTGGTGTCCCGCCGAGATACGCGACCCTTTGGAGGAGGGCACCGGAGGGAGCTTCAACTCAGCCTATGGGCTGGAGTTCGATCCTAACTACTGGCCGCCCCATCCCTCGGACAACAACAAGAAGGTCGGCTATGTGCCTATACCGATGAACCGGCTGCCCAATCCTTCCACGGCCCGCGCGGTCTACGACGGCAGTGTTCAACTGAATCAAAACCGCCTCTGGGTCTTCGACAACTCGTCCAACAACCTGCGCCACGACGGCCGGGCTAACGTGCTCTCTTACGACGGCCACGTGGCGCAGACCGACGAGAAATAGCTTCTGGTTTAACCCCTCCCGTGACCGCGCCTTCCCCTGCGCGTGGCGGGATTTAGTTCCCCCCTGTCTGATCCCGGCCGCCGGCCGGGACTGGGACCCCTTTGCCCTATGAAAACATACCCCATACCCAAATCATACCGGAGGCGTTTCTGCGCTTTCGTTTTTCTCTTCATCTCGCTGTTTACTCCGGGGCTTTCGCTCCATGCCGCCGATTGGTATCTGCGTCAGGACCAGGCCCTCAACACCAGTTGGGGAACACCGGTGTCCGACTGGACTGCCTCGGCTAACGGCTCCGGTGGCTCGCCGGGCTCGTTTTCCCTCAACGACACCTTCGATACCAACGGCCATTTCCTGCGCAGTCCGGTTGGCACAGGCACCTACGTTTTTGGCGGCGGCGCGCTGCGGCTAGGCGGTGCCACTGGGACGCTCGCGCTCAAGACCTACAACGGAGGAGTCAGTGAGTTCGTCCTCCTTGTCGGTCGCGGCGGTCGCGTGCTCAACTACTCGAGCGGCGTGCAAAACGTCCGCTGCACCCGTTTTGAAAACGAGTCGGGGTTGCGTTTTTCGGCGGCCTCGAATCGCGGATTGCATCTCTCCGCAGACGTCATGACTGGTGCGGGCGAAATAACCGTCGTCGACGTCGGCGTGCTCCAGCTCGACGTGGCCGACGCCACTAACTACATCGGGGATATCGTGGTCTCTACGGGGTCGGTGGACTTCGTCGCGCCATTAAATTCCGGCGGACGGCTGTGGGTCGAGTCGGGCGGCACCGTTCATCTCAATGCCTCGGTGACGCTGACCGGTCTGGTCATCGCGGGGACGAGTCTCGACGAGGGAACCTATGCGTTCTCAACCCTGCAGGCGTTGTATCCGGCCGTGTTCACCGGGGGTGTGTCGACCGCCTCGCTCACCGTGCGTGCACCGTTCGTGTGGCACCTGAACGTCGACCAACCGGTCGGCCATGACTGGAGCACGTTGGGCGACTGGAATTCACAGGCCGGTGGCTCCGGCGTGGCTCCGGTGATCATGAACCCGCACGACATTTACGCGGCCGAGGTTTCCGGCCGGCGCGTGCGCACGCCGGCAGTCTCGTCCACCTTCCCGGGCGGGGTGCTCGCGCTGGGCTCGGGCACACAGTTGTTGCTGAAGTCGTCGGCCGGTCAGGTGTCCACCGTGCCTGCGTTGGCTACCAGCGGCACGCCCACGATCACCAACGGCCTGACCGGCATCGTCCAGTCGCTCTCCGTCGGGGATTGGGAGATCGGCACGGGCACGACCAAGCTCTTGATCGCGTCGACTAACGGCCTGGATCTGTCGGTCGACCGACTGTCCGGACCGGGCACACTGCAGACCCAGAACTCCGGCGCGTTTAACCTTAGTGTGGGTAGCGGTCGGGGTTTTACCGGCACGCTCCTGCACCTTTCAGGCACCCTCACTTTGGACAGCCTGGTGCTCACCGGTGGTTCGCTCTCCGTGGGCAGCGGCGCGAGCCTGGCGCTGGATCATCCGGGTTACTTCACCAAGATCACGATTGCCGGCACGCAGCTTTCGTCAGGGTTTCATGGATACGACGCGTTGCACGCGACCTATCCGTCCAGCTTTCCTTCGGGAGAAACGTCGGCCTTTCTGGCGGTTTACACACCGGCCACGGCCGGACCCGGACTGATGTTTGGCGTGAATCTGGCCGGTGCCGAGTTCCATGATAAAAATATCTTCCCGGGCACATATGGTTCGCAGTGGATTTATCCGACGGCGGCGGAGTTCGACTACTATCACGCGAAGGGTCTCGACCTGGTGCGCATCCCCTTCGCGTGGGAACGCATGCAGCCGTCCCTGGGCGGTGCGCTGGACGCGACGGAGCTCGGACGCATGGATACGGTCGTCGGCTATGCCGCCGCGCGCGGCATGAAGGTCGTGCTCGACATGCACAACTACGCCCGGCGCACCGAGGCCGGCGTCGAATACCTCATCGGGACCGGTCCGGTCTCGGTCGCGCATCTGGCCGATGCCTGGCGTCGGCTGGCCGATCACTACAAAAACGAAACCTCGATCTACGCTTACGGCATCATGAACGAGCCTCACGACACCGCCGGCACCTGGCCGGCCATGGCGCAGGCTGCCGTCAACGCCATCCGCGAGGTCGACCTCGAACACTATGTTTCTGTCAGCGGTGACAGTTGGGCCAACGCCTCGGGCTGGGCGGCTAAGAACCCCAATCTGGACACCCAAGATCCCGCCGATCGTCTGGTCTACGAGGCCCACTGTTATTTCGATGACAACAACTCGGGGACATACAATCAGGGCTACGACGCGGAGGGTGCCTATCCGATGATCGGGGTCGATCGTGTCTCCGACTTTGTCGAGTGGTTGCAGGCGCGTGGTGCCGCGGGTTTTGTGGGCGAATACGGTGTGCCCCGCGATGACAACCGGTGGCTGACGGTGCTCGATAACATGCTGGCCTACCTGCAGTCTCAGGGCGTATCGGGCACCTATTGGGCGGGCGGCCCGTGGTGGCCGTCCAATTACCTGCTCAGTTGCGAGCCGACCAACAACCTGACTGTCGACCGCCCGCAGATGAGCGTGCTGGAACAGTATCAGTGACGTTGATCGGCCTGCGCTCCCCTTTTCCCGACCAAGGGAGAAGGAGGGGGGCTTAGGTGCCGCTTAAATAATTCCGCCACATCTCGGACTCGGCCGCCTGCTTGAGCACACCGTTCCGTTTTTCGAGCAGGCGCTGCATGTAGCCTTCGAGAAAGATCCAATCAACCAAGCTGCCAAGCGGACCAAGTGGTGAGGAAAACTCAAAGCGATCGGTCATCACCGTCTTCCCTTCGCGGGTTTCGAATGTGTGATCGTGCCGCATGGACTTGAATACACCCTTGGTCATGACGTCCTGAAAATGGCGGGGGCGATCAAACGCCGTGATCTTGACGCTCAGACGTTGAACGACGCCCAAGTGTCGAGCCTCCCAAGTGACCGATTCACCGAGTCCGATGAGACCAGAAGTGACTCCGGCTACGGCGCGTTCATTGGTCTGGGCGGTGGAGTCTTGATGCGCGTCGATGCTTCGTGACAAATCGAAGACCCGCTCAATGGGAGCCGCGATTTCGGTTTGTAGGTGGATGACGGGCATGACGTGGAAACGCCGAATGGCCCGCCGTCACTCCATCGAAAACCCAGACAGATCGAAGTCTCGGGTGATGAGTGATTGTCGGATTGGTGAGGTTGTTGGCCCGCTGGGTAAAATGGATTGCTGGGGATAGTGTTCAGATGTCATCCGGATCGGAGGAAGGCGCCCCATGAGCATAGGAGCTGGCACTGGCTGTTCGATGATGCACAAGGAGGCCGGCTCCTCGGTGGTGTTTTCATCCGTGGTTCCCAAAATAGGCAGCCCCTTGGCAATGGCTTCGGATAACGGCAATGCAGGCAGGTCCAGCGACTGTTCAAAAACCTGCGGTTCAAAGTAGGTCTCGGCCGATATGGTGGCGGCCGTGATCAGCAGGGTGGTCAGTGCGATGATGGGGCGCATGGTGGGTAGGGAAGGTATAGCGCGGTGTTTGGGACTGTCTGCAAAATAGCGGTGCGTTCCCTTCCTCGGGAATCCTAAAACTAACAACTTACGGCCCGACTCCATCGGATCGTCGGAAACCTCGAATCAAGCCGCGTCCGCCGCCACCGCATCGTCTAGAAAATCACCGGCAGTAGTGATGGAAAACCTACGCCTACTGAGCCTGCCTCGACCTGCTCAACGACGATATCGAAAAAAGAGAGGCGACTCTTCTTTCGCCCATGACTGGATACGTGATCGGGCTGTGGAAACGGGTGGGGCTGTCAAAGTTTTGCACTCGGACTTCATTTTCCTCCATGAGAAATATCGGAAAAAACTCGTTCTTCATCTAATCTTAACCTGGTGGCTGCTATGGTGTATCCCATGAAGCACAAATCATTCATTCCTCTGGTCACAGCCCTATCGGTGCTATCGGCCAGTGCTCATGAATACTCCAGCAGCTCGGATCATTCACACGATCCTAGCTCGGTTTCCTCGGAAACAATCGCCAACACCGAAACTCCCGCCCCGATCCAAGCGGAGTTTTTCGGAAAATTTTCACCCCGGGTAAACCTCCGCTGGGATGCCTCTTTTCTATACGTGGAAAGCAACGGCCTACCGCAGCATGATATGATGACCGGCATCACCGCGTGGCAACAGCAGGTCCCGCTGCCTCAGGATTATACCGGTAAAAACGCCTGGCGCATCCCACTCGCCCCGGTGCCTGCTGCCACACCACGCACGGTAAAAAACGAATTCCTTCGCGGGGCGATCGCCATCGCGGTGAATGGTATTCCAATCTTCAACCCGCAGAATAACCGAGGTGAATTGTCCCAGGAAATCGGCGAACTGGATCAGTGGGGCGGCCATTCCGGACGCGCGGATGACTATCACTATCACGCGGCCCCGCTCCACTTGGAAAAAAACGTCGGAAAAGGAAACCCGATCGCATACGCCCTCGACGGTTATCCCATCCTCGGCCTAACCGAACCGGACGGCTCCAAGCCCGAAGGACTGGATGAATTCAACGGTCACAAAACCGAGATCGGCTATCACTATCATTCCTCCAAGAAATATCCCTACGTAAACGGCGGATTCCATGGTGAAGTCTCTGAAGTTGACGGACAAGTGGATCCACAACCACGCGCCCAACCAATACGCGAGGCGGGCGAGCCATTGCCCGGAGCGGAAATCACCGCCTTTGAATCCACCGCCGAAAACGCCTATAAACTGAGTTACAAGGTGAACAACGAAAAGCACACCATCGCCTATTCCGCCAATCCGAACGGCACCTACACATTCGAATTCAAAAACGGAACATCCGCAGCCATCAGGGAAACCTACGCACCACACGATCAGGACTCCCCTCCCAAAAACCCGAACGAAAAAGCTCCTCAGGAACCTGCTTCCAAATTCGGCCCCGATGCGTTGAAGAAGCCCAACGACACATTTATCCTGACCAGTCCTGAAGTAGAAAACGGAGGGACGCTTCCGATGGACTACACCGGAGATGGCAGCGGAGCCACACTGCCACTCTCATGGACGGGCGCCCCCACAGGCACCAAGTCCTTCGCACTGATCATGGATCACCTCACACCGGACAATACGATGAAGTATTACTGGACGCTGTGGAACATCCCCGCGACGACTACAGAAATACCGAAGAACGCGAAGGACGTTGGTAAAATCGGCACGGGCTTCAACGGTCATATCGGCTACGAGCCACCTCATTCGAAAGGACCCGGCGCGAAGACCTACGTCCTCACCGTATATGCCCTGAGCGAGCCGCTTCAAATTTCCCAGTCAGCCAATGAAGTCGACCGCGATGCACTGCTCTCAGCAATGAAAGACAAAGTTCTGGCAAGCGCTTCGCTCAACGTCGTCTACACCCGCGACGGAGAAGAATCCAAATCCGGAAACGATGGTCAAAACCCTCCCCCGGCACGCCCTCGCCCGGAGCCGCCTGCAATCATCCAAGACTCGTCAAATCCAGACAAACGCCCTGGCCGTCCGGATGACGGAGGACTTATCAAGCCAGCAACATCCGACACTATCAAAGTCAGCGCCTATGCCGACAACTGGTTCATCCTCTACATCAATGGGAAACTGGTGGCCGTCGATCCCATCGACTTCCTTCCCCACAACGTCGTCACCATCGACATCCTCCCCGAATACCCGATGAGCATCGCCATCATGGCCAAAGATAACGCCGATCCGAAAAGCGGCTTGGAATACGGGGATCGCATTGGTGATGGCGGTTTCATCATCCGCTTCGCCGACGGCACGGTTTCCAATGCGAGCTGGAAGGCCAAAAGTTTTTTCACCGGCCCACTCAATGGTGACGTCAAGAATCCTCAGATTAAAACGACCCCCATCCCTGCCGATTGGTTTTTCGAAAACTTCGATGACCGCGGATGGGCGAACGCGATCGAATACAGCGAACAACGGGTAAATCCCAAGGAAGTCTTCAACCGCGAAGATTTTGAGAACGCAAAGTTCATCTGGACCGAAGACCTGGATCTCGACAACACCGTCATTTTCCGCACCCGCGTCGAAAAACCCGACTGGAAACCCCGCTGGAACACCAAGCCTGATCTCACGATCCCGACCACTACGAGCGATTGATAACTTCACCAGCAGATCAAAAAAAAACTGAGAAATTGGACGAACCGACGTTCCCGTTCATCCGCAGAACTTCTGCACATCAGGGAAAATGGGGGCAGGGTGGAATGGCACTAAATAATGCCACCAGAGCGGAAAGTCTGAATGGCGGGTGTGTTAGTTTTCCATGAACAGGCAGAGGTGGACTGCTGAGTCGCGAAAGGGGAGCTGGAAGCTCCCACTACTATGGGCGGAGGGGTTTCGCAGTTCCGCTATGCTAGACTCAGCGGCCCTTGCGGGTGCGCCAGTGGGCGCCGGGTTTGCCTTTGGAGTGCCAGGTGGGATTGCCGCCGCCGTGGGCTTTGCCACTGGCTTTGCGGTCCTGGTTTTTGCCGGCGTCGCCTTTTTGCTGGCCACCTGCGCCGAGGCGCTGTTGGCCGGCCCGCAGGGGGGCGTTCGCCATGGAGTTGGCGGGGTCCACGCGCGGGGGCTCGCCGCCTTCGTAGTCAAAGCCTTCGAGCGTGAGCAGCGGGATCTTTTGACCGATGAGTTTTTCGATGGAGGCGATCTCGTTGGCCTCCTGGGGTGTCGCCAGCATCAGGGCGGTTCCTGTCGCCTGGGCGCGGCCGGTGCGGCCGATGCGATGCACGTAATCCTCGGCATGCTGGGGAACGTCGAAGTTGATGACGTGCGATACGCCGGCGACGTCGAGGCCGCGGGCGGCGATGTCGGTGGCGACGAGCACGCCGTGTTTACCGGTGCGGAAACCTTCGAGCGCGGCGGTGCGCATGTTCTGGTTTTTCTCGGCGTGAATGACGGCCACGGGATGATTTTCAACGCGCAGCAAGTGGGCGATGCGGTCGGCGCCTTTGCGGGTGCGGGCGAAGACGATGACACTCTTGAACTCCTCGCGTTTGAGCAGGGCCATCAGGAGGTCCATCTTCTGGTGATCCAGCACGGCGTGGATGGCGTGATTGATCGTCTCGGTGACGGGTTTCTCAACGGCGATCTCGATGCGCTGCGGATCGTTCAGGGCAAACTTGGCGACTTCCTGCAGGCGCGGGGGGAGGGTGGCGGAGAAGAGCAGGGTCTGGCGCTTGGCCGGGCAGTCGCGGACGATGGCTTTGACGTCTTCGATGAAACCCATGTCGAGCATGCGGTCGACCTCGTCGAGCACGAGGACCTCGATGGTGTGGAGACGCAGGGCTTGGTTCTCGATGAACTCGCGCAGGCGACCGGTGGTGGCGATGACGATGTCGGGACCGTTGCGGATGGCGTTGCGTTGCGGGCCCATGTTGACGCCGCCGTGGAGGACAACGGTGGTAGCGTCGGTGAATTTGCCGAGTGCGAGGATGGCTTCCGCGACCTGGGTGGCGAGTTCGCGGGTGGGCTCAAGGATGAGCACGCGCGGGCCGGAGGCGCGGTGAGGGCCGAGGCGGTTAAGAATGGGCAGGACAAACGCGGCGGTCTTGCCGGTGCCGGTCTGGGCGGACGCGATCAGGTCCTTGCCGGTGAGCACGACGGGGATGGCCTGCGTCTGGATGGGCGTAGGTTCGGTGTAGCCCAGGGACTGCGCACCGCGCACGAGGCTGGAGTAAAGACCGAGTTTGGAAAAAGGCATGGGCAGGATTGCCACGGCGAAAGAGCCGGATGGCGAGTTGAAACGCAGGGGGCCGTCAGGGCTGCAATTGGGCGGGTTTCGGCAACACCGTGCCGTCCCATGTAGTCAGGTGTTTGGCCGTGCTGCCGAGGAGCACGGAAACTTCTTGGAGTGGATCGCGCGAAGATAGTTCAAGGCGCACACGGTAGCTGGCCTTGGTGGGGGCGAAGCTGGTGATCGCAGCCGCGTCGGGCCGATGCACTGCGGGCACAAAGGGCACGCCGGCCGGACAAACGATGACGGGTTTGCCGTCCAGCAGTAGGCGGCAGCCTTGGCGTGCGAGGGCGATGAGGTGGCAACCGGCTTCGACTTCAGGGCCGACGGTCCAGGTCCACTCGGCACCGCCGGCGGTAAGGACGGAAGGAGGGAGTTCGCCATTGGCCCAGGCGACGGGTGCGGAACCGTCGAGCGGTTGCAGCCAAATGGTGCCGGGGAGCTTGGTGAGATCGACGGCCGGAATCGGTGCGAGCGTGGGCATGGGTTTATCGGTGAGCGCGGCGAATTTTTCGGCCAGCACCACAGTGCGCGC
This sequence comes from Opitutaceae bacterium, assembly GCA_037969015.1. Taxonomy (GTDB): domain Bacteria; phylum Verrucomicrobiota; class Verrucomicrobiia; order Opitutales; family Opitutaceae; genus JAUWBF01. The sequence continues at coordinate 30,100 of JBBKWO010000024.1, forward strand.
GGTGAGGTCTCCGAGGGTGTCGGCAGAGTGGATACCTTGGATACCGGGACCGAGGAAGACGCCGTCGCCGATGGGCGTTTTCCAGCGTTCATCAATGCCGTCGGGGCCGAGGGCCATACCGAGGATCGCGCCGACGGTGGCGGCGGTGCAGTCGGTGTCGTAGCCGCAGTTGGTGCCAAGAAGGAGTGAGCGATCAAAATCGCCTTCACCGTAAACGAGCGCCCAGCCGATCAGGCCGAGATTGAGCGGGGCATGGGTGAAATTGTCGTGTCCGTGGAATTTGACGATGGAGGCGTAGGCGTCCCAGTCGGCCACGCCATCGCGATGCAGCGAGCAGGCGAGGGTGAGCGCGCGGGCGGTTTCCGTGTCTACGTCGATGTAGCCCAGCGCACGGGTGATGGACTCGGCGAGCGGGGTGCCGACAAGCACGAGCGACTGGAGCACAGCGAGGAACACTTCACCGGCGATACCCTCGGGGCCGTGGTCAAGCGAGGCGTCGAGCGTGGCGTAAGCGGCGGCGTGGTCCGGGTAACCGGCGCAGATGCACGCCCAGATCTCGGAGCGAATGGGCGAGCCCATGCCGGAGATGAACCAGTTTTCAAAGGTGCCGGCGGCGGCGGGCGGAACTCCGCGACGCAGGTTCCAGCGGCATCGGCCGTATTCGTCCCACATGTAGTGGATGTGTGCGAGCCAGGCATCGGCGAAATCTTGTTGGGTGAGGTCGAAACCGCGTTGTTCGACCAAGTGCAGCCAGACAAGTTGGAGCTCGAGGTCATCGTTGGGCGGCGCGGAAGTCGGGATGGGATCGTAGAACGAAAAATTGAGCGGGCCGATCTTGCCCTCGGCAGGAAGGCCGAGCGTGCCGCCGATGGATTTACCGAGCCAGCAACCTTGAATGCGAGAGGTGAGGGATAGAGGAGAGGACATGGGATTTGAAGGCGGTTACCCTAGCAAATCAGTCGGGGGAACGGATTGATTGCATTCACCATAAAATTGAATGATCTTGATCCAACGATGAAGGCAGATCACACGATTTCTCAAGACTATGTGCGTTTGTCCAACCGTCGACCGGTGCGTGCGGAGCCGGTGCCGAAGCAACCGGACTATCCGCCGCATGACCACGAGTTCTATGAGATCAGTCTGGTTGTTGGCGGCCGGGCGCGGCATGTGACCGTGGATGGAGCGGAACCATTGGCGCGCGGGTCCGTGGTGATCATGGCACCGGGACAGTTGCACAGTTACGTGGCAACAAAGGGGTTCTCGGTGGTAAACGTTTACTACATCGCCGAGTGGTTCCTCGCCAATATGCAGGCGCTGCAAGGCATCGACCGGCTGGTGCCGCTGTTTTTGCAACGCGCGTTGTTTCCTTCGGCAGAGGAGGGAGGCGTGGTGTATGTAAACCTCAGCGAAGCAGAGCTTGCCGATTGTTTGCACGATTTTGAGGAGCTGCAACGAGAGGGAGATGCGGTTGACGGCCAGGTGCTTTTTCTGGAGGCGAGTTTTTTGAAGTGCCTGATTCGTCTGGCCCGTGCGTATGCGCGTGATGAGCGCGGCGGATTTGCTCTGGACTGGCCCACGGCGGTGGTGCGCGGACAGGCGCTGATCGAGCGGGCGGTGCGTTCGGGCGAGATCGTGAACATGGAGGCTGTGGCGCGGGAAGTCGGTGTGTCACTGTCGCACTTTTGCCGGTTGTTTAAAGCGGCGACGGGATTCACTGCGGGTGACTATTTTCAACGACGACGGATTCATCGGGCGTGTCACCGGTTGTTGACTACGGAGGCCACGGCCACGGAGATCGCGCATCATCTGGGTTTTGCCGACAGCGCTCACTTTAATCGGCGCTTCAAAGAAACCACCGGCCTGACGCCGCGGGCCTACCGGCTGAAGTTTGCGATTGGCTGAGGAGTTATGGATGTTTCATTCGTGCCAGAATTGATCGAGTTCTCAGGGGGCGCGATATGGAGGCGGTAAGAGCCTGCAACGCAGGCAAGAACAGGCTCTTGCTCTTGAGGCTCCATGAACTGGATGCCGCAATGATCGTCCCAAGCCAGACCATCGACACGAACCTCGTTGAGTGAGCGGGCGGGAGGAAACAGCAGGGCTGTGGTATTGGGTGGAACCAGAATATTCCATTCCAACCCGGTTGCGGTTTGGTGCCATGCGCTGCTCGCCAACCCGTAAGGTGTGTCCAGGCTCGCGGCAGCGGAGGTGAGGCCGCCGCCCGGGCGCGGGCGAAGCAAGAGCCTGCGGTAGCCGGGCTCGCTCAGGTCCAGTCCGCCCACGGTGCGATACATCCAGTCGCCGATGGAGCCATATGCATAGTGGTTGAACGAATTCATATTCACGTCTCCAAAACCGTCGTCGGGGGTCCAGCTGTTCCAGCGTTCCCACATGGTCGTGGCTCCATTGGCCACGGGAAACAGCCAGGATGGGTAGGTCTTGTTCTGCAGCAGTCTATAGGCGAGATCGAGACGACCGAAGCGAGTGAGCACCGGCGCAAGTAACGGCGTGCCTACGAAACCGGTGGCGAGGTGATAGTGGTGTCGTTTGAGCGTGCGCTCGAGATGTGCGACTGCGGTGGGCCGGGATGCCTCGGGCAGCAGGTCAAAGGCGAGTGCGAGCAGGTAGGCGGTCTGGGTGTCGCTTGTTAGTCTGACATCTGTGGCGACGAAACGCCGGTTGAACGCGGTTACGATGTGGTGACGCAGCGCGGCGAAGCGCAGGCTTTCCGCCGTGTGACCAAGCAGGCTCGCAACCTGTGCCATGATGCCGGTGGTGTGGGCAAAATAGGCGGTGCCGATGAGTTCACCGGGTGTTAGAGAGCCTGATGGTGAGGGTCCGCCGTCGAGAGCCAGCCAGTCACCGAATGAGGTTGCCGGACGGATGTGATTGCAGGAGGTCGACTCCTGGTAGTCGATCCAACGCGTCATTGCGGAGTAGTTGCGGGCGAGGACGTCGGTGTCGCCGTAACGTTGATACAAGACCCACGGGCAGATGACACCGGCGTCGGCCCAGGCAGCGTTCCCGGTGCGGCGGTCGGGGCCATACATGAGTTTGAGCAGATCGGGGGCGACGTCGGGAAAGGCGCCGTCTGCGCGCTGGGCGTCGGTGAGATCGCGCAGCCATTTGCGGTAGAAGGGAGCGACGTCGTAGTTGAACGTGGCGGTGGGAATGAACACTTGGGCGTCACCGGTCCAGCCGAGCCGTTCGTCGCGCTGAGGGCAGTCGGTGGGGACTTCGAGGAAGTTGGATCTCTGGCCCCAGCGGATGCATGACTGCAGTTGGTTGAGCAGCGGATTGGAGGTTTCGAACGTGCCGGTGGGGGTCATGCCGGTGTGCAGGACGACGGCGCGGACATCGTCGGATTGAAGCGGTGCGGTCAGTCCGGAGATTTCCACGTAGCGGAATCCATGAAAAGTAAACCGGGGCTGGAAAATTTCGGCGCGCCCGCCCCCGCAGCAGACGTAGATGTCGGTCGCGCGGGCCGAGCGCAGGTTGGCGGTGTAGAGTTCGCCATCATTCTGAACCATCTCGGCATGACGAAGGGTGATCTTTGTTCCGGCGAGGGCGGTTATCCGCAGACGAATAACCCCGATCAGATTCTGGCCGAAATCGATGATGCAGCGCCCGGGGGATGGTGTGCGCATGGAAACGGGTGGCGTCTCCTCATGTTGGCGCACGGATGAGAGTTCGCGTGCATTAAGTTCGACCGCGGGAAATTCTATGGGAACGGCCGGCTGCCAAGTGCCGCAGAGGTGGGGCGGGGCATCGCACCAACCGGGCAACTCGCGACGAGCATCGTAATGCTCACCATGATACAGGTCGGCGGAAATCAACGGCCCGCAGGCGGTCTGCCAAGATTCGTCAGTGCCGATCCACCGGACTGAACCATCCTGACCGACGATCCGCAGCACGGCGAGCAGGGCGGGTTTTGGGCCGTAGTGCCGGTTCGGGGTGGCGGCGTTCCAGCCGAGGTGCCCTGCATACCAACCGTCGGCAAGGATTACCCCTAAGGTGTTGGGGCCGGTCGACAGGTTCGCAGTCACGTCGTAGGTGAGGTATTCGATGCGCCGGGTGTAGTCGGTCCACCCGGGAGTAAGCAGGTCTTCTCCTACGCGACCACCGTTAAGGCGGGCCTCAAACAAGCCACGGGCGGTGATGTAGAGGCGGGCAGAGCGCGGCCGGGCCGCCAAAGTGAAGGTTTTGCGCAGGTGCGGGCACTGCGGGTTATCGGAATCGTTTGCGGTGACCCATCCGGTGGCGGGCCAATTCGGGGAGGGCTCGGCAAACGCGGTTTCAAACCATGCGGCAGAGCTCCACGGGAGCAGGTGGCCCTTGTGGTCGCGGATGCGCACTCGCCAATGATAGCGGGTGTGTGGCTCCAACGGGGGGCCTTCGTAGGGGACATAGAGCGAGTCGGTGCTGAAGACTTCGCCCGAATCCCAGACCGGTTCACCCGCGAAGGCGTTGGCTTGTGGAATCGAAGTGTCGTCAACGCGAACCACCTGGATATGCCGGCTGGTTTGCGCCGCCCCTAGGCGTGCGTCCCTGAGTTTCCAAGCGAAGCGCGCATTCGTGACATTAAAACCCTGAGGGGAGTCGGGCCACAGGGAGGGCGGCATGCATTCGTCTGCTGGCAATCTTGGGGGCGACATGAGGTGGAGGTAGCGTGCTTGAGATAAAATCGATCTTTACATATAAAATCAAATTAATAGTTTTCGAATGAATTTCCTCAATAAATGAGGTCTGAATTGTTACCCCATGAGTAATTACCTAATTGGTTTGGCGTCCCCGAAACTCCGCGCGTTGAGCCTGGTCCTTTTGATGGTGGCGATGGTTGCGCGTCTGGTTGCGCAAGATGAGATGATATTGTATTCCGCAACAGAATCGGATGGTTATGTCATTGATAAAAATGCGGATGGGCATGGTGACGTGAAGATACAGGGGCGTAAGGTTGGAAGTCTAATCGTCGGGGAGTCGGCGGATGCGGTCGAAGCCAAGGCGTGGATCCCTTTTGTGCTGACCAAGGAGCAGAAGGCTGCGGTCATGCAGCCGGACGTATCGGTGTCGCTGCGCGTTTTTTTGAGTGGGGCGTCCGAGACTTCCGGTTTGCAGGTTGATATTGATGGTGCCGGGTATCGCACGGCTTACCGAGTGAATCAAAGTGACTTTGACACCTTGCGTAAGCAGCTTTTCCCAAACGCATTGAATGCATCGAGTGAGGCTGGTCGATCCTATGGATTTGATGTGACTCGGTTTGTGAAGGAGGAGGCTGCCCGGCCTGATGCCGAGGGGGTCGGGTTTGGCTTTTTACTGCAGTTGCGTGACGGGCCGAGTCAGTTGATTGCGGACGGAATCCCTAGGGCTTTCCGGGTCGGTTCTTCGAGTCGTGCTGCGGAGTCGGAGCGTCCGGCTTTGGTGATTGCTGTTCGTCCGCCTGTCACCAATCCGCCGGAGTCTGTGCCGGACAATCCTGGGGCGTTGAGGGTATTGATCATCGGCAACAGTATTTTGAAAAACAGCCCGTTGCCCCGTATTGGCTGGGCGGGAAATTGGGGCATGGCTGCGAGTGCGCCGGAGTATGATTTTGCGCACCTGTTGATGGCCCGAATTAGGAAGGCGATGGGGGGGCGGTCGGTGGTTTTTATGCTGCACAACATGGCGTTCTGGGAAAGCACATGGCCTGTCATCCGGCATGATATTCCCTTGGTGACCTATGCTCGTGATTTTGAGCCGGATATCATCGTCTCGTGTATATCGGAAAACACGGGTCTGCATGATGATCAAGTGGCTGGCTACGAGGCGAAGTATGGTGATATGATCTCAATCATCGCTGGAGGGCGTAGTGGCTCACGTCACGCGGAGGTGGTGGTGCGCGGCAGTTTTTGGGCAATCAATGGCAATACGGACCTGGCGCTTTCCCGAGTGGCTGCTGCGCATGGATGGCCCTACGTGAAGTGTTCGGATCTGGGTGTGGGTGGTCATTTAGCCCGTTCGGTTGGGTATTATCTGGGGCCGGCTCCGGTCGACGCCTCTGTCTTGAATCATCCCAGTGACCAGGGGATGGAGGCCATTGCCGAGCGAATTTGGAAAGGTGGGTTAAGTGAACTCCTAGTTCGGGAATTCGGTGGCGTGAAATGTAGCTTTGGGGATATAAAATCGAATATTAACAAATAACTTGATTTTTATTGAGGGATTTGATTTCTAATCACCGTGGCTATTAAATCGTCCAAGAAAGTTGCTGACATCCATGGTGAGCTTCGCCGCCTCGTGCTTGCCGGTGAGTGGACGGTGGGCGAATTGCTCCCGCGCGAGACGGATTTGTGCGAGCGTTTTGATTGCAGTGTCGGGACTATGAACAAGGCGATGGCGCTGCTGGCTCACGAAGGATTGGTAGAGCGCAAGGCGCGGGTGGGAACCCGAGTCACTGGTGCCTCGGGTGTGGCCGATTCGAGGCAGGGTAGGTCGGTCGATTTGGATGCGTTTGCGTTCATCTATCCCAGCGATCAACACGAGGGCATTTGGAGGACGGTGAAGGGATTCCAGCAAGCGGCCAATGAGAGCGGACGTCGCGTCGTGATGCTTTCATCCGGTGCTGATTATCACAAGGAGGCTGAGTTTCTGCAGCGCCTTCAGGAGTTCGACGTGAAGGGTGCGGTGATCTATCCGAACGTCGCGACGCCGGAAATGCAGGTGGCGTTTTCCCAACTTATCGTATCGTCCAAGTGTCCGCTGGTGCTCGCTTCGGTCAACCTGCCCGGACTAGGGCGTCCAACGGTGGTTTTGGATAATTTTCATGCTGGCTATGCGATTACCCGGCATCTCATCGAACAGGGAGCGCGTCGGATCGGCTATCTCTCCAATCGTGCCGGCAGCATGGCGATGCGCGACCGACAGCAGGGATATCGGCGTGCGATGGAGGAGGCGGGGCTAGCGGTCCGGCCCGAGTGGGTGCGAATCGACGCGTCGATGGAATCTAACTTTGTTTATCCCTTGGATGAACCCACACGGCTGGCGTCGAAATACTTGGCGGCGGTCGGTGATCTCGATGCGGTCGTGGGGGCGACGGACTTCCTCGCCTATGGCATCGCCGAAGCCGCCAAGACCGCCGGAATCGTGATTCCGCGTGATCTTAAAATTGCGGGTATCGATGGTTATTATGAGCCCGAGTCCTCGGATGCCTTGAGGGTATCAACCTATCGTTCTCCGTGCGAACGGATCGGGCGTCTGGCTTTTGAGACCTTGGAGAAACTGGTGTCCGGCATTCCTGCGCCAGCGGATGAATTGCTCGTTCGCGGTGAGGTTATCCGGCACGCCAGCACAATGTAAGCCCTTCAGTCTTTGCTTTTTTTACCCCATTTCCCCATGGCACACCCCTGCCAATTTTCCTGTGTCGACCTGAGGCGCGTTCACCTTTCCTCCGCTGATCGGGGACGTGGCTTCACGTTAGTCGAACTTTTGACGGTAATCGTGATCATCGCCATTCTGGCCGCGATTTTGATCCCCGTGGTTGGTCGGGTGCGTGCGAATGCGAGACAGACCAAGGCACTCTCCAATTTGCGTCAGATATCCGTGGCCGCGCAGTTGTGGAGCGGTGAAAACCATGGCCGTGTCGTGCCTTGTTTTCTTCCATCCGAGGGCATTGCAAGTTCGCTTAGGAACTGGACCGGTTTGCTCGCTCCATATCTCGGGCGTGCGGGCACGAAGGATTTCGCCGATGCGGGCGAGATGCCGGTCTACGCCAGTGTGTTGGAGCCCGACCGCTTCGGATACGGCTACAACTACGCTTATCTCAGCTGGCCGAAACGCACATCCAAGCCGTGGGTATATATGAACGAAGTCGTTTCGCCCGCCAACACCCTGATGATTGCCTCGAGTCGCAATGGGACAGACACCTCGGGTTCCTTTGACAGCTGGCGCTCCTACATACGGCCTCCGGGGCTTAGTCTGACGGACTATGTTGTGGATTTCTCCTTCGACGGCCGGGCCACCGTGCTTTGGCTGGACGGCCACGTCTCCCTTGAAACCGAGGTCGTTCTGATGGCCGACCAGTCACTTTGGGACCTGCTCTGATTTTACTATTTCCATGATCTTTACCTCTGACAGCGCTTTCACGCGGGGCCATCGGATATTGCCGAGGCTCTCCGCTATCGTCTTTTCTTTGCTGCTCTTCACCGGGCTCGGGGCAACCGAGGATGGGGTGAAATCACAGCTCGATGTTCAGACATCCTTGGAAAAATCCGATGCGGCCAACGCCTATCGAATCCTGTTCATCGGCGACAGCATCACCAAGCACGGCACCAACGCGGCCATCGTCAAGAAGCTTGGCTGGGATCATGAAGCCGGCATGGCCGCCAGCGAAGAGTCCAAGGACTACGCGCATGTATTCGCCGCAGAACTTCAGGGACTCCTTCCTGACCGGAAGGTGGAACTGTTCTATCATACGCTCGGAGGTAGCGGAACGGTTGCCCAGCGTCTGGCCGCCGTCGACCAAGTGGCGGTCGTTGAGCCGCATCTCGTGATTGTGCAACTCGGCGAGCACGAGAAGGAGACGGACGGCCTTGATAGTCTCCGCAGCAACTATCGGAAACTGCTCACGGCTTTTCAGACGCAAGGCACACCTCCCCGGGTCATCGCGGTTGGACCGTGGTCTCCGATCTTGGGCAACTCCAACAGCCGCTACAACGGCTGGCCCGGTCAGGTTGAGGATGCGATGCGGGGTATCTGCGAAGAGTTGAAAGTGCCTTTCGTCTCCGTTCGTGAACTGGCCGACGACCCGGTAAATTTCGGCTGGGGCGAGAGTGGCGGTGTGCGCTGGCACCCGAACGACTCCGGTCACGCCGGTTATGCCTCGAAAATTTTATCCGCCTACAAACAACGTCTACTCCACTAATATGAACTATACGCCTCGCAGTCTTGCTTCCTTAGTCTTCGGCCCGATTGGCATCGTGGCTCCGCTTGTTTTTTGTCTTCCGATCAGTGCCTCTGTCTTGGTTGAGACCGGCTTTGATACCGGATACTCGGTCGGTTCGCTCAACGGCCAGACCGGCGGCGTAAACGAGACCGGGTTCACCGGGTCCTGGACCACCACTTCCGATGGGAATTTTGATATCATCAGCGGCGGCCTCAGTTATGCCGTGTCCGGCGGCGGCACGATAGCAGGCGGGGTCAACGCCCTCAAATACACCTATGGAACGATGGCTTCATCCACCACCCCGGCGCTTGTGGGAATATCCACGGTGAATGCTTCCGACATCTATGTGCGCTTCCTTGTTCAGCAAATCACCCCGAGCACGGCCACGGATTTTATTTATCTTTGGGCGAGCAACACCGCCGGAACCAACCACAACAAGGACATTGATGCCGGCGTCTTTAACGATGGCTTGGCGGCCAAGGTCTACGGCGTCACCACGAGCACCACTGCTCTTTCGGACTCCAGCGTGAATCTGGTCGTCGCCAAGTTCAGCCAGTCGGGCGGGCAGTATAAGTCGGTTGATGTCTGGATAAATCCCGCGTTCTCAGCGTCGGAATCGCCGACCGCCAGCACCGTCTCAGCCACGGGCGTAAGTTCGGTGAGTTACCTGGGGTTTGCCTTCAACAACATGACTGCAGGAACGGAGTATCGTTTCGATGGTCTGGCCATCGGCACAACCTGGGCCGATGTCATGCCTGCGGCTGTGCCTGAACCTTCGACTTACGGGACTTTCGCCGGGATTGGCGTGTTGATGATGGTCGTGGTGCGCCGCCGCCGCTGAGCCATTTCCGTTTTCACCGATTTCATTTTCCTCCGCTTGAATTTTAACGCGGCGAGACTTTTTGCGTCCCCATTTTTCATGAAGTTCCGACTTTCTATTATTCGTTTTTTCGCGCCGCTCTGTATCTTGGGCGGTGTATTCAGCCTTGGGCGTGCCGAGGAGACCGGTATGATTACTTTTAGGTCCGGCGCTCTCATTCGCCAAGTGCCCCCGGGCTTCTTCGGAGTCCATGACAGCCGACTCTTTGGTGTGGGGCGCACCAAGGACCATGCCGATGTGCAGAGCATCGACTTCATTCGTGACGTCGGTTTTGAGAGCCTGCGTGGTCCTGACGGAACGGGCTCCAATTATTTTCTTTGGCGCGAGGGCCGTCCGCTTAATTCCAAGGACGCGAACTACACCCAATTCTACGGCGACCATATCGTCGGCATGCTGGAACGTATCAACCTGCATCCCGGCTTTCCTCCGTTGACGATGGCGGACATCTACAAGCCGGCCGCCACGCTCGACCTGCCCTATGTGCTTTGCCTCAACGTCAGCTCCGAGTCCGTCGAGTCGCTGGTCGAGCAGGTGAAGGTGGCGCGCACCCTTACGCACCAGCCGATCCGGGTCGAGTTGGGCAACGAACTTTACGCGCTGATCAACAACGCCGCGTTTCCCAAGGTCGCCGACTACGTGCTGCGCTGCGCCGACATTCACGCGGCCCTCAGGGCACTCGATCCCTCCATTCAGGTCGGTGTCGTCGGCGTAGGAGCCGACCTGGAGGGCCGGGTGTCGGCCGATCCTGCCCATGCGATGGAAAACTATTCGGTGGATATGGAGACCACTCAGAAGGGACGCATCGACCTCTGGAACCAGAGCTTCCGCCTGCGACCGGACATTTATGAAGCCGTCACCGTGCACGTGTCTCCGCCGGTCAACGACATGACGGCATTCAACGTGGCCGGACTCATGGATTACTTTTTTGCGTTCAACACCTCCAGTCTGGCGAAGCTCAAGGAACAGGCTGCGAGTTTTCCCGGCAAGGAGCTCTGGGTGACTGAGTGGGGATTTCTGCCGACCGGCATGCTGCAGGCGCAGGGAGAAGAGCGGGACCGGCAGCAGTTTCTGAAAACGCCCGGCATGGCCATCGCGCGTGCTGACCGTCTGCTCTCCATGACGACGGTTCCCGGAGTCGCCATCACTGCCTACCATGATCTCCTAGGTGGAAATGGTTTTGGCGTGGGGCAGCGTCAATCGGGAGGCTCCCTTGGTATCGTCAGGCTTCCGACCGCACACACATTCAAGGCGGTTGGCGGAATTCTTAGCCGCTACCGTCATGCGTATTCAATCACTTCGGACGAGTGGGCCAATCGGGACATCGCCGTGCGCTATACGCGCGACATTGTGAGCCTCGCCCCGGTATCCGCCTACGCCTTCGGAGATGCGGTTACGGCTCGCGAGATGGTGTTTGTCAACCGAACCGCTGTGCCGCGCACGGTTAACCTGGCCGGTGCCATGCTCCGCCCGACCTGGATCTATGGTGGCCCCGATCCCTTGCCTCATTTTTTGAAAAACCCTACCAAGTGGACCGATCCTCCTGCGGTGAATCCCGATCCGGAAATCCCAACCGCTGCTGCATCGTCGAGCATAGTATTGCCTCCTTATTCAATGACCGTGTGCACAATTACAGGGATGCCGGAAGGAGCGCGTTAATACCGATATGAAGACGATCACGGAGACGCTGCATACGCCGCTGGAGGATGCCGGAGATGTGGTGGTGGCAGGTGCGGGCAGCGCGGGCATCGCCGCAGCGATCGCCGCGGCACGATCCGGCTGTCGCGTAACCCTGATCGATCCTGCGGGCTTTCCTGGTGGAACGCTGGTCAGCGGAATACCTTTGCTGGGCTGTCACGACGGGAAACGTCAGGTCGTGCGTGGTTTCTTTCACGAGATGATCGAAAGACTCGCCGCGCGCGGCGGATGCGACGGTGATCCGCGAAGCGTTAATGAGATCAAGGTCGATCCGGAAAAACTCAAGGTGCTGCTGATCGAGATGCTGGCCGAGGCCGGTGTGATGCTGCGCCTGCATACGCTCCTGGTCGGAGTCGTTAGGGAAGACGAACGCGTGCGATTTGTGATTGTCGAAGGCAAAGGCGGACGCCGCGCACTGGCAGCCCGCTTCTTTGTCGACGCGACGGGCGATGCCGATCTGGCCGCTCTGGCCGGTGTTCCCTGCGAGGTCGGGCGCCAGTTGGACGGACTTACACAACCTGCGAGCCTCGTGTTTTCGGTCGCCCATGTTGATGTTGCCCGCTTCGAGGCTTGGGGTGGGGCACGGCGCATGGATGCGCACTGGGCCGAGGTTTCTGCACGAGAGGGAATGCGCAATCCACGTCGATCGCACGTGTTTGGCACGATCGTCGGATCCCGGCCTGGCGAGATGATGTTTAATGTTACCCGTGTGCTCGATTGCGATGGGGCTGACTCCGTTTCGTTGTCCCGCGCCGAACTCGAAGGACGTTTGCAGGCGTGGGAGTTCTTGGACCGATTTCTGCGCCCGCATGTGCCCGGATTTGAGCACAGCTACATCGCGACCACCGCAGCCAAGATCGGAGTGCGCGAGACGCGCCGCATCGTCGGCCATTATGTGCTCACGCGGGATGATATCTGGGATTTCGTCAAGTTTCCCGACGCGATCAATTATGGTGCCTACCCGATCGACATCCACAGTCCGACCGGAGGTGAGATAGAAATCCCCCGTGATCATTTTTACGGAGGGAGGCATTGGACGATTCCCTATCGCAGCCTGGTGCCGGTCGGGGTGGACAATCTGCTTGTGGCCGGACGTTGCCTGAGTGCGACGCACGAGGCACTAGCTGCTGTGCGCTGCATGCCCAACACGCTCGGTATGGGCGAAGCCGCCGGTCTTGCAGTCGGTCTCGCGCTTCAGACCGATTGCGCCGCAGTCGACATCGATGTGACGAACCTGCAGGCGGTGCTGCGTTCGCACGGAGCCTGGCTCGGCGATTCATCGCCCGACTGAGTCACTTCATCCTCTTTATGTCCACCCCGTCTCAAAATGATTCACGCAACGTCGCCGTTTGTTCACGGCGAGGTTTTTTGCGCCATCTCGGTGTGCTTGGAGGCTGGTATGGCCTAGTCGGTTTTATCGGTGGGGCATGGCTTTCGCCACGCGCTCAGGCCGATCCCCCCTCCGGTTCGGGGTTTTCCTCCGCATTCGCCCCCGAAGCGTTCCATTGATTTCCGCTCCATACCTCAACCCTCTAAACCCCATATCCCATGCCAGACACGATCCGATTGCCGGGCGACGTGCTCGACCTCCTCCCTGTAAACACGCTGGGCGACATCGGTGCCCAAGATCTTCGCGATACCGTGGTCAGCCTTTATGCCGGCCGCGAGGCGAACGTCCTTGAATACGGCGCCGATGCCACCGGTGTTGCCGACAGCACATCGGCCTTTCAATCAGCGATCGACGACATGGCCGCCCTCGGTGGCGGCACGGTGCTCGTGGCGCAGGGCGAATATTTGATCCTGTCGTTGACCTTGAAATCCAAGGTCACGTTGATGGCCCGGACCAATCGTTCCGCCACTCTGAAGGCGAAGGCCGGCACGGCGGTGGACGGACTTATTCAGTTCGCGCCCGGACCCAACGTGCGAACCAATCTGGTGAACCTGAATCTGGTGGCTGATTCCAGCAGTGCGGCCATGTGGGCGATCTATGCCGCCTCCGCATTGCCTTCGAGCGGGACGCAGCACGGCGGGTGGTGGAACAGCGTCGTCCGCGAGGTCGACGTTCACGGTTTCGCCAACGGCATCTGGCTGCGCGGTGGCGCGACCGGCTCCTCGCTGCCGCATCAGTTTATCAACATCGAACAGGTTGTGGTCGAGCGTCGCTCCGGTGTGGCCGGCACGGGCATCAAGATCACCGGACAGTCGAATCAGATCGTGATGTCGAACTGTTTATTGCAGGCTGACGACGGCAACAACCGCATCGGTGTTTCGTTGGAAATCGGAGCGGAAAACACCAGCTTGTCCGGATACCGTTATCCGCAGGGGATTGAGGCCAACCTAGTCTCCATGCAGGGTTGTGAAACGGCCTGCTTGATCAACTCCGGTCAAAATCTAACGTTCACCACTCCCTACATAGAGAAAGCGAACTTCGGCTTTGATATCACCGGCTACAACCTCACCAACTCCGCTGAAAACGTGGTGCTGCAGAATCCTCGCTTTGCCTCGATCGGTGAAGTGACGGGGGGATTTCTCATAAAAGCCGGTGCCTACAGTCGGGTGCATGCGAATGATGTCTGGTTTGCCGGTTCCTGCACCAAACCCTTTGTGAATGCCGACTCGCGGGGGTTCCACGTCACCGGTGTCGCCCGTGCAAGCGGTAACACCGGCTCAAGCGGACTGACGGAAGGGATGACGGCTACAGTGGGCATATCGGGTTCCGGACTCGACGGAGTGGCGACCCTGCTTGGGCACCGCTCGGTTCGCATCACCGGTATCAATGGGAAACAGCTTTCGCGTATCCTCAGTGATCTGATGCCAGGAGAGAGTTGTTTTTGCGAAGTGATCACCAAGACGCTCACCGTGGTGACGCCTGACTATACGAGCGGCGGTGTGTCACCCGGACTCAATGCCAATCTGGCGCTGCCTTACGGGTTGTTATCCTATACATTTGCGGTGGGGGAACGCTTCACGATTCGTCGAAGCGATCACCCGGTCTTAAGCCCGGCGACGGAAGAATTCTATATCGATTTTCCTCCGGGAGGAGGAACGGTTGCCGCTCTGTCGGGCAGCGCGACGTTGGCTGATACTATCACGAAACTCAACGAGCTCATCAACGTATTGGCGACCGGCAGTGTGCTACGTTAACGGGAGTAACCGGTCAGTAGGGCATTGGCGGTCGCACAAATTTTTTCGCGTAGGGCGATTGGCTTGAGCACCTCGGCATCGGCGCCCCAGCCGAGGACCCAACGTTCGACTTCGGCGAGGGCTCCGAGGCGGAGGGTGAGCTGGATGCCGCCGTCGGGCAGGTCTTTGATGTCCTGCGTTTCGTGCCAGACGCGTTCGCGGACGCGGTCGGCGACCAGGGGTGTGAAGCGGATTTTGACGATGTGGTTGCCGTCGCCGACCAAGACGCCGAGCGCGCTGGAGAAGAACTTCGACGGGTCAAAGTCGACCGGACGCACAAAGGTTTTGTTGAGCTTACGCGGTGCAGTGATGCGGGGGAGGGCGAAGGTGATGGGTTTGTCGCGCAGGGCGTCGTGGCCGATCAGATACCAGAGGTTTTCGCGGTGGGATAAATGATAAGGACGCACGCGGCGGCGGGTGGCGGTCTTGTCACCGGGTTTGCGATAGTCGAACTCGACTTCGTTATGATTGAGCACCGCGGAGCTGAGCAGGTTAAAAATGGTGAGGTCGGCTTTGCCGAGGCCGACGTTCTTAAAGGACACAGTGGCGAGCTCGTCGGCGGGGGAAAAGGTGATGCGATCCTTCAGGCCGTTGGTGAGTTTTTCGAAGGCAACCTCTAGCTGATGGTGGAAAGGGGTGCCTTGGTATTGTTCGAGGGCACGGCGGGCGACGAGCAGGGCGAGCAGTTCGCCTTCGGTGACTTGCACGGTGGGAAAGACCTCGACTGGTTTGGCATAGCGGTAGGTCTGTGCGCTGCGGTCGAAATCGACGGGCAGGTCGAGCCGTTCGCGCATAAAGGCGATGTCGCGAACGATGGTTTTGCGGGTGACCTCGAGCTGTGCGCACAGATGGGTGCAGTTGACGGTGCGGTTGTGCCGCAGCTCCTCGTGGATGCGCAGCATGCGCTCAAGCGGAGGGCGGGAGGTTTTGACGAGTGGAACGGCCATGGGGAGGGAAAGTAGTGAGCGGAAAAGTTTAACCTATTGGGTTAAACTTTTCCTCGGTTTTTAGGTCCACGGGGAGGACACAGAGTTTTTTTATAAAATAATCAGATAACGCAAGACTGGGACAATAAATGTCCCAGTCTTGCGGTAAATTGGTGGCACTATGAAACGCCGCACCGTCGCCAAGAAAATCGCCGAGCCTGTTCTTCTCGCTTGGTTTCATCAGAATCGTCCGCACCGCGTCACCGTCTGGTCCGATGTGCGTTTTGAGCAGCAGATCGACGGCCGTTGGCTGTCAGTGGACCCCGACCCGACCGATGCGTCGTTTGCCAATGCCCAGGAGGCGCTTTGCCCGGTGACGTGGACGCGTTACCTGTCGTTTATGCCGCGGGCCGAGGCGGAGTTGGTCCGGCAGTTTCGTGCCGGCCGGCTGGCGGCGCTGGCGGTGATCACGCGTTGTCCGGCCCTGCTTGAGGATTTGGAACAGACGCCGGCGTTGGTGCCGTTTTTGGCGGCACACACGATGTTGCGCGGCACCGAGACACCGCGTTGGACCGAGATCAATGCAGTTCACGAGCGTGGTGGTGTTTTCGCGGTGCTGGAGTGGCTGGGATTGCCGGCGACTCGCGAGGCGTTGGATATTCTTAGCCGTATTGCGGACCCGGATTTGGCACGTTGCCGTTTGGAGCCGATCCGCGCGCGGTTGTGGGCACCGGAATACACCTGGTTGCTCAGCCGGGTAGAGGCGTTGGGTGAACGTGAGCTGGCGCGGTTTGCGGCGTGATTCGTTTAGTGGCTGTTTTCGAAATAATCCAGAGGTGGAGGATTGGTTCTCGTAGGCAGCCTGCAAGCAGGCGGCCTACGGCTTGGCGCCATGTTTTTTTTCAGAAACAGCCCCTGGTGGTTAAACAACGGTTCGAGATTAACCCCGCCGCTTGGCAAGCGGCGCTCCTTGGAATTGTCGTTTGTAATGACGCAGTAAGGGCGTAGCCGAAGACGTTTCGACTGAGAGGCAGAGCGACGGTCTAATCCCGTCTGCGCCGGGCTCGCGACCGCACTACAAACGCAGACTCGGCGGAGGCGAATCAGCCTACGGCTTGGATCCGTTTTGTATCCATCGAACGGAGTCGTGCTAAGGAGCCTGACTGTTAAGTCGCCGCCAAGGGGCGGTTCAGGCTGGTCAATGGGACGGGGTTTGGCTGAATGCCGCCCATGCCCCGTTCTACCCCGTCGTCAGGCAAAGAGACCCATACCATTCGTGATGCCATTGAGCATCCCTCCACCTACGGTCTGCGCCAATGGTCGGGTTGGATCATCGGGCCGGCGTTTTTGTTGCTCACGTTGTTTTTTGATCCCCCGGCGGGATTGAGCGTGGAAGGTTGGCGCACGGCGGGCGCGGCGGCGTTGATGGCAGCGTGGTGGATTTGCGAGTCGGTGCCGATCCCGGTGACGGCGTTGGTGCCGCTGGTGCTGTTCCCCGTGCTGGGCCTGGGCAAAATCAAGGAAGTGGCCGCGCCGTATGCGAACCCGTTGGTCTTTCTTTTTCTGGGTGGCTTCCTGATCGCGCTGGCGATGCAGCGGTGGAATCTGCACCGGCGCGTGGCGATCAATTTGGTGGCGGTGATGGGCACGCGGCCCAACCGCATCGTGGCGGGGTTTCTTCTGGCCGGTGCGCTGATCAGCATGTGGGTGAGCAATACGGCGACGGCGCTGATGATGCTGCCGATTGCGGCGTCGGTGGTGGCATTGGCCAAGGGCGAGGGAAGCTATGCCGGGCCGGGAAAGGACTTTGGTCCGGCGCTCATGCTGGCGGTGGCCTATGGTGCGACGACGGGTGGCATGGCGACGTTGATCGGCACGCCGCCGAATGCGCTGCTGGCGGGTTATCTGAACAAGGTTTACGGGTTCGAGATCGGTTTTGGGCAATGGATGATGATCGGCCTGCCGGTGACTCTGGTGGCGCTGCCGCTAGTTTATTTGGTGCTTACACGCATCGCCTTTCGCCTCGATAGCGAACCGGTGGCGGGCATGGACGAGTTGATCGCCACGGAGCGGACCAAGTTGGGGCGGTTTTCACTGGGAGAGACTTTGGTCGCCGCGGTGTTTGTGCTGACGGCGGTGGGCTGGATCTGCCGGCCGTTTATCGACGACAAGCTGCCGATGCTATCGGACACGACGATCGCGATCGGTGGTGCGATTGTGTTGTTCCTGTTGCCGGTCAGCATCAAGCGCGGCGAGTTCGTGATGAACTGGGAGGCGACCAAGGGGTTGCCTTGGGATGTGCTGCTCCTGTTTGGCGGCGGCCTGAGTTTGGCCGGAGTGATTCAAGCGCACGGTTTGTCGGAGTATCTGGGCTCGCTGTGCGCGGCGCTGGGCGGCTGGCCGGTGATGCTGACGGTTTCGGTGATCTGTTTTGGCATGCTGATGTTGACGGAGTTGACCAGCAACACGGCCACGGCGGCGACGTTCCTGCCCATCGTGGGCGCGGTGGCGATCAGTCTCGGCCAAAACCCGCTGTTGTTTCTCATCCCCACGGCGTTGGCGGCCAACTGTTCCTACATGATGCCGGTGGGCACGCCGCCCAACGCGATTGTGTTTGGCAGCGGGGTGTTGCGTCTGCCGCAGATGGCGAAGGCCGGTATGTGGCTCAACGTGATCCTGGTGCCGGTGATCGTGCTGCTCGTGTGGCTATTGGGACCGCTGGTGCTGGACCTGCATCTCGGGCAGATGCCGGACTGGGCAGTCGCCAAATAACGCGGATTCCCGCAGACAGGTCTCGATGGTGGCGCTCCCTTCTTTGGTCAAAGGGAGGGCGTCACGGTGGTCGTGTCAAACTACCGGATTCTGGCGGCCGATGCCCGCCAGTGCGGCTAACTCCGGATCGGTGAGTGCGCGGTCAAAAATCGCCAGTCCGCCGAGCAGGCCGGTGAACGGGTTGGCGATCAATCCGCCGCTCTCGATGAAGCCGCCTTTGCCGTCGCTCTCTACCTTGGCCGGACGGGACACCGCACCGACGGTGAAGTCGGCGTCGCCCTTGAGCAGGCCGCCGGGATAGTGGAATGGATTCCGTCCGGCTGCACCTTGCGGTTCGCGCACATCGAGTTTGCCGTTGAGGTAGGCGCGGGCGTGGGTGCCGTCGTAGGTGATGGCGATACATTGCCAATGGCCGACCGGCACGGGTGTGGTGCCGATGGCGACATCCATACAATACGGGTGGCCGGGCGTCGGACCGCCGTGGCTGGAAATGTGTGCGCCGACTTGTTCTGAGGAATCCCAGATGTAGAGATTCAGGAACATGCCGTATTGGCGACGGTGGTGCTCATTCCACACGCCGGCGATGAACTGGCAGCCGGTGTAGTCAGTGGGTTCACGCTTGATCCAGGCGACGATGGTGACTTGAGCCTCGGGGCCGCCGATGTTGAGCGCAGGTGCCTCGGCAGCGGTGGCAAAAAGGTAGTTTGCGGCGTGGATGCCCTCGGCCCGAAAGCGTAGCGCGCGCGGGCCGAATAGGCCCTCGTTCACATATTCCAGCGGAGCGGAGCCGCCGGCGTTCAGGCGGATTCGAGCCGGACCGTTGGATTGAAGGGAATCGTCCTGAAAGTCCCAGCATGCAACAAGGCCGGGCAGGGTGGTGGGCAAGGGGAGGATCATGGTCCCATATTCGCCATGCTTCGGGAGGCTGTCGAGAACCGGAACCTTCTGGCGAGGCTCTGTCTTTAATGCGCGATGAGCCGGAATCGGTTTCGACTTGGGTGATTATCTGAATCAGTCTGGCGATAATGGGATTGGGATGGATCACTCGATTGTCGTCAGTTGAGGAGCGACCTTGGCGGGCGCGGTTTGTCCTGACCTTTGCCGGGTTGGTGATCGGTTGGGCGGTTCTGCATGACCTTTACCTGATGCACGTTGAACCCCGTCACTTCACCGACTATCACCGGGATTTACTGCCGATCACCAACCTCAGTTTATTGGCGGTTCAATATGCCGTGGTCGCCACGACTGGACCGGGGCTGGTTTTTGGATTTCTAGCCCACGCGGCCTGTCGTGGAGGCTATGGTCAACCGGTGAAACTAAAATGGGGCGCGGCTGGATTTGGTGGGCTGATGGTTGTGATTGAAATCGTATTGTTGAGTTTGGGGCATTGGTCGTTGGAGCGGTTTCAGGCGGGTCTCGGGCCCTTGTATCCAACGGGTTTGTATCCTGATTTTACCGACGGAATAATCCTCACCCAGACCGTTAATATTTCGGCCTACCTGTTGGCTCCACTTTCGGGAGCGCTTTATCTGACGGCGCTGTGGTGGTGGCGTCGGAGGCGGGCATAAAAAAGGGCCTCGCGAACGAGGCCCTTGAAGGGAGCGCTATCAGGCTTTCGGCTTTTCGGGCGGAGGAGTTTTCTTGGGTTCGGGCTCGGTCTTTTCGGCGGGTTTTTCACCGGTGAGCTGTCCGAAGTATTCGGGGAGTTTCACGCCGACGTTTTTGGTGATTTCGTGCAGCGGGGGCAGCGAACCGATCAGGCCGGAGAGGAAGTTGCTGGTGGCGTTTTTGCCGTCGGCGCCTTTGCCGCCGTCCCAGACGGTGATCTTGTCGATCTTGAGGTTGGAGATGGCCTTGACCTGCTCCTCGACGAGGCGGGGGAGTTGCTCGATCACAAGCATGAGTTGGGCTTGCTCTTCGCTGCTGAAGGCGGCGACGAGTTCGGCGAAGCCCTTGGCTTTGTTCTTGAGCAGGGCTTCCACACCTTCGGCTTCGGCGAGCATCTTGAGACGCGTGCCGTCGGCTTCGGCGGTGAGCTTAAAGCGCAGACCGTCGGCCTCGGCTTGTTTGACGGCCTTGAGACCATCGGCCTCGGCCTGCTTGGCCAAGCGGACGGCGTCAGCTTCACCCATCTGGGTGCGGCGCACGGACTCGGCGCGGGCTTCGGCGTCGACGATGGCCTTTTGCTTCTCGATTTCGGCAGGCACGATGATGTTGGCTTCCTGGGTAGCCTTTTCCTTGATGGCGCGTTGGCGCTCGGCGGCTTCCTGGGCGGCGTAGGAGTCTTTGAGAGCGTTGGCTTGGGCGACCTTTTCAGAGGTGGCAGCGAGGCGTTCGGCCTCGGCTTCTTTCATACGGCGTTCGGCGTTGGAGTTGGCGACGGTGACCTTGGCGGAATTTTCACCCTCGGTCGCGATGGCGTCGGCGGTGGCGACACGCACACGTTGGTCGCGCTGGGCTTCGGCGGCACCGATGTCACCGTCGCGTTTGGCTTGGGCGACCTTGACCTTGGCCTCGGCGATGGCCTTGGAGGCTGCTTCCTGGCCGAGGGCGTCGATGTAGCCGGACGCGTCGGTGATGTCCTGCACGTTGACGTTGATCAGGCGCAGACCGACCTTCTTGAGTTCGACTTCGACGCCGGTGGAAATGTTGGCGATGAGTTTATCGCGGTCGGCGTTGATTTCTTCGATGTCCATCGTGGCGATGACCACGCGCATCTGGCCGAAGATGATGTCCTTCGCCAGTTCCTTGATCTCGGTCAGGCCGAGACCGAGCATACGCTCGGCGGCGTTTTCCATGATGCCGGGTTCGGTCGAGATACCGACGGTGAAGGTGGAGGGCGTATTGACGCGGATGTTCTGCTTGGAGAGGGCGCCTTCAAGCCGGATGTCGATGGGCAGCGGGGTCAGGTCGAGGTATTGGTAACCTTGAATGACGGGCCAAACGAAGGCGGCGCCACCGTGGAAGCAGTTGGCGGATCGGCCGCCGGAAATTTTACCGTAGACCACCAGCAGGCGGTCGGAGGGGCAGCGTTTGTAGCGCGAGGCGAACGCGATGAGGGTCGCGAAGAAGAAAAAGACAATCGAGCCAATGCCGATGAGGAATTCCATGATGGTTTGGTTAGTTGGAGGGTGGAGTGAAAAATGCGGAGGGTCAGGCCAGAGGCTCGATCACAAAGGAGGTGGGGCCGGCGGTGGCGACGATGCGGACCTTGGTCCCGGGGGCGATGGAGCCGGCGGTGACTTTGCGGGCTTCTGCGGTGGTCAGGCGGCCTTGGATTTGCACCTGAATCTGTCCGCCGCCGTCCTGATTGGAGCCGGGGATGGTGACGTAGACGGTGGCTTCGCTGCCGATGGCGGTGGCGTAGTTGAGGTTGCCGTTGGACTGCAGGCTGAGCAGTGCGCGCAGCATGAAGAGCATGACAAACATCAGCGCGACACCGATCACGAGGGCGATGAGGGCGGCGCTGAGTAGATTCAGTCCCGCGGTGCGGGCCATGCCGCCGACCCAGCCGAACCCGAGAAAAAAGGCCGCGATGGTTTGCGAGGAGAACAGGCCGATGCCGGAAGTGTGGTTGGCATCGGGACCGTCGAACTCGAGATCAACATCAACCGTGTCTCCGCCGAGTCCGATCAGCGTGAGCAACATCTGGATCACCGTGACCACGAGTGCGGTCAGTCCGATGCCGTAGAAAATCTTAAGGTCCACCGAGAGTGCGTTCCACCAGTCGATCATGGCAAAGTAGGGTGAGGGGTTACGGGTTGATCTCGGCCGAATCGCTCGGCTGACGACGATCTCTAGAACGATGATCCCTAAGGATTTCGACAATACTAAACTTGCCGTTTTGCGTTACAACCCGGCACCGGTTTTCTACCGTTCAGCTCAGACGCGTGCGCAGTGCGGGCAGGAGATATCCGGCACGTAACGCGGGTCGGCCTGCTCGGCGACGGTCACGGGCATCTGGCAGGCGAAGCAGAGTTTGGTCTCGGTTTCGCGGAGGCCGGCATCCACGCCGACCCGGCGGTCAAAAACAAAACATTCACCCTCGTAGTGGGCGCCGCCGCATTCCTCGAAATACTTCAGGATGCCGCCGTCGAGTTGGTAAATGTTTTCAAATCCCTCCCGCTGCAGGAAGGGCGCGGCTTTTTCGCAGCGGATGCCGCCGGTGCAAAAGGTGACCACGGGTTGCGACTTCATCGCTGGAGAAAGTTTGCGCACCGCGTCAGGGAAATCACGAAACTGATTGATGCCGGGCACGACTGCGCCGGCAAAGGTGCCGAGGCGCACTTCGTAGTCGTTGCGGGTATCGAGCAAGGTGATGGGGCGGCCTTCGTCGAGCCACTGCTTGAGCGTGTGCGGATCGAGTCGAGGCGCCGGGTTGCGGGCCGGGTCGATGCCATCCACGCCAAAGGCGATGATCTCTTTTTTGATCTTCACCAACATGCGGTTGAAGGGGCGATCGCTGGAAACGCTTTCCTTGGGGGTGAGGTTCGCCAATCCCGGCAACGAGCGCAGCTCGGCGAGCATGGTCTCGGTGGATTCGCGCGGTCCGGCGATGAATAGATTGATGCCCTCGGTGCTTAGCAAAATCGTGCCGCGAAGTCCGAGTTCGAGCGCGCGCCCGAGCAAGCGCTCGCGGTAGGCGGGCAGGTCGTCCGTGTTGAACGGAGTGAAGTGGTAGGCGGCGAGGTTGATGATATCCGACATCGGCAAAGGCAGAGTCATACAGTGACGGCGTCCGGGACCAAGCGAATCTTGCGGCCGTGCCTTTCTGGTCAGCTGCCGAGCAGGGCCTCGCGCAGGGCCGAGATACCTTCCTCGCGGCCCATGACGAGCAACAGGTCGCCATCATGCAGGATTTCGTCGGGCGGCAGACCGGTGCGGCGAACCTCGTCGCGTTGCAGTCCCAGCACGGTGACGCCGTGATTGGCCCGAATGCCAGCCTCGCGTAGGGTCATGCCGCACAACGGCGACGCGCCGGTGACCAGCACGCGTTTGAAGGTGTGGGGCAGGGTGGCGGTTTCCGGGGCGGCCATGCCCTGCGCGGTCAGCAAGGCGGTGCCGGCCTCGAGTTGGGCGCGTTCGCCGACCAGCAACAGATGGTCTCCGGGGAATAGCGGCAGGTCGGGCGGCACCTCGTAGTGTTCGGTGCCTCCGCGTTGCAGGGCGACGATGGTGGCGCCGGTGTCCCGGCGGAGGTTGATTTGGCGCAAGGTTTGCCCGACCACCGAGCCGCCGGTCGGAACCACTACCTCAGACAACTCGACGGGCCAGGGGTATTTGCGGGTGATGTTTTGCACGGCATCCTCGACCGCCGCCCGTGTGCCGCTGCGGGCCTGCGACTCCAACGAGGACATGACGGCGAACTCCAACTGGCTCTGGATATGCACCGCGCGCCGCCAGCAGATCGACAGCATGACCATCGCCGCCAATCCAAAGAGCACCAGCGATGCACCGGTCGGGAAATAAGGTGCGCAGGCCGCCAGAAACAACGCGGAAAACGCCACCAGAATCAGACTGAACGCCACCCAGCGGAGGATGGCGCAGACCGGTCCTTGTGATAGAAAGCGGAGCGACGGACTGTTCATCGCCACCTCAGCCAGAGCGAGGGTGATGACGTCGAGGCTGCGCAGGATATCGACCAAAAACAGGATGGAGATGAGCGCTCCCAGGAACCAGACCATACGTTGCCCCCAAAGGCCGCCGGGCACAAAGGCAGCCACTAGTGAGATCACGATGATCAGGGCGTTGAGCAGCAGGAAATCGAGACCGACGCGCAGCAGGGGGCGGCGCACCACGCGGAGAAAACTGCTTTCGCGCAACGTGAGTTTTACCGTGCCGATCCAGTCCAGATAGACGTGCAGGCCCGTGCGCATGCGGGCGGGCATCCTGGCCGCGCCCCATTCGTTGACGCGTTTTTGCAAAGAGAACGCGAGCGGGGTCAGCGTGATGCTGAGCACGGCCACGCCGGTGGCGATGGCCTTAAGCGCGGGATTGGTCACGCCAAGCGAGATAGCCAGCGCCGCGATGACAAAACCGAATTCACCGATCTGCACCTTGGCCAGCGAGGCACGGGTGGCCACTGGCGGCGGCACCGCGGCCAGCACAAAACCGGTCCAGCAGGTCACGAATTTTCCGACCATCATGACCGTGGTTATGGTCACAATGGTTCCCAGATGTTCCCAAATCGCGCCCGGATCAATTACGGTGCCGATGGTCACGAAAAACAGAGCCGAGAAAAAATCGCGTAGCGGCGCGGTCAGCCCCTCGATCTCGTGGGCGATGGAACTGCGCGAAAGAATGGCGCCCGCCAGAAAGCTGCCGAGCGCCAGCGAAAATTTGGCTTCGGCCGCGAGCAGGCTGACGGCAAAAATAAGCCCCACGGTAAACAGGGTTACCGTCTCGGGGTTGCCGATTTTGTGCAGTAGTTTGACCAGTCTGGGCGCGAGTAACTTTCCGATGACAAACACCACCACCACAAACATGCCGACAAAGAACGTCGTCTTGCCCACCGCGCCGACATCCAGCCGTCCCGACACGGCCACACCGGCCAGCACGACCAGCAAAACGATGGCGAGGATGTCTTCCAAGATCAGCACACCAGCCGCGAGCCGGGCGTAAGGGCGGTGCATTTCACCGCGTTCGCCGATGAGTTTGAAGCACACCATCGACGAGCTGATCGCGAGGATACCACCGAGGAACAGGCCTTCGACCGCGGTCCAACCCAGCCACTGGCCTGCGGTGGTGCCGATTAGCACCATCAGTCCGGTTTGCAGAGTCAGGGCCAGGACGGCGGCTCCGGCCACCGGCTTGAGCTTTCCAAGGTCAAACTCCAGGCCGATGTAGAACATCAGGAAGAGCACCCCGAGTTCGCTCAGCGCGTTGAGATTTTCTGGCGCGCCTAAAGGTGATACGGGCAGCACATACGGTCCAAGCAGCAGTCCGGCCACAAGGTAGCCGATGATGGCCGGTTGCTTCAGTGCGCGAAAAATAATCGAGACTGCCGCCGCCGCGACCATCAACCAGCCAAGATCATGCAACAGGTGATGAGACTCCATGTGCAGTCATGCCAGCGAGGTCCGTGCCATGCTTAAAGGTTAAACGACATAGCCCGCTTTCTTATATTGATCGTGAGGCGGGTGCATCGGGTCTGAGACGATTTCATCGCCGAAAAGTAACAATCCGCAGGCATGGGCCCATTTTGGCCTGAAAGAGGCTAAGCCAATTATCCCTTTAGTAACGACCATGGTAGCCGCTCAATCCCGCCCAACATCCCGAGTTCTTATTGCCGACGATTCCGACGTTTGTCGTGGTGTATTGGTTATCCTGTTGGAGACCGCCGGCTACGAGGTGGTCAGCGTTTATGACGGTAACGAGGCGGTTAAAGCATTGCGCAATAATAGCTTTGATCTGGCGATTCTTGATAACGACATGCCCAATCTCTCGGGGGTGGGCGCGCTGACCGAGTTGCGCGGGTTTCTACCCCGGCTTCCGGTGGTGGTTTGTTCCGGCACGGTCACTGCCGATCAGGCGCTGCGTTACCGCGAACTGGGGATCGACGACTTGATCAAGAAGCCGGTGGATCCCCGGACTCTGCGCGAAAAAGTCGCCACCATTCTTGCCCGTGGCCAAGCCCTTGCGAGCAATTCTCCATTCGGTTCATCTGCCATCTCCGCCGCCGACATCCCCCAGCTGAGTCCTCTGACTGCGGGAAAATCCAAACATGCGGCCGCGTTGAGGGCCGCCTTGGTGCGTCTGAAGGAATTTCGCACCGTGGCCCTGGTGGAGGGCGGTGCCGGCTCCGGTCGTTTCGAGCTCGCGCTCAACGCCACACACTCCGGCACCAGCCGTCTTTTGGTCTGCCATGCCGATGATTTTGAACCCGCTCATCTCGACTCCTTGTTCAAGCCTGTTTACGCGGACAAGGAACCGGCGTTGTTTATCGTGCTCGAAGCAGACCGGCTTCCTCCCGAACGGCAGGTCATGCTCGAGAAATTAATGCGCGGCCGGCTTGAGCCACATGGCACCCTGGCCAAGCGCCTGCGCCTGTTGCTCTCCTCGGCCAAGCCGCTCGACGACATCGGGTTTAATGAATTCCTGCTGCTCCGCGCCAGCACGGCGACCTATCAGGTGCCCGCCTTTGATACGCGGCGTCAGGACTGGACGGACATCGCGGAAGCCATTCTTTACCGGGCCAATGGCGGCCGGGGACACGGCAGCTTTGCCGCAGCGGCGCTGCGTTGGATCGACACTCAGGAGTGGCCCGGAGACTACATGCAACTTCACCGCACGATCGAGCTCGCCCGACTGCGCGCCGGGATCAACTCGATCATCCGCGAACCCCATCTGATGGTTGCCTACAAAAAAGAACCCGAATACCGGGAGGCCCTTTATCACGACCACCTGTTCCATCAGCATTCCGGGGACGCGGTTTAAACCGGTTGATCAAACTGGAGCGGCGCTGATGTTGATAGAGGCTGGCGATGGGGCTCGCTATCGGCCGAAGACGCGGGAAGCTCCGACCACGCCGTCGGGGAAACGAACATTCCGCCGGTGAGTCAACTCAACGAAGGGACTCCCACCATGGGCGACAAATCACCTAAATCCACTCAGAAAAAAGCCTCGCAAAAGCAGGCCAAAACCGTCGGTGCGAACAAGCAGAAACAATCGCAGATCGACGCGCAGCAAGCGACCAAGAACAAGCTTGCCGCCGCCAAGAAGAAGTAATCATTCGTCCCCGGGCGTTTTATAGGCGGCGGGAAGGCACAACCTTTTCGCCGCGTTTTGTTTTCCTCCCAAACTCCACCACCTCCTTTCCTTCCCATGGCCAAATCACAAGATTCCAAGAAACAGACCAAGAAATCGCCGCAGAAAACTCCGGCCGAAAAGAAAGCCGCCAAGCGCGACAAAAAGAATTCTCGCTGAGGGGTTCTCCTTCATTGCAGCGGCGCGGAGTCGGGAGCTGGAAGCTCCCGCTACTATGGAGTGTCGGGGTCTAAGGTAACGGGAGCATCTTGCTCCCGTGCGCAGATCTATTTTGGGGTCAAATACCCCGAGGATTTCTATTTTGAAAGGGCTGCTCCCGCCGGTTTCCGCACGCGGATGTGCAGGAAGTAGGCGACCGCCTGCGCGTCTTGCAGCGTCGGCTGTGCCCGCACGGTTTCGCGCGATGGACGCGGCTCGCCGAACTGCTCCAGCACAAAACCTGTCGCGATCAGCAGATTCAACCACTCGCCGAGCGGACGGTGAAAGCGGGGCACCTTGAACTTGGGCAGACGTGCGCGCAGCGCCGCCGGGGCCGCGCCGAAAATCCATTCGTCCACCTCGCCGCGAGCATCGACGAAGTAGTCGCCGACCTCGACCGCATGCACGTTGCCATCCTCATCCTTGCAGTTGCGCCGGTGCGGCGGATTAAAGCACGGGTGTAAAATCGAGAACTGCAAAAACCCTCCCGGCGCGATCACCCGAAACGCCTCGGCCAGGGCGCGGTCGGTTTCGGGCACGTCGTGCAGGCACATGAACGCCGTCGCAAAGCCGAACTCCCCGTCGGCGAAAGGCAGCGCCACCACACTGGCTTCGCGGTAGGTGATGCCCAGCGGTTCGCGCTGCTCCTCCGTCAATGCGTGGCGGATGAACAGCGGCGCGATGTCGATGGCGGTCATACGTGCGCCGCGTTTCGCCAGCAGGCGCGTGTTGTGTCCCTCGCCGCAACCGAGGTCGATGCCATCCAGTCCGTCGACCGGAGGCAGCAGATCAAAGAACGCCGGCGTGTTCAGGTGATCTCGATAAATGTCGTAGCCGGCGCGGGCCAGCTTCGACCACGCCTCGGCGTTGCCATTCCAAAATTCTCCCGCGGTGACGTGATCCATGTGAAGCGCGAGACTGTGCGCGTTTCATCGCCGCCGGCAACCCTTGGTCGCGGCATGATTGCGGGACGGTTGAGCATGCGCGAGCGGCACATCCGGACCGGAATGACTCAATAACCAACGTCCCTTAATATTTAGACCGATCCGAAGGTAGGGCTACACGCTGCGCCGTCCGGCTCGACGGATGCAAACGGTGAGCGGTTGTCGCACACGGCGGGCCCAGCGGTCCCGCCCCACCCAAAGCCGAGTTTATTCGGACTGTTGGTATCAAATTCCTCCGGTGATTTCGCCGTGGATGTAATCGCGCAGGTGGCGTGTCTCCTGTCGTTTTTCCTCGAGCAAATGCCGGTTGATGTCGCCGATGGAAATGATGCCGACAACCACATCATGTTCGATCACCGGAAGGTGGCGCACGCGTCGATTCTGGAATAGGGCCATGGCATCGTCCACCGTGGTGGAGAGGGTGACGGTGACGAGTTTGGAGCTCATGACCGATTGCACCTGGGTGGTCTTGGCGTCGCGATCTGTGGCCACGATACGGTTGAGCACATCGCGTTCGGTAAAGATGCCGAGCAACTGTTTATGCGGACCGGTGACGACCACGGCACCGATGTGGAAATGATTCATGACTTGCACGGCGTCGGCTACGGTTGCGGACGGCGGAACGCTGGTAACGGCATGGCCTTTTTGGGCCAGAATATGGGAAAGCGGAGTATTCATTGACTGACGGGGTTGGGGGC
>JBBKWO010000025.1:0-104764 GCA_037969015.1 Opitutaceae bacterium
GGGGCTGGCATGGGCGGGGGCTCGGTGCCGGAGTCCTTGGCGAGTTTGGCGGCTTGTTGCCATTCTCCGAAAGTGCGGCCGTAGTTTTCCTCACCGCCCCAGACTTCTTTATCCCACGCCACGACTTCGCGAATGTAGTCGGCCCAGACCACGGGGAAGATGGCCTTATGGTCATCGCTCATTTTGGTCAGGCCGTTGGCATAGCCGGTGAGTTCGGGAGTATTTTCGAGTGTGGCGAGATCGGTCCAGGCTTGTGCAGGTGTGCCTCCCCAGTAGCTGCCGATCATGCCGACAGGGCGGCCGGTGCTGGCATGGATTTCCTTGGCGAAGAGGCTGCCGACGGCGGAGAAACCGTTCCAACTGCCGGCGGAAAAGGTCTTCTGCCAGTAACCCGAGAGGGTATCGTAGCGAAGCTCAAGCGGGACGGTCTGGGTGTCGTCGAGCGGGGTGAGCGAGGCGGCTTTGGTGACGTGAAAAATGCGGATTTCCTCGGGAAGGACTTCGTCTCTGGAGATGTTTTTGATGCCATACTCCATGTTCGACTGTCCCGAGCAGACCCAGACGTCGCCGACGAGGACGTCGGTAAATTCGAGTAGGTTTTTCCCGGATACGCGCAGCGTCTGCGGCGTGGACTGCGTGCTGGAGGCCGGTAGCTCGACGCGCCACTTACCATCCGCGTTGGCCTGGGTCTGCGCGGTGAGGTTGCCAAGGGCGACGGTGACCTTTTCACCGGGATCGGCCCAGCCCCAGACGGGGATGGCGGAGTCTTGTTGCAGGACCATGTGATCACCGAAGAGGCCGGGCAGGCGAACGTCGGCGAGGAGCGAGGCTGTAGAGATGAGGGCTAAGAGGGAAAGCCGAAGGAGCGGTCTTGGGGACATGGTGCTAATTCAGGCACGGGTGGGCGTCCAATGGCCATTCTTTGCGGGGAATACAGATTGCACGCGGATCGCACGAAGCGGGAATCGGTTTCGATCCTACGTTACACTCAAACCACACGGGCGGGGACGCCCGTGGCTACAATTCTGAATGTAGCCGCCCTCGTCCCCGAGGGTGCGTTGGATACCAACCAACGGGAACGATGCCCTCGCCTGCAAGCGGGTGGCCTACGACTTAACACTATGATTTATTGCAAAAACACAGCCTAAGACGCGGGGCCCAATTTACGGGTCTTGGCGTAGAAGTCGGCGAAGATCGCGTCGCGCTCCACTTGGCGGGCGATGTGAATGGTGCGGCGGCCGGTGCGGTCGCCCCAGGTGCAGTCGTCGTTAAGGAGGGGGCTTTCCTCCTCGACGCTGCGGATCCAGGCTGGATTGATTGCGGCAGCGCTCACGGCGATGTCCCAGATAACCTTGGACCAACCGGGGGAATTGTCGCCGTAGCTGCGCACGATGTCCGTCAGGTAGGTGCCGAGCGCACTGTGGGGAGCGAGATGGGCCTCCAACTCGGGAACAGTGATCGAGAGGTGCGAAGCAACCGGATTGCACGGGACGAGCAGCAGGGGAACCTCGGTATCGAGCAGGATGCGGACGGCGTGGAGATCCTGTTGTAGATTAAACTCATTGGTGTTGATCCAGTGCGGTGCGTGACCTCCCAGCCAGGTGATGACGATGTGGTCGGCAATCGTCGGCTCGAGCAACAGGGCGGAGGCGATATTGGTGCAGGCTCCGATGGCGAGGACTTGGAGTTTGCCTTCGCGCGGAGCGAGGGCGCGGGCAATCAAGTCGCGCACGGCCGGGCTGTCGACCGGTGTGCGGGGTCCGGGCAGGTAGGCGGTGCTACCGCGGAAGACTGGAGGGGGCGTCGCAGTGCCTCCCACCAAGGTGATCACGCGGTGAATTTCCTCGTAGCTCAGTTCCATGCCCTCGGCCGGAGTGGCGGCCCTCGTGTTGGAAAAAGGCGCGGCGTAGACCGCCTCCAAATTAACCTGCTCGGGTGAGAGCAGGAGGTGGGCGAGGGCAAACTGGTCGTCGACCTCGTTGAAGG
Organism: Opitutaceae bacterium; assembly: GCA_037969015.1. Lineage (GTDB taxonomy): Bacteria > Verrucomicrobiota > Verrucomicrobiia > Opitutales > Opitutaceae > JAUWBF01. Next base: position 1,987 of record JBBKWO010000025.1, read on the forward strand.
TATCTGTGTCTAGAACGACGGCGGAAAGGAGTGCGGGGAGGGTCATGGGGAGAGCGGTAGGCCGGAGTTGAGCAGATCAAGTGTCACTGCACAACTCCGGCACCACTTATCCCGATTAATGTCCGCGGCGCGGGTTGGACTTAACCTTTTTCAGCTCGGCGAGGGAGCGGGTTTTTACGCGGGCGGCGCCGGCGGTCGTCTTGGTCTTGATGAGCGGACCCTTGGCGAGACGGGCCTTGGCGGCCTTGATGGCTTTCTTGTATTGGGGCAGCCACTTTTCGCCGGCGACCAGCATCTCGTCCACGAGCTGCCAGATTTCAGGCGGGTTGCAGACGGCGCCGGTGAGCGGGTCCATCATGAAGGCTTGGCGGAGCAGGGTGTCGTCACCGGTGAGGGCGGCCTGGACAGCCATGCGTTGCACGCTCACGGAGACGTTGCAGACGGCGGCGCAGCCGAGCGGCAGGTCGCCGACGCGGGGCATGTTGATGCCGTTGCGATCAACGTAGCCGGGGGCCTCGATCACGCAGTCGTCGGGCAGGTTGGTGATGGTGCCGTTGTTGATCATGTTGAAGTGGCCGCGGTAAACGCGACCGGTCTCCAGACCCTCGATGATGCGGGAGCCGTGTTCCTCGGAGCGTTCCTCGGGCGTGTAGTCCATGGGCTTGATCTCCTTGCCGGCGCCGAACTCTTCCTCGAACCAGTTGCGGCCCTCGGTGCAGACGCGCAGGTAGCCGCCGGTCTCGCCGTGGATCCAGTGCTCCATGTCGATCCACTTTTTGATCTCGGTCACGCGCTTGCGATACCACGGAACGTATTCGCTGAGGTGACCGTTGGACTCGGTGCTGTAGACGCCAAAGCGGCGGAGCATGTCGATGCGGACCTTTTCGGACTTTGAGTATTCGGGGTGGCGCTCAAAAGCGGCCAGGAGCTTTTCGCCGCTGATCAGGCGATCCTTGTATTGAACATTTACATACCACGTCTGGTGGTTGATGCCCGCGCAGATGATGTCGACTTCGGCCTTGGACTTGGCGCCAAGCACGTTGACGATCTGTTGGTGGCCGCCTTGCACGCCGTGGCAGAGGCCGACGCAACGCACGCCGCCGTGGGTGTTGGCCGCCCAGGTGAGCATGACCATGGGGTTGGCGTAGTTGAAAAGGATGCAGCCGGGGGCGGCGACTTCGCGGATGTCTTTACAGAAGTCGAGCATGGCGGAGATGCCGCGCTGGCCATACATGATGCCGCCCGCGCAGAGGGTGTCGCCGACGCACTGGTCGATACCGTATTTGAGCGGGATGTCGATGTCGGTGGCAAAGGCTTCGAGGCCGCCGATACGCACGACAACAAAGACGTATTTGGCACCCTTGAGCGCCTCGCGACGGTTGGTGGTCGTGGTGATGGTGGCCTTCAGGCCGTTGGCGGCGATGTCGGTGCGGCAGATGCGGCCGACCATCTCCAAGTTGCGCTGGTTGATATCGGTGAAGGCGATTTCGATATCTGAAAATTCAGGAACGGTCAGCAGGTCGGCGACCAGTTTACGGGTGAAGCCGATGGAGCCGGCTCCAATAAAGGCGATGCGGAATGACATAAAAATCAGGGGTTATAGGTTAGATCGTGCTCGATACTAGCGTAATCGTTCAGTGGTTGCTATGGGAAGGATGTGCCATATTTGGTGTTTTTGTGCTCAAGCAATATCTACAGCTCCCACTGGCCGAACAGATCGTCTATCTGCCGGCCCGGATCATGCCTCTGCAGGCGATGTTGGGCAGTGCGGGGCATTCGCGTGAAACCACACCTGACTACGACTGGCACGGACGTAAACGTGGCCGGCGTGAGTTTGTGCTATTGCAATACACGCTTTCCGGACGGGGGCGGTTGAGGGTGGGGGATCGCGAACACGATGTATTGCCCGGTCAGATGATGTTGCTGCGCATGCCTGCGGATAATCGATACTGGCTGCCGTCCGACAGTGATCACTGGGATTTTCTTTATGTCTGTTTTCAGGGCAGTGAGGTGCTGCGACTTTGGCGCGCCGCGGAGCGCGCGCACGGTTATCTTTGCGAAATGGATCCGGACTCGGCGGTGGTGCGGTTGACTGCGGATGCGGTGCGGGCGTTGCAGGCGGGCGAAGTGGATACCGAGTTTCGTTCGTCGAATCTGGCCTACGGTCTGATGATGGCTCTGTTGGATCAGGGGCCGCCCACTCAGGCAGACTCCCCGCATGCGTCGGCACTGGAAGAGGCCTGGCAACATGGTGTCGCTCATTTTTCCGAACCGTTGGGGGTCGAGGAACTCGCGGCGGTGGCGGGGTTGTCGCGGTTTTATTTCACGCGGCTCTTCACCGCGCGCTACGGTTCTTCGCCGACGGCGTGGCTGGTGGACCTGCGGGTGCGTGAAGCGGCGCAGATGCTTCGCCGGACGGCGCTGCCGATCAAGGAGGTGGCGGCGCGGTGCGGCTTTGGAGACGCCGGTTATTTCGGCAAGGTTTTCCAAGCACGCACCGGGCAGCCGCCGGGGTCCTATCGTCGGAGTGGTATCTGATGTATAGGAGCTCAATGTAGGCAGCCTGCTCGCGGGCGCGATGAGCATTCCCGAAGCAAGATGTGTAATACCAATGTCCCTTAATATTTAGACTGAATTAAAGGTGGGGACGGACCGCTGGGCCGTCCGGTTTGATGTCCGCAAATAGTGGTAGATTGTCGCACGCGGCGGGCCCAGCGGTCCCGCCCCACCCAAAGTCTGATTTATTCGCAAGCAGGCGGCCTACGGTGGCTGATTCCTCAGGCGTCGAGCCAGAGGCAGGCGGTGACGATACGCGGGTAGTAACGACTGCCCAGCGAAACGCCGGTCGTGCTGTGGACCTGATCGACCATGGCGTATTTACCCAACGATTCGCTTTGCTGCATGCGGGCATGCACAGCATCGGCGGCGCGGGCGACGGGGTTCAGCGCTTCGGGGAAGAGTCGCCCAGTGACGTGTTGGGCGATGGCGATCTTGCTGAACCAGGTGTTGGTGCTGGTGCTGGAGATTTTCCATGCGCCGCTTTCCGCGTCGATGCACACGCCGGGCTTGAGGGCGTTGGTCATGTGTTTGGAGAGTTTGGCAAAGAGATCGGGATAGCGGTCGCGCAGTTTGCCGGCGTAGCCGAGGAACAACGGGAAAACCAGACCCTCGACCGCGGGCAGGATCCGGGATCGGTTACCGGCTTCGAAGACGGCGGGGAACAGGCCGCTGTCGGGTTCAAATTGTCCGGCGATGGCGCTTGCGGAGAGATCGGCGGATGCCTGGGCGGCATCGGCCGCGCCATTGAGTCCGAGCTTGTTGAAGGCGCGTTCGAGCAGGGTCCAGGCGGCTAACGCCTTGACCGCGATGTAGAGGTTGTTGCGGGCTTGGCCGAGGGAAACATCGAGTGAGTCGTAGGTGGTGATCTCGCCGCCGTCGGCGCCGCAGCGTTGGCTGTCCCATTTGAGCAGGCCGGTGCGTTTGGCGGGCACCGGGTCGTCGCGACGACGGAGGCTGTCAGCGCAGGCTAGCAGAAGCTTCTGGTGCATTTGTAACCAGGAGAGGTCGCCGGTCTTTTCCGCGTAGGTGACGGCGCAGCAAATCCAGTTAATCAGCTGCTCCATGGTCATGTGGGAGAAGCAGCCGTGGAGATGGTCGCATTCGTAGCTGGAGCGACCGGCGGGGGTAAACTGGTTCATCACGCCCATGTCATGCGTGAAGGAAACGCCGCCGCGGGCCGTGGGCTTGCCGCCGGGACGCTGGATTTTGTCGATGTATTTGTAGCGACGGACAAAGAGATCGAGTGTGTTGCTGACGGCCCAGGGCCACCATTTGAGCTCAAAGAAAAGGTGATCAACGGTGAGGTCGAAGGTGTTGATCATGCGGTATTCGCCCTCGTTGACGATCCAGAGGGCGCGGCCCTTGTGGAGCATCAACTGGGAGCTGCCGAGGTAGCTGTGGGTTGCCTGCGCGAGCAGCCAGCGCTGGTCGTCATCCAGCAGGGAGGCCGCCAGTTCGGCGTCACGTTTTTCGGCGATGGCGGAGTAGTCCGCATGGTGGGCGAGACCGTGCTGGAGCACGTCTTCCAGATCCTTGAACAGCTTGGTGTAAAAATAGCGGGTGGACAGGCCGGTGGTGACGATGCCGGCCTGATAAAAGCCGAGGGCCAGCGGGAAGCTGCGCTTCTGTCCGGCGGGCACGCGAAAGATCACCGCGGCTTCGTGGGACAGCAGGTGCAGGCCACGATGGTCGCGGGCGGGCGGGTTGAACAAGTCGAGACCTTGAATGCGGTCGGCAACGTCGGCCGGGCGGGCGGCAAAACCGTAACCCTGGCCCTGGGCAAAACCCTTGAGTTGGTCGGAAACGTCTTCGAGTGGTCGCAACGGGTAGTCGGTGCGACCGATGCCAAAGATGAGCTCGATGTCGGTTTCGCCCTTCGTGTTGTCGAAGGCGATTTCCGCCGGCACGACCGGCGCCAGGGCCAGGCGGGCGGCGCCGCGCTCGAGTGTATCGGGTTGTTTGATACGATCGAACGGACTGAGGATACGCAGGGAGAATCCGCCCTGCGTCCAGGTGTCGCTGGCCCAGCCGAGTTTGCGGTTGACCTTGCTGATATCAATGGCGACCGGTTCGTGCGGATTCGTGGCGGCATCTTCGCCGGTGTAGGCTGCGGCGGCGGCGACCTGCGGACGTTCAAAAAACGGGAGCAGTTGCCAGGCGACCGGAGGCTTGTCGTTGGCGGCGGCGGGTCGATAGCCGGCATAGACGTTTTGTCCGGCGGGGCCGGAGAGCGACTGGCCGAAGCCACCGCGTTGTCCGGGGAGACCGATGGTAAAGCTGGCGAAGGCGCCGAAGGGGGAGTGTTGCGTGTGGTAATTCATTCGCTGGTTGGGGTCAGGTCAGCTGCGAGGCGGAGCTCACCATGGCGGTGATGATGCGGAGGCCGTCGACGATTTGTTCGGAGGTGGTTTCGTCGGTGAGTTTTTCGCCGCGAATGGCCTTGGAGAGGGATTCCCACTGGTAGGAGCCACTGGTGCCGGAGACGGTCTGGCGGGCGACAACTTCACGTTTGCCATCGCGGTTCATGACGAGGGCGAGCTCGCTCTTGTCGGAGACGCGATCGGGGCCGGCGTTGCGGTAGATGGTGCCGTTCTCGTAGTTGAGGACGAGCGTGTTGCGGTAATGGTCGCCGTCGTTGACGCAGAAAGAGGCGAAGATGTTACCCAGGGCGCCGTTCGCGAAAAGCAGGTTGAGCTGGCCGTTGTCGGCGGTGGGGCGTCCGGTGAAAACGCGGGATTGCATCACGTTGACATCGCGGACCGGGCCAAAGAGTTGGATGAGGTCGTTGATGAGGTAGATGCCAAGGCGGAAGACCGGGGCGACCGGGCACTTCAGGGGATCGTCATACCAGGTGCCGTCGGCGGCTTCGCGGTAGCTGGCCCAGACATCGGCCCGCACACCGATAGGCGCGCCGAGTTTGTGTTCGCGCGCCCAGGAGAGCATGCAGGCGATATCGTCGGGTGGAGTGGGGCCGGGAGAGTTCAGATGGATCACGCGGCCAAGGCGGCGGGCTTCCTGCAGCACTTCGAGGGCGGCATCCGGATCGGTCTCAAAGGGTTTGGTGGTGATGACATCCTTGCCGGCCTGGATGATGCGGCGGAGTAATCCGGCGCGGCCCACCGGTCCGGTGAACAAGCCGATCACCGGAATGGAATCGTCGGCCAGGAGGTCGTCGATCGACGTGTAGGCTTTTACGTTATTGGCCTCGGCATAACTGGCGGCCTTGGCTGCATCCATGTCGCAAACGGCGGAGAGCTCGAAAAAGTCCCGGGCAGGGGATTTTTTGAGTTGGTCGATGATGTGTCGGCCAAAGTTGAGACCAATGATGCCGATGGGCAGCGCGCTGGGGGTTTTCATGAAGGGGTAAGTAGATAACCCTGCACGCCTTTTGAAAAGCCCGGGCAGGGCCGGGGGGGCCTGTGTCTATTCTGTGTCTAACCGCTGACGGAGTGTATTGCCGTCAGGAGTCATCGCCCTTGGATGCGCCGCCGAGGGTGACCTCGATGCCGTATTTCAGGGAAAGGTCCTGATGGGCGCGGCCGGCCCAGGGGGTTTTGAGGTAGACTTTGCAGACCGTTTTGAGGCTGCGGATGGCGGCCTCCTTGTCGCCTTTGTCGCCCTGATAGTCGGCGATTTTGTATTGGGCTTCGGCAGCGCGGTCGCGGAAGAAGTTCATCACGCCGATGAGCGTCTGGATGGCCTTGTCGTGATCCTTCAAGGCGGCCTGGCACTCGGCGACGCGGAACAGGGAATTGGGCTCTTTACGGGACTGCTGGTAGGCGGCGATGGCTTCGGGATATTTCCGGTTATACTGGAGGAGTTCGGCCAGACGCCATTGGGTGTCGTCGGCCTTGTCGGGATGTTTGCCGAGCATGGCCTGGTAGAGCTCGATCGCCCGGTTCATATTGTTCTCTTCGCGATAGGTTTCAGCGATCTCGCGATCGGCGCGGTAGGTGTCCTGCAACTCGCGGTAGACGAGTCGGGCTTCTTCGTGTTTGCGCAGGGTGCGCAGGTAGCCGGCGTATTCGTTGCGGAGCGAGTCGTTGTCGGGGGTCTGTTGCAGGAGTTTGACGTATTGCGCGACGGCTTCGTCGGTCAGGCCGGCACCGGCCAGCATTTGGGCGCAGTCCCGTTGGAGGGCGGCTTTCTGTTCAGGCTCGATGGTCTGGCGGTTGATGAAGGCGACGACGCCGGTGGCGATCTTCGGCAGGAGTTTGTCCATCTTATCGCCGTAGATGTTTTTCAGGGTGTTACGCTGAATGGCATCGGAGGCCCAGGCGGCAAACACGGCCAGTGAATCCTTGGGCCGGACCTTCTCGATCAGGCTGTAGGCTTCGGTGATCTGGTTGTTGGAGAGGCGGTGCTGGAAGAGACGGACCTGGGAGTTGTTGCGGATCCGATTGGTGTCCTGGTATTCGCCGGTGGCGAGGTAGTCCAGATGCGGCAGCCATTTCTCGATTTGGTTGAGACGCCAGTAGATGGTGCAAAGCTCGTCGCGGGCCTGGGCGCCGAAGTCTTCGGTCGGCCATTTGGCGACAACTTTTTCAAAGTAGGTGGAGGCTTTTTCAACGTCGCCGCCCTGTATGAGGCAGACGCCGATCGAGTATTGGGCGGCACCGGCGTCGATGGTGTCCGGAAAGTAGTCCACGACGTTGCGGAATTCGTCGATGGCGGTGTTGACCTTGCCGAGGCGGCGGGTGCATTCGGCAAACATGAATTGCGCGTAGGACGCGGCATCGGAGCGGCCGTGCAACTGCAGGAACAGCTCATACTCACCGAGGGCGCTCTTGTAGTCTTTCTGGTCGACGTAGCGTTCGGCGCGGCTCATCTGGTGGCGCTCTTCTTCGGAGAGCTGACCCCAGCGTTCGGGAGCCAGCTTGGCGACTGCGCCGGGAATGGTCAGGAGCAAGGCAAAGGAAACGCCCAGCAGGCGGCCGGCGGTGGCGATTGATTTCATTATTCTACTTCGGTGGCGAGCACGATGGCGGCGTCGCACTGGTTGACGATGTCCATGAGTTTTACGGCGCTGCCGTAGTCCACGGTTTCATCGATGTTGATTACGACGGCGCGTTCCTTTTCACCAGCGAGCTTGGACTCAATGGTCGCCTTGAGGGCGTCCCAGGTGGTTTTTTCCCCGTTTAGATAGAGATCCTTCTGCTGGTTGAGCTCGATGGAGACGCTCTTGCTGGCGGCGTCCTTGCTGGTGGAGGCCTTGGGGAGTTTGAGGTCGATGCCGGTAACGTTCACGAACGTGGTGGCCACCATGAAAATGATGAGCAGCACGAGCGAAATATCGATCATGGGCACGAAGTTTATCGCAGCGATTGGCTCGTCGTCGTCGCCTGAGTTATTGTCCATGGTGTGAAGTTACGGGTTGGGGGCTGTCGATGGGGAGCGAATCAGGACTGACCTTCGGAGGGGGAGATGTGTTTCTCCATGTCACGATACAGCTGGAAGGCCTGGGATTCCAGTTCGAGGGCCAGATTGGAAATGGCCTTGCTGAAGTAGTTGTAGAACATCAGCGCAGGAATGGCGACAAGCAGACCGGTGGCGGTGGCCACGAGGGCTTCGGAAATGCCGCCAGCGATGACGCTGGGTCCACCCATGCCTTCGGTGCTGATGTTGGAGAAGGCGGAGATAATGCCCTTACACGTGCCGAAGAGACCGACGAACGGGGCGATCGATGAGATGGTGGCGAGCATGGGCAGGTATTGTTTCATGCGGGCCATTTCGCCGCGCATGGTGAGCATCATGGCGCGTTCGGCGTGTTCACTGTCGGCGCTGGTGCCGGAAGCGGCCTCGGCGAGGATCATCGAGGCGAGCGGAGATTCGCTGGCCCTACATTGATCGAGCACGGTGCCGTATTCTTTTTTATCGAGGGAATTCTGAATGCCGTCGCGCAGCGTTTGGGTGGCGCGGCTGATTTCCTTGAAGAAGGAGAGGCGTTCGAGAACGACGCCGATACTGATGATCGAGAGCACGATCAGGGCGACCATCGTCATGCCGCCTTCGATTATCCAATGCCATAACATAGTTTTAGTGGGTTGAGGGTTTGGGTTTTGATGAGTGAGGGAAAGTGGTGGGCTGTCAGTGCCGGTCAGCGCTGGGGTTGGCCATCCAAGGAGCGTTTCCATTGGTTGTAGCCGGCCATGGCCTGGGCGAGGATATTGACCCCGAGTTCATAGGCTTGTTCGGCGGATTCGGCGCTGGTGCCGCCGTGCGAATCCTTCCAGGCGTCGGACAGCGAGCCCTGATGGTAATAGGCGAGCCAACGCCCGTCCTTTTTCCAACCGAGCGCGCGAGTGCCGCTGTGTGCCCACAGGGGCGGAGCGCCATGGAGCGCGTAGGGGGAGCGGTAGATTGGGTCGTCGTCGGGAATCTCGACCGGCGATACATCGGGCAGGACCTGACGCATGAACTGCATGAAGGAGCCGTGAAATTGGTTACCGCCGTTGTCGGCGAGAATCATGCCCCGGTTATCGATCAGGTAGGAGCGGGTGGCCTTGACCTCGCGCTGGTCGTAGCGGAAGTGGTAACTGCCGACCATGAAGACGAGCGGCGCGGCACGGCCCTTCACGTAGCGGCCGAGTTCGAGCAGGGTGACGTCCTTCGGGATTTTCGAGACCGGCATCCGCGAGCGTTTGCCGAACTCCTCGGTCATGTTTTCGTCGGCGTTGTTGTGCAGGTTGTAGTCCCAGTTGCCGCCGTCGTAGCGGACCCGGACAAAAACAAAACGAACACCGTCGCGGCCGGAGGAGTAACCGGCCGGACCATCGCCGTCGCCTTCGCCGAGCTGTCCAAAACCGTCGGTCTGGCCGGCCTTGTATTCGTTGGCGGTGACCTCCTTCAGGTCGAGCTTGGTGTCGTTGAGATCGGGGGTGGCGAAGATGATCGGGCTGTCGGCGTTAACCAGGATGCGGCGACGTTTCTCCTTCTTCTTTTTCACCTCGACCTTCATCTGCTTGATGGTGGCGTTGGCGGTGCCGGAACCCTTGACGAGGTCGTAGGTTTTTTTGCAACCGGGGACAAACATCGTGCCGGCGATCAGGGCCACGACGAGGGCATGGGCCAGAAACGAACCCATGAGGTAACGTCGCAGACGGCCATGACGGCCCTGCCAATAGACGGCGTCGGTTCGGAACGGATTCCAAACGCGGCGGGTGGGGGTGACGGGATGCGGACGCATCGATTCCATTCAGACGTGAGCTTGGCCCGGGCGGGTTACTTCAAGCCCTTGAGCAAGTCGTCGTCACCGGAGGAAAAGGGGCTGGAGGGCGTCTCTTGGGGAGTGGCGACCTTGTCGATACCAAGCACCTGCTCGGCCTTGATCGGCGGAGGCGTGGGCTCGACCACCGGCGCGGGGGCCGGTTCGGGTTTCGCGGTCTCGGCGAGCTTGGCTTTGCGCTCGGCCTCCATCTTTTGGGTTTCGGCTTCCTTGGCGGCGTCGCGGGTCTCGATGGCGGCGAGCTTCTTTTGGTAGCCGAGGTAGCTGATGCCGCAAAGCATGCCGACAAAGAGGAGGTGGAGCACTGCGGCAACCGCCATCCATTTCCAGAGGATTTTGAGCGGCCGGGGACCGCGGGCGTTGGTGGAGTTGGTGGACATCGTGTATGAAAAAGCGGGCGGGATTATTGAGCTTGGTCGTTGTCGGAGATCGCCACCATTTCGGGGAGGACGAGCTTGCCGCGGGCGAATTTGGCGGCGTCGCTTTCTGGGTAGTCCCAAGTGACGCGTTTGTAGCGACGGAAGGCTTCCTCACGCTTGTTGGCACTGCGATAAGATTCGCCGGCCCAGAACATGGCGTCGGCACGGAAACGACCGCGAGGGTAGTTTTCCACCAGCAGGTCAAACTCGGTGCCGGCCTTCACGAACTCGTCGGCCTTGAACCAGGATTGGGCGCAGCGGAAGAGCAGACGTTCGGCCCATTCGTGTTGAGGGAAGCGCTCGACGAACTTCTTGGCGACTTCGGCGGCGGCTGGATACTCCTGCTTGTTGTAGAAGTATTCGGAGATGCGCACGATGACGTTGGCGACGAGGGGGTTCTCCGGCCAGGTGTAGGCAAGGGTGACGTATTCGGCACTGGCGGCATCCATGTCGCCCTTTTCTTCCTGGCACTGGCCGAGTTTATACTGGGCGTCGGGAGCGAGCAGGCTGTCGGAGTGATTGTTGACGATGCGGCGGTAGTAGCCGATGGCGTCGTCGTAGTTCTTCAACTCCTGGGCGAACTGGCCGAGTAGGTAGTCGGTGCGGGCTTCGTAGGACTTGCTGGGGTAGTCCTCCTGGAGCTCCTTGAGCAGCTGCATGCCTTCGGCCAGCGCGGTGTCGGCCTGGGCGTTTTGTTTGAGGGCCCGGTAGTTTTTGAAGAGTTCGAAGTAGGCCTCGGCCATGCGGAACTGGGACTCGATGGCGACCTGTTCGGTGGCGAATTTTTTCTCGAAAACGAGGAGGTTGGCGTCGGTGCCTTTGACCACCTTGATGTTTTTCTCGATGCGGCTTTCGCCGGAGCCATAGGAGAGGGAGACCAGATCGCCGAACCAGGCTTCCATGCGATCATCGCCCGGCACGGGCTTTTCACCGGCGACGAGCGGCAGGCTGCCGGTGAATTCGCCACTGTGGCTGAGGGTCTCGAGCAACTTTGTGGTGAATTTTTCACCGCGGCTGGTGGTCAGGGAAACGTCGACGCTGTCGGACTCCGCGCTGGCGTCGGCGGTGAGGTCGCGGACGGCAAGGTAGAGTTTGTCGCCGATGTAGAGTTCGGTGGCCGGGGTCTCGTAGCTGTTGTCGGTGAACTCCAAGGTGGGCGGAGCGGTCAGTCGGGCCTGGTCGGTGTAGGTCTTGCCGTTGACGGTGTAGGTCAGGGTGATGATGTCCTTGCCGTTGAGGTTGAGCACGGGAACGACGTTGGCCATTTCCTGCTGCCGCTGGGCGTCGGGACGGCGGCGATCCACCAGGCGGCGGGTGTCACCCAACTCCAGCACGCTGGTGGAGGGGGAATCCTTGTCGCCGAGATTCAGGAAGATTTGTCCGACAAACCGGCCGGCCTCCAGCGCGCTGTCGACCTTCTGGTCGCGCTGGTTGTTGTTGCCGGGAGTGGCGAGCATCGAGAGCGGACAGATGACGTCGACCTTGCTTCCGCCGGTGGTGGTGAGGGTGACGGTGATTTCGCTGAAGGAATCCTTGGCAGATGACGGATCGAAGATCTCGAAAGTAAGCGGCGGGAGGAAGGCGACGGTCTTGACCGCGGCAGGCTCGTTCGCGGCTACCGGGCTGTAGACGATCTGCGGGTTTCCGTTTTTATCGGGTTTGGTGGACGAGGGCACAAACACCGCGCGGACATCGGTCGGGCCGACGGCATCAAGCTGCGCCACGCGTTGGAACGCGGCGCCGGGATCGGTGTTTTGTTCGTCGAGGTAACGGGCCTCGAGGGATTCGCCGGGGGTGAGTTTAAAGCCGTCCGGGTTCTTGGGCGACCAGAGATCGAATTCCTTGGTGAAGACGCCTGTGAACGGTTCCGTTTCGGTGGCCGTCATGGTGACTTCCTGCCCGTTGGAGGCGTGGATGATAAAATCCACCTTGTCGCGTTTGTCGGTCAGGTCGGAGTCGTAGTCGGTGATGGATACGATCACGCGCTGGCCGGGGTCGGCACGGCGCACCTGTTTGACGAAGCGGTCGGGTTCGCTGCGGCCGGGGACGGCCTTGTATTCGTAGGCGATGAAACCGATCTTGCCGTTGTAGTAGGTGGCTTGAAGCTGCTGGGTCAGACTGCGGGTTTTGTCCGGTGTCTGGGTGTTGGTCTGATCCTGATAAATCGCGGTGATGCGATCGCTGGGAGTCAGGCGGAGGCCCTCATTGCCTTTGCTGGTCTTGCTGGTGGTATCCGGAGCCGGCACCAGCACGTTGCCGGAGGCGCCGGTGACGGAAATCTCAGCCAGACGCGGAGCGCTGCCGGTGAATTTTTCAACAAAGAGCCGCACGTAGCGGCCCTCGGCGCCGGTCAGGTCGATCTTGGCGGTGGTGACGCCGGCGTCGGTTGTTTCGGTGATGCGTTCGGTGAGTTCTTTCTTGGAGCCCTTGAAGCCGGCGGTAGCGGCGATGGTTTTCCAATCGTTGAGGTCGGTGGAGACCTGCACGGCGTATTCAACGGGGACCTTGTCCTTGGTAATACCGTCGGTGGACCAGGAGTAGGCGCCGAGCTTGGCGGCATCTTTCAGGTCAACGACGATGAACTTCGGAGCGCGGCCGTCGTTGAGGCCTTCCCACGAAGTCTTGGAATTGTTGTCGATGGCGCGGAGGGCGTCGTTGTTGTTGGAGCGGTCGCTGGCGAAGACGTTGGCGGAGACTTCAACCGAGGGCAGGGTGCCGCGGAAGACGCCGGTGTGCGGACCGGTTTCGGTGAGCGTGGAGGTGACACGGCCGCCGCTGTCCGCGGTGACGAGCACGGTGACCTCATCGGGCGCGGAGCTGATGTCGCGGTCGGCGTCCTTGACCTGCAGGTAAATGTTGTTGCCCGGCTTGAGATCGTTGCCCTTGCGGAACTCTTGGCGGAACTCGAGGCCGGCCTGTTTACCGGCGAGGCGGCGTTGTTCGCGCAGGCGTTCCTCGAAGGAGATTTCTTCCTCTTCGCGGATTTCGGTGGCTGAGATGCTGAACTCGGCGTCGGACGCGAGTCGGATGTCGGACACGGGCGCGGCGATGTCGGTGAACTGCTTTTTAAAGGAGTCGGGGTAATCGTAGATGATCGTGTCGGCACCGGTGACCTGAAGGATGTTGTCGCCGGGTTTGGGGTCGCCGAGCTCGGTGGGCAGTTCCGCACGGAAAAAACCCTTGCCGGCGGAACCGGATTCGAGGCGGACCGTTTCCTGGTCGCCGCCGGAGGTTTTCACCACCACAGGGACGTAGCTTTGGCCGCGGCTGACGCCGAGGTCGGCGTCTTGGATGACGATGTTGAGCGGCATGCCGGGCGTGTGCCACTGCTTGGCGCTGCTGCCGATGATGCCGATGCTGCGGAGCAAGGTGAGCTCGTCGCTGAAACGGTTTTCCTGACCGTAAAGTTCGGACAGACGGTAGAGAATCGAGTCGGCGACATCCTTGGACGGACCGAGGTCCATGACATTGCGGAAGCGCGCCTTGGCGTCGTCGGTGTCACCGCGTTGTTGGGCGAGCACGCCGAGGAAAAACTCGCCGCGGCTGGCGATGTTTTTGTCACGCGTCTTGGCCAGGGTTTCGAAGACCTTGGCCGCGTCGGAATACATCTTCTGGTTGAGATAACATTCGCCGATGCGGAACTGGGCCTCGATGGCCTGGGGAGTGTTGGGGAAGCGGTTAGTCAGCGAAAGGAACTCGGAGCGGGCGAGGTCATAGCGCAGGGTCTTGAAGTAGACTTCGGCGAGTTGGAGCTGGGTGAGGGCCTTTTCCTCGTCGGGGACAGCCTTGGAGTTTTCGTTGGCGATGATCCAACTGCGGAGCGTTTTTTCCGCCTGCAAACGAGATTCGTCGTCGCCGCGCTGCACCAGACGGTCGGAAACCCAGCGCAGGTAGTCCGCGGGCAGCTTGTCCTGATGTTTGGCAAAGAGACCCTCGTTTTCCTGAAAGAGTTTCCATGCCGCGGTGGGATCGCCGTTGCGGAAATTGGCGGCGGATTTGAGCAGGGGGGCCCAGGCGAGAGAGTCATCAATCTCGACCGAGCGGAATCCGCCCTGATCGCTGATGCTGTAGAGCGCCTGCGAGGCCTGGGCGCGCAGCTTGGAGTCGACCTCGGTGAAACGGTCAACTGCGGCGCGCAGCACGAGGCCGGCGTATTCGTTTTTGCCTTTGTCCGCGAGTTTTTGGGACCAGACCAGATGTCCGCCACTCAGCGCGTTGGTATCGCGCGGATTTTTGTCGAGGGTGACCCTGTTGAGGCTGTCGGCAAAGCCCCACGTTTCGCTAACCTCGGCCTGCGCCAGCATGAGGTCGCTGGTCCAACGGGTGTTCGGGTAAACCAGATCGGCAGCGGCGAGCAGTTGCAGTTGATCCGGAGTCAGCTTGCCCGCATCGGCGGAAAGGAGGGGGCCAACGATCTTGTCGAGCCATGACCACGGCAGATTACCCGGACCCCACTCGAGATCGCCGGGGCGGGAGGCGGCGAGTTTGAGGGCTTTGGCCGCGCCATCGATGTCATTGAGTTCCGTGACCAGGAGGTGGGCGCGGAGGAGGAGCATGGACCCCTGCTGAGAGTCGCGCGAGGCGCGGCCCAGATAGTCATCGATGAGGGGGAGGATTTGTTTGGCCGAATCGGGAATGCTACTGGCGAGCGAGCTGAGAATATAGGCCTCGTAGTTGGCGTCCCGAGCGGATTTCGCGGCGGCCAGCAGGGTGGCCTTGGCGGCCGGAATGTCTTTAAGGGCAACCTGGACCAGACCGAGTTTACGCTGGTATTCCGGCAGCTGGTAACTCCCCGGCTGCAAGGCGCTGATCGCCTTGATTGCAGCGATCATGTCGGCGGGGTTTTTGTTTTGTTCGGCGATGCTGAAGAGGCGATCGTGGAGCGTTCCAACAGGATTGGCCGGCCAGATGTCGCCACCCGCCTTGGCGACGATTGCGGAGATAACCGCCGGCAGCTTTTCACTTGCCGGAGCGCCCAGTTGTTGCGCGGCCGCGGTGAAGTAGTTGAGCGGACCGGTGGCACCGGGAACTTTATCAAAAAACAGCTGACCGGCGGAAACCACTTCGGCCCAGTCACGGGTTTGATAGAGGGTCTCAAGCACATAGTCGCCGCCTTCGAGAGCCTGGGCACCTCCGGTGGCGAGCAGCGTCGGCATTAGCTTTTTTGCCGCGTCAATAATCTTGTCGTTGTGTGCGCGATTGTCGCGAAGGCGTTTGAAATCGAGCTCGGCCTTGACGGTGCTGTTGGTGCTGGCGCGATCCACCATCTCCTTGAATTTTTTGGCGGAGGCGGAGATGTAGCGGTCGGACAATCTGGCTTTGAAAATGTCGTCCAGCGAACCGAAGGTGGGGCCCCAGGCCACGGTGCGGATCAGGTAAGTCTCGAGTGAAGGCAGTAGCACGTTGAACCGGCTTTCAAAAGCGGCCCGTGCGGCGACGGCTTCGGCACTGTCCTTGTCTTTGTCGGGCAGTCCGTCAAAGCAGGTGTCGGCAAAAATCTTGATAACCTGCGGTCCGTTGTTGGAGAGGCCGTCGTATTCGAGAAAGGCCTTGGCGTGTTGAGCAATGCCGGCGGTATCGCGGGCGGCCTGAGCGGATTGCAACAGGCGGTAGCGAATGATGCTGCGGGCGTTGGCGCGCAGGGTGACGTTCTTCAACGCGGCTGTCTTCTCCATTTCCTGTTGGAGCAGGGTCTGGTAGGCGTCGGGGCGTCCGGCGCCAGAGGTGACTTCGCGGTAGAGATTCCACGCGGTGTCGTTGGTGGGGTTTTCGTCGAGGACGGCGGTGATGAGCGACTCGGCCTGCGGAGCCATTTTGGAGCCGCGCCACAGGGCGGTGGCTTGGGCGATTCTCACCCGTTCGAGATACAGCGTGCCGGCAACTTTCGATAGCAGCGGGGTGCCCAGCGCGATGGCTTGGTCGGGCAAGCCATGGCCGTTGAGCAGTTCCATGGCGAAAACCTGAAACTGGGGATCGCCGGTTTTGGCGGCGTATTCGTTGGCGAGGCTGGCCAGCAGTGGTGTGCCGGACTTTTCACGGCGGACGGCCTCAAAAACGGTGGAGATAACCTGCGCATTCAGGACAAAACCGGGTCGCTGGCTTTCGCGGGCAAAGGCGGTCAGGACTCCCTTAAAATCGTTGGTATAGCCCCGGTATTGGACTTCGGACATGCTGTTGCCCGCAGGATCATTCGGGTAGGCGATCTGGTAGCGGCGGGCGATTTCCGCGGCGGACTCAAAGTCGCGTTTTCCGCTGTAGATGCGGAAGAGCTTCATCAGGTATTCACGCGAACGTGCATCCTTCGGGAACGCGGTGGTGAACTCGACGAGACTGAGCTGGGCCAGATCATCGCTACGGAGTTGTTTGGCGATGCGAATGGCAGCTTCCAGTGCGTCGGCGCGCTGGGGCAGGGCGGGGGTTTGCTCGGCCAGAGTGCGGTTGGCGGAGAGGGCTTCGGCGAAGTTGCCGTTAGCCTCGAGCAGGCGCGCGTTGAGCAGGGTGAGCGTGGGTTTTTGAGGGTCGCTTTCCGCGGCCAGACGAAGGGCTGTTTCGGTGGTTTGCAGGGCTGAAATCGGCAGGCCCGCGGCGACCTGGGTGCGGGCGAGTTCGATGGCGAGCACGGTCTTATCCTGACTGCCGGCGGTGCGCATGGCGGTCTCGATGCGGGCGATGGCATCCTTGGGCTTGCCGGCGTTGACCAGTGTGCGTGCTTCGGTGATCGCGGGCGAGTCGGCTGCGTGCATCGGGAGCACGGGCAGAGTCGCAAGCAGGGAGGCAATGGAAAGGGTGGAGCGGAGTTTCACGGAATCAAAAAGGGGTTGTGGAAAGGGCTAAACTTGAAGCGGTCTCGATTTATCAGGACCGGTCGAGGTGCTTCTGGATGGCTTCGACGAGCTTTTGCGCATTACCGACCATGGCGCTGTTGGGGTAGGTCGAGATGAGCTGGTTGAACTTGGCGGCGGCGTCGTCGAGGCGTTTCATTTTCACGAGTGTCCGGCCGTAGTTGTAGAGCACGACGTCGATGAACTTGCTGTCTTGATATTGCGCGAGGGCTTCGTCGTAGAGATCAAGCGCGCGGGTGAAGTCGTCCTTGCTGTAATAATACTCGGCCATCTTGGAGAGGGAGTCTCCGGCTTGATTGGAGTTGGGGAATTTTTCGTAGCAGTCCTTGAAGGCGAGGAAGGCCTGGTCGTAGTAACTCTTGTTGCGAGTGGTGTTGCCCATCTGTTCGTAGCATTCTCCGACAGCATATTGGGCGGCGGGAGCCATCGGGGAGTTTTTCACCGCGGCGAGGCGGCGATACACGCCGATGGCCTCTTGGAATTTACCCTGCTTCTGGCGGACTTGACCCATGAGCAAAAGGGCTTCGTCAACAAACGGGCTTTCGGGGAAGCGGCGCTGGAGCTCAAGGCACATTTGAGCGGCGTGGTTGAGGTCATCCATGGCATAGTAGATTTTCCACATCTGCACATAGGTTTGCTCCAGCAGGCGTTGATTGAGGGCGCCGTAGCTTTTGGCGACCTGTTCGGCTTCGGCGAGGGCCTGTTTGTATTTTTCCGTGGCCTGTCGAGAGAGTCCGAGGTCTTTGTAGATATTGCCGATGTTCTTGAGGGCATCGCTGGTTTTTAGCGCGGTTTTGAACTTCAGCTCTTCGTCGGAGATCTGGGTGTTGGCGACTTGTAGCGGGTTGAGGTTACCTTCGATGACCTTGGCGATGGACTTGTGGGCGACGGGCTCGGATTCACTGCTGACCTGGTCGGTGTATTCGATTTCCAAGATGTCGTTGATCTGGCCGACGAGTTCGCCTTCGGCGGTGGTTTCCGTCTGGTGGCCGAGGGGCACGACTCCCGTGAACACGCCGGTGTGAACACTGGTTTTGTTGGGTGTGGCTTGCTCGGTGAGGGTGATCTTGCGTTCGGAGATGGTTTTAAAAACGGGGGTGTTCCGGTTGAGGGCGGAAGTGGCGTCTTCTGCATTGGCGACGGGGGCGTCGGTTTCGACGAGACGCTTGGTGCGAACAATGGCTTCGATTGTATCAGCCTTGCCGGAGGTGTCGCGATCCGCGTCCTGGATCAGCAGGAACACGGGCTTTTCGAGGACAACGGCGCCGACCTGTTCGGCGAAGGCACCGTCGACGATTTTTACGCGGGCGTTGCCGACCACCTCGATCTTGCGGACGCGAGGGACGTTGAGTTGGGCTCCGGCGGTTTGTTGATCGATGGTGGTGACGGTGATTTTATCGGTGCCGATGACTTGAAGAATGCCGTCGCCGGGGATGGGTTCGCCGAGTTGGGTGCGCAGGCTGCCCATGAGAATCGGCGCGCCTTGGGCGATGGCGTAACAGGTGATGTTTTCCTTGTCGCCGGAAGTGGTCGCGATGGCGGCGTCGAGGCCACGGTCGCCGGCCTGGGCGGAGAGATCACGGTCTTCGATTTTCACGAACAGACGTTTGCCGGCATCGAGTTTGCCGGTGGAGTCGGCGTTGACGTCGATGGAGGTGCCGACGTTTTTGAAGGCGTCGATGGCGTTGCCGTAACGGCCGAGTTTGTAGTGGGCCTGGCCGATGTAGTAGTAGGCGTCGTTGGAGTAGGGCGTGCCCGGATGGTTGCGGATGACTTTGCGCAGTTCACTGAAGGTCTCCTCATACTTGCCCATCTCGAAATAGCAGATGCCGATTTGCAGGGAGGCTTCGCCAATTTGGTCGGCTTCGGTGTTGTCCTCAACGGACACGCGGCGGAATTGGTCGAGGGCCAGTTCAAACTTCTTCTCGGACAGGAACTGTTTACCGATCTTCAAGCGGGCGAGGAAACGCCAGCGCGAGGTGGGGTAGCGATCAAGCATCGCCTTGTAGAGATCGATGCCGGCGGTTAGTTCACCGACATCCATGCGGGCGTCGCCGGCTTCGATGAGGGCGCGGGCTTTTTTGTCATCGATTAACGAGGCACCGCTTTTTTCGGGCGCGGCCTGGGCAAATGCTCTGGTTGAGGCGCCGAGGCTGACCAGACAGAGGCTGAGGATAAGAAGATGTGCAAAGCGGGTGCGCGGAGCGACAGGGGCGGTGAGCATAGTAACAATAAAAGGGGAGCTTGTCTGGTAGGGGGAGGCTTCCTCACTCACCGAAGGGGGGCGGAGAGATGACAGAGCCTTACGTTCCCTTTGCGACGGTGGCATGGCAACTACGGCCCGAGTGTTGCTATTCTGTATAATAGTGTCGTGAGCGTATAACTGGGCAATGGTCCCTATTTCCAGTCACCCCATTCATTGGTTTTGTTGGTTCTCGTCACATGAAATACCCCGCTTCGTTGGTTTTAGCTTTTTTGTTAACGGTCTGCTCCTTGCTCGGAGCTGATCCTGTGTCGCGAGCCGTGGTGCTTGGTGATCTCAACGCGGACGCTTGTCGTTTGCTGTCGGGTGATGACGTGCAGGTGTTGAGTCAGGATGACGTTTCCCGGCTGCTGGGATTCACGTCTTATCCGACCGACGGGCGCCGTCGTTCGACCCGTTTGAAAAACGATGCGGTGAGGTATCTCCTCGTGTTTAACCGTCCCGTGCAGATCGGCACGGTCTTGGGTGCCACGGGTGATCTGCTGGCGTTGAGGACCGGAGCAAAACTCCCTGCCAACATCAAACCGGCTGACCTGAATGGAGGCGGGGACTGGGAGGTTGTCGCGATGCAACCGAATCAATCGTATCCAGGAGTGGCCCCGTTGCCGGCCGATCTGCGCACGCAGGCTCTGGTGATCACCACCCGGTTGTCCACGACTGACGAGGGATATATTCGTTTACTGGAGCCGCGCCTGACTAATGTCACTCCGCTCGGCGTGGCCAATGCAGACACGGAGTTTTTCTTTAAAGCGGATTTATCCCCGCCCTACCTCTTTGATGCCGGCCACATTACCCGTGGTTATCGGTATTGGCAGAACTCGGGGCCATTCGCGGGGATCAATTCACGCGCACCCATTTCCGATGTTGCGCCGTCGTGGTTTGTGCTTTCCTTGCCCGAGGTGCGGAAGGTCAGCGCGATTGTTTTACAGGATAATTTCACCCGGTTTGACCTACAGGTTTTTAACGGACCTCCCGGTATTAATGCCGCCGCCGCCACGGAAGATGAATGGAAGACGCTGACTCAAACCAAGGAAACCATCGACGGTAACAATCGTTGGATCACCTTTGATCCTGTCGAGACCCGGGCCTTGCGCTTGTTTATCACCAAGACCAACGACGCTCCGGTGGCCAAGCTCGCGGGCTTTCAGGTGCTCAGCGATCTTGGCGACAAACCGGCCGTGATTGTGCGGAAGGCGTCGCGGGATGAACCCCCGTTTGCCATCTCCTATGATCTGGCGCAGGCCGGTGAAGTCACCGTGGTGGTGGATGGATCGGATGGTAAACGACTGCGCAATCTGGTGGCCAATGTGAGTCAGGAAGCCGGAGCCAACGGCGTTGCCTGGGATCTTAAAGATGAATACGGGCAAATGCTTCCTCCGGGGAAATATCATTGGAAGGCGATCACGCATCCGCCGCTCGAATTGCGCTACGAAATGACGGCCTATCCGAATGTGAACAGCCTCTTCCCTGATCGCACCGCCTGGCTTAACGGCCAGAACGGCACCGGCGGCTGGTTGGCCGACCACTCCGCACCCTCGACGGTGACATCCACCGGCGACAGGTTGTTCTTCGGAGCACCGGTGGCCGAAAGCGGCGTGTCCGTTGCCGAGACCGATCTCGACGGCCGCAAGTTGTGGGGCTTGGGGTCGTTCGCCGCGTTCACCGGTTCCAGAATGCTGGCGACGGACGGCAAGACACTTTTCAGCCAGACCAAATTTGTCCGGGACGGAGCCGATCCCAGCACCGAGGGAATCTGGGCCGTGGACTTGGAGACGCGCAAGGTGCGCACGGTGGTATTCAAGGAACCGACTGCGGAACGTAAGCGGGGCATTCAAGGTTTCGCCGCGCGCGATAACAAAATCTACCTCAGCATTCGTGCTTCGGATAACTGGCTTGAGGATGCCGTTGCCGCCGGCGATGTCGATCTGGCCGCCTGTTTGCCGGCCTATGCACCGGCCCGCAAGGGGCGGACCGGACACGAGGTGGTGTCGGATTCGCAAACCGACTTTTTGCGACTCTTACGCTTGCGCGATACGCCGCCGGGCAATGGCAAACTTGGCCTGACCTGGCTGGAATCTACGAGCAACGCCGAACCGCGTCAGAATATCGTGATCGCATTTAAAAAACCGGTGTCGATCGGCAGCTTGGTTTTGCCCAAGCCGGAAAACGAAGACCAGGTGCAGTTTCAGCTCAGCATTCTGCGTGAAGGCGCGAAGTATCCTCCGCGGCCCGAAGTATTGGCGGACTGGGAGGTATTGCCGATCACCGACTCGGCGGATTGGGCGGTTCAATCCCTGCCGGCCGGAACGGAGACCCGGGCCATCCGATTTTCCTTTATCAAGGGAGGCGAGGGGGCCGGTGGAGTCGGCGACCTGTTGGGTGAATTGGACGTGAAGGGCGGAGGACCCTCGCTTGATTCGTTTGATTTATCCACCAGCCGCAAAAAGCCGGGACTGGGTAGCGGCACCAACAGCGCACCGTGGATGGGGCGCATTGAAGGCCTCAAGCTGCTGAGCCGTCGGTTTGAGAATGTTGCCTCGACGGCAACGGTTCGCGTCAACAGCGGCAAGGTTGCCGCCAATGGAGATTGGGATGCCCGACGCACCGAGCCGCTTACCGTAAGCGAGCCGGCGGTTTACGCCATGGAGTGGAAACAGGCGCAGTCGCTGCGTGGTCTGGCCATCAAGGAAATCGATGGCGAGCGGACGGAGATCGATGTGTTTACCGGAGCTCCCGGCGACAAGGTCGACATCGAGTCCGACGCGGGTTGGGAAAACGTATCCAGCTATCAACAACAGCGCCGTTATTATTATCAGCCCGACCGGCTGCATAATTCCAAGGCACTCTACGTGGATGGCTACGTGGACTTTGGCCGTGAAATATCCACCCGGGCAGTGCGTCTGCGGGTCGTCAAGCAGTGGGACACCGTAGGCACCCGTGGTTATGGCGTGCGCGCTGATCGCGGCGGCTTGGATTTGGATCTACGGCGTTGCCATGTCTATGGAGTGGCCGCGCTCAAATACCTTGGCGGCGAGAAGGAAGCCGATCCGATGGTCGTGGAGCGTCTGGAGGTTCTCGATGGCACCAGCGGCAAGGTAATCAAGGAGTTTCCCCTGCCCAAGGCCGGCGCGCGTAGTGACCGTGGTAATACGCTGGCCTTTAATTCAGACGGCGAACTGTTCGCCATTTCCGACGGCAAGCTGGTGCGCATCGATCTCGAGAGCGGCGACCTCAAGGTGCTGGTTGATGATCTGCTCGATCCCACGGCGCTGGCTTGTGATCCTTCGGGTAATTTTCTGATTTTTGACGCGGCCCCGGAACGCAAAACCATCCGGGTCTACAACCCGCAGGGCAAGTTCCAGCGACTGATCGGCGAACCGGGCGGTTATCAAGTCGGGCCATGGAATCAGCAACGCATGGACTGTGTGATCGGGCTGGCCTCGGATTCACGCGGACAGGTTTGGGCGGTTGAAAAAGCCTACTGGCCCAAGCGTGTCAGCGTGTGGTCCAACGAGGGCAAGTTCCTCAAGGAAATCCTCGGGCCGACCGAATACGGCGGCGCTGGCGCGATTGATCCCGGAGACCGCAGCCGGCTGTTCTACGGCCCGCTGGAATTTGAGCTCGATTGGAAGACCGGCAAAACCCGGTTGAAAAACTTTACCTCCAACGACGGCCGGCAAACCGGCGACCGCCCGGTGCGGGTCAATGGCCGGTTGTATCTGCATAATATCGCCCCCAGCGGAGCGACGCGCGAAGACATCGGATTGGTTTACCTTTATGAAAAGGATCGCGTCCGCATCGTCGCGGCCGTCGGTCTCGCGTCCAAATGCAAGCAGCTGCTCGATCCCCGTCTGCTCAAGGCTTTTGGCGGAAAGGTCCTGAACAAATATCTTTGTGCCTGGTCTGATCTCAACGGAGATGAAAAAGCGCAGCCCAATGAGGTTCAACTCTGGCCACTGGAGGGCAATCGCATCGACGGTGTCATGTTTGACACCAAGCTGAATGCGCAGGTCGGTCCGATCGGGTTTAGGATCAAGGAGTGGTTGCCCAGCGGAGTTCCCGTCTATGAGCGTTTCGATACTCCCGGCCTATGGGAAGGTCAGACGGTGCGCTTGAATAATGGTAATTTTTATCACCGCGAAGATAACAGTCACGACCAGCGCATCGCGGTGCAGAGCCCCGACGGAGCCGTGTTGTGGTCTTATTCCACCGAGGGACCGGGCGTGCATGCACTGACCCGCTCAAAGCCCATGTATCCCGGTCAAATTGTCTGCCAAATGGGTCTGGCCGGACACGTCACCGCCAAGGAAGGCGATCTCGGTGAGTTCCTGGTCATGAATACCAATGTCGGTGTATTGAACATCATCACGGCCGACGGTCTTTTTGCGGGTAAGCTGTTTCGTGATATTCGTGAACGCGGTGTGGCGATTCCCTGGAGTCAGCCGGACATCAGGCGAGGCGACTTGATCAATGACAACACCATGGGGCAGGAGCATTTCGCCGCCTATTTCACCCGGACCGAGGACGGCAAATACTACGTCGTCGCGGGTCATAATCATGCGAGTGTGGTGGAAGTGATCGGTATGAACCGGTTCAAGCGTTTCTCAGGTGACATCACCATCACGGCTGCGGATATTTCCAAGGTGCAGGATTGGGAACAGGCTAAGGCCTTGGATAACGTTTACTCCCGTGCACCGGTCATTGATGTCCACCGCATGGCCGCTCCTCCCAAATTGGATGGAAAGCTTAACGATTGGCCGGCTGCTCCCAATGCGCAGATCGATGATCAGGCCGGATTTCGTATGGGTTATGACGATACCAACCTCTATCTCGCCTACGAGATTTCCGGCCGCGGACCGTTGAAGAATCAGGGCGAACAGTGGGACCGCCTCTTCAAGACCGGGGCTAGTGTTGATCTGCAAATCGCCACCGATCCCGACGCCCCGTCTGACCGGCGCATCCCGGTCAAGGGAGACCAGCGCTTGCTCATGACCTTCATGCGCGATGAACCTGCCGCGGTGCTTTATCAGGCGGTCATGCCCGGTGCTGCCGCCAGCGAGGCGTGGCAGGTGGTCAGCCCGGTGGGCTCGGCAACCTTTGACCGGGTGGTGCAATTGGATCGGCCGCGTATCTTCGCGCTGGATAGTGAAAATGGATATATCCTGGAGGCGGCCATTCCGCTGTCGGAGCTTGGATTAAAGATCACCCCGGGACTCCGTGTTAAAATGGACTGGGGCGTGCTGACCGGCGGACCCCAGGGCACGGAAGTGCTGCAGCGTGAATATTGGGCCAATAAGTTTACTCAAATCACCGCTGACGCTCCAAGTGAAGCCGTGTTGCATCCCAACCTCTGGGGTCACGTCCGCTTCCATGGAGGCACCGTCAACGCCCACCTTGATCCCACCAAGCCCAAGACGGACCCCGAGATCGACGACCTGTTGAATGAGCTGAAATAACCCGGTGGCGGTGCACCGTGCGGCCCGATGGTTCTACCACGTGGCGACGGCTTCGTGGGCTTCGGCCCAGCGCAATTTCAACTCGATGATGCGCTCTCCGGCGGCGGGCATTTGCGAGGGCATCTGGAACGACATGGCCGTCAGAACCCTTTCAATGTCGAGTGCATCGGCCCATACCGGAGGGGTTCTCAACCGTGCGCCTTGGATGAGGTCAAACTCGCGCCGCTCGACGCACCGGTCGCCGCGAGCGCCAAAGACCAGCGTGACGCGGCGTGTATTCACCTCGCTTGTCAGGAGGTAGCCGAGCCGTAGCGCTTCGTGGCCTTTGGTGTGAAGCTCAGCTTGGTTAAAGTTTTTGTGGGTCACTGCAGCTTGATCACACAACTCGATCCACGCTTGGGCCAAAAACGCCGGCTCGTGAAAATGCAGCCGCTCCGCGATGGCCGCAAAGTCGGGGCGGTCTCCCGCCGGGAATGTTTGGACGGCGGTCAATAGCGCCCAATGAAACGGAGTCGCGCGGGAACACGTCGCCACCGAATAGTCCAAGGGGATCTCAATGCAGTTCAGTTCGGTCATAGCTTAACGAGTTTCAGAACGGGTGGGCGGCAGGATGTCCGCAGCGGTGAAGGCCGCACCTTTGAGGCGGGCGAGTTCATGGATTTTTGCGTAAACGCGGGTGGACTCATTTTGCCCGCTTCGAGCGGATGGCACCGTCACATCCGATGCCGCGAAGGTGTCTCGTCCGGCCAGAACGATTAGCAGTTTTTTGGCCCGGGAAAACGCCACGTTGATGCGACGGAAATCGCGCACAAACTCACCGGTGAGACGTGGTCCCGTGCGCACCAGGCTGACGATGACCACATCGCGCTCGCTGCCTTGGAATTGGTCCACGGTGTTGATGTCACGGTTCACATTAAATCCATCGTTTTGACCGATACCCGCCGCACGGAATCGATCACGGAGCAGGCCGATCTGGGCCTTGTAAAAACTGATGACCGCAACCTCCAGCGAGCCGTCCTTATCCTTCTGGAAAATCTCCCGCACGACGGCGGCGCACACGTCGGCTTCGACGGTGTTGATGCGGGACGTTCCCCGCGTCGCATCTCTTGCCGCGATACCGGCGCCATCAAGCGACGTATCAATCCAGATGAGGTTTTGATTGGTTTGCAGCCAGGCGCGTCCACGGGCGCTGCGTAGATTGAGCCCATGCTGTTTATCGTGGGCCAGATCGCGGCCTTCGTCGCCCGCCACTAGCGGCTGGTCGGCATAAAAATGATTCACCGCCGCCATGATCTGCGGATGCATCCGGTATTGGCGGCACAGCCCCGTTTTTACCGACGGCGCGGCTTCTTGAAAATACCGCTCAAACAAAGAGGTCGTGACCATTTCGCGGAACTGCTCGATCGAGCCTTCGGGAATGTCGTGATTCTCCCGTGCTTCCTCAAACGTCGTATCGCGAAACATCGGAGGTAACTGGCGGTGATCGCCCACCAGCATAGAGCGTTGCGCCATCAACATCGGCAGGAGCATTTCCGGCGGCGTGGCCTTGCTGACCTCATCAATAATCGCCAAGTCGAAGCGGGAGTTGATCACTTTGGAGTTAATGAAGTCCGGCTTTCCCGTTTCGTTGCAGGTGGCTCCGACCACATTGGCGCAACGTCGATAAACCTCGGTAACATTTCCCGTGATATCATCGCTGGTGACGGCTGCCAAGCGCCGCTCCCACCCGCCGACAAAGTTACGCCAGCGCGTCTCAATTTCCGTGGGCGCTGCAGTAGCGACCGAGGCTCGGATATCCATAAACCAATTACGGATAAAATCCTCCTGCGCTGGGTGGTTTTCGTTTCTGCGTGCGGAGGAAATAAAGATCGGCCGAAGGTGGGGCAGGTGAGGCAATCGCTCCAACGCCTGCGTGACGGCGAGATTCGCCTGCGACGAAACCAAAACGCGAAGACCACGGCGCGTGTATTGGGAGCAAATCTCGGCAATCACGGTTGTTTTACCTGTTCCGGGCGGTCCCCAAAGCAGTAACAGATCCTCCATCGTCAAGGCCTTGCCCACGCTCTCCAACTGCTCCGGATTTAGTTTGCCTGCGTTATCGGGAGACCATGGCTCCGCTGGTTTGGAGATGACCGGAGCCTGCCCGACATCGAACAACCAAGTGCGTAGGCGCGGGTTGATTGCGCGGCCTTCCGACAGGCGAGCCAAACCCTGGATCTGCACGTCGATCATACTGAGCTCTCCCTCCATCGCGACTTGCAGCACACCCTCGTCGAGATTGGTAAAGTCAGGGAGCTGGTCGCCATCAAATTTGAGCACCAGCGAGAGTTTCTCCGGGGTTCCCCTCGGCTGGTCCTGCCGATTGCCGTGGTCACTGCCGGCCCGGACTCGGGGACGGTCTTCATGGCGGCTCTCTGCCTTGAGGCTTTCAAACGCTCCCTGCACGGGGCGACGCGTGGTGTTTGCCGCCAGCGGCAAGACCTTCAGTTCTTCATTAACGAACCGCGACTTCACCTGCTCCAGCACCTGGTCTTCCTTGAGGAAAAAGCGGACCGACTTCCCGTTGGGCAAAACCGTGAACTCCGAAAACTCATAACGCACCTTGGCTTTTTCCTCCGCGAGCTTCTGACGCCACACCAGATAATCCCGCCAGTGTGAGAGGGGGATGCTCAGGTCCTCGGCTTCTTCCGGCAGGGCGTTGAGGAATTTTACCGCCGGCGTATCGGAATACAAAACGCCGCCATGGAAATCGGCCGCAGAGATATTGCCCGTGAAAATTTGCTCCAGTTCGGCGAGCGGCCTTGACGCG
Organism: Opitutaceae bacterium; assembly: GCA_037969015.1. Taxonomy (GTDB): domain Bacteria; phylum Verrucomicrobiota; class Verrucomicrobiia; order Opitutales; family Opitutaceae; genus JAUWBF01. The sequence continues at coordinate 29,560 of JBBKWO010000025.1, forward strand.
ATCACCTCCCATTTTACGGCGCGCAACATGCGGGTGGCCTCGTCATATTCACAGATCAGGCCAATGGATTTGTCCACCGCCCGCGGATTTCCAGTCACTGACTGGCAGGGCCTGAAGTGATAACGGAACGGTTTTTTCCCCGTATAATCGCGCCGACGCAGGCAGACAATGCGTTTGGGCTGAGCCCAGAACGTTGAAAAATATCCGGCAACAATACTCCGCTCAACGTGGATGGATGCTCTTTCCGGCAGTGGTCCGGGCGAGATCGCTTCGGCCAGTTTGCGTGGCCGCACGAAGATCGCCTCAAGATTAAACAACAGGTCCATGACAGGTGATGCGAAGGGGGGATGGATTCATGGGGGGCGAATTTACGATTAGAACCCCGCCGGCGGGATGGTTTGGATGCGTGCCAATTCGGCGGCCAACAGTGTGAACTTATCCGGAAACACGGGAGAGGCAGATCGGGATTTGAAGGCATAAAAAAGCCCCAAGACCATATTTCTAAGTTCTTGGGGCCAAAAATGGCTGCCCGGGCTGGGGTCGAACCAGCGACCAAGTGATTAACAGTCACCTGCTCTGCCACTGAGCTACCAGGCATCAAAAAGGAGGGATGAAAAACGTTCCTTGGAAGGGTGTTGTCAACGCTTGTTTTAGAAAAAAGTTCGGTTTTGGGTCTGTCAAAGTTTTGATTGCCTTTGGCGGGGCCTCTCGTATGCACTGGACCTCTTTTCTACTACGCCTGCCCTCAATTCCGGGGGACCAGGGGGAACGATTACTATGAACGAACAACTGATCCTTAATGTCTCGCCCCGCCCGCAAACCGGTCGCTCTGCTTCCCGTCGCGTGCGCAAGGCCAACCAAATCCCGGCAATTCTCTACGGAAAGCACAACGCTCCGCAGACCCTCGCCGTTGAAGTGCCCGAGTTCACCCGCCTCTACAAGAGCGTGGCTGGCCGCGCCCTTATCATCGAGCTGAAAGGTGCCGGTCAAGACGGCACCGCCCTCGGCTTCCTCCAAGAGGTTCAACGCGATCCGATCACTGATCGTTTCCTCCACGTCGATTTCCAAGAAATCAAGGCGAACGAGAAGGTCGAGGTCAACGTGGCCATCCTCGTCGTCGGCGAGTGCTACGGTGTTAAAACCGAAGGTGGCGTGCTTGAAACCGCCATTCACACCGTCCGCGTGCGCTGCCTCCCGAAGGATCTGCCCGCCGTTGTCGAGGTGGACGTCACCGAGCTCCGTGCCGGTGGTTCCATCAAGGTCGGCAGCCTCAAGGCCATCCCCGGCGTCGAATACCGCGATCCCGTTGGTCAGCCGGTCGTCTCCTGTAACGCTCCTGAGGAAGACGTCGCTGCCGAGGCTACACCCGCCGCCGCCGCTGCCGCCGCTGCCCCCGCCGCGAAGGGCGCCGCCAAGAAGTAAATCCTCCCGCCCGCTTCAACGTCTTACCCACGTTGATCCGGACGATGTTCTTTGAGTCATGTCCATCTCCCTTGTTGCCGGCCTCGGCAACCCGGGCCGCGAATACGAAGGAACCCGACATAATATCGGGTTTGTCGTCGTCGAGGCTCTGGTCCGTCAGCTCGGCCTGATCTGGCAAAAGCAGCGCACCTTTCTGGCGGAAACCGCCCGCTGGGACGCAGCCCCCGGTCAGACCGTGTTGTTTGCCAAACCGCTCACCTATATGAATGAGAGCGGCCGGTCCGTGCAGGCGATGACCGGGTATTACAAAATACCCGCCGTCGCCGTGGTCGCCGTTTACGACGACCTCACCATGGATCTCGCCCGTCTCAAGATCAGCGTCACTGGCAGCGCCGGCGGACACAACGGAGTCTCCAGTCTGATCACCGCACTCGGCGGCGGGTTTACCCGCTACCGGATCGGCATCGGCCCGAAGGCCCCGCCCCAGATGGACCTCAAGGACTTTGTCCTCGGCAAATTTACTCCTGAACAACAACTCCTCATCGACCAGACACTCGATCACTATACCGCCGGCCTCCGCCTCCTTCTCTCCGAGGGACCGGACCGCGCAATGAACCAACTTAACCGTAGAGAAATTCAATGAACTCCACCAAACGCAACTACCGCGCGACCTTCATCCTCGACAACCGCGGCAAGGAAGACTCCGTCGACAAACTCATCGATGGCGTCAAAGCCGTCATCACCGAAGCCAAGGGCGAAATCACCCAAGTCGAGAACCTCGGCCGTCGTGACTTCATCCGCGTCACCAACCCGAAGTTTGTCGCTGCCAACTATGTGCAGATCGACTTCGCCGCCCCCGCCACCGGCCCGGCCGATCTCAAGGATCGCCTGAAGCTCAACAGCAGCGTTTACCGCACCTTCATCCAATCCCTCTGATCCGGGATCGGTTGAACGGCGTTAACTCCCACCTCTAGCTATGGCCTCTTACAACAAAGTCATCCTTCTTGGTAACCTGACCCGCGACCCCGAGTTGCGCGTCACGCCCAAGGGCACCGCGATTTGTCAGTTCGGCCTGGCGGTCAACCGCAAGTTTCGTGACGCCTCCGGTTCCACCCGCGAGGAGGTCACGTTCGTTGACGTTGAGGCCTGGGATAAGCAGGGCGAAAACATCTCCAAGTTTTGCACCAAGGGCAGTCCTCTCCTCGTGGAAGGCCGCCTGAAGCTCGACACTTGGGATGACAAGACCTCCGGCCAAAAACGCAGCAAGCTCAAGGTCGTGCTGGAAAACTTCCAACTGGTCAGCAGCCGTGGCGACAACGCCGCCGGCGGCTCCTCCGGAAGCTCCGACGACGGTATCGACCAGACGGTGGAGCGTCATACGCCCCCGCCGCGCAGTCCTTCCCGTCCCGCCGCACCTGCGCAGGACATCAACGACGAAGACGTGCCGTTCTGAGCCCGGTCAGCGCCGTTCAACCATCCACATCATTTAAAACTTAAACAACACACCAACATCATGGCACACAGCGAAATTCTCCTCCTCAAGCCCGTCGAGGGCCTCGGCTCCGAAGGCGACCAAGTCAAGGTCCGCGCCGGCTACGCCCGTAACTACCTGCTTCCTCAGAACCTCGCGGTTCCGTTGACCCAGTCCAACCGCAAACAAGTCGAGTCCCTCAAGAAGCGTCGCGCAGCGCGCGAAGCCTCCGAGCTCAACGGTGCGCAAGAGCTCGCCAAGAAGCTCGAAAGCGCCTCGATCGCATTCGCCGTCACCACCGGTGAAGGTGGCAAGATGTTTGGCGCGATCACCGCCGCCGACGTCCATGCCAAGATCATCGAGGCCGGCATCGAGCTCGATCGTAAGAAGATCCACCTCTACACCCCCGTGAAGACCCTCGGTAAACACGAAGTGAAGATCAAACTTCACCACGATGTCACCGTCGAGATCACCTTCGACGTCGTCTCGGAAAATCCGATCGACACCGCTGAAGAAGGCGAAGCCTGATATCAGTAAATTCGGTTTTTAACCGAGTTTCCACGAGACCGCGTTTCCGAAAGGAACCGCGGTTTTTTTATGCAGTAAACCTTACTGCAAATGCCGTGCGGCCTCCACGTCAGCGGTGAAGAATTTCAGCAACTTTTTTGAGACCGGCATTGCCACCAGCCTTACACGTCTTTCGCATGGTTCTCTGCCCGCATGCCCGACGACTCCAAACCACCTCGCCGCCGTTCCCGTTACAACGACGAGCAGCCGATAGATCCCGCAGCCTTGGCCGGTCGTTCGCCGCCTCACAGCGTGGAAGCAGAGGAATACCTGCTCTCGTGTTGTCTGCTGGATGGCAACGACGTCGTCGCCCGCTGCCTGGAGGGCAAATTGTCCGGAGTAGCCTTTTACTCGGCGGCCAACCGGATCGTTTACGACAAACTGGTTGATCTTTATAACACGGGCACCGCCATTGACCTCGCCGTATTGGCCGAGGAGCTCAAGACCAGCCGTCAACTCGATGAGATCGGTGGCTACGCCTACCTGACCCGGATCAGTGGCAGCATTCCGACCACCGCGCAGGCCGGCTACTTCATCGAGAAGGTGCGCGAGCTGCATTTGCTGCGGGAATTGATCAAAGTCGCCACCGGCGCGGTCGAGGGCTGCTACAATTACGAGGGAGGCTTGGAGGAGTTCATTGATAAGATCGAACAGGACATCTTTAAGGTTACGCAGGATCGTATTTCTGACGCGGCCAAGCAGATGAAGGGGCCCACGATGGAGGCGATGGCCGTCATCCAGAAAATGATGATGAAGAAGGGCGAGCTGACCGGTGTCAGTTCGGGCTTTAAGGATCTCGATCAATTTACTTTCGGATTCCAGCGACAGGAAATGATCGTGCTGGCGGCCCGTCCTTCGATGGGCAAGACATCCCTTGCCCTAAACTTTGCCGAGGCCGCCGCGATGCCCAAGCGAGGGCAGGGAGTCGCTACTCTGGTTTTCTCGTTGGAAATGGGTGCCTCGCAGCTCGCACTGCGTATGCTCTGTTCGCGTTCGCGGGTGAACATGAAGCTGCTGCGTGACGGTCTGTTGTCCAAAAACGGTCAGGAACAGCAACGCTTGCTCGAATGCGCGGACGAATTCTCCAAGGCATCCATCTTTCTCGATGACTCCAGTCATCTGACAATCATGGAGTTGCGCGCCAAGTCGCGTCGTCTGGCCGCCCGCACCAAGCTCGGCTTTATCATTGTTGACTACCTCCAGCTGCTGGCTCCGACCGATCCTCGGGTGCCGCGTGAACAACAGGTCGCTGAAATTTCCCGCGGCTTGAAGGCACTGGCCAAGGAACTGGATGTGCCGGTGCTGGTTTTGTCCCAGCTCAATCGTGCGGCGGAAAAAGAAAACCGTGCACCAAAGCTCTCCGATCTGCGCGAATCCGGCTCGATTGAGCAGGATGCCGACGTCGTTCTTATGCTCGCCCGCCCCAAAGATGCGGACGAGAAGTTTCAGGTAGCCGCCGACTCGGCTGACTTAATCGTTGCCAAGCAACGAAACGGGCCGGTAGGAGAACTACGATTAACCTTCCTTCGGGACATCACACGCTTTGAAAACTACACCCAGTAACCCTGCTTTCAGGGTAACCCGCCTTTTCGTTGTTTTGTTTATGCTGGTGACGCCGTTTTTACGGCTCGCCGGCCAGTCGGCTGCGACTGGCGCACCCGCCGCTCAGGTGGGCACGCTGAGTGTCGTTTTTGCCGGTCCGGCCAATGTCAGCGAACAGGTGGTGCGCGCCAACATGCAGACGCAGGAAGGCTCGCCTTTTGACCAGGCCCAGCTGGACCGTGACATCCGTTCACTTTACCGCACCGGCTTGTTCGAATTCATCGAATTCAAACGCCAGCCCGGAGCCGACAGTAAGATCAACCTCGTGGTTGAGGTGACTCCGAAATTTCGTGTCAGCGCGGTGGCATACCTTGGCAACAAAAAGGTCAAAACCCGCCGTCTCGAAAAAGAAACCCAGACCAAGATCAACAGCGCCATCGATGAGCGCCAGATCAAGGAAGACGCAGATAAGATCCGCCGTTACTACCAGAAGTCCGGTTACAATCAGGCCGTCATTGACTACACCATTGAGCGCAACCCGAAGACCGGCTTCGGCACGGTCACCTTCAAGATCGAAGAAGGTTACAAGGTCCATATTTCCGACATTGATTTCACCGGCAATGAGCACGCCTCCAGCCGCAAGCTGCGCAAGCAGATGGCGACCAAGGAGTGGGGCTGGTTCTCTTGGCTGACCTCCAGCGGTCGCTTCAAGGACGACGATTTCCAGGCAGACCTAGACAAGCTTCGCGATTACTACCGCGATCTGGGTTATCTCGACGTGCAGATCGATCCGGCGAATCTCCGCATGGAATACCCCTCCAAGAAAAAACTGCATATCACCATTTCGGTGGTCGAAGGCCGCCGATACAACGTCGGTGAGGTCAGCATCACGGGCAACAAGCTCTACACGACGGAGGAGCTGATGGCCGTGATCAAGCAAAAGACCGGCTCCATCTTTGCTCCCACGCTAATCGACAAGGATCGTGCCGCCTTGGAGGAATATTACGGCAAGGACGGCTACCTCGACGCCCGTGCCCGTCTGAGCCGCAAGCCCAACCTGCAAACCGGAGCCATCGATATCGAATACTCGATGACCGAGAGCGAGAAGTTCTACGTCGAGTCCATCCGCATCGAGGGCAACACCAAGACCAAGAGCGTGGTTATCCTGCGCGAACTCAACCTAGGTCCGGGTGACGTGTTTAACATCACGCGTATGAACATTTCCAAAATGCGCCTAGAGAACACCCGTTTCTTTGAAAACCCGGTCAACGTCACCCCTGAGTCGACCAATCTGCCCGGCCGCAAAAATCTCAAGATTTCCGTCAAGGAAGGCCGCACTGGTAACGTTACCTTCGGCGCCGGCTTTAGCTCGCTGGACAGCGTTGTGGTGTTCACCGAGTTGACCCAGTCCAACTTCGACCTCTTTAACCGGAAATCACTCTTTCAAGGTGACGGTCAGAAGTTCCGCCTGCGCCTCCAGTTGGGTGCACGTTCCAGTGAGGCCATTCTCTCGTTTGAAGAACCCTGGCTGTTTGAGCGTGAACTCGCCCTTGGTTTCTCGATTTATCGCACATCCACCAGCTACAGCAATCAAGTCTATGACGAGGTTCGCACCGGCGTGGAGGTTTACCTGCGTAAACGTCTTATCGAACTCGTTGAAGGTCGTCTCTCCTACACCTTGGAGAATGTGAAAATCAGCGACGTCGATACCACTGCTCCGAATTTCCTTAAGGCATTGCCCCCTGATCAGACCATTTCTAAGCTTGGTCTACAGCTGCTACGCGACACTCGTGATCGCCTAATAAATACCAGCAGAGGCAACCGTGCTGAATTCATCACCGAGGTTGCGGGTGGTCCGTTCGGTTTTGATGCGAGCTACTACCGCTTTGAGATCCGTGGAGCCCAGTATATCCCCACGTTTGAGCTCCAGAATCAGGTGCTTTCACTGATCGGTCGCACTGGTATCATCGACGCCTATGGCGATAGCAGTCAGGTGCCTTATTTTGACCGTTTCTTCTTGGGTGGTCCGAGCACGCTGCGCGGATTTGGTTATCGTGAGGTTGGCCCCAAGGATAATACTGGAGGCACCAGCTTTGAGCCCACCGGTGGCGGCACCTACGGTTTCTTCAGCGCGGAATACACCATGGATATTGTGGAACCTATTCGTTTCGCGGTGTTCTATGATGCAGGCTTCGTAAACGTGGATGCCTACGATTTCGATCCTTCCCGGTATAACGACAACTTTGGTGTCGGTCTTCGTATCCAAATTGCCGGTGCACCGTTAAGCTTGGATTTCGGTATTCCGATCACCTCCGACGCTACCAACGACGACGGCCTTCAGTTTAATTTCTCCTTCGGCACACGCTTCTAATATCAAACTCAATCCCCTTCAGAACTCTCCAGTCTTCCCAATATGAAAAAAACCATCCTTTCCCTCGCCGCCGCCGCCATGTTTGGCGCCGCAGCCCTTACCGCCTCGGCTGCCGAGCCTGCCGTCAAGATTTTGGTCGTCGATATGGCCAAGTTGCTCGACAGCCACTACAAAACCGAAGAGCAGAACGGTAAACTGCGCGGTGATGAGCAGAAGGCTCAGGAAGAGATCGAGAAGCTTAACAATGAGGGTAATGCTCTCGTTGAAGACTATAAGGCCGCTCTGGAAAAAGCCAAAAACCCGGCTCTCAGCAGTGATGCCAAGGGCAAGGCCGAGGCTGATGCCCAGGCGAAGCTCGAAGAAATCCAGAAGAAGCAAAATCAGGTGCAGAACTTCCGTTCCCAGACCCAGCGCACCTTTCAGCAGCGCATCAAAAGCTTCCGCGACCTGATGCTTGAGGAAATCGGCAAGATCGCCACTGACATCGCCAAGAAAAAGGGCGCGACCATCCTTATCGACAAGTCCGGCCCGTCTTTGATCGGTATCTCCAGCTTGGTTTATTATGATCCCTCCTACGAGATCACCGACGATGTGCTGAAGGAAATCAACAAGACCCGTCCCGCGGGTTCCGTGGCTGCACCGACCGCCCCCGCGGCCAAGGCTCCGGCCCCCGCCGCCGCCGAGGGTGACAAGCCGATGTTTGTCATGCCCAAGTAATCAGACTTCGTTTTTTAACGGATTTCAAAAAACAACCCCGCGAGGTTCGGCGGGGTTGTTTTGTTTTCGACGCGCGACAAAATTTTACGGATGGTGTTGGTTACTATCAGCCCATGAACGTCGCTTTTTCTCTGCAGGAAATAGAGAACCTGGTTTCCCCCAGTTCCATCCGAGGCCGCACGTCTGCGGTCTTGACCGGTCTGGCCGCCCTTAAGGAGGCCGTCACCGGTGACATCTCCTTTTTGGGGAATCCCAAATACAAAAACGAGGTCGCTACATCGAGGGCCTCGGTGGTCTTGGTTCCCGAGGATTACGATGCTGAACCATCAGCAGACCAATGTCTTCTGCTGGTCAAAAACCCGTCGGCCGCCTTGGCGAAACTCTGTGGACGCATTGAGCAACTGCTGTGGCCCCGTCCTTCGGCGGGTATCCATCCCAGTGCAGTGATCGACCCTTCGGCCCGGATTTCTGCCGATGCGACCATCGGGCCGCTTTGTGTGATCTCGGCCGGGGTTGTTATCGGAGCCCGCACCCATTTGCAGGCACAAGCTTATATCGGTCGGGACGTGGTGATCGGTGAGGACTGTTGGTTACTGCCGGGTGTGCAGATCTATGCCGAGTGTCAGTTGCAGGATCGCGTGCGGCTGCATGCCGGTGTGGTCATTGGCGCGGATGGTTTTGGTTACGAATTTGCCGGTGGCCGACACGAAAAAGTGCCTCAGGTCGGGAATGTCGTTATCGAGTCCGACGTTGAAGTCGGTGCCAATTCGACCATCGATCGCGCCCGCTTCAGTAGCACGCGGATCGGGCAGGGGAGCAAAATCGATAATCTGGTTCAGATCGGCCACAATGTGGTCCTCGGCCAGCACTGTATGCTCTGCGCTCAGGTCGGCATTTCGGGCAGCACGACTCTGGGAGATTATGTGGTCCTTGGCGGGCAGGCGGGGGTCGGCGGGCATTTGACCTTGGGCAAAGGAACCAAGGCCGGCGGTCAAAGTGGTATCGGCGTAAACACCGAGCCAGGCAGCTACATCAACGGCTCTCCGTCACTTCCCTACATGTTGGAGCGTCGCATTACGGTGCTTCGCGAACGCATCCCGGGATTATTCAGGCAGGTAGATACGCTGCAAAGAGAGGTGGAAGACCTAAAAAAGTCTTCCGCATCGTAACAAAGTCTTCACGCTTCGCACCTTCATGAGCACACCTCGGCTGAAAGTCTTTACGGGAAATTCCAACCGGCCCCTGGCCGAAGAAATCTGCAAACACATCGGGATCCCTCTAGGCGAGGCGACCGTCACTGCGTTTCCAGACGGCGAGTCCTTCGTCAAAATCAACGAGAACATCCGCGGGCACGACGTCTACATCGTCCAGTCGACCTGCACGCCGACCAATCATCACTTGATGGAGCTGCTGATCATGATCGACGCCGCCAAGCGCGCGTCCGCTCATCGCATCACCGCCGTCATGCCGTTTTATGGTTATGCCCGGCAGGATCGCAAGGATCAGCCTCGCGTGCCCATCACGGCGAAGTTGGTGGCCAACCTGCTGACCGCCGCCGGCGCCAACCGCGTGCTCACCATGGATCTGCACAGCCAGCAGATTCAGGGCTTCTTTGATATCCCGGTCGACCATCTCTTTGCCTCGCCCGTTTTCTTTAAATACCTTGAGAGCTTCCGCGGCGACAATCTCGTGGTCGTGTCGCCTGATGTCGGCGGCATGAAAATGGCTGCCGCCTACGCCGGCATCCTCGGCGCCGGTCTCGGCATGGTGTGGAAAAAGCGCACCAGCGCCACCACCGTTGAATCGGTGAACATCGTCGGCGACGTTGCCGGCAAGGACGTGCTCATCATCGATGACATCACCGAAACCGCCGGCACTCTGGTCAATGCCGCCAAGCTGCTCCGCGCCAATGGTGCGGTCAGCGTGCGCGCCGCGGTTAGCCACTCCCTCTTGGGCGAGATCGCCTATGAACGTCTGAAGGGCGGTGTCATCGACGAACTGATCACGACCAATTCCATCCCCGTTGAGGCTCGCGGTTTGCCCATCAAGGTCCTCAGCATCGCCGACCTGCTCGCCCAGGCCATTGCCCGTATCAATAACAACGAAAGCGTCACCAGCCTCTTTAAGGTTAAGGGTTTCTAAGAGTCTCGGGACGGTTTTCTTGTCGGCATTTTTTTCGGGAACCCGGTGCACCGAGCCGGGGTCTCTGGCCCATTGCCAATGTCTATGAAAACACCGTTCTCGCTTGTTGTCCTAGCCACCTTAATCGGTGCCAGTGTAATTGGTTTTTGTGCGCCCGGTCGCGACGCAGCCAAAACCATTCATCCGACACCGGAATTCAAAATTGATGCCAGTCCGCTGGATCGATCCGCCGGTGCGGTCACCAGTTATGCGGATATCATCGAGCCGGTGCAAAGCGCCGTAGTCTCGGTGTATTCCTCCAAGACGATTCGTGAGCAGGTGCGCATCGACCCGATGATTCGGGATTTCTTTTACGGCGGACGCACGCCCGAGCCTCGTGAAGAAAAAGTCGAAGGCCTTGGTTCCGGTGTGCTGGTCACTTCCGATGGTTACATCCTCACCAATAATCACGTGGTCGAAGGTGCCGATGAATTGAAGGTCTCCCTGACCGATGGTCGTGAACTCGTGGCGACCCTGATCGGTGCCGATCCCAAGACCGATGTCGCGGTGATAAAAATAGACGCCGGCAAACTTCCCTTTGTGACCATCGCCGACAGTGATCGTATCCGGGTCGGCGACGTGGTTTTTGCGGTCGGCAACCCGCTGGGTGTCGGCCAGACCGTGACCATGGGCATCGTTTCGGCGACCGGACGTAATAATCTCGGCATCCTGGCCGGCGCCGGTGGTTATGAAAATTTCATCCAGACGGATGCGGCCATCAACCAAGGCAATTCCGGCGGCGCCTTGATTGACGCCAAGGGGCGTCTGCTCGGTATCAATACCGCGATCATTTCGCCCTCTCGCGGAAACATTGGCATCGGATTTTCCATCCCTGTTAATCAGGCGCTCGCCGTTATGCGCAGTCTGATCGAAACCGGCGAAGTCCAGCGTGGTTTTCTGGGTATCACCAGTGATCCGGACAATCCCGGGCTGACGCCAGATCTGGCCGAAGGTCTGGGGCTGTCCCGTGAAACCAAGGGCGTGCTGGTAACGGATGTCACGGATGCCAGCCCGGCCAAGTCGGCCGGACTGGCCCGCAATGATGTGATCACGAAAGTCGACGAACTGGACATCCGCACGATCTACGATCTACGGAACGCCGTTTCGCAACGTATCCCGGGAACCGAGATCAACGTGGAATATCTGCGCAACGCCAAGAAGCACACCGTGAAGGTCAAGCTCGGCACGCTCGACGAACTCGTGTCATCGGGTCTGTTGCCCGGAGTCAAAGTCGAACAATTAACCGATGAGCAACGGCGCAGTCTCAAGGCTCCCGCCGATCTGCAGGGGCTGGTCATCACCGAAGTGTCTCCAGATTCTCCTTACGCGGATCGGCTGGCCCCCGGCATGGTGATCGTGGAGATCAACCGGGTGGCGGTTAAAGATATCGAGACCGGCAGCCGCCAACTCAAATCCGGCCGCAATCTGCTGATGGTTTTCTACCGCGGATTTTATCGTCCGCTTGCGCTGACCGTGAAGTAACGGTCCGGAAAAACGCCAAACCGCAAAAGCTAAATTCAAAAAGCTAAAAACCGAAAAGCCTCCGGACTTCATCCGGAGGCTTTTTTTGGCCTTTGTGATTTGGCGTTTGGGGTTTTTCTAAAAAATCAGCTCCCCGGTTTTTCAACCGGAAGCGCGGCGAGTTCAGGGGGCAGTTTGTCCGCCTCAAAGGTCGGGAAACTCAATTCGAGCAGCGAAACCGCCGGGATGTCGAAACGCGTGGTGCCGGCGCTGCGGTCGACCAGCATAGCGACGGCCACCGGATTGCCGCCGGCGCCGCGCACGAGATTGATGCATTCGACGGCGCGTCCACCGCGGGTGACGACGTCCTCGACGATCAGCACGTTTTCGCCGGGCTCAAACTTGAAGCCGCGACGGATGGCCAGCACATCGTTGACTTTTTCGGCAAAGATATAGCGCACACCAGCCTGCCGGGCGACTTCCTGACCAATGACCAGACCACCCATGGCCGGAGCCAGCACGGTGGTGTATTTGAGGTGGGAAAGCTTGGTCAGCAACAGCTCGGCCAGTCGGGTGACCGCGTCCATGCGCTCACACACGCGGGCACACTGGAAATAGTGGCCGCTGTGCAGACCGGAACGGAGCACAAAGTGCCCGTGCAAGAGCGCCTTGGTGCTGATAAAAATGTCGAGGACTTCCTGTTGCTGCGAATCCATCCCGCCACGGTGTAAGCCACATTGAAAAAAACAAAATCAATTTTGCCGCCAACGCATGAATCTGTGGCAATGTAACCGTAATGACGTGCGAAAGCGTGCCCATGGAAGATGAACTGGGGGATGTCCTGGAAAAGGCACTCAGTCTGACCGGCCTCACCGAGGCCGAGGTTGCGGTGCGCGCCCAGGTGCCCGAGACCCGACTCCGTGACGCCATTGACTACCGTTATGAGTTTGAAGACGGGGAACTTGCGCGTCTGGCTGGAGTGCTCGGATTACGGATCGCGGGTCTTCAGGCATTGCTCGAGGGCACATATCCGCTTCCTTGCATCAACGGTTTGCCGTTTTGTGTGCGCCCGCTGCGCTGCCCGCATGGTATCGGGGTGGCCAATGCTTATTTAGTCGGGGATTGTTCGTCTGACTCGGCGGTGCTCTTTGACGCGGGATGCGGCTTTGAGACGCTGGAATCGATCTGGCCCAAGGCCGTGCGGCGGCTGGACGGTATTTGCATCACCCACGAGGAGCGGGAGCACTGCGGCGGGGTGGCTGAATGCCTGCGGCGTTTTGGTCCGGCACCGGTCTTTGCGCCGAACCGGCTAAAGGGAACCTGTGCGGCCACCATCGGGGAAGGGGCGCGCATGACTCTGGGAACCTTGGAAATCGAGGTGCTGGCTACTCCCGGGCATGCGGCCGCGCACAATTGCTATTTGGTGCGAGCTCCTCGGGCGCCGGGCGCTCCGGGACTGTTGATTGCCGGGGACCTGATTTTTGCGGGATCGATCGGCGGCGGCTACTGGGATAAGGTGCAATTGACCAACCAAGTGCGCCGACTGGCGGAAAAGTTACCGCCGGAAACGGTGATCGCCCCCGGACACGGACCTATGACGACCCTGGCCAACGAGTTGGCAATGAACCCATTTTTACCGGATTGACCGGTTGAAAAATGGTCGGGGTGGGGAGATTCGAACTCCCGGCCTCTACGACCCGAACGTAGCGCTCTACCAGGCTAAGCTACACCCCGATTTTATTTTTATTCCTCTTTGTCGGCTTTAGATCAAGGACTTACTGAAGTCGAGTTGAGCTTTGGCTGATGTTGCCATTTGTTAATTATTGCCTGATTTTTCAAGAAGTGTGAAATCTTCTGTGAAATCCCAAGGCGGACAATGAACAATAGGGTAACCCTAAAAATCCTGCCTTTTAAAAACCCGAGTGGAAACGTGGTCCACAGGGTCACCGGCACGATTTATGGAGAAAGAGTGCAAAAGAACTTCGCGTCCTTATCGGAAGCGCGAGGGTTCATGAATGGGTTGATCCAATCTGCCAATCAAGGAGATTCTTTGCCGACTCGGGTCGCTTATACAACTTTGGCCAAGGACGAAGAATTGCGGGAAGCCGAGCTGGCTTGGGCCCGCTTGCGGGCGTCGCATCCGACGGGGTCTTTGATTACCGTGGTGGATTATTACTTGGCGAATGCCGGCCAGGTGATCCGCGACGCGGATGCACACGATGTCCTGGAGGACTACCTCACGCGCCGCTTGGAGCGGGGTAACAAGGCAAAGACCGTAGAAATTTGCCGGTCCATTTTGAAGCAGTTGTTTCGCTCCCAGTGCATCAAGAACATCTCCGAACTGACGCCGGCCCGAGCGACCACCTGGGTTTATGGCGACTCGGCAACCAACCGAACCCGGCGGGATCGTCACGGTCAGCTTCACACTTTCGGCGAGTTCTTGGTGAAGCAGCGCTACCTTTCCAAAAATCTGGCGGTGGAGATCGACCGGCCGAAGGTCACTTATGACGGCAAGGTAACCACGCTAACCCCAGCACAGGTGTTGGCGCTGTTGCGCGGGACGATCTCAACACCAGTCGGCAAAAAGAATGAGGTCGGGGTGATGCTGGCTTATTTCGCAGTTTCTTCGCTCTCAGGTGTCCGCCCAGACGAGGCACGGCGACTCGGCCATGACTGGTTGTGGTTTTCAAAACAGAATCGTATCATCACTGGCTTCCGCTCCAAAACGTCCAATCGTCCGCGCACGGTAGAGATATCTGAGAACTTGGTGGAGATTCTCGAACACTGTCGGTTGATGGGCTTTGCGCCGAGCGACTTCAGCCGGAAGGCGTTTGATAAAATCAGGGCAGCCGTCGGAGTGCTTGAACTGTGGGACAACGACATCCTGCGGCACACCTACGCATCCTGCCACTATGCCGTGCAGCGCGACATTGGCTGGCTGCAAAAAAACATGGGGAATTCCGAGGACGTGCTGAATCGTTCCTATTTGGATCAGACAATCTTGGCAGAGCAGGGAAGGGCATTGTTCGACATCACATTATCAGGCATAATTTCCGGCTCATAACCTGAAGGTTGTTGGTTCAAATCCAACCCCTGCACCCAATTTGTAAGCCCTCCCTCTGCTCGGGAGGGCTTTTTGTGAACGGGTTACGCGATTTTAGGCCCATGATTTTTGACTTTGCGGATCATGGCGATTTATAGCGGATTTAAGCAGGGGTTCCTCCTAAAGTCCCCCGAAAATGTGTTTCGGGAGTGGTAGGGTTAAGTAGCTTGAGAACCTCGGCACGATTTAACTGCCAGTTTTCCGCGTTCATGTTTTCCAGTAGCACCTTGGCACGGACCGATGCGGAGGGTTCGGCTTTGGTGGCGGTCAGGAACGTAGGAAGCTTGCTGGTCATCTGATCCGTAGGGGTTTTTTTGCTCGGCTTGTGGTAGTGCTTAAGAAGCACGCGAACGTCGGTATTGCCGACGATTTTTGGGATCACCGGGATGGCAATCCCGGCGTCGAGCGACAGGGTGACCCGCTGGGCCCGGCCTTCAACCTCAACCTGGTCTGGGCGCAACGCATGCTCTAACTGAGCGCGGCGCTCGACGATGAAAACGCCGACACCGAGCCGGCCCTGCACGTGGTGGTCGACGGCAGCTACACCAACAAAAACATGCTCCGCCACCTGCCGGCGAGCACCACCCTGATCGGGCGCATCCGCAAAGACGCCCGGCTCAGAGCCAAGCCCGGCGCGCCAGCGCAGGCTGCCTGCGGACCCAAACGCATTTACGGGGACGCACTGCCCACCCCGGAGCAAATCCGCCAGGACGACAAGATCCCCTGGATCGCGGTGCAGGCGCGAGTGAACGGCAAAGAACGCTCGTTTGAGATCAAAACCATCGGCCCGATCCGCTGGCGTGCAGTCGGCGAACAGGACCTGCGCCTAGTCGTCATCCGACCGGTCGGCTACCAAAAGCGCCAAGGAGCCCGGAAAAGCTACACCCAACCGGCGTATCTGATCTGCACCGACGCGGAGCTGCCGCTGGAAGATCTGATCCAGCAATACATCTGGCGCTGGGACATCGAAGTGAACCACCGCGACGAGAAAACCATCCTCGGGGTCGGGCAGGCGCAAATGCGCAACGAGCACTCCGTTGAAACGATCCCCGCGACAGCGGTGGCGGCCTACGCGATGCTCCAACTCGCCGCGATCAAAGCCTACGGCCAAGGCGGCGACCCTGGGAAAAAGTCCACCCCTCGACCCAGGACCTCCTCAATGAATTGCGCCGGGCACTATGGGCGCAGGCGATCCGGCCCGAGCAATTATGCGACTTCATGCACAACGCGCGCGCGCGCACTAAGCCACTTTAAGGCGAACCCAACCTGTGCAGCACCCTGTTTGCCGCCACCGCCTAGTTCTGAAAACCAATTTAGATCCCCGCGCAGCACGCCCCGCTGCTACCTTGGAATGAACCAATCTCGTGGCACAGGCAGGAATGCCTGTGCCACATCTTCAGCCCGACGCGATCACCGGCGTCGGGCTTTTTTGTGCTCCCGGTAGTCGGACGGGTTCGGAAAGGAGGGTGGGCGCTCTAGCCCACGCCGTTGGATGCGACCCCTTGGTTACCCACCGATGGACACTGATGGCTGGCAATCTTCAGCGGCGTCACGGCCGCTGCTCTGGGCGCTCCGCTTACCTTTAGAATTTACGCGGGCCGAGGCCTGGCCTCGACCCGCGTCGGCAGAGATGTGCCCGGTATCCATCGCACGGGCACGGTGTGTTCTTGCACGAGGGAGGGCAGGCCGCGTTCGCTGCGGGCGAGCTGGACTTCCATCATTTGCAGCGCGGCGTTGAATTCGCCGCCGATGATGTCGTCGAGTGTGCCGGCGATGCGGTTGATCTCCTCGGGTTTTACGACCGGCGTGGCGTAACCCAAATCCCGGGGGATCTCGTAGCCGCTGTGAACCAGCCAGTCGTAGATGACGGAGCCAAAACCGATCACCGCATTGGGTTTAAATGATTCCATAAACCTTTTGAGTTCCCCCTGGCAGGCTGGAGTGAAAAGCGAGGCCCACAATGGAGCGTTATCATCGATGAGCCAGTGAGCGACGGCCGCGCCCCGCGAAGCTGCCTTCGCTTGTGCCGCGAGGACTGCGCCGAGTCGCATCTGGTCGTCCACCTCCGAAGCCGAACCGTGGAAAATAAAGGCCACGCGATCATAACCGCCGGCCAGCACTTTTTCGTAGGTGGTCATCATTTGGATGAAGACACTGCTGCGCACGAGGTTGATGGCCAAGGATGACAGACCGTTGCCGATCTTCATCAGGGAAAATAACTCCCAGTTGGTATCTCTGATTAGCTCCAATGCCACCGGATCACGAGCGTGTCCGTGCGATTGGATGAAAACACCACTGATGCCTTGCGCGATCCAGGTGCGTTTGAGCGCAGATAGCGAGGACCACGCGCCTGTGTGAAAAACCGTGATCGAGTGCCCACGAGCTGCCGTGAGCGCGCGCAGGCTGTTGTATTTAACGGGGTGTTTGCTTTTGCCTAACACGACGAAGGCCAGGTTGAGGCCCATAGCTCGGCGATCAGACTGGCCCGCCAGCCGGAGGGAACGGGCTAGGGGATTGACTTGGTAGCCCATCTTCTTGGCCTGCTCGCGAATGCGCTCTAACAAATGAGGGGCGGTGTGGCCGTCGCCGCGCAAGGCGCGCGACACGGTCATAGTCGAGATGCCCAGCGTATCGGCGATTTGTTTCTGAGTTACCCCCGCCATGGTGAAATTTTCGTCATGTTAACGATAACATTTGTATGAGGTTTACTCATGGCGGGGCTGACTTCAAGCCCTTCCATATCCAACCGCCGGTGCTCGCCATAGGGTCGAGAGTCCGGTGCCCCTTGATCGTTTCAATTACCCCGTTATGAAATCACCCCGTCCTTTGGCGGCGCTTTGCGCCCGCTTTTCTCTTCGCGATTGTGTTGCGACTGGTGCCTTACTCGCACTGTCCTCAATTCCTCTCCACGCCACGGAAATTTCCGTCGGTGGCGGCCTGCTCGATTCCGGCTTGATTGGTAAATACTACGCTAATACGTCCTTTGCCGGCGATCCCGTCTTTGAGCGCCGCGACATTCGCATCGATTTCGATTGGGGCACTCAAATGAAGCCGGGCGGCAGCATTCGTGGCTACCATGTTTCGCAGGTTCCGGCTGATAACTACTCGATTAGTTGGGAAGGCCGTATCATGGCGCGGTTCAGCGAAACCTACACGATCAAGGCTTACGCCGATGCCGTGCGGGTGTGGGTCAAGCCCGTTGGTGGCAACTGGGGCACTGCGCAAATCAATACCTTTGGCGGCAGCGAGCCGACCAGCTACACCGCGCAAACTTTCGACTTCCCCTTCAATGCGGGCCAGGCCTACGACATCAAAGTTGAATACCGCGAGCAAACCGGCACCGCCATGATGCGTTTGCTCTGGGCAAGTGCTTCCACCCCCGAAGAGGTTATCCAGCCGACGGCCTTTGTGGCAGAGAAGCCACCTTCGGCGACAAACCTATTAGCCGATGGGGGGATGACCGGCACGTTTTGGGGTGAGGGCTACCCCTCCGGAGTTACTCCCGACAGCAAGGGCGACGGTGTCTTTGCTCGTGATGCGGAGGGGTGGCCGGCGGAGGACTTCCTCTTCATCATCACACCAAATGATGCGGCGACGAATCCAGGCACCTACCTGCTCTCGTTTAACGGCACGGCAGAAGTCTGGATACACTTGTATAATGGTGAGACTTTCAGCTCCGTCGATGGCACGGTCGACTACGGTGACCGGCTCAACATTGGCGAAGGTTACGATCCGGCGACCAATACGACAGAGGTCCTGCTGCACTTGCCCGATAACGGTGCCACGACGCCAACGCCCAAGTTTCAATACACGGATCGCGATGGTGATGTATCTTTCGGCGGTGGCTCGGCCTATGGGTTGTATACGGGAGTGACCAACCTTCGCCTCATGCGCCCGCTGGCCAAGAACAGCCCGACTCCACACGCCAAGGATGTCTTGTTTCTGGATGCTGCCATCCACGCAATGGACCGTTTCGTTTCCTATCGTTGGAACGACGTCAACGACAACGGTAATGAGTTCTGGAGCGATCGTAAAAACCTGCGTGGCATCTCCTCTATCGATACCCAAAACATAAACGACGAATATAAGATTCTGTGGTGTAACCGCACCGGTCGCGATCTGTGGCTGCAAGTGCCTCACCGGGCCAATGATGATTACATCACCAAACTCGCCCAGCTGGTGCGTTATGGTTCTGACGAAAACTACCTGCCTTACACCAGCGCACAGGCCGATCCCTATTTCCCGCCGCTCAACCCCAACCTCAAGGTCTATCTCGAATACTCCAACGAAGCACCCTGGAACACTGCCGGACAATATCCGCAAAGCGGGTGGATACAGAATCGGGCGGAAAATTTTCGTCAGGCATGGTTTAATAATCCGTCCTCACCAGAAGGCCAGCAGTGGGCAATCCTCAACTATGATGGCAAATTCCAGACCAACGAGCCGACCAAAGGCATTGGAGGTATGGATGCCGGCAAGCGTTTCTACGCACTGCGCCTAAAGCAGATCAGTGATCTTTTCCGCGCCGTATGGGGCGACGATGCCATGCCCGCACCAGGCAAGAACGATCCGCGTATCCGTCCGAACCTTACGTATCAATATGATAATATCAGCAACACCGCGCGCGACTCGCTCTTCTTCATCGATCACTATTTCAACAAAACCGACCCCGCGAGCACCTACGCTGGAACGCCCCGTCCAGTGAACTACTACTATTACGGCGGCGGCCCGGCGACATACTATGCCTCCGATGACCGTTTGGGAATCGTCACTGGACACCCGCTCAATGATAGCGCGGTCGGTGGCTTCGAAGGCACCAGCGTGGCACCCGGGGTGGGGGACCTTGCTCCGGCTGCGACGCCGTGGAGCTTTGAGGGCGTGGCAGGTATTCACCATCAGCCAAACTTGGTGTCCACTACAGTGGGCAATCTCGGCAGCTCTACCAAGGTTGTGGATAGCTACACTTATCGGGGATTCAAGTTCACCGTTGGCGCGGATGATATCGCGGTCCAGCAGGTCGGTCGCTACCGCCTGACGGGTAATAATAGCAAACACAGCATCGAGATTTACGATGCCGAAACCAACGCCAAAGTCGGCAGCTCTGAATTAAACTTGGCGGATGTTACCGAAGGCGAAGTCGGCTATGTGTTGACGGGGGCTAAAAACTTTTTGGCCAGCAGTAAATTCTTCACCCACCCGTGGATCCTTCAAGCCGGCAAGACCTACTACCTTGTCTCCAACGAAGCCAACAACGGTGACGCGCATTACACCTCTGCGGTCGTTACCGCGCCCTCAGGCATCACTATCAATGGCACGGCCAAAGGCTGGAAAGACGGTAGCGCGTGGACTTGGCAGGTCGGCAGTTCGGCAGATCGTGCCTTCGGCCCGGTCGATATGAAGTTTACCGCAGTCAAAACCGTGACTCCCGACGGACAGATCACGCTCGGCTTCTTGAATATGTCGAAGGAAGACCGTGCTGATCTAATGCGGTCAAACCTGCCGGAAAAGGCGAGCAGTCAGGCGCTGTTTATCGCTGGCACAGGCGCGGCGGAAATCGATGTCACCTTCACCCAGCCCGGCACCTATGCCTTCATTTACCATCTGGCCTATCCGCGAGATCAAATGCCTTGGCTTGATACAAGCGGGGACGGAAATCCGGCCAACGATCAACCCGCCAATGCACCCATCTTCAAGCTGATCGACGGCGGCACTCAGAAGAATATCTCACCCAAGGATCAGCAGGACGTTCGCCCAGGCGACGGCACGTGGTCCAACGAGGGATACTGGATGAAACCCAAATCCGGTTACGACTTTACGAGCACCGCGCCGTTTGAGATCACGCAGGCCGATATGGGCAAGACCTTCAAGCTGCGCATCGAAACGGACAACGTCAGCACCGATGACGTGCTGCTGATGGACAATTTTGTGCTCTCCAGCACCGCCTACATGATGGCCGGCACCATCCCAGGCTCAGGCGGTTTGGCCGAAGGAGACCCCGGGGTCTCCGGCTGGGAAAGCCGCGTCCGCAACATGTATGTCTATGTCCAGACTTTCGGTCTGCGTGCCACGGCCTACGAAGGTGGTTGGTTTCCGGGCGGCGACGCCAATAAGATGCCGATTCAGTTCGCCGCGTCCTTCTTTGATCCGAAAGTCTACCAAGGTGAGCAAAACGCTATGAATGCCCTGGCCCGTGCGGGTATGACGGTGGCAGCGGACTATACCTTTGATTTTGCGATGCCCAATTACGATTTGGCGAATGCGGATAATTACGTCCGTATCCAAGCTTGGGATACCATCAACGACCAGCTCCGCGCAGAACCCGACAACGGTCTGCCGATCAACTCGACCATGAGCCTGACGAATGTCTGGTGGAGTAATGATGGCTTTAGCGGTTCCAATAGCGACCGTCTGCTGGTCGAAGGCGAAACGATGGAGCCCGGCGACTGGGCCGCGTGGAATGTGATTACCCCCACAACGGGTAACTACACCCTCAAGGTCGAAACACTCACTGGCGGTGCCTACGAACTTAGGGTCGACGATGCACCCGTGCTAACCGGCACCAGCGGGACCGCCGCCGAGACTGCCAATATCTACCTGACGAAGGGACTCCACTCCGTGCGCCTCGTTGCGCTCAGCGGTAGTTTTAAGCTCAATGCAATCTATGGCGCGACCGCGGGTGAACCCTATGGGGTCAGTGGCCTGACGGGAGAGCCGGGCAATGCCAAAGCCGTCCTGCGTTGGAATTATTATCCGACCGTCGTAGATGGTTATAACGTTTACTCCCGTCCGATAACCGAGGCCGATCCGAATCCAGTGTGGACACTTAGAACCACCTCTCCGGTTGCAACCCCGGGCTTCACCGTCGGCGGACTTACTAACGACACCTTCTATGAGTTCGCCGTGCGCGCGGTCGTCGGCGGGGTTGAAACCGCCTGGTCCAACGGCATCCTCCTGCAACCGCGGGTTGAAGCGCCGGCCGTTCCCGTGGTTAGCAAAGTGCAAATCGACCTGGTAAGCGGCAGCGTTCTGGTTGATTGGAAGTTGCCGGATGGAACCCTTCCCGTGGCGGATGCCGACTCCGTCGTGATTCGCTACGGAATCGACCCGGACAATCTGACCAACAGTGTCACCGTGCCATCGGGAACAGAGTATACCTTCACGGGAATCAACACCAGCGAGCCCTTTTTCTTCAAAATCGATGTGACCAATTCCGCTGGCGCCGACACCACGCCGGTCTATTCGGCCTACGAGAATACCATGGACTTCAGCGGGGTCGCGGCTGGCACCAGCCCCGTTGGCTGGACCGATTACCGCGATCCGACAACCAGTAGCACAGTGACGACACTGCTGGTCACTGACCCCGCTGCTCCCACGACCGATTGGCCCATTCCGATTGTCTCGCCGACCGGGACTCCCATGCTCCGAGTCGCTGGCCACAGCCGCAACTCCACCTTAAACGAGGATGCTGCCGCCAAGCTTCAATACTACGGCGTGCGGACTCAAATGACGTGGGGTGGGTCCAATAACTATGACTACTTCGGACTGAACATGCTCAACAGCGGTCCTGACAGCTATGTCTATGCTTACGTTAACGCGACCGACGACCTCTGGGTGCATAGCCGCGATGGCAGCGCCAATACTTGGAAAAAGAGCATCCAGCTGAACCCGGATGCGAATGAAGCCGTGAACACCCGGGTCATCGATAGCGGTGAATGGTGGACCTTGGACGTGCGCGCCTATCCCGCCGCCGACGGCAGCGACCGACTCGATCTGCATGTGCGTATCGCCGATGAGACCGGGGCGAATCGCCTGCCCGCGACCCTCAACGGAAGCAATTATGGCAGCATTGCCGGTGATGTCTGGATACTGCCCAACGTTCCCAAGCCGCTCAATGGTGCCCGTGGCACTTACGGCCCCTACGCCTCCATCGGAGCGAATAGCAGCAACCCGAACAGTGGCCACTGGTTCGACTCGGTGCGCTCGTTCCCGCTCGTAAGCATCGAAGCGGCCAACGCGGCTCCCGTCGTGGAGTCGTCCAGCGAAGATGTCAGCCTCGTCGCCAACGAGACCTTCAGCTACACGCTGCAAGTTTCAGACAGTGACAACGTGGTCCTGACTGCGGTGCAGATTCCGGTCTTCCTAAAATTCACCGATAATGGTGACGGCACCGCCACGTTAACCGGCACGCCTGGCGATGGAGATATCGAAAACTGGATGATCGTCCTGCGCGCTTCCGACGGTGTTAACGACCCAGTCGATACGGTCTTTGTGCTCAGCGTGGGCCCCGCCATAACCACGCCAACGATTACAGCGAACCCAGTGTCGCAGTCTGTCACCGAGGGTGACAACGTGACCTTCACGGTCGCGGCCAACGCCAACGGAGGCACCCTCAGCTACCAGTGGAAACGCGGCACGACCAACGTCGGCACCAACTCCGCCACGCTCAGCCTGAGCAACGTGACCACGGCCGACGCGGGCAATTACACCGCCGTCGTCACCAACAGTGCCGGCAGCATTACCAGCTCGGCCGCGACGCTCACCGTGAACGATGGAACTGGACCGGTTGCCTTTCTGGAGGTCAACGGCCTGATTTCTATGGAAGCTGAAAACTCGACTGCACGCATTGAGGGCACCGGATCAGCTGCCGGTATTACCTGGCAGGAGCAAAGCGATGGTGCTGCCAGCGGTGGTGTTTACGTAAAAGCCCTACCAGGGACGGGAGGGATCAACACCGGAGAAGGTAGTCAAGGCCCCCGTTTGGACTTCGACGTGAAATTCTCAACAGCGGGCACTTACACTATCTACGTCCGAATGAGAGGTCCCGGTGGCAGCGATGACTCCGTCCGCTTGGGTGTGGATGGCACGATCCTGACGACCGGAGGAGTGGGAGTCAGCACCGGTAATAGCTGGAGTTGGCAGAGTGCAGCTGCAGTGAGTTCCACCTTTACCGTTTCCGACGCGGGTAATCGCACCATCAACGTATGGATGCGTGAAGATGGCACCGAGGTTGACAAAGTCTTGGTCACCATGGGCACTGCTCCCACCGGGACCGGGCCTGAGGAGAGCGCGAGAAGTGGCAATTCAAGCGTAATTTCGCCGACTATCACCACCCAACCGTCATCGCAAACTGTCACCGCCGGAGCCAACGTCAGTTTCTCTGTCACGGCCACCAACGGCGGCGGCATGCTCGACTACCAGTGGAAGAAAGACGGTGCCAACGTCAGCACCGACTCTGCCACGCTTAGCCTGAGCAACGTCACCACCGCCGACGCCGGCAGCTACACCGTCGTCGTCACCAACAGTGCCGGCAGCATTACCAGTTCGACCGCTACCCTCACGGTTAACACTCCCACCCCGCCGCCGACCGGCGGTGGTGGTGGCCTGCGCGTGCTCAGTGGCAGTTTTGACCGCGATTACTGGACTGGCCTTAGCGGCTCCGCCATCACGAACCTGACTAGCTCGTCGAGTTACCCCGCCGCTCCCTCCGGTTTTGATACCATCGTGGGTCGCCTCGAGGCGGTCTCCTGGAGCGGCACGGTGACGACCAAAAACTACGACGACAATTACGGCCAAAAGCTATTGGGCTATATTGTTCCAGAAACCACCGGCAGCTACACCTTCTGGCTGTCCTCCGAAGACTACAGTGAGTTCTGGCTCTCGACCGATGAACTCCCCGCCAACAAATTTAAAACCGCCTGGTTATATAGCTGGAGTCAGCAATACAACTACACTTCGGTTAACAGCAATAATGGCTCGCAGCAGAAGTCTGCCGAAGTG
Source organism: Opitutaceae bacterium (assembly GCA_037969015.1). GTDB lineage: Bacteria > Verrucomicrobiota > Verrucomicrobiia > Opitutales > Opitutaceae > JAUWBF01. Next base: position 54,172 of record JBBKWO010000025.1, read on the forward strand.
TCCCTGGTGGCCGGCAACGTCTATTACTTCGAAGTGCTCCACAAAGAAGGCACCGGCGGCGACCACGTCTCGGTGGCCTGGTCAACCGACGCGAACATCACGCCGACTGAGGCCAACATCGTTCCGGCCAGTGTGCTCTCCAACTACGAAGGTGGCGTGCCACCGCTATTTGAAAACTGGACCTCGCAAGACATCGGCTCCCCCGGTGCCGCTGGCTCGTCCAGCTACGACGTGGCTACGGATACCTTCACGATCAATGGCTCCGGCTCCGACATCTGGGGCTCGTCGGACAAATTCCACTACGTCACGCTCTACGGTGGCATGAGTGGCGACGGCGAGATCATCGCCCGCGTGGCCAGCCAGACCAACACCAACGGCTGGGCCAAGGCCGGCGTGATGATCCGTGACGGCCTCGTCGCCAACGCCAAGTTTGCGATGACAGTCGTGACGCCTTCCAGTGGCATCTCCTTCCAGCGCCGTGTCGCGGCCAGCGGTGGCGCCAGCAGCACCACAACAACTGGCGCCGCGCCCGAGTGGGTAAAGCTCACCCGAGTTGGCGATGTCTTCACCGCCTACCGAAGCGAAGACGGCGCGACCTGGACGCAGATCGGCTTGCCGGAAACCATCACGATGGGCAGCGACGTGCAGATCGGCCTGTGCGTCACCTCGCACAACAATACGGTGTTCAGCACGGTGGTCATGGACAACGTCACTGCGACGCCCTGAGTTGCGGTGACTGTTTATACATCGGCGTTGTTGTGGACCGGCTCGGTCTGGAGCATTTAAAGTAGGATATTTTAAGTAGGACGAGCCGACGGGGTCGGGCCGAAATGGCACTAAGTTAGTAAGCGTCCGGCCGGGTGCCACGTAGGCAGATGAAGGCAAAGTTGGTAAGGTGTAGTGATGAAGACGATCACGACGCAATTACTACAGGACGCGACGAAGCGAGGCGGAGATGGGCGGAGGATGACGCCGCCGGAGCGGCAGGCTGAACTGCTCGCGGAGTATGAAGCGAGCGGGCTGTCGATGGCGGGGTTCGCGAGGCGGGAGGGGCTGAAGTATCCGACGTTTGCCTCATGGGTGAAGAAGTGCGCAGCGCAAAGCGCTGCGCGCCCGGAGCGGTCGACAATCGCGCCGCGTTTTGCCGAGGTGCGGTGGCCGGCGATGCCCGCGAGCGGAGCCGAGTTGAGCGTGACTTTGCCGGACGGCCTGATTTTGCGCGGAGCCGCTCCAGTGGCGCTGGCGGCATTGGTGCGTGCGTTGCTGGTTGACCGGAGCTGAAGCGCGATGCTGTCGTTTCCCTCGGCGCTCAAAATCTATCTGGCTTTGGAGCCGGTGGACATGCGCAAACAGTTTAACGGGTTGTGGACCCTGGCCGCGGAGCACCTGCGGATCGATCCGTTCCAAGGGGCGCTGTTTGTTTTTACCAACAAGGACCGCGACCGGGTGAAGCTGCTTTACTGGGACGGGACGGGCGCGTGGGTCTTGGCGAAGCGTTTGGAGAAAGGTCGGTTTACGTGGCCGAAGACGGCGGGCTGCGATCCGCGCAAGCTCACGCTGGCGCCGGAGGCGTTGACGATGCTGCTCGCGGGAATCGACCTGAGGGACGGCGCAAAAAAAAGCGTGGTATGAGCGCTGATTTTTATCGACGAATTCGGTATCCATTATAGCGATGACTGGCGTCATGCCGCCTCTTGAAGAACTGCCCGCCGCCTACCTCGCCGTGAAGCGCGAGCGCGACGAGATGGAGGGCGAGATTGCGCGGCTAAGGTGGCAGTTGGACAAGTTGACGCGGCAGATCTTCGGGCCGGGCAAAAGCGAAAAGCTGGACCGCATGCAGCTGCTCTTGCAACTAAAGGAACTGGAGGCGGCGACCGCGCGTGCGCAGGCCCCGAAGCAGACGATCAGTTATGAGCGCACGGCTCCCTCGGCGGAGAAGCGCCCGGCGCCGGCGGAGCTGTTTGCGAAGCTGCCGGTGAAGGAAACGGTCGTGATCGAGCCCAACGAGGTGAAGGCCGATCCCGAGGGTTTTGAGCGGATCGGCGAGGAGCGGACCTTCGACGAAGCGCGAGAGCGCGGAGATGGCCTCGCCGCAGGCGTGGCCCCGTAGCGAAGCGAAGGGGTGAGTGGAGCGGGTGCCCACGCAGTGGGCGACGAGGCGAACAAGTGGAGATCACCAAGCCGGAACTTTTTAAGCGTGAAATCATCCGCCCGAAGTATCGTGCCAAGGGGGACCGCGCGCGTCCGCCGGTCGTGGCGAAGGCACCGGCGAGGGCGGTGCCGGGCGGCTACGCTTCGGCGGGGCTTTTGGCCTGGGTGGTGGTCGCCAAATACCTCGATCACCTGCCGTTGTATCGGCAGGAGCAGATGCTGGCGCGGTGGGGCGCGGCGATCCCGCGCCAGACGTTGTGCGACTGGATCCGCATCGCGGCCGATTGGTTGGAACCGATTTACAAGTGCATGCTGAGGCGACTGCTGGAAGGCGACTACGTGCAGGCCGACGAGGCGCCGGTGAAGTGCAACGATCCGGACGAAAAACGCGGCGGAGTCAGTCAAGGTTACCTCTGGGTGGTCAGCCGACCGGGCGGAGACGTGTGCTTTGACTGGAGACTGAGCCGTCGGCATGGAGAACTGACGACTTTGCTCACCGAGGACTACATCGGCGTCCTGCAGTCCGATGGTTACGAAGCGTATGCTGCGTATGCGCGCGCGCATCCCTTGGTCGTGTGGATTGGATGCTGGGCGCATGCGCGTCGGAAGTTTATCGAAGCGCAGGGCGAGAGTCCGAAAGCCACGCGGGTGGTGCTCAAACTGATCGGGCGGCTCTACCGGCTGGAGCGCGCTTGGGACGAGGCCGACGAAGCGGCCGGGCGTATGCGTGACCGCGAAGAACGGGCGCGCCTGCGGGCGCGGCATTTTGCCCGGACGCTAAGATGGCTGCATGCGCTGGCCGTGCGGCTGCGCGAACGCGTGCGGCCCAAATCAGGCTTGGGCATAGCCTGCCACTACCTGCTCGCGCAGTGGACGCCGCTGACCCGGCACGTCGAACACGGACAGACCCGTTTGGACAATAACCTGGTTGAAAACGCGATCCGGCCATCGGCGGTCGGCAAGAAAAACTGGCTGTTTATCGGTTATCCAGAGGCCGGCCAGCGCTCGGCCGTCCTCTACTCGATCATCGTCTCGTGCCAACGCCACGACGTGGAGCCGCTCGCTTACTTGCTCGACGTGCTCACGCGCCTGCCGACCATGACCAACCAAGACGACCTCGACGCGCTCACACCACGCCGCTGGGCGCATCGCGCTTACTCGGTCTGAGCCGGATCAGAGATATCATATCTATCGAGCGCCTCCTCTGCATGGATATCATAGCCATATAGAGCCTTTCCCGTCCGCCTCTTTATCTACTCGTCAAGGTGGCACCCGCCCCGACGCTTACCAAATGATGACGATCATGGTGATGAGTTCGATCAGGGTGAGGGCACGGCGTGAACGAGTGGCAGTCGCGTGCTTTGCAAAGAAACGTGTGAGAGACGATCTAGGCAGACGAGGGAGGATTGGAAGATCATGGGGCGTTGGCTTTGCGCCTGAATATTAGAGTCGGATCGATTAGCTTGCCGGTGGGATCATGCGCAGGCCGTGGCAATGGCGGGTGTTGATTTCCAATTCATCAAGGTGGCGGACAGGGGTGCCATTGATGACGATGTTTTCGAGGATGACGTCTTCGATGGTGTGGTCGGAGTCCCAGCCACCAATCAGCGAGATGGTGTAACCGGAACTGTAAATGGAGCGGTGCCACACAATGTTGCGCAGGGTGACGCCTGTGATCCTTCCGCGTTCGGCATCGGTGCTGAAACGCGATTTGGAGAGGCGAAAGTCGATAAACTTGTCGTAGCAATGCTCGACACGAATATCCTCAAAGAGGACGTCTGAAATGAGTGCGCGGTCGTTGTTATGCAGAGAAAAAACCGCGCCGGTGCCGTGGACGTGGAGCACGTCGATGTCGCGAAACGTGATGCCTTGCACGGAGTCAACGGAGAGTTCGTGACCAATCTCCATGGCATTGCCGCACATCCAGTTGGCAAATGTGCAGTGGCGGACGAGGACGTTGCGAACATTCTCCCGGCCATCGACACGGGTGTCGGCGACGTTGTTGGCACCAAGATCGAAGGCTTTCACCACCACGCAGTCGTCATTGTTGTGCAGAAAACAGTCTTCGATGAGCACATCTGAAGAACCGAGGACATCGATACCGTCGGAGGAGATCACTTCACCAATCTGCTTCAGGTTGCGCACGGTAGCGCCAGCACAGGCCGCGAGCACCAGCATCCATGACTGTGGGCGCACCATGGTGATGTCTTCGACGAGCACCCCGGGGCAACGTTCCACAATAATCGATGGGACGGCCCCTCCTGTATCTTTCGCGTAAAACGAACCGTCAAAAACACCATGGCCGCAGATGCGGATGCCGTTCTTGCTTTTGATATGTATGCGGCCTTTAAGAACCGCGCCTCCAGGCAGGTAAAGGGTCTGCCCGTCCTCGAGGGTAAGCAAAGGTATCTCGGTGATTTGTCCGGCCGGGAAGCTGACGACCCCCGCCGCACCCACGACGGGCGGATTAGTCTCCGGCGGCTGAGCGAAAAGATAGAGGGACTTCGACCCCGAACCAAAGTCCACGGCCAGTTTTTCTGGGCGATCGAGGGTAAAGGAAACTTTGCAGCCCGAAACGTTCGCAGTGATATTTTTGCCAAGCGGACGGATCGTGACCTGATGCGTGTGCGCGGGGCGAAGCACGGTGACCTCGATACGGGCGGGAAAATCGTCGGGAGTGAGTGCGCCAATTGCGAAATCAGTCACTTCGGTGGCGAGAACCTCGACCCGTTGTTCGTTAATAGTGAGTTGGTAGTCGGTGGAACGAGGCAGGGAGCGAGGGTGGGAATAGATTTTCATGGGTTTAGGATGGGATTGAAATGACGGTGCCCGCACCGAGCACCGTCTCGGCGGAGAAACGGATCCGGCAGATTCCGTCGGCGCAGGAGTGATCAAGAACGCTCGCCGTGGCGCCGGTGAGTATGGGTGCGCCCGAAGCGCACACGGCCAGCTCAAGCGCGGTCAGGCGGACGGTTCCGATTTTGATTTCGAGCCGAACTCGGTCAGGTCCGTTAAAAAACGTGGCGGTGGCACCGGGCAGCAGGGCGCACCAGCGGCCGGGGGGAAGCGGGCGGGCCGGCGCGATGCGGAGAGTGTCACCGTCGTAGGAAAGCCCGAGAAACGCATTGGGGATGGCGAGAGCAGAGAGCGGGCGGAAGTAGTGGCCACCGAATTCCTGGTGATCCCAATACAGGCCCCAGCGGCGGTGGCGGCTGTCGATGTTGCGGATGATCTCCTCGGCGCTTTCGTTGAGCCCTGCGTAATAAAGCTGGGCGGCGAAGTTGAGTTCAACGCCGGTCCAGCACGTGTTGGCCTGATCGACCCAACAATCGGGCGCGACATCATGGAGGAATGCGTCTCCGGGCCACTGGCAGTTGCGCAGCCCCTGATCGGTCTTGTAATTCATTTCAAGGATCGTGTGCAAGGCGGCGGTCGCCTTCGCGGGATCGACCACGGAGGGAAGACCGAGCTGGCGCACCACGCCGTCGCCGATGATTTGATCGCTCAGGCAGCCGAGATGCGCGGTGGGATCCTGGGGACAGCCCTCCGACGAGAGATTAAAATAACGACCGTTCCATGTGGTGCGTTCCAGCGTGGCGCGGCCTTGCTGCCAATACGGTTCGTATTCCGAAATGAACGCGGAGTCGCCGAGACGGCGCGCGGCCATGAGAGCGGCCGAGACGGCGGCAAGCCATTGGGTGACCACGTAGGGCGCGACGCCGAACATGGGGAAGTTATCGTAGGAGCACATGACGCCCTCCATGTCAGGTAGGTGGTCGCCGTTTTTGTCTCGCTCTCGGAGGACGTAGGCGAGGGCGGCCTTGACGTGCGGCCACAGTTTTTCGAGGTAGGCACGGTCGCCGGACCATACCGCGGCGCGAAGAGCCAGGAAGACGTATTGGCCGGGCATGTCGAGCCGGTGGCCGGTGGATTCACTGGGCGCGGCCATGGTGGAATCGCAGACGACCGAGTGGATGACCGAGCCGTTGGAGTTCTGGAATTTTGTCCAGATATCGATGGTGAGCCGGTCGAGTTGGGGAAAGAGCAGGCTGGCGGCGATCTGGCCATACATCGCGACATCGGTGGTGGCGATGCCGGCAAAGGATTGGACCGGGTTGAGGCCTTCCAGAACGCCGAACATGCCCGTGGCAGTTAGCCAAGTGCTGGTTCGAAGGGTGTTCAGCTGGGAATTGATCTGGTCGAGAACGAACGCCGGGAGGGAGCTGTCGAAGAATGCGCGGTGAAACGCAGTGGTGTCCGCGAGGAGTCTGATGCGTTCCTTCAATGCATAGCGGGCGACCGCCACGGCGGACTCGAAGTGCGTGGCGTAAAGATGACCTTCGAGCGGGCGGGCACGTTTGCCGGAAGCAGCATCCGCCGAGGTGCCCGCTGAGTTTCCAGGGAAAGTGGCGTCTTCGAGATAGCCGGCTGCGAGGGCCTGGTTGCCCTTGGCGTAGTTGTTGGGGAAGTGCCAGCCGAGTGCGAACGTGTGGTGAAGCTTATCGTCGCGCCGCCGCAACGTGGTGTGGGTGCCGATGGTGACGAAGCAACGCGGATCAGCGCGGAGCAGGCCGGTGGCCTTGTCCCTGTTGTTGCGTCCTACGGTATCGTTATATTCAGGAAGTGGATACTCGAGGAGGCATCGTTCATAGTAGGGATGTGGATGCTCCCATCCCATGTAGGCGGTGGAGTTTTCCGAGAACGAGGCCAGGCAGAGTGCGCCGGTGGTCGGGGCCGAGGGATTGGCCTGGCCGGCCTCGCAGACGACGGCGGAGAAATCCCCGTCGCGCACGCGGCGGTTCACGTAGATGCGTTGCGGCTGGTCGTAGCCGGAGGCGTTGCGTAGGACCGCGAGCACCTGCACGTCCACGGAGCGATCACCGACGGACGTGATTTCAAAGTCGAAAAAAGCGAGCGGTAGGGCCGAGTCCTTGACGTTGCCGGGAATGAAAGGAGACCAGGCTCTGAGGGAAATTCGGAGGGGGAGTCCGTCCTGTTCAAAGTCGAGGTTGGCGAAGGGAAAGCTGACCGTAGTGCGGATGACATCGACGCCCGAAAGCCAGGGGAAGATGTAGTGGTATTCATGTTTTTCGATGGTGGCGGCCCCGTGACTGTCCTCGATCTGGAGTAGGACCAGCCGAGGGTTTTCATTCTCTATGCGAACCCACAGCTTGAAGAACAGGCTTTGCTTGGGATCGAAGGGATAGGAGGGGCCGGCGAAAACAGGGCCATTGTTGAAGATGCTCCAGTTTTGAAAGCTGCCATCCTGACGGATTTCAAGGGAGCCGGTGCCGATGCCGCCGAGGGCGAGACCGGAACGTGGCAACTGCGAACGATGCATCGAAGTGACTAGGGCCATGATGTGATGTTTAAAGTGCGCAGAAAATGGTTGGTGGATGACGCGACAGACTTCCTCGGCGATCAGGAGACCGCATCTAGATCGATGCTCAGGCGGAGACTGGCGGCCAGATGCTCTTTGGCTCATAGATAGCCGAAAAATGGAACTGAGGACGCAACGCTTCCACATACAGCTCGCCTGAAGGCTGGCCCTCGTCGCTCTGAGCAAAACCAACGCTCCTGAAGGCCTGATCCGGGCCATTGGCTGGAGGCCCCATCCGGATTTCCAGACTACGGCCACTCCAAGCCGGCTCGTCTTCGGTCAATGCGATGTCGCACCACGTTATGATGCAGTCGGAGTTCCTCAGTTCGACGGGGTGAATCGTGACGCCCTTTTTCGCGGGCAGGCTAAGCCATTTTTTTTCGGCCATCAAGCTGTGGCTGAAATTTACGGGTGCATCGGGAAGGGGATGGGTCAGTGCCATGGAATAAGCGGGAAAGCTGATCGGCTTTCGGACTGTTCGGGAGGATTACGAAGTGGCCTCATCCCGAGCGCGCGCGGCGCGGTCAAGGAGGAGCCGGGCTTTGACTTCGGCCATGTATTCGCGGGTGAGCGGGTAGCGCCAGAGGGCGATCAGGGCTAGGAGCAGCAGGCTCGCGGGAATGATGGAATACATGAGACGCATATTGAGAATGGTCTCGGGGGTCTGGTTGGCGCCCAAGTTGATATCGAAACCGGCAAGGAGCAGCACAGAGCCGGCGATCACGGGCTGGATGGTCCCGGTGATTTTCATCAGAAAAGCCATGACGGCGCCAAACATGCCTTCCCGACGGGTGCCGTTGCGCAGCTCGTCGATGTCGGTGACATCGGCCATCATGCTGGGAAGGATGGTGTAGACGCTGCTGATGCCCACGGAGAAGAACAGAGGCAGGATGAGCTGCCAGTAGGGATGATTGGGGTCGAGCAGAACCCATTTAAGGGCGGTGCCGATGGCCATCCAGATGATGGCGAAACGCAGGGCACGATGCTTCTGCAGTTTTCTGCAGCCCCAATTGATCACGGGCAGGGCGATGAAAGCCAGAACGGTGGCGAGGGTGCCTGCGTAACCACCGAGAACGGTGCCGGCGAGCGGGTCGCCCTTGAATATCCAGTAAATGGTGAGAAACGTGCCGAGCTGGGCGAAGATACCATTGGTGTAACCAATAAATTGATACAGAAAAAGAATCTTGATGAAGTGGGCATTTTTCGCGGTGAGCCAGATGGATTTAATGATGCCTGGGCCGCGGTTTTTCTTGGTGAGGGTGGCGGCGAAGCGCTCCCTGGTGAACCAGACCATGAGCACGGTCGAAGGAATACCAACCACGACGACGAACATGGCATACCAGAAGAGACCGTCGATGACGTTGGAGAACATCGGCAGGAAGCAAAACGGGAGAATCCAGGGGCCTACCAGAGACATGGCCTTGTCGACGACCGCGCGATAGGTGACGACGCGGGTCCGTCCATCGTAAGAGGGGCAGATTTCGATGCCGAGGGCATAGTAGGGGACCGAGACGACGGTGGTGAAAGTGGTGAAGAGAAGACAGGCCACGAGGAGGTATATGGTAACCTTTTGGTGGTAAGCGTTGTCGGCGGCCATGAAGGCGTGGTAGCCGTTTTTGATGCTCTCCAACATGCTGGGTTTGGCCTTCTTGGGCGTAAAAGCCGGTGCGGGTTTCGGAGCGGATACAGGTGCGGTGATGGCAGCATCGGCAGGTGGAGTAGCGGTGACAGGGTGGGCGATCAGTTCGGCTTTGGCTGCTTTTTCGGCGGCATAGTCCGCGTTCGATTTGATGGAGACGTCGCGAGGGAAAAAGACAAAGATGGCCACGAGCAGAAGCACGCGGCCGACGCCACCGACGAGGATGTAGGGACGTCGGCGACCCCAGCGGGTGCGGGAGTTGTCGGTGATCTGCGCCATGATTGGATCGGTTATCGCATCCCAGAAGGTTTTGGCTGCGAGGATGAGGCCGAGAAGGACTGGATTCATGCCCAGCGCCACGATCATCAGGACGTTGAGCAGGTTGTAGAAATGATTGGCCAGACCGCTCTCCATGTTGCCGAAGGCGTAGAGAAGAATCTCCTTGAGCGGAGCGTCTTTTTCCTCCGAAGCCGCAGGCGGCGGTTGAGGAGAGTGGGAGGAAGTGGACGGGGTGGTCATGGGGTTCGAATCCGAGCACTGGGGCACGTCATTTGAATTCGACCAAGTAATACGGAGTGGCATCGCGACCGGTGTCGATTTTAACCGAGCCATTGGTCACGGGCAGGGTTTTACCGGTTTTCACACCGTTGTGGTCGAGTAGGTAGACGGTCGGTGCGCCGGGACGGCTGAACTGGATCGTGGCGACGACTGGTTCCATGATGACCGGGCCGATGGGCTTCCCGCGTTTGGCGTCGCCCCGGCTGAAGAGGAAGGCGTCATCCGCAACGATACTGCCGGCGTTGCGGGCGCGGGCGATGGCGCTGATGAGGATGGCTTTGCCGGTGGCGAGAGTGCCGGTCTGGTCGCGTGCGGTCAGGTAAAGAGCGGCGTAGCGACTGTCGAGTTGGACCCGGGCGTTACCGAGTGTGAGTGGCTGCCCCTTGGTGAAACCGACCACGGCTTGAGTGCCGGGGGTGTTGATCACGATGTAGCCGTCCTGGCTGTCGGCGCCGGGGTGCCAGCGCAGTTGTTTGGTCGCGGAGAGAATGTCGCCGTCCTTAGTGGTGTAGGCGGCGAGGTCGAATTTTTTTGTGGGCGTGAATTTATCGGTGAAGCGCACGACGCCGCGGACGGCGGCGAGGGCGGCGGCTGGGAAGACATCGGAGTCGAAGGTCTTCACATCGTGTTCTTGGGAGACCTTTTCGTCGAAGCCGACCTGGCCCGTGGCAAGCGACGGAATGTTGACGTTGCGCACATGGACGACGGGGGACTCGGTGACGTCGCCACGGAGGACCTGACGGGAGACGGCGGGGAAGATACCGAGGAAGTTGGGGGCAACGGCATTGAAGGGACTTCTTCCGATCACGGTGGAGAAGGTGCCATCGTCCTCGTTTTGGAACGGGAAGGAAACATCCCAGCCCTGAAGCCCCATGCCGTAGGCACCGATGATGGCGGGACCCTCGACCCCCCACTCGTTGGGAGTGCTGTGAATCCACTCGGAGAGCATGTAGGGACGGTCGCCGACTTGTTGGAGCGAGGTGCTGAGCGAGCCGCCGCCCGGCACGGCGACCATGGAGGTGTTATTGAAGCTGAAGCTATCGCCGTGGCCGAAGTAGTTGTGGCGGTCGATCGTGCCGATGAGGTAGTCGGAGTGGAGGTTGTAGAGGTGGCTCATGGCGCGTCCGGCCTGCCAGTTGGAGGCGATCATCTCACCGCTGTAACCCGTGGCGCGGATGCCGGCGTGATAGCGGGCATAGACCTCATTTTGGAGGTCGTAGAGGAACGTCATGGTGTCGAGCAGGCGTTGCTTGATGGAGGCTTGCGAGGTGTTGAGATTGTCGGGATCGAAGAACCAGGGATTGCCGGCGGGGTAGATGCGGCCTTCGGACCAACTCTCATTGCGAGGTAGTTTTTGATTGGAGAGGAAGCTGCCGTTCAGCGCTTTGTCGCCCCACGCGGCGAGGAAGGCGTTCTCTGACTCGTATTTGTTTTTCAACCACGAGGCGAATTTGGCGCCGGTGCGCGTGCGCATAGTGGGGGACCGGGCGAGGATGCCGTTGATGCCGCCGAAGAGGGCGTCGTCCTCGTTGTAGGTTTCCACGTAGGCGATGGCGGGGTCCTCGGCGTAGGTGAGGCCGGTATAGGGATTGGTGTGCTTGAGGAGTGAGGTGACCTGTTTGAGCAGGAGATCCTGAAGCTCGGTGGAGACGTAGAAGCAGCCGTGCGCGGGCTTGATACGGCCGCCTTTCATCTCGGCCAGTTCGGATGCATAGGGAACGGAGGCTAGGTCATCGGGACCGATTCCCATCATGAAAACGGGGGAGAGTTTTACGTAAATGCCGCGTTTTTTGAGGGCGGCGACGAAGTAGTCCATTTTGTCGAGTTCGGCGGGGTCGAGACTGGCGGAGCTGCCCTTGGACTGGATGCCGGCCCAGGTGGAGCCGTCGGCGTATTTGTGAAGGCGGACGGCGTTGATGCCCATGGCGGCGTAGAAGTCGGCGCGGCGGTCGGCGAGTTCCTTGTCGGGGGAGCAGGCACGGTAGGTAATGTTGATGCCCCAGAGTTTGATGGGGTGGCCGTCGTAGATGAGTTTGTCGTCGGCGCGGGTGATGCGACCGTGTTTGCCGGCGGGGCTTTCAAGCCAGGAAGAGAGGGTCCATTCGCTGGTGGCAGGAATGGGTGACTGGCCCTTGAATTCATACCAGCCGACGTTGGAAGGCGGCACGGAATCGGGACCTGGGTAGAATTTAGCGGAGCCGGGAATCGTGAGAGTGAAGGCGAGCGGGTAGGTTTTGCCGGCCTCCATACGGTCTTTAACTAGGACCATGCGGGCCTGTCCGTCGGTGCTGATCTGGGTGGCGGAGTCGAAGGTGAAGACAACTTTTCCGCCACTGGTGTCGGTCAGGATGACTTGGGTGATGTCATCGCCGAGAGATCCGCGCGCAAAAGGGATGTCCTTCGTGGTGACGGAGCCATTCGCGTGAATAATGCGGGCGCCGGCGGCGCGGAAAGTGGGAGCTGGCGCGAAGCTAAATTGCGCCATGGTCAGGGGCGCGGTGGTCTCGGGGGTGAGGACGGCGTTGAATTTAAATGTGTCGGGTGCGGTTTGCCGCCAACCGCCGGTGATGGTGAAGGAGGCCTTGGATTTGGGCAGGTTGGTAGTGTAGTTAAAGGAGACGGCGTCGCGGGCTTCGGTTGAAAATTGTTCGCGGGTGACTCCGCCCCAATTGTCGTCCCAGTCATAATAGTTGAAGTCGAGGTAGGGGCTGCCGTGTTTGAGGATGGTGAGCAAGCCGGACCTGGGCGACGCGGCGGCGCTGAAAGCCGGAGCGGAAGCATCGGCAGAAGAGGCGGCCGGCAGCTGGAGCAGAGCGGTGGACAGGGTGGCGGCAACGATGAGCAGGCAAGGGAGTTTTAGATAGGAGCGAGTGGGCATCATAGGGGAGTGGTAAGAAGCTGCGGTGGTTGAGAACCGAGTTATAAGGGATAGAATGGTTTATGGCTGGACGCGGGCGCCCGTGATGCCGAGGAGCACAGGCGCACCGTAGTCTTTGCCCTTTTCGACGTAGGTGAGATCGATGGTGGTGATCTTTTTCGCCGGGTAGGGATTGTTCCACTGGTATTGATACACGGTCGGGGTCTTGCCGCCCGTGGCGGGACCGGTCCAGGCGATCTCGGCTTTGGGCAGCGGGGCGGGTTCACCTGATTGGAGCCAGTTGCCGACACCGTCATTGAGTGTGATGACCACGGGGACCTGGGAACCGTCCTCGAAGTGGACAATGTATTGGCACAGCGCGGGAGGCTCTTCGGTTTTACGGCGGGGATTCCAGGCGCGGGTTTGTAGGAAGGTTTGGAGGAAGAAGAGCGTGTCCACGCGGGTGTTGACGGCAATGCCGGTGATCTCTTCGTCGTCGGCGTTGCTCTTGAGGGAGGGATGCTTGAGGGTGACGGCGTTTTCGAGGGGGGAAGTAGTGAAGTCCCGTATGTTGTAGCGCACGCTGGCGAACGTGTTGGCACCGCGCGGGAATGCGCTCAGGTCGCCACCCTTGGCGGACCAACCCTGGGCGGAAGTGAGGTAGAGGTTGGCCGCGTCTTCGAGGGAGATCGGCGCGTATTGTAGGTTGAAGCCGGCGACGGCGGTTTTGGCACCGCCTAGGTTGGCGCCGAGGTTTTTCAGGAGGGAGGCGAGAAGGTTTTTCTTTTTGTCGGCGTTGGCGGGGTTGGATTCACTGGCGCGGAAAACATATTGGTCCAGGAGGACGCCGCCGTTGCCGCGCGGGTATTCGACAAGACCGCCGATGTTGAGCAGAGGACGAACGTTGTCGACGAAACCGGCTGGGCGTTGCACGATGAGGCTGAAGTTGTCGATGCGGACGACGGGCTGGACGCTGTCACCGGTCCAGCCGGTGACCTCGATGGTGACGGTGCGGGCGCGTTGGGGTTTAAGTTTGAAGTCGGCGGAGATGTCGTCGCCGAAGACGAGTTCTTGGGCAGTGGAAGGATCGTCGTCGAAGACGAGGCGGAGTTTGGAGACGGAGCGATAGGTTCGGTTGGTCGTGAGGCTGAAGCCGGTGATGACCTCTTCGCGGGGAAGCTTGAGGGGGATGGGCTTGGTGGTTCCACTGCTGTCCCAAAGGCTGAAGACCATGCGCCAGTGGGTGTCGGCGGTGTAGCCGTTGACCATGTTGAGCGGCCAATGATCGTCGCCCGGACCCTTGGCGTCGTAGCCAAAGTAGGCGGGCGCGGGGAATTCGGCGAAGGGAGCGATGTCGTTGAGGTCGGCGATGAAATCGAAGGCATCGTTGGTGGGCCATTCGTCGCGGTTCCATGACTGAATGCGTTTGCCGCTGCTCATGACGATGTCGGCAAGGGTTAGTCCGGCGGTGAGCGGATGGCTGACGGACGGGAAGCGCACGAGTTCTTCGCGGAAAGGACGGAGGATGTGTTCGTAGCCGATGATTTTATTGAAGGAGGCGAGTGATTCGGGGGTGATGTCGAGCACGACGAGGTAGCCGCCGGATTGCCAGAAGGCGGCTAGGTCAGCGGGGGCGGCGGCGAGGGTGGCCAGGTTGGCTGGAGTGCCTTGCACAAGGATGAGGCCGCCAGCGTTGGCCTTTACGGCGGCGAGAGCGTCGGTGACGGCGCCGGAGGGGACGCCGATGGAGGCAAGGGCCTTGGACGTCGCGGGGTCGCTGACGACGGCTTGCACGGGGCGGGTGACCTTGTGGTAGGTGCCGGCGTAGGCGACGAGGTTGTCGAAGAGCTGGCGGGCGACGACCTCGGTGCCGAGTTTTTCTCCGACGACGAGCTGGCTGAGCAGGAGAAGGCCCTGGTCAACGGGCGCTTCAAGCAAGGCAGAGTAACCGAGCTCGTCGTCGCATTGGACGAGCGACGTGGCGCCATGTGTGGGTTTGCGGAGGGCGTGGCGGTAAACGACGTGGTCGTCGCCCCAGAAGGACAGATCGTTTTGGGCGAGTCCGCGGAAGATGGGATTGGACAGGTTTTGAGAGAAAGCCATGCGACCATCGTAGTCGGTGGTTTCCAGGTCCGCGGGAATGGCTTGGAAATGGAGCGGATTGGTCTGTTCAAGAAAGAGGATTTTGTTGCCGGAGACAGCGAGGGCAGTCCAGTGGCGGTTGGTGGAATCAGCCGGGCTGAGAGCGTTGCGACCGACGACGAGGAGGCCGAATTGGTCGGGGATTTCGGCGAGAGATGTGACCTCACGAATCGTGGTGTAACCGGAGGCGCGCAGACGGGTGAGGGCTTCGCCGGACGGATCCCAGACGACTAGTTCACCGGTGAGTTTGACGGGGGTGGGCTTGGGTTCGGGAATCAGAGTGACGGGCAAGTCGTGAGTGAAGACCTGTTGACCGGCGCGCAGCGCGGTCAGAATGAGGCGGCCCTCGGTGCGAGTGGCGGCGGTTGCGGGCAAGGTGATACGGGCGTTCCAAGTTAGGTAAGAACCTGGAGTGACGGTGAATTCTTTGGACTCGGTCGCGATGGTTTTTCCGCCGAGTTCAAGTGTCCACGAAGCGGTGATGGGGCGGGTATCGGGCAGGTCGTTATAGACGCGGAACTCGCGCGAAACGATCTGCCCGGGCGCAAAGGTGTCGTTCCACTGGCGACGGAGGATGGCGACGGGTTGCCAAGCGTAGGTGAAGGAGCCGTCGGTGAAGGCCTTGTCGAAGTAGATGTTACTAGCGGCAAAACCCTTCCAGCGGTAGCCCTCGGTGATCCATGACGCATAGAGGCCGGCGGCAGGCTTGGCCTCGGCTTTGCCGAGGAACGTCACCTCACCACCGAAGGCGGCGAATTGGGCGGCGTTGCGACCTGGAAGGAAGGCGGTCTCGCTGAAGAAGATGGGTTTTTTGTCGAAGTGGACGGGCCAGACGCGACCGTTTTCCTTGGTGCCCTCCATCGCGAGGGCAAGAGTTCCGGTGTAGGCCTCGTCGGGGTATTCGCGATCAGCAACCTCGAAGTAATGAACGCCGTAGGTGGGCAGGGAATCGTCGCGCAAGGCGCGGCCGCCTCCGCTCACGATGGAACGAGTGGGATCGTAGTCGAGGACGTCGTTGGAGGTCTTGGTGAACTCGGGTTCGACCTGATCGAGGTTGCCGAAGTTGCGGGAGTTAATGTAAACGATCTCGTTGTCGATTTCCCAGATGAAGACGGACGGGTGGTTTTTAAAGGTGGCGACGCCGTTCATAATCTGGGCGTTCCACCGGTCGAAAAGAGCGCGACGGGACGTCCGGTTTTTGGATTCGCCTTCGACCAGATTATAGGAGGCGACCTGCCCATCGAAGGTGCCGGCGTTCATGCGGACGTTCATGCCGACCTCGTCCATCCACTTGAGGGTCTGACTGGGGGACTTGCCGTTCCACGGAAACTGGAAGCGACGGCGGAACATATTGTTTCCGTTTTCCTGCCAGGTTTTGACGATGGTGGCGGCGGGGACGGAGGGGCCGGCGGATTCGTAAGTGAGATCGTTGCGAAGATGCTGGCGAACGTCGTTGAGGTAGAATTGGTTTCCGCGAATTTCCCACTCGCGGTTGCCGAAGCGGGTGATGTGGCGATCAACGACTTTGCCATCTGAGAGGACCTCGGTCACGAGATTGTAGAGCGAAGGAGCATAGGTCCACCAGAGGGTGAGCGGGGCGGAGGGCGTCTTGAGGCTGGCGGTGGCGGAGGCACCCGGGGGAACGGTGAGTTTGGTTTCGCCGACTGCAGAGACGGGTTTGTCATCGGGCCAGGAACGGATGGACTGGCGAATGACAGCTTCGGTTGCGGACGAGCCGGAGTTGTGGAGGGTGGTGTCGAAGACGATTTCTTTTTTGGTGATCGGGAAAGGCTTCACGAACGTGTCGGCGACATAGACCGGAGTCTCAGTGGCGATGAGCGAGGCGGTGTCGAGGATGCCGCACGTGTAGCTGGTGTTCGCGATGGGAAAATCGAAGCGACGGGTGATATCCTTAACGGTGTGGAGAAAACGTTCGGGGAAATATTGGGTGCGGCGCATGCCCACGTCCTTGTCGCTGGCCCCCAAGCCGTAGAAGCAGTCTTTGACGACGAGAAGGATCTCGTTGCTTGCACCGGGCTTGATCGCGCGGGTGACATCCACTTGCCAGCGACTCATGGCTGTATCAAAATCACCGATACGAACACCGTTGATGAAAAGAGTCTGGATGAGATTGAGGCACTGAAAGTCGAGAACGTAACCGGCTGACTTCAAGCTGGCTGGGACGTCCACGAAGGTGCGCAGGATGAAACGGTGGGAGTAGGCCGTGTCGGGTAGGGCGGTGTCGCGATCGCCGGGGATGGTCAGCCCATACCAGCTTAGCGTGGAGAGATTCGGGTAGGCGGGGGTTCCAGCGACGCGGGATTGTTCGGAGATGTCGCCGATTTCGTCGTAGGGGGCGAATTGCCAAAGACCGTCGAGGGCGACAGATTGGCGGGGTTCAGGAGTGTCGATGAGGGAGAATATCTTTTGGGCTGCGGCGAGATCGTTGTCGGTCTGATAGGCGGTTCCGGGAGCGTGACCGAAATTGGGCTGCCAGTCGGTGGAGGTGGTCAGCAAAAAGACGTCAGAAATGTAGCGAAGTTCGGAAGTTTTGGGGGATCCGGGCTGCCGGGTGAGACGGATTTCGAGGGTGTTGGCGCCAGCAGAGAGGGCTGCAGTGCCTAGACGGGTCCAGCCGATGGGATTCCAGAATGCGAGTTCCTGGACGTTGGTGATGGGTTGGCCGTCTTGGGAATTGAGAGTCCAGGGGCCTTCGTTGACGCGCCATTCGAAGGGCGCGCGGTTGTTTTCGAATACAACGCGGTTCCAGAGCGTAAACGAGCCGGCGGCTTTGGCGGTTACGGGGTAGGTGAGGATGAGACCGTCGGACGGTATGACGGCGTCGACTGCTTTGGCTTCGAGGTTGAGCGCGAGGACTTGGCCGCCGGAAAGATATTCAGGCTTGGGCCAACCGGTGGTGGCGGCTGAGGGTTTTTGCTGGAGTGATTCGGCTTCAAGCCAGATGGACTCGGCAGAGGCGGGGAGCGAAAGGATGGTGGCAAAGAGCGAAGCCAATACGGATAACGCCGAGCGAGGTAAACGATACATGGGGTAGAAAAATGGGATGGAGGGGCTCGAAACCAATATGGATGCAGAGTGAAACATTCGTTGGTGATGCGGCGAACCTGTATCCGTGGGAGCTGTCCCGTGGATGTGGATCGGGAGGGACCAAGGGTTATGAAATTCACACGGCGGGACAGTTCTCAGATAAACAATATGGGCACAAACAAGAGGAGCGTTTGCTCTCACTTCCGCTCGAAATTTTACCGACTCCTGCTGCCCCCTTCGTCCCCTTGTTTTGCGCTTATGAACCGGATTTGTTAACGTCAGCATTGAGGCGGTTGGCGGGCAATCGTTGGCTTACCACTTGGCTCAAAAAAGCGCACTCATCGCCGCATCAAAATCGGACACGGTGGTGTTGCCGGAACAAAGCACGAATCCACTGCCGGAGGAACATGGCGGTCACCCGGTTACTTTTCAGGAAGGCGCGGACGGTTTAGAGGATATGATGCTGGCCAAAATCGCTTGCGAAATCGACTCCATTGCCCATGAAAATTGATCATGTTACTGTCTTCGATTCACTGGCACTTGCCCGCCAAGAAGACACGGATGGTCTGTCAGGAATAAACGCTGGATACGATGCCCCGGTCGCGCAGCCAAGTGGCGGTGGCGGGATCGGTGAGGAAGGTGGCCTCGGCGGCGCGCTGACGGCCGACTGCATCGGGGTCGCAAGAGTCGGACCTGCGCATGAGCATGGCGTCGTTGTCGAAAAATGCAGGATGGAAAACGGCGACGTAGTCGCCGGGTGCGGCGGCTTCGATGCGGCTGCGGAATTCCACGCCCGGATCACTCGAAGTAACGGTGGCATTGGGGAGACGTTGATGGATGCCGGTGCCGGCTTGGTCGGGAACAAGACCCTCTTCAAGGGCGAGTTCATGAAGACGGGTCTTCATGCCCGGGAGCCAGGTGAATGCCATGTGTGTATCCAGATATGTAAGACACAGTCCTGCGGCGCGGGCCTTGTGTATCTGGGCGCGGACCTCGGCGATGATCTGATTGTGGTCGGCCTGCTCGTGGAGGGTTTGGGTGCTGCGGAGGAAGGTGCCGTCGGGCTCGAGCAAGGTGCAGACCGCGGAGCGGGGTAGCACGGGACCCCAGCGCAGGGAGGAAACCCATTCACTGGTGACAGTGGCGTGGAGGCCGAGGACAACGCCGGGCGGCGGTTCGCGGAAAAGTAGGGCGGCGTGATCGAATGCGGGGGCACAGGCCATGACGCCGATGTTGCGGACGAGGCCGGCACGGGCGCAGGCAAGCAGGGCGTCGTTGGTGCCGTGGGTCGCGCCCGCGTCGTCACCACGAATAATGAGATGTAAAGCGGGAGCGGGCCTGACGGACATTGCTAAATTAGCGGGCGTTGACGGAGGAGGAATTAATTTTCGCAGACTGCCCGGACAAAATAACGACGTGGGCCGCCGGTGTTATAATGACTCCACCGGGGGCAGTGACGCGGGCCTCGATACGACCGCCAGGGTGGCGCTCCCAACTGACGGTGATAAGTCCACGCGGGTGGGGCAGGGCGCCGGAAACCTGGTGTCGCCCTGAGTTGACGGGATCGAGCAGGTAACTGTCGGGATTGCCGGGAGTGGCGAGGCGGAGGCCCAGAATATAGTGGGTGGCGTAGATGGCCGGGGCGCCGCTCCAGCTATGGCAGCAACTGCCCCGACTTTCATCGGCGCGGCGGAAGGATTCGGGGAGAGTCGGGTAGCCCAGGGATTTGATGAAGCCGTAGGTTTCGGCGATCAACGACTCGGCGAGAGCGATGCAATCGTGGTCCCCGAGAGCGGGGAGCAGGTAATAAAAAAAATAGAGTTCTGCGACGCCGCCGAAGTGGTGGCCCTTCACTCCGCGCTTAAAGTTGCCGCGTAAAAGCGGGTCGAGATAGGCGATGATACGATCAGACGGGCCGATGCTATAACGAAGGGCCAAGATGTTGGCGTGGAGGGCGGATGTGTTCGAGCCTGCGCTGGCATCGAAACGGCCTGCGGATTCATTCCAGACGCGCGACATCAGTGCGTCGGAAACACGCGTGGCCTCGGCGAGGTAGCCAGCGGCTTCGTCGGCGAGTTCGAGCGCGAAGGCGAGATCGGCGGCGGAGCGCAACGCGGCGATGCGGAGGATATTGACGGCTGTATTGGCAGGGCCTTCACGCTCGGTCAGCAGCACGCCCCAATCTAAAAAGACGTGCATACCCGAGGTATCCCACAATCCGGAGGCATCCGATGTCCAACTCGTGCTGGCAAGGATTCGTCGAATGACAGGGAGCTGGGCGGCAGCGAACGCGGTGTCGCCAGTGAGGGCCCAGAGGTCGCGGGCGGCCTGCACCCAGATGAGGGTGAAGTCATTGTGCGGTTTGGCCAGCCAGGCGGGGGCGCGGCATTGCAACTGTCCATCGGGCAGCTGGGTCTGTCCGAAGAGGTTGAGGGTGCGACGGGCAACCGAAAAATCAGCGGAGACGAGATGATGGAGATGCAAGTTTACCAGACTGTCGCCGATGTAGCTCCCCCTTTCCCGCCAAGGGCAGTCTGCATAGCTCTCGTCCGTTGATGATTGCAGGGTGTGAGTGGATATATCCCAGACCCAATCGAGCAAAGGGTCCCCGCAGGCAAAGCGCCCGTAACGTTTGACGAGGGTGGTGCGCCGCCGGACCTGAACGGAAAGAACGCGAAGTGAGGACGCAGTGGATTCGGCCGGAGAACGAAGGGTAACTTGGAGGAATATTCCGCCACGGGGATTGACGACCTCGATCGTCTGAATGCCGCCCCGCAAAATAAAGCGGTCGGTGGCGTCGACGAAAGGATTGGAGCCGTAGAGGTTCACGCAGCCGTCGTGGCGTTTCCAATCATCGTAGGATATGTCGAGGATGGCGCCGGCGGAGGCCTCCACTTTTACGACGGTCTGGCCGTAATACTCGTCGCCAAAATCAAAGCACCAAGTCGCTGCACGGGCGACAAATGAATCGGCCTCGGCGAGATGCGTGTAAGGCAGGTTGCGCACGGCGGCGGTTTCATCGGGGCGATCCCAAGCGACCAAGCGTGCCGGGATGAGTCGTTCGAGCGATCCGGAAACGAGATGCCAATCCGAGGGAATCACGTAATCGTCGGGCGAATTGGGGCAGGGGGAAAGACCGGGGTTTCCCAGCGGAGAAACAACGAAAGCATCGGTGCAAGTCAGATCAGGACGGGCGTGGAGTGAGACTCCTGATGCAGGAGGGCAGCCTAGCATATAGGTCCAAAACTCGATCAAAACGTCGCATTGGCAGGACAAGAAATTCCAACCTTCACGCAGATCAAACGTGACCTCGCCGTGATTGCCATAGGTCTGGGAATACACGGGCGTGATAACTTTGCCGTTGAGGGCGAGGTCGCTCCAAAAGCAGTCGGCTTGAATGGACTGTTCGAGAGGCGAGTGAATCCAGGTGGTGAACCGGGCGATTTTTGGGCCGAGTTTTGGCACCTCGGAGCGGTGGGTCGGGTTGTGCAGACGCAAACCCCAGCGGAGTGATTCTTCGATTGGGCTGGCGAGGCTGACGCGGGAGGGAGTGATCGGAGCGTAGTCCGGATAAGGGGCGGAGCGCAGAACGGGCAGGGGCCACGGGGTGGATGCGGCGGGCAAGACGACGACAGCCAATGGTGCAGGGGATGAAAGCTCGGCGGCCAGCACCCGGGTGTCGCAAACTTCGGCAGGATTCTGGGCGAAACTAAAATGCGGGGCCTCCGCATCCCAAGCCTTATGATTGCGGGCACGCCACAGGCCGGGTGTCGTCAAGTCGCTGCCGGAGATGCCGCCGGCGGCAATGAAGCCGGGCAGGCCGTCGGGCATGGATTGAAAGGAGGAGCAGCCGTAGTAGTTGACCTCCACGCGAACAAGGTTTGTCCCAGAACGCAGGAATGGGGCGAGGTCATAGGTATCGTATTCGGGATAGCCGGTGACAAAGCGGGCGGGACCATAGGCGACGAAGCGCTCGTTGACCCAGAGACGGAATCGCGTGTCGGCAAAAAGATGCAAAAGGAGCGGGCCGGTTGCCACCGCAGGCAAAACTATGAAGCGCTCAAAACTTACAAACTGATTGCGGCCTGGCTCCAAGCCTTCAGCCCAGCAGTAGCGGGAGTTTGAAAAGGGACTGGTTTCCATTATGGATGGAGTGGGGGACATGGGGGGAAAGTCGCAGAGATGGTTTACCACGAATAAATGCTGAATTGATGATCAGGTCCATGGGTGCGCCGTGGGTGCTGTCCCACAGAAGAGGCAGAGACTGACAATCCATGGTCAGCGATCCGACAGGGGCATGGGTATTTCCCCTTGGATGCCGTGGAGTGTCGGGGACTAGGCGAGGGTGGCCGAGACCATGATCGTGCTGCCAAGGGCGGCCGCCGGGATCAGGTTGCCGGTGATCGACTGTCCGTCGACCAAGAGGTATGAGATACCTTTGCATCGATGGTCGGGGTTTTTGACTTCGATCTCGTAAGTCGCGCCGCGGAAGCGGCGGGTGAACGTGAAGCCGGGCCAGTCGGATGGGATGCAGGGGGCGATGCGCAAACCGTCGTATTCGGGCTTAACCCCAAGGAGGCCGGTGGTTATGGCCACGTAGTTCCAGACTGGCGGAACCGGACAACCAGGACACGCGGACGGCGCCGTATCGAGGGCTATGGGTGCTTTAGCAGACCACGTAAGGCTCCGACTGGCGGATATCGGCTTTGTCGTTAAAGGACGAGAGCATGATGTTGCGCAGGTATTCCCAAGCACGGTCACCCTGGCCGAGTTGGGCGGCGGCGATGATCGTCCCGCCTTGGGTGTGGTTGGAGATGCCGCCATTTTCCTTCATTCTGGGGTTGAAAAGACGGGCGAGGCAGACCTGAGGGTCGGTGTTCACATAGGGAGTGGTGCAGAGCATGACCCCGTAGTCGGTGGAGAGGTGTTTGTGCATGGACTCCATGATACGCATGGGCACGGTCGCCGGTGGCGGCACCGCTCATGACCGCCCAGACCTGCGGGTTCATGAAATTTCCCCCTCCTCGTTTTCATGGGAGCCAAATTTGAGGCCGTCGTAGCGGTAGGCGCGCAGATACCACGCGCCATCCCAGGCGTATTTTTCGAGGGCGGCGTCGAGGTTGGCGAGGCGGTCGCATCCACAGGAGGTTTCGGCGGATTTTTCTAGGCGGGTGGAGATATCGATGTATTCAACGAGGCCATACCTGAGTTGCATGGCCACGAAAACGGACTCGCCTTTCTCGCCGAGGCGGCGGCCAGTCGTTCCAGTCGGCGTCGAGTCCGCAGGGCAGACCGTGGACGCCGGAGCGCCCGCGCGGGGTGCGGGAAGTGGCGGTCTTGGCAGGGGAAAGGGATATGGTCCGACAGGGGGACGGGGGATCCGAGGGGAGGAACGCAGCCAACCATATCGTCGTGGGGCGACAACGTTCCCCAGTTGGGACCGTTTCCAGTGGGGGGCGCAATCGGCACGCTTCGTGACTGGACAGCAAAGTGCACAAAAAAACCGCCGGCTTGAAGCCGGCGGTGATTATGGTCGGAGCGTGATGCGGAGTTTATTTTTGACCGAAGGTTATCGGCTGGGCGGCGATTTCCTCGCGGGTGAGTTCCTTGCCGGTCTTGGCGATGTTGGTGCCTTCAAACACGTAGAGATAGGCCTCGGCGGGAGGCAGTCCACGGGGATCGCCGCCGGTGTCGGCGTTGATGACGAACTTGCCGTCGGTGCGCAGGACGTTCGCGGAGATCCGGACAGACTCCACCTTGACGCGTTCGTCGTCGAGGTTGCTGTCGTCGGGCGCGCCGGTCAGGCGATGCAGGGTGATGGCGGCGGCTTTGGTGAAGGGCAGTTGCAGGCCGAAGGGCGTGAAGCCGTCGCCCGAGCCGACTGGGTAGCCGGGGTAGCGGCGGGAAATCACGAAGACGTTCACGCGGTCGCCGTCGCGGGTGGCGTAGGCGGCCGTCGCGGGCGCGCCTTCAATGGCTTTGCGGCGCTTGAAGGCGGGGAGGTCAACGGTGGGTGTGCTGTCGGTGGAGATGTGCAGCATGTCGCCGGTGGCCTCGCGGTTGAAGAGCGAGAGATACTGGAAGCTCGGGTGGGCGTAGCCGCCGGCGTAGGGCTTGGCGTGCGATGACCAGTAGTTGCCCTCGGAGTAGGTAAAGAAGTTCTGGATGTCGAAGTCGTAGGCGGCCATCGCGAGGAAGGAGTCGAGCGTGGCGACGCCAGCGGCCTTGCTCTTCATGACGCGTTCCTGCTCGGCGGCCTGCTCCTTGGAGACCTGGGCGTTGTTGAGGCCGTTGAGCGCGTAGCCGGGGCCGGCCTCGTAGGTGCCGAGCTGGAAGTGGCGGCCGGTTTTCTGTTCCCACTTGATGGCGTCGTTGATGAGGCCGCGCGAGCGGGGCAGGGTGGTCTGGTTGGCGAAGTTGAGCACGCTGAAGAAGGTGGCGGGATTGCGCTGCGGGGGCCCCTCACCTTCGTCCCAGCCGCCGTTGTAGGCGCCGATGGTGATGAAGTCGCCGGTCGTGGTGGCGGCGGCGATCTCGTTGTTGTAGGAGCCGATGGCCCAGCCGCCCATCATGTAGGTGAACTTGGCCTCGACTTCCTTGGTCCAGTAGGGGCTCGAGCGAAGCGTCGCCACCACGTGGTCATGCATCATGCCGTAAACGCTGCCGCGGCTGTGGGTCTGCCCGGTGGCGGAGTCTTTCATGCTGGGAAAGGTCCAGGGGAAGAACAGGCTGTTCCACGTCTCGTTGCCGAGCTCGAAATAAATGCGATCAAAGGAATCTGTCCAGGGCGCGGGATGTCCCTGCTGATAGCGCTTGTAGGCCCAGGGCTTGGACTGCGGGGAGTCCTTGGCGGGGTCATAGGGCGCGGCCATGAACTCGGCAAAACCGAGCCATTCTTCGGGTGACATGTGGAACTCGATTTGCAGCCAGGGGCGCAGGCCGGCGGTGTGAATGGTGGTGAGCACGCCGCCGAGCGAGATGCCTTTGACGACGCCTTCCACGCTGCCGTTCGGGCCGGTGAATTGATCCATCGAGTAGCTGTTGTGCCCGGTCTTGATGGAGTGGTGGGTGCGGTAGGCGGCCATGCCGGACTCGCGGAGGCGGGCATAGTTATTTTGGTCGTAGTCGAGGTAGCGGGTGTCGGAGCGGTAAACGCGGAAGTTATCGACCGAGTAGGTGGCGGCGCCGGTGCAGGTCAGCACGAGGTAGGCATGTAAACCCTCGTGGGCCGGCCGGCCGGTGAAGGTGTGCGTAAATTTTTTCCACGAGGTGGTGGTCTGCATGGGGTGCGGTTTGATAAAGCCGCCCACGCGGGCGTCGCCGTCGTATTCAAAGACGACCGGGGGCGCGCCGGCGCGGTCGGCTTTGAGCCAGACTTCCATCGTGTATTCGGTTTCGGCGGGCACCGGGTAGAAGACCTGTCGGGTGGTCGAGAGGTCGGGAATGCCGCTGAGACCGACCTTCTCCGTCCGGCCCGCCGGGAGGGGCATTTCAAAATAGGTCTGGCCGCCGTCCTGCACCGGAGTGTCGGGCGCGTGTCGGACCAGCGACCAGCTGTCGGGGTTTTGAAGAAGACTGTTGGGCACGCCGGTCGGGAGCCAATCCCTGATGATGCGGTCAAGGCCGCCGAGGCGGTTGGAGAGATATTCCGGCCGGAAGGGGGCCATGTCCTTGGCCACAAAAATCATGTCGCCGGCCTGGATGGCTTCGTCCGGCTTGGCGGGCTGGCTGGCGAGTTGGAGGTAGGCACCGCGATGATGTTCGGGGTCGGTGTCGGTGTAGAGGATGTAGTATCCGACAATCCCGGGGGAGGGCGAGGCGGTCCAGCTCAGGTGCACGAGGCTGTCGGGGCCAGTCTTGGCCTGCAGGTTCTGCACGGGCCCGGGAGGCGGGAGTCCCTCGAGCTTGCGCGGGGCGGTGAAGTTGGCGGACGGGTTGTTGGCGTTGGCCTCTTTTGTGGCTTTGGTGAAGCCGAGCTTCACGGGATGGGCCGGAGCGGAGCGGACCCCGTCGGTGTTGATGGCGACCACGCTGAACCAGCGCCGGGCGTTCGGGCGGGTCCAGTCATCCCACTTGTAGGTCGCAGAGAGCGTCAGGGGAGGGATCACTTTGCCGGCACTGTTCCACTCTTCGATGATCGATCCTCCCTCGGTCACCCGGTCGGTGCGCACGAGTTTTAGCCGGCCGTCCACGATACGATAGACCCGAATCCCGGCACCGTCGAGAATACCCGACGCGTAGCTGTCGTAGCGGCCGATCCCAGCGCCCGCGCCGGCGTAAATGCGGTCGGGTGAATCGCGGTCGGCGATGTATTGGCCGCGGAATGACAACGGCTCGAACCCGCCCTTGCCGTCCCGTTTCAAGTTGTCGCCGAAGCTGGTCCCGGTGACGGTGAAGGGCTGCACGTCGGTGTTCACGATGTCGGTCGTGACGGTAAAGATGGCGGGCCGTGCGGCGAAGCCGGTTGGCACCGGCGGGGAGTCGGTTTCTTGCGCGAGGACGAGGCAGGGGAGCAGGGTGGCGCCCAAAACGGCGGTCAAGGATTTGTTCATGGGTAAGAGGTGGAGGGGAGGCGCGGCCGGCCGTTGCGCGGGGCCGCTCGGGGACATGCTCGCAGGCTGTCGCGGCGCTTCAACCAATTCAAAATGGGAACCGTCCCACTACGCTTCATACGGCACGCGAATGCCGCCGGGTGGTCGTCCGACAAAAAAATCCGGATTGTCGGTTTATGACAAAACGCGTGGTTGTTGGCGGCGATCAGCGGCGGCGACGGAGGCCGACGAAGCCCAGTGCGCAAAGGCCGGTGAGAACGGCGTAGGACGAAGGCTCGGGAATGTTGGAGAGAAACGTGAGGGAGTAGGCGTTGTCGGCGAAGCCCCAAGTGTAGTCGTCGCCGGAGGTCAACAGGTTGCCGTCGAGCAAGACGGAGCCGGGGGTGAAGCCGGCGGTGGTGACGTTGCTCAAGACCGTGTAGGCGACCCCGTGCTCGAAGCCAGCGCCGCCGGTCACGTTGAGTGCGAAGTTGCCCGAGCCGAGGAGCCAGTCGTCGGCCGTGGTGAAGGCGATGCTGTCGCCTACGGTGCCGAGCGTGAGCGAGATGATGGAGCCGGCGTCGAAGCTCAGCTTACCGGTGGTGAAGGAGAATGTGAGCGTTTCGCCGGGGGCGAGCGTGCCGTCGGCACCGATGGTGACCGTGCGGGTGCCTGCCACGTAGGTGCCGCCGCCGGAGACGGTCTGGGCGATGGCGTCGTCGCCCCAAGCCTGGTTGGCGCTGTTGGCGGTGAAGGTAGAGCCGGAGGAGATGTTGAGCTCGCTGGTGGTTAGCAGGCTGCCGGTCGAGGACAGTGTGACGTCGTATGCAGCGATATAAGTTTTGCCGGTGTGGGTGTTGACTCCGCTCAGGCTGAAGCGGCCCGAGGCGCCGCCAATAATCAAACTGACAGGCGTCGAGCCGGAATCAGTGACCGAGGCTTTCAGGGTGGTGGTCGCAGTGAGGGCGAAGTTGTTGTTTTTATCATGGATGAGATAGAGTTCGCCGGTCGAGGAGGTGATCTTGTCAGCGGCGGTGTTACCGATAATCAGGTGTGAATTACGGTCACCGTTGATCGCCATGGCCACGGCCTGGGTGGTCAGGGTGTGGCCGCCGAAATCGAGCGTGGTCGTGCCGGCCGCAGTCATGCCCACGGCGAGGGTGCCGAGAGTGACATCCTGGGTGAAGGCGGAGAGCGTGGTGGTCGCGCCCGTGATTAATTGGAGGTTCTTGGATGCGTCGTTGTAGGTCCAGGGATTGACGGTGTCGGCGGCCTCGACCGCCAGGGCTTGCAACACGCCGCTACCGTCCACGGAGAGAAAGCGAACGTCGTTGGTTCCCGAGGTGTTGATCGCGTAGGGAAGCAGGGTGGTGGCGGCGGTATTTCCGAGGACGATGTTGGTGCCGGATCCAAAGTTGGTCGCGGTGCCGATCGAGGAGGTCAGCACGCCCTTGCCCGTGGAACCGCGTTCGATGCCATCGGCGAGGGTCAGGGTGCGGCCCGACGACGCGATGATGAGATGGCCGCTTCCCTCCAAAATTACTTTGCCCAAGGTCTCGGTGACAGTGCCGCTGTTGGTGTTGGTAAATTGAAGCAAGCCGTTGCGCAGTTTGACCGTGGCGGTGTCCTTCAGGGAGTTGGAACCGTTGCCGGAGGCGGCGTTGGTGAATGACAGCCGGTTGCCGGGGCCCACGTCGAAGGAGTCGATGTTGAGCAACGAGCCGCCGCTTGTGAGCGTCAGCCCCTGATAGGTGGCACCACCGGTGATGGTCACCGCGCCGCTGACGGTGCTGGCTGACTGGAGTGAGACGTGACCGTTCGTGTTGAAGCCGTTTGTGCCCGCCAGGATGGCATTGCTGCCGAAGGCCAGGGCGGAACTGCTCGAGGTGGAGTTGTTAGCAAGGGTGGCGCCCTCCGAAAGCGTGATGTTGAACGCGGAGGCTCCGTTGATGGTGTAGCCTTGGTTGACTCTGTTCGGGGTCGTGTATTGGAGATCGATGCCGCCCACCTCGATGTTGTCGGTGAGGGTGATCGCGGTGCTGGCTGATGACGCGTAGTTTTGTTTGATGATGGCGAGGGCACCGGCTTCCCAGGCCTGCTGCCAGCCGATGGTGGCGCTGGTGGAGGTGTTCCAGTTGGTTATCGAGTTGTCCCAGTTGCCGGCGTTGCCTGACACGCTGGTCGAATCCACCGAAGCTACGGGTGTGTCGGTGCCGCCGCCCCAGAAAAGGGTGGTTTGGGCAGACAATAGGGCGGGGAAAAAAAGCGCAGGAATGCTGAAAGCAAGCGGTGTCCTCAGACGATGGAGCAATTTTGGGGTGTTCATACGGTGCAAATGTGATCGGTGGCGGTTTAGTAGCAATTGTGAGGAAATGGGAACTGTCCCTGCGCGGTTGAGATTGGCAGGCCAACGGTCTTCACCGGCGCGCAAACATGATGCCGTCCGTGGCGAGCGCCGAGGGCCATGCCGGAGCGGGACACTTGGGAACGATGCATGGTTGAGGTGAGGGCCATGAACTTGACGAACCCGAAGTCCCCCCGGCTTTCAATTGCCGGAGACCGCAGACCAGTCACTGGGGGACGGGGTTTACCGTGTTTTTTGGGTTTTCCGCGGGAGCAGGGTCGTGCCTTCATTCCAGTGGCTGGGGATGAGCAGGTGTAGCGGCTCGGCAGGAATGCCGACGGAGCGGCGGCGGATGAGCTGGTCGAGCATGTGGACCGATTCGTGGGCGACGCTTTTGTTGGTCTCGTGCATGCCGCTGATCTTTCCGTCCGCCACGGGGAGAACGTGGAGCGAGGCAAAGCCGAGGCGGCTCATGTCCACGCCGGAGTCCTTGAGGACGTAGTATTGGTAAACGGAAAATCCGATGACCGCGTCGGGTTTGTGCTGGTTGAACCACTTGAGCAGCGCGGCGTTGTCCCTGAGGGTGCTGAGCAGGGGCGGGATGCGGTCGGACTCGGGAATATCCGCCTGGCTGGCGAGGGTGGTGCCGAGGCGGTCAAAGTCGTCCGCGACCGCAGGATCGTGCATGCAGATGGCGGCACCGATGCGGCGGTAGCCCGCAGCGGTGACCTTGCGCCAGATGGATTGCACGGACTCGGTGATGTCGGGCCGCACGGTGTGCAGCGACAGCTGGTCGATGCGGCCGCAGCAGACGATGGGCAGGTGACGGTTGTTGAGGATCGTGGCGTGCAGGGGGGTGCGCACGGGGCCCAAAATGACGCCGACATGGCCGCGGTGGTAAAGCACGTCCATCAGGCGTTGGCCGGCACCGAGCGAGGAGGGGTCGATCTTGTGGGCGCGATAACCGAGCGAGGCGGCGGCGGCGGTCACTGCCTCGACGTTGTAGGTGCCGGCCTTGGTATTCGCCGAGTGGATGTAGGCGATGTCGAGCAGGTCGCGGCGGTTGCGGGTGCGTTGCTTGGCGAGGGATGAAAACAGCGGGTCGGGATGGTAGCCGATTTCCTTGGCGAGGGACAGCACGCGCTCGCAGGTGGCCTTGGAGGTGTTGCCCTCGCCGGTGAGCGCGCGCTGCACGGTGGATTTCCCCAGGCCGAGCTTGTCGGCCAGATCGCGGATCGTGGGTGATGGGGTCACGGACAAGGAGAAGCCCGGATGACGCGTCCAAGTCAATGCGTTGTCATTGATCGACGGTGGCTTAGCTGGGTGTGCGAACGTCGGCGGGAGATTTTGTCGGGGCATGGGCGTCAGCGTTCGATGCGGCCAGTGTCGAGGGCGGTGGGGGACATGGCTTGACAGGTAAAAACGCGGCGGCCGGCGGGCAGGAGCAGCGCGGAGCGGCCTTCGTGCGTCGTCGCGGTGACGTGGCGCGCCGAGGGGATTGACGAGATGTTCGATGCGCAGAGAGACGGCGCGTAGTGATATATGCCGGGGTTATTTTTTAATGCGGGCGAGGGGGGCGAGCGACGTCACCAGAAGGCATCGGCGGGGCAGGGGCATGGCGGGGAAAATCAGGCTTTGGCGGGGAGCGGGCGCAAGCTGGTGTCCTCGATCCACTGGGGCTCGATGAGGATCTCGTCGGGCACGGAGGGAAGGCCTCTTTCGTTGGTGCGGATAAGCTGATCGAGCCAGTTGACGGCAAGCTCGGCGATCCGGCCCCGTTGCAAGGTCGCCCCGGCGATTTTCTCGGCCCGGCCGCCATCATGGCTGACCAGACAGTAACCCACGTCGCGGGGGATGGCTTTGCCGAGTTGCTGGATGTTCCACTGGGCAAGGCCGTTCAGGGACATCACGACATCCGGACGGTTTTTGCGGAACCAGCCCTGGAATCCTTTGCTGTCGCCAAAGGCACCCTCAAAGATCGGCAGGCGGGCGGCGTTGGCCGGAAGTTGCGATTGCTCGTAAAGGACAGCGGCGTGGCGGAGAGAGTCGTTCTGATCGGAGCCGGGCTGCCGGTAGAGGGCGGCACCGATACGGCGGTAGCCGCGGGCGAGGCATTGTTTCCAGCAAAGACGGACGGCAGAGAAGTGGTTGATATCGATGCTGTGGATCGGCAGGCGGAACTCGCCGATACCGCAACCGACTGCGGAGAAAAGGGACCAGTTGATCGTCCACTCGACCGGGGAGATGATCGGCGGAATGATCAGCCCGCAGATGCCGCGATTATAGAGGACGGCGCCGAGTTTTTCGGTGGTGGGATAGCTGGAGAGTGGGAATACCTCGAGACGGTAGCCAAGGCGGTCGGCGGAGGCTTCAAGGCTGGCGCGATAAGTCGCGGCCGAACCGTAGTTGGCCGCCTTTTGGGTGATCAACGCAAGGGTTACATTGCTGGTCACATGGCGATTCCAGCGATGCTGGGAAAGGATGCGGAGGGAAGGATCCGGCCTATAGCCGAGCTCATTGGCCTTGGCTTGAACCAATTCGCGGGTGGCGGGGCTGACGTGGGGATTGCCCGAGAGAACGCGAGCTACGGTGGATTTACCGATGCCGCAGGCAAGGGCTATGTCTTGGAGGGTGACTCGGAGGCGCATGAGTTGTCCTCACTTATGGGCGAGGGCACGGGTGGCGGCAATCGTGTTTGCTTTGCCGGGTGTGCTTTCAGGCTGCCGTGTGCGGGGCGCGAGGCTCAACGAAGGTCGGTCTTCGGCAGCACGATCACAGGCGCGGGAGGAGTCGGTATTCGATCAGTGTCTTCGTAAAAGCGCAGGTCTTGGGGAATATAGCCCGCGATCTTACCTGATCCTGAGCTTCCGGTATCCAATGACGGCACATAACTGAAGATGATGGTCAGGCGCTGTTGCGGGCGCCGGAAACTCAGGATTTTTAAAGGCGAAACGAAGGGCGGGGAATCGGGACGTTCGAGACCGTATTGAAAACCGAAAGATACCTTGGATGCCTGGGCTGCTGTGAGGATACTTTGCTGGCCTGCGCCGATGATGCTTTGCTGGGTGTCAAAACGAATGGCTAGGGGCTTGTTCAGCAGGTTCATTACCCGGGCTTGCATGGGGCCGTGACTCTCGGGCGACACGTTCCAGTCGGTGTGCTGAACCTGACCGTCTGCGTTATAGTAGTAAAGACGCTGGATCGACTCCTTGCCCGGGGTGAGGGTCCACGTCTGCGCGAGTTCGTAAGAGACAACAGGCGGCGTGGAGGCAGTTGGGTTGGCGCTCACGGAGCCATTTGTAGGAGGAGTTTCTTTTCGGCGATAGAGGTCGAGGCTGGCAGTATCCGGAATGATATTCGTGGAACTGAATCGAACGGTATCGATCTTGAGCTGGGTGTATTGGTTTTTGGCGTCGAGATAGTAGAGTTCGGGCACGTTGGGAGCATACAGGAAGCAGACCGCGAGATTTCGGACAGGCACCTTTTTTGCGCCTGGCGGGACTTCGGCAGATTGGGCGCTTACGGAGGCTGCCAGGCTCCAAAGGGTGAGTCCCAGTAGAAGGTGTGAGATGATTTTCATGGGGTTTTGAAAAGGGATTTTTCGAGCGACGGTCGTTTATAGCTCGGATTCAGAGAGCCAGCGGAAGGAGATGACTTTGAACTTACGTCCGAAGGCATCGGTGGGTTGGTATTTTGCCGCCCCGGTTGCGCCGGCGGGCGTAACGGGGTCCGCAGTGCGTTGCACGACGGCTTCCAGCCAGGCGCGCCCTTTGAGTTCGCCTGTGGCGAGATTGACGGCGTCGCCATAGGTGCGAACGAGAAACGTGTCTCCGCGCGGAGTGAGGGCGGAGCCGATCATCGCGAGCAAGTCGCCTTGGGTGACGAAGCCGGCAGTGCCTTGGAAAGTCTGGCCCGCCTCGCCGGCGGGAGCCCCGGCCCAGTGCTCCGTGTCGAGGTGGCTGCGCATGGTTGGGTCGAAGGTGTGTCTCGACTTGTTGCTTGATGTGCCGGGGGTGACGACAAAGGCGGAGGACGGGCTGCTGGCGTTGTCGCTGTCTCCGCTTTTGCGCAGGATAATGCTATAAACACGGTCATTGAGATTGGCGGAGGTGGCGGGGTAATCGACGCCGCCATTGATGCCCGAGACGTTGATCGCGCGTTGCAACGCTCCGTTGATGCCCTGCAGGCCGATGAAGGGATCATAGGACGGGTCGATATAGTCGTTATGGTTGTCGTTCGACGGGCCGATATTCCCGTTGGTGCGGGCATCATACCAAGGGGAGTTGGTGTTCTTGGAACCGGAGGGGGCGACCAAGCGGCGGTTGACGAAGTCGGCGAGCGACATGAAGGGGCCGCGAAGGCGGACCTCGTCGACGATGCGTTCTGCGAGGGTCTGGACCATCGTATCGTTCAGGTAGCGAAAGCCGTTCAAAACTTTGGTATAATCCTTGGCGGTGGCGGTCGCGCCGATGTCGGCCGCGTCTTGGGTGGTGTCGGTGAAGGCGATGCTGCCACCAATGGGGTCGAGGGTGCGGGAAATGGGGACGGTGTTGTTCGGGTTGTCTCCCAGCTTAAGGTTCCGGAAGCCCATGATCAGGGCTTTCCACGCTTCCACCGAAGTGGAGTTTACGTTTAAGGCGCCGACATTGTATAGGTGCGCGGAAGCGGTGTCGAAATCGCGCATGTCGGCGGCGGCGAGGCCGGAGGCGTCGGCGATTTTGATCCGGCTGTCTGGGAGAAGAGTGGACGGAATGGGGGAGGCGCTGGTGCCGGTGATGCCGGTGGCGGGATCATAGGTGGCGAAGCTGCCGCTTTGGGGTAGGCTGGAGAGGAAGTAGGAATCCCACAGGGTTTCGTTCAGCAGGTAGCTCAAATCGAGCATGCTGTTGCCACCAACCGGCGCGCCCAAGCGGTTGGTGGTGACGCCGGTATTGTCAATTAGGCCGATGGCACCGCCACTAAAGTTTGAGCCGCCAACGGAGCGCGAGTGGATACCGGCGATGGCCTCACGGTCAGTGTAAGGGGATGCGTCGCTGTTGCCGATAGGAAAGCTGGGCTCCCACGCATAGGGGGAGAGGTTGACTTGCTGGAGCTGGCCGAGGGACAGGATGTTCGCTTGAGCGCGTTTGGCATTACGAACCGGCAGGAGGGTCTGGGCCGTATAGGTATTGCCGGGTTTATTTTGAAATGAGATCAAGCTGTAAGCTTCCTTACCGTCGACGGATTGGCCTTCATCCCATGCGGGCTCGGGGAAGCTGGGGGAGCTGTTGGGTTTTCCCAAGTAGGTGTAGTAACTGGAAAACCAGTCGGTGTTGTTGACGTGGAAACGGTTGCGGATGGCTTCGACCTGCGGGTGAGGATCCATGTTGCGCCCGATATTAAAGCGGGAGAAGGCGGGATAATAGAATTCCACCTGTGTGGTGGTTGCTCCTCCGTCGCTCATTATCGGTGACAGCCAGACCCGGAATGCCCGCCAGATTGAGCCTTCAACCGTTTTGGTATCGGCGGGAGTGAAAAAATCGAGCAGCCGGTCAGTGGCGGGAATCACTCGTTTCCAGGAGTTCACGGCCAGATTATCGGGGCTACGACTGAAAGCCGATTGGTAATGGTCGAATTGGACGTAGCCAGTGGCGAAGGTTTCGCTGAGTGGAGTGGGATCTCCGGCCAAGGCCAGACGCATATAAGGCGTCGCATAACTGCTACCGCTGCACGAGGAGGACCATTTGAGAATCCGGTTCAAACCGTTGGGTTGGGCTGCGTCGGCAACCGGGGCGTTGGCGGTGATTTTCATGACCGGGAACGAGGCGGATGCGGGCGTATCCACCACGTAGAGATTTTTCAGCCTCAGGCGGGTGGCGGGGGGCCAGTTGGGGACGTCGTCACCGGCATTGGAGTCGCCGAGGGTATAGATTTTGGACTCGCCGGCTCCCAGGCTGTCGGTGATTCGGAACTTCATCGTCTGGTCCACCGCGATCAAGGAACTACTGGTGATAGTCTTCGGCTGGGTGACCACGTCGTTGCTGGTTAACTTGTCCTGCATGGGATTCCACGCGCGCGCCAAACTACCGGTGCTGGTGCCGATGGCACCGCTGTAGATCTTATCATCCGAGTTGTAGTGGCTAAAAACTACATCAGTCACGTTATGGCTTTTGTTGTTCCAGTCCGTGGCGACGGGATCGAGAGGGTAGTAGAAATCGGCGGTATTGGGTCCCACAGGAATCATATTGTCGCGAAAGGTGCCTTCGGTTCCGGGATTGTCGGGCGTTCCTATGGGTGGAGCTATGTCGGTCAGGGTGACGTCGGTCGCCCTAACACCAGGACTGGCGACGAGAAAATTGTAAAATGCCGGGGCGTTGCCGATATCCACGTCGTATGACGCGGTGTTCAGTGGCACGTCGTAGGGATTCCAGAGAACGATCGCCGGGATCCAATGCATGATTATCTGTTTTGTAGCTGGGTCATAAGAGAACCCGTGATGCATATTGACGTAAGAGATAATCGGGGCGGCATCCCGGCTTACGTTGACGGCACCGCCTCCCGATGAAGCGTTGTCATACCAATTCTTGATCTGGCTCCACACCGGGATGCCCGCGCTAGAAAGAGGGAAGCCGGTGTTTCCGCCGTCCCAAGCCTTGAATCGGGGGTCGTTGGCCGTGTAGCTGGCGGGATTGGGGATGGGGTCTGTGCCGTTCAGCCCAGCACCGGTGTCGAGATAGACGGTCAGGTCTTTTTTGAGGCCCCCCAGCGCGGTGTCCGTGAACAGGCTCCGCGAGAATGCGGTTAGATTGTGAAAGTTGCGGGGAATCGGGCCGCGGGCGCCACTGGGATTGTCAGCCAAGGTTGAATCAATAAAGGGAATCTGGGCGGGCGTGACGACTTTCAGGAAATCCGTGCTGTAGGGATTGATGGAGGAAGCGTCGAAGCCGGTTATGCGCTCCCAGCCCAGACGCTGTGGGACTTGGAGGCGGTTGCGATATTCCACCGTGCCTTGAACCGACGAATTATAGGGGTCTTGCACGGCAACGTTTGCCTTGATGCTTTCGTCGCCGACCCAATAGGCGTAGTGTCCGATGGTCTCGTTCGTGGTGCTGATGACAGAGGGGCCTTTGATCTCTTGTTTTTTAACCTTAACGCGACCGTCGAGGCCGTCGGAGCTGTCAGCGGAAAGCGTGGCGCTCTTGGTGTTGACGAGCCACAGGTAGTTGGAGTCGGTGGTGGGGTCGGGGAGGATAGCGTCCGGGCCGTAGGTCGCTTTGTATTCGTTGAGTTTGTCCGCGCCAGCAGCGTCTTTCACGGTGCCAGCCGACTGGTCGATGTGATAGTTTTCCACGCCACTGACCAGCCATACAGGGATTTGATCGCGTTTGAATTCACCAAAGGTGGTGGCGTAATCGGTGCCCTCGCCGAAGGTGCCGTTGTTGTTGGCGTCGCCGTATTGTTGGCGGGCGAGGGCCGTGGGTGTGACGTTGAGGTTGCCGGCCTGATTAACCCGCAGGCTGGAGTCGAAGACGCCGACGTAGCGTGGATTGCGATTGGCGTTCCAG
Source organism: Opitutaceae bacterium (assembly GCA_037969015.1). Lineage (GTDB taxonomy): Bacteria > Verrucomicrobiota > Verrucomicrobiia > Opitutales > Opitutaceae > JAUWBF01. Next base: position 90,366 of record JBBKWO010000025.1, read on the forward strand.
TAGGTTTGGAGCTCGGTGTTCCAACTTGTGCGCTCTGTGGGGGTGAGGTAGGTTTCGACTTTGGTAAGGTAACTGCGGGCACTGCTGGTCTGGGCCTTGGAGCGGTAACCGTAGGTGGGATCATCGTAAAGCAGGCCGGTAGCCTTGGTGGCGTCCTTGGAAGGGAAAACAGTGGTGGCGGGTGCGGTGATCCGTTGGTCGGGGCCGGCGTATTTCTGGAGCTGGCCGATGGCGATGTTGAGGGCGAAGATCGCATTTTGACGGGCCTGGCCGAGGGATTGGCTGTTGGTAGCAACTTGAGTCTCGACGCGGGTCAGGGTTCCCATCGTCACCAGCAGCAGGACTAAGAATGCGAGTAACGTGATCGTGACGAGCAGGGCGAAGCCGCGCACGTGCTTGTGGCGAAGGGGCCGGGTGGGGCCGGAGCGTGGGGTGATCGAGGGAGTGTCTGGCATGGGGTGATGTAAGTAGGCGAAATTGGAAAGCTGAACTTTGCCGGACGGCTGCGAACGCGTGCTCTGTGCGTTTGGCGGCCGGACGAAAGAGAGGGGATTATGCGGTTACGGTCACGCTCGACGAGTTGGATACAGGGGGAGGGGGGCGAACGGATGCCAACACTGAATACTAATTCCGACGGGCGAAAACATTCGTCCCGTGGGAGCTGTGCCAATCGGCTGGGATTATGCAGTTTGATTCGCTATGGGTCCAATACCCCGAAGCTTGCTTCGGCTTGGTTGGTTGGGAGGGTGAGGAATGGAAAGCCGCTACATCCACAAAATTCACAATGTATCGGTGCTGATATATCATCTGGTGTGCGCGGCGAAATATAGGAGGGTGGTAATGAGCGAAAGGGTAGACGAGGTGCTGAGGCAGGCGTGCATTGAGATTGAGCAGAGATGGGAGATTAAGTTTCTGGAGATCGGTCTAGATCGGTATGCATGCGCATTTTTTATCACGGAGCTTGTTCCGGCATGGATGGGGTGTGGGCGAGCGTGTCAGGCAGGATCAAAATCACGAGCAGCTCGCTCCTGAATATGCTTCTTCGATGATTTTTTACCGGCTGGAAATGGGAGTCGGCGGAGAACAACATCGGGTTGGCGGACGGAAAAGAAGAGGGGCTATGCCGCGGCGGGCGTAAAGGTGCCCGGGTAGCCCCCCCCGGTGGTGGCGTTGGTGTCGCCATACGATAGACGAAGCCGCGCACGGGTTGGTTTTGAACAGGTCCTGGGGCTGGCGACGGTTTTCGATCACTTCGTGCTCCCAGTCGGCGAGCGGGATGTCAGTGGAGGATTTCCAGGCGGGTGTAAGCGGACACGAAAAAACCACCGCCGGTGAAGGCGGTGGTGGTTTATGAAATCCCGACTTCGCACCCCTGCGGACAGGGAAAGAGATCAGGCGCGGCGACGGCGGCGGAAGGTGGCGAATCCGAGGATCGCGACGCCGGCGAGGGCGGCGTAGGTGGAGGGTTCAGGCACGGCGGTGAACACGATTTGGTAGTCGGTTCCGAGTCCCCCCAATGACTGGCCCCAAGTGTAGTCAACCCCGTCGGTGAGGGTAGCGCCGTTGAGCTTGACCATGCCGAACGTAAAGCTGGACGTGGTGACATTGCTGATCGCCGTGTAGGCCACGCCGTAGGTGAAGCCGCTGCCGGTGGTGACGTTCAGGATACCGAGACCGCTGCCGGCGAGATAGTTGCCGGCGGAGCCGATGAAGCTGATCTGGTCGCTGCTGGCCACGGCACCAAAGTCGAGCGCGAGGGTTGCGCCGCTGGTGAAGGTCAGCTTGCCGGTGCTGAAGGAGAAGTAGAACGTCTCGTTGGCACCGGTGTCGCCGGGGGCGAGGGTGCCGAGGGCACCAATGGTGATGTTGCGGGTGGCGGCATTGATGTTGGCCAGGCCGGGATCATTGGTTGTGGCGGGGGTGCCGCCACCACCTGCGATCTTCTGACTAACCGAGCCACCGCCGAAGGTGCGGTTGGCGGTGGCCGATAGATCGGCGGTCCCGCCCGTCGCGATATTGAGCTCGCTGGTGTTGTTGAGGCTGTTGGAATCGAACTTCACGGGTCCGCCGACGAAGGTCTTGCCGGTGTAGGTGTTGGTGCCATTTACATTGTAGGAGGAGCCAAACGAAGCGGTATTGGCGAAGATGACGTTTACGGTGCCTCCGTTGTTGGCGATCACGCTGTTGATGGTCATGCTGCTAGCCTGGCGGTGGGCGCCATATTGGATGAAATAGATATCTCCGCCCGAGGTGCCGTTGGCTGTGATCGTCCCGTCGTTCGTGGCAGAGCCTATAGTTGTGGTCTTGCCGTAGCCGGCGCCGATGGCACTCAGCTTAAGGGTGTTGCCTCCCAGGCCGAATGTATTGTTAGCGGTAGAGTTACCGATGGCGAGGCTGCGGATGGAGGTGTTGCCACTGAGGGAACCAGTGATGGTTGTAGCACCCTCGATAAAGATATCGCTGGTGGCCGTGTAACTGGAAGCCCAAGTGGAGAGGTTGGTGTTGCCGGCCGTGCTGTTCACCACGCCCAGCTTGCCGGAGCTATCGGTCGCCATAAAGCGACCGGAGTTGGTCGTCGTCACATCGGAGCCGCCGGCGACGTTGTAGCCGGAGCCTAGGTTGAAGCCGTAGGGGATGAAGGCCGTGTTGGCGGCGGCGAAACCTTGACCGTTGAGAGCGAGACCGTTGGTGGTGCCGAGACCTTGGCCGACGGTGCCGGTGCTAATAGCGACCAGGACACCCTTGCCGTTGTCGCCACGGCTAAGTCCATTGGTGAGGGTGAGCGTGGAGGCCACGGTGGGCGAGAAGAAGGAGCGAGCGGTGGTAACGATGGTTCCGAGACCTTCAAGGATTACTTTATCCACGGTTTCGCTTAAACCGGCGCTGCCGGCTGCGTTTGGATTGAGCTGTAATATACCGCCGGCGAGCCGGATGACCGCGGTGTCATTCACGGCGTTGGTCGCACCCCCTTGGGTGATATTTAGGAGCGAATTGACGCCGATCACGTCATAGCTGGTGATGTTGGCCAGAGTGCCGACGGAAGAGCCGCTGCCGGTCGTGCCGATCCGGAGGGCGCCGCCATTAATCCGGGCGGTGCCACTGATCGTGCTGTTGGAGTAAATGGAGAGCGATGTGCCTTGGCTGTAAGATGTGCCGCCGGAGCCGATGCCACTAAGAGTGAAGTTATTGCCTGCAAGGATAGCGGCTCCTTTTCCGCTGACCAGGCCGGCATTGCCGAAGACGAATGCGTTGCTGGTCGAGGCTGCACCCATGGTGAGGTTGAAAACGCCGTTATCCGCCAGAGTGATGGTGTGGTCGGTTGAACTGGTGCCGCCGACCAGATTGATTGTTTGGTTTTGGGAATTTGTTCCGAGCGTAGCGGTGACGCCCGCGACGGCGAAGTTTGCACCGAGGGTGATGTTGGCCGCGCCGCCGGTTGTCCCTTGGAAAGACTGATAACCGAAGATGCTGTTGTCGACCCAAGTGGTGTAGGTGGTGTCGGCGAGGGAGTCGTTAAAGTTTGTATTGGTGGTGTTCCAAGTGCCGCCATCCAAGCCGGCGTTGGTCGCGCCGTTGGTCGTGATGGTGTTGGTGAAAGGGCCGTTGCCGCCCCAGTAGAGGATCGACTGCGCGGAGGCGGTCGAGAGCAAGGCAGACGCACTTAGCAAAGAAAACGCAAAGACGCGGAGTGTTGTTAAGGCTTGAGAGCTAATTTTCATGGGAGGGGAGGCTGTGATTGAAAACTGGATTAAATCATTCGTTTCGCTGGTGGAACGAATGGGGTGGGGTTTGAGGCGCAGAATCGGAATTCTGACTCAAGGTGTATTACCTATTTGAACTACGTCGATAAGCTCGGCGTGGGACCTGTGCCGCTCCGAGGGATTGACTCCCTGAAGTCCCTAGAAACGTCGCGCCTTATTAGGATGAATCAGCGCAAAGGAGCACTTTCCCGAATCCGATACGTCGTCCTTAAGGTTACTGTAATCTGACGAGATGGGGAGAGCAATAAGCGTCAGCGACGACGGCGAAAGGCGGCGGCACCCAAAGTCATGAAACCGCCGATCAACGCGAAGGTGGACGGCTCGGGGATCGCGGCGAGATCGGCGCTGAACTGGCTGAAGACAGGGTTGGTGCCGGTCTCTTTGGAGCCGGTCTTGTTGAAATAAAAACCCGCTTCCATTATGCTAGTGACGCTGGTGCCTGCGATACTGTAGCTGCTCGGAAGGTTGTTAAGGTCGCTGTTCGGAGACCATGCCGCCAAGTTGGTGCTGGAGGTAGTGCTGCAGTTGTGGCGATACTCGGTAAAAGATCTATGGTTGTTTCGGAGATGTAGATGGTGCCACCGCTTACGACGACCCAGCGACCAATGTGGGTGGTGACTGGGCTGCTTAACTCGCCGGTGAGGTTGACAGCATCAGTGCAATCAAGCGTGAAGCTGCCTCCGGTATTGAACGTATGACGCCTCTAACAGTGGAAGCGTAGGTGGTGGACGAGCCGCCGTTCCCGGGGCGGCGAAACGTGAAGATGTCGGAAGCGGGAGGGCCGGCGGTATGGTTTAGTGAACCCCAAGTGCTCTGAATTCCATTTGTCTGGGTGGTATCGTAAATGGCATTGATGTAAAATCTGCCTTTAATAGTCGGGCTCGTGTAACCGCTGACGCCGTTGGTCAAGAGTGTGGTGCCATAGGCAATCGTGGCGCGCACGGTGTCGTCGGTTATGTTTGTCGTGGTAAACACCGTGTTCGCGGAGGGGCCAAACGTGATGCTGGTGGTAGCCGTGGTGCCGGTGCTACCGTCGGAATTGACCACAACGGTGGCGTGGCTGGTGGAGAAAAGTGAGCAGGCAATGATGGCTATGATCGAATATTTCATGGGGTAGAGATTGGGCTGATTCTCAATTCTCCAGGTGACCCCATCGCGATGGGGGGTGGTCCATAGACAATCAAAAGAGTGTCGGAGCTGCGGTTTTTGCGTCAATTGGCAGAAAACGGGAGCTGTCCCTTGATCCGCCTGGTTGTTAATCATTGAGACGCTCAACGCCAAATACGTCAGCAGTTGCAGCGGGCTGCTCAAGGACGTGACCGATACCAATGCCAAAGTGGATTGAAGTTGTCGTTCGCGATAAAGCATCGGTGTTCGAGTAGCTGGGGTGATTCGAGGGACAGCTCCCAAGGCCACCTCGTTGACGCGGACTGTGAGTGGGCAAACCTCCATTCATCTTAGGCTCCCCCCACGCTCGCCGCAGCTTTCCGTCTCCCCTTATGATCCTTTCCCCCGGTGCTCGCATTGCATTCGCCTCGTTGCTCATCGCGCTGACGTTTTTCCCCCCGTCGATTCGCGCCGTGATCTGGCCCCCAGTGGTAACCTCGATCACGCAGGTCGTGCCGATGGAAGCGACGGTTTCGACCAGCCCGCTGTCCATCACGCTTAAGTTTGCGCGGGCGGGTTCCTACGAGATTTACCGCAAGGCGGCCTACGACACGACCTGGAGTGCTTCGGCGGTGGCGACGCTACCGGCCAACTCCACTTCATGGACCGACACTGCGGTCACCGAAGGTGTGCTTTATGAATACAAGGCCGTGCTCTTTGGCGCCGGTGTAACCGCGGGGGCCTATTGGGCCAACAGCAATCCCGTCGGCCATATCCTCAGCGGCATCAAGGTGGATCAAACCCAGCCGCGCGGTCGCCTCGTGCTGGTCGTGACGACCGATGTGCAGACCGAGCTCGCCCCCGAGCTCGCCCAATACAAAGCCGATCTCATCGCGGACGGCTGGATGATCCACGAAATCCCGGTTGCACCCATGGCCAAATACGACGCCTACGGGATCGACACCAATGCTGATGGCATCGCCGACAGCAATTTTCCCGCCGAGCACATCGCCCTCCGTAATCAGATCATCGCGGTCTACAACGCGTATCCCGGCGAAGTGAAAAACGTTGTCATCCTCGGTCGCGCGCCGGTTGCCCGCACCGGCCTGGCCGGAATCAATCCAGACGGGCATGGTGAACGGTGCACGCTGGCGGCCGATGCCTACTATGCCGATGTCAATGGCACGTGGACGGACACTGGTAACAACTACTACCCCATGACATACACCGACGAGGTTAACGGACCCGGCGACAATCGGTTTGACGCCACCAAAACGACGCAGACGGGTCCGGTTGAAATGGGCTTCGGTCGTATCGACATCTCCAACGGCCTCATCTTCGAGAAGACCGGACTGCGCACGTATCTCGGCAAGTTGCACCGTTACAAGACGGCCGCTGCCGATTTCCGTCCGGGTAGGAAAGTCGCCATCCGTGACGGCTTTTCGAATGTGGAAGAGACCGGCTGGGCAACCGGTCCGGCTGTCTCGGGCATGGCCAATGTGGATGCGTTCGACATTCCCGACCTTCCGGCCGTGCCGTCCGGCAACGACGCGGACCAAGCCTACGCTGCGCAACACGGACCGTATCTCTTTTATTTCAAAGGCAGCGGATCCCCTGCGTTTTCGAATGGAGGGAAGGCTGTTTTCTGGACCGGCATGCAGAGCCATTGGGGGTTTTGGTGGGAATTCACCAAGAACCAGATGCCCCGCCGACTCGGCGACGATGATTTCACGCTCAGCTTTACTTGGAGCATCTGGGGAGTCCGCTATTTTTATCATCGCATGGCGATGGGACTGGACGCCGGTGACATGATGCGAGTCAGCATCAACAATGTCTCACCCATCATCGGAACCTACTCGTGGTCCACGGCGGATGTCGGCAACGGTAATTACTCGGCTTCGCTCTTCATGTCTCACATGGGAGATCCCACGTTGCGTCTGTTCATGTTTGAGCCGCCGGCCGACCTGGGCGTTCAGAAAATAAGCAGCGCGGCTCAACTGACATGGACGGCCTCTCCCGCCTCGGGCGTCATCGGCTATCATGTTTACCGGTCCGCCGTGCCCGAAGGTCCTTTCGTGCGCGTGACCACCACTCCGGTGGCCGGCACGCAATTCACGGATTCCATCCCGGCCACCGGCGCGATGACCTACATGGTGCGCGCCGTGCGATTGGAAGTCACCGGCTCGGGCAGTTTCTTTAACGCCAGTCTCGGGATTGTTCGCACCATCGACTTCGATCAACCGGCCGCGCCGCTGCAAGTTCCGGCGGCAGTGTTGGCCGATGCGCGCTATGCCCAACCGTATACGGCGGCGCTCATGGCCTCGGGAGGCATTCCGGCCTACGCATGGAGCCTTACGGGCGGCAGTTTGCCCGAAGGCCTTTTGCTTGCTACGAACGGAGTCATTTCCGGCACGCCTGTCAGGCAGGGCGCCTTCACATTCACGGTCCAGGCCACCGACCGACTGGGCGCCACCAGTCAGAATAGCTACACGATAACCACACTCTCCGATCAAGCGATTGTGCTGTCTGCCGCGCTTCATGCGGCCACTTCCGCAGCCTCGCCAACCGTCAACTACGCTGAAACGGAAAGCTTCACCGTCGACACGACGAAGGACGGTTACCTTGGTTTCGATCTCTCCTCTCTCCCTGTCCGCAATGCTTTCACCAAAGCCACGCTGAGGATCGCTATTTCTCCTACATCCTCCTCCAGCTACGGCCTGTTGGAAGCGGCCTTGCTTGACGACAGCGGGGATACGATCGCCCAAGGGCTGATTACCTTCAGCAATGCTCCCACGGTAAACACGGCCTTTGCGACGTCCCAAGCCGCCGCGACCGCGCTTCCGGGGACATTCGTGGATATCGATGTGACGGCCTTTCTTCAAGAAACGCTCAAGAACGATCCGGCAAAAATTTTGGGTCTTAAGCTCACGACCAAGTCGATCAGTCAATCGATTACTTACGGCGGGCGCCGTGCCTTTGGCGACCAGGCTCCACGTCTTATCGTGGAGGCCACCGATGCGCCGAAGATCAGTCTTGCGAGTCCGGCCACCGGCTCCGCTTTCCTTCAGCCCGGCACCGGTCTGCAACTCGAGGCGAACGTCAGCCCGCTGTCACCCCGGACCGCCTCACTTACATGGTCGAAGATCGCCGGCCCCGGTTCCATCACCTTTGGATCTTTCGCCGCGGCCGTGAGCACGGCCACCTTCTCGACGCCGGGCGATTACACGCTTCGCTTGGATTCCGACGACGGGACTTTGCGTTCTTCGCGCACGGTCGCCGTGCGAGTATTCGGCTCGCCGGTGTTGGGGCCGGTGACTGGGTTGCAGATGAGATTGGCGATGGACGAGGCGTCCGGAACGGTCGCGGGTGACGGTTCGGGGGGCACCCCCGCCAATCAGGGAAACTTGGCGAACGGAACGCTGGCCGGTCCCCTGCCTTCCTGGGCACCGTCGGCTGGAAAGTTCGGCGGCGCGATGGTCTTTAATGGAACCGACCAGCGTATCCAGATACCTGATAACTCAAGCCGGATGCTGGACGGAGGAACGGCGATATCTTTCTCGTTTTGGTTAAATGCCGCGGCCATCGATACTAATTACAGAGCGCGCGCCATTCTCTGCAAACGAACGAAGGCGGCCGTGGACGAATCCTACACCGTCGTGCTCATTAACAACCGGGTCACCGTCAACATAGGCACCTATGCCTCGGCCAATCGACTGAGCAGCGCCACCTCCTTTGTCGCGGGTCGCTGGTATCATGTGGCCGTCACATTCGATGCGGCGCTGCCTTCGGCTCAAAGACTCAAACTCTATGTCAACGGTGCGCCGGACAAGTTCCTGAGCACCGCGCAAACGGCGGTCCCCCGCTTCACATCTCCGCTTTATGTGGGCGGTTACGACCCCACAAATACCAACGCCAGTTTCAATGGCAGCATCGACGAGGTGCGCGTTTATAACCGGGCGCTCTCACAGTCCGAGATCACCGCCCTCGCGTCTGCGTCGCCCGCCAACATGGCACCTGTCATCACGGGAACGACTGCTTTCACGGGAAGCGTCGGTCAGTCGTTTCTGATTACGGCCGGGGTGAGCGATGACGCCTTGCCCGGCTCTCCTCTGGCCATGAATTGGATGCAAGTGAACGGACCATCGTCTTTGGCGATCACCGACGCGTTTTCCTCCTCCGCTAATGCATTTGGGAGCGTGGTCGGCGTGTATGGCCTGCGGCTGACTGCATCGGACGGCGACGTCACCAGTTTCGCTGATTTCAGTGCCACGCTCACAGGATTCACGTATGCGGGCTGGGCGGCGGCCCACAGCCTGACGGGTGAAAACGCCATGGAAACGGCGACGCCGGACAACGATGGCGTGCCCAACCTGCTCAAATTTGCCACGGGACTTGAGCCGGGCGCGCCTAGTCAGACGAGGCCGGCGGTCTTGTCGGAAAGCGCGAACCACCTCGTGCTTCAATTTTCGCGCCTGAGTCCGGCTCCGTTGAATTACGTGGTGGAAGCATCGCAGGATCTCGTGACCTGGACACCGGTAGCCAGTCTTTCCTCGGGCGTAGGCACGTGGACGGGAACGGCGGGCGTGAATGAAACAGGAACCGGCAACCTGCGTGCGGTCAATGTGACCGACTCGATCTCGATCGATTCCCAACCGCGTCGGTTCCTGCGTCTCAAGGTCAGCGTAGCGCCCTGAGCTCCGGGGCCGCAAGAAAGGCGGACCCTAGCGATTGACGGGCAGCAAGGGCTTTAGCGCAGCCAACCAGTTGGCGGCCATTTTTTCCTGTCCTTGGGGGTTGGGATGCGCCCAATCAAACGTGTCGGCATCGGCGGCCTTGGGGTTTTCCTGCCAGCCCTTGTAGTGGTCCACGGTGCGGACGGGTGATGTGATCGTGCTGAGTTCGGTCGCGAGGGCTTCGAGCAGCGGGCGCATGGCGGAGGCGCCCTCGGAGTGATTGAAGTTGAGCTGGCCGAGGAGAATGACGACGTGCGGATTTTTGGTGCGCAGGAAGGCGATGAATTCGCGCAGGGGGGGCACTGTGGCCACGTAAGGCGGATTATTTTGATCGTTCGTGCCCAGATGAATCAGGACGATATCGGGGGCGGGCGAGGCGTCGGTCCAGGCGGCTTCAGCCTTGCGGACGACGTCGGCGGTTTTCTGGCCGTAGTAGCCTTCGTGATCGGGATCGAAAGGGACGCCGGGTGCGATGTCGGGCCAGGTCGCCTTGGGTTGCAGGCCCGCGTGCTGGCTTCCGATGAAATCGAAGGAAATGCCTTCGGCGCGCAGCATTTGTTGAAGCGGAAAACGATAGGTGTATTCGGGGCGGTTTTCCTTTCCTCCCTGCGTTATGGAGTCGCCGACGCAAAGGATGCGAACCGGCGCGGCGTCGGCAAAGGCTGTCGCGAAATAGGCGAGAGGCACGACGGCGAGCAGTATCTTGATGATGGGGGAATTCATGGAGAGGGAGGTGGGGGCAACGCGGCATGCGGGCGGCAAGAAAACCGGTGATGGTCGTGAAGCCGAGGGGGAGGGCCAGTTGTTTGGCGATCGCGCCGCAGCCATCGGGATTGCCGTTTTGAAAACCTCCGCCGTGGTAGGCGAGCAGAGCAGGAGCGGGCGCGGCGGGACGTATTGCCGGGCGGAAGATTGTGGCGTGGAGTTCGGGGCCGCCGGGGACGGCGCCGAGGGGACGCTTGAATTCAATTTCGACACCCGGCGGGACTCGTGGCCCTGAAAGTCGAGAATGGCGGCGGAGTGTTCAGGAGTGAGAGAAACGGGAGACATGGATGGAGAGAGGGTTTACAGGACGAGGTTAGAGGGAGGCGGCGCGCAGCAGGACGGGTTCCATGGCATCGGCAAGGCGAAGAGCCATGCGGGCGTGAGCGAAAGGTTCGGGATGGAGAAGGTCGGACCGGAAGCCGCGCAGATCGGGGACGATGTCGGTGCCTTCGAGCAGAGTGACCTGTCGGGGGTGGCGGGCGGCGGCGGCACGGAGGATTTCGTCTTTTTCCAGTGCATCGCGTTGCCAGTCGGAGGTCTCTTTTTCGTGAAAGCTGCCGTTGTCTAAAATCGTGATCAGGAAGAGCGGCTTGTCGGGGTGGCGGGAGGTGACGGTTTTGAGCAGATAGTCCACTTTTTCTGCAAAGCGGATGTTGTCGCGAGACGGGTTCACCAAGTTGATGCCGAGTTCGAAACTGGCGAAGTCCCAGTCGTCGCGGGCGGCGATGAAGTCGGCGATGGCGGATTCTATCCAGCAGGAGCCGCCCATGCCTAAGTTGAAGGCCTGCGCTTCGAGCATTTGAGCGGCTCCGTTGACGTAGTTGTGGCAAGTGTTGCTGCTTTGGGTGATGGAGGAACCGTAGGCGAGCCAGCGGCGCCGGGGAAGTTCGTCGTTTGTCGGGGGGCGAAGGTTGCCACCCATGGGATCGACCCCGTGGTAGGCGAGAGTGCCACCGCTCGAATAGATACGATGGACATTGGGTGAGTAGCCGCCGAACGCACGGACGGCGGCGTCGCGATTGGGTTCGAGCCTGGGTAGATTCAGATCGAGGCAGTGGAGTTTTCCGGCTTCGAGCGTCTGATAGCTGGAGAGATGGTTGCCTTGAAAATGAACGAGGTCGGCGTCTCCGATTACGGGCCGAAGGTAGATTCGGGTGCGGGGGCAATCATTGACGAAGCGGATCTCACAACCGTGCGAAGTGCGGATGGTGTCGCTTCCCAAGGGTGCTTCGGCGAGAGCCCAGAGGGCGCTGGGAAAACGCGCGAGATGTAGTCCGCCGTCTGCGGCGGGGACGAATTCGGCCACGTTGTGGAAAGCAAGATTGTCGCGGGTAAGCATAGGGGAGGGGAGATCAAACGGGTGACCCAAAAAGAATTGAGGCGTTCCGCTTCCTCTCTGGCCACGCCGGTTTTGCGGGAGCTGTCCCTGACTGTGAATGAACGCGAGGCTTGGGGCCTTATTCGGTGCGGCGGTTCAATACGGAGCGTTCATACACCTGCACGATCGAAAGCCAATCGCCGTCAACCGGGGGACGGAGTGGCGGGCGCAGGACTCCGTCCATACCGCACCCCGAGGCAGTGGCTTGGCGTCTTCCTGCAAAGCCAGACGTGCGGCATGGTCGCCGGCGTTCTCGGCCGCGATGCGGTTGATCGATGCGTCGAAACAATCCATGCCATGGCGATGCGGTCCATCGCACCACTCTGGGCGACTTCGGCGAGCATGTCCTTGGTGGGGTCGTCGGTCATCGTGATGGAACTGGTCCAGCGCTTGCCTCCATCGTTCGAGATCATGACCGTGCCGGCCCAGTAGTTGTTACAGATCGCGTAGATGTTACTCGAGTTCTTCGGGTTGATCGCGACTTTGAGCACCAAGCCCTTTTTGCCCTCCCAATTGGCGGAAAGGTTGGTCCAGGTTTTGCCGGCGTCGGTGGATTTATAGACGCCATCTCCGTAGAAGGCTCCGTAGATGATGTTGGCATTGGTGGGATCGAAGGTGGCGCTAGCGGCGTTTTAGGGCGTGTCCAATTCGGTCCAGTTGCGCCCGCCGTCTTTGCTCAAGAGCAGACCGGATTCGTTGGAGGCGGCGACGACCCAGTTGGGGCTGGAGGGGGGGCGATCGCCACGCCGGAGATCGGGGCGGACAGGGGCTTGCCGATGTGGATGTTACCGGCCGTCTGGACTGCCTTGACGTCGTCGGGTGTCGCGAAGTCCAGAACAGGAACGAGGCGTGGCTGGGCGGCTGATCCGAAGGCGAAGAAAAAGCCTTTGAGCATCGAGACGGTGGCCTGGGTGGGCAGCGGGCCCGAGCAGGGGAGGTCCACACGGACCACGGTGGCCCAGTCGGGCGTGGCGGGTTGGGTGGTGGCGGCGTCGGGCTTGTTCTTTAGGTAGGTGGGATTGAGGGCGAAATCTTCGGCCTTGAGCACGATGTTGGCCCACTCGGTGTTTTGGTAGAGTGTATTGATATTTTTGCTACGGTAGGTGGCACCTGACTTGGTCTTGAGGATCAGGAAGGAATCATTGGGCAGGGAACCGTCTCCCTTGATCGCGAAGCCGAAGCCGATGCAGTCGGCGGCGTTGGCCTCCGCGGGGAAGCTGGTGGAGAACCAGATGTCGCCAAAGTAGGCGCTGTTCACCTTGCCGTATTGAATGGACAGGGTTCCGGGTTCTTCCTCGGCATATTTTTTTTCGTAGGCCAGTCCCCAGTTGAGGCCGCCGTTGGCGGATTTGTAGACTTTGCCGGTGGGCGTGCGGGCGTAGAGGATGTTACCGTTGGACGGATCGGATGGCCACAGATCGGACGCTTTTCTTTTTTCGCCGGTGATGTGGAGGTCCTTGGGGCCGGTGTTGGGCGAGGTCACCCAGTGTTCGCCGCCGTCGGTGCTCTTGGAGAGTCCCTCGGTGGTGGCGGCATAAACGGTCTCGGGATTGCGAGTGTCCACTGCCAGCGAGAAGATGCCGTAGGAGGCGATGCCGTTGTTGATGAAGCGCCAATTGCGTCCACTGTCCTCGGTTTTATAAACACCGCCGACGTCGCCGCTCATGTAGATCACCCCGTCCTTGGTGGGGTGATACGCCGCGCAGTAGAAATACCCGCCGGCCACCCCAGCCGGCATGTTCCCATTGGGCTTCGGCCGGCGCGCCTTGCAGAGCGCAAGCGACGCCGGTGACGAGCAGGGCGGACAGGACGAGGTTCATCTTGCGGAAGAGAACGCAGAGGGTGGTGGCGGGAGTAATTATGGGATTTTCGGTGACTTTTTAAACCTCGAGCGGGCGCACACAAGGTGCGCCCCCACGGGGATCTTTGTATGGGAGCGGCTCGACCGTGCCCGTGTTTGGGAATTGCGATCAGACTTTGGACCAGTCGAAAACGACGCCGGTGTAGACTTCTTTCTGGTTGGCGAGGCCTTCGTAAACGGCATGGCAGTCGGCGGGGTCGGCGCGACGGGTGAGCAACGGATCGACGACGACTTTACCTTGGGAAAACATGCGGAGCAACTTGCGGACGTTGTTCTCGATGGAGTGCTTGTAGAGTCCCCGCGGGTCGGCGAGCACGGCATAGCGCCACTCAAGCGCGCCCGTTACGCTGGCGGCACCGAAGGCGAGATGGATGCCGCTTAGGAACGGCGTGACGTCGGCCGTATGCGGGGCTCGCGGGCTGCCCAGTAGCACGATCTCGGCTAGGTCCATAAGAAGTGCACGAACTTTACGGCGACACTGAGGTGTAAAGACGCGAAAAATTGGTGACTGCGTGCAGGACGTTTTGGTGAGGCGTCGGAATATCCCGTAAGGGATACATATTCGTATACTTCTGAGGTCCGATTCAGTGAGTTGAAAATACTCGGTCCGCTTTGGTTGCGACATTACGGCCCCAGTCTCATTCTTGTTTTAAGGGGTAAGCCTTATAGGTAGAGCTAGTATCTTGTAACGTAATATATTTCGCATTGATTCCAAGGGTGGAAACCAGTTATGTCCGGCATGGCCAACCGATACAAAGTCACGCTTACGCAAGCGGAGAGGGACCAGTTAACGG
>JBBKWO010000026.1:0-90827 GCA_037969015.1 Opitutaceae bacterium
AAAGAAGCGCAAAAATAACGGGCGGTATGACTGATGGATTGTTTTTTGCGACTCTTGCGCCTTTTTGCGGCCAATAATCCATGGGGTTTAATGCAAGGCACTTCGATGACGGGACACTACGGAGCCTGCCTCAAAATACCGCACGGAATTCCTGAAACCCTGATCGCGAACCTCTTCAACACCGCCGAAAAGTTGAGCGACGACGACCGCGCCGCCATCCTCGCCATCGCGACCACCGCACTCGCGCCATTCCCGCCGAAGGCTGAAACGACCGCGAAAGTCGTGAAGTAGGTGCCCGGATCCCAGCCCTGTAGTGGCGCAATTTCGAGGATTGCGCCACCACGGTTTTTATATGGCGTTAGTTTTTATCACTATCTATTAAAGTAGTTAACATAATTAAAATTTAGATACTTCACTACGTTAATAGTTTTTTATGGCGCAAATTATGAATTTGCGCCACATCAGAGGTCATGCCTAAACGGGTTTCCGAGTCTGAGTTTACCGCCGTCCTCAAGGCCATGGCAGGCTTCTCCCACCCCGCGTCTCTGGAGGAAATCGCCGGAAAGCTCAGGAAGCCGCTCGCCAGCCGAACGCTACAGCGCCGACTTGCAACCTTGGTCGATGACGCTCGACTTATCGCACAGGGATCAGGAGCCGGCACCCGTTATCAGCTTCCCGCAGTCGCGCAGCCCGCGCCCTTGGGCACCGTAGACCACGACAACTTTGGCCAAGGGCTTTCACCCGAGGCCAAGGACATTGGACGGATCGTCAGCCAGCCAGCCAGTCGCCGCAAGCCCGTGGGCTACGACCGTTCGTTCCTGGAAAGCTACCGACCCAACATCACCCGATATCTTCCGCTCGCCCTCCGTGACAAACTGGCGGCACTGGGTCGTATTCCGGGCGAGGTCCAGCCGGCCGGCACCTACCTGCGCAAGGTCATGGGACGGCTCATTATTGACCTGTCGTGGAATTCGAGTCGCCTCGAAGGCAACACCTACTCGCTGCTGGAAACGCAACGCCTCCTTGAGTTGGGAGAAAGTGCCGAGGGCAAAGCTGCCCAAGAGACCCAGATGATCCTCAACCACAAGGCGGCGATTGAAATGCTGGCCGATCAAGCGGCGGAAATCGGTTTCAACCGCTACACCCTTTGCAACCTGCACGCCCTGCTCTCTGAAAATCTGCTGCCCGATCCCGCAGGTGGCGGTCGGCTGCGCACCCACCCTGTGGCCATCACCGGATCGGTGTTTCACCCCTTGGAGATACCGTCGGCGATTGAGGAGTGCTTCGACCAAATCATGGTCTCGGCATCCGCGATCGACGACGCCTTTGAGCAAGCCTTCTTCTGCATGGTGCACCTGCCTTATCTTCAGCCGTTCGAGGACGTGAACAAACGGGTGTCACGACTCGCCGCCAACATCCCTCTGGTGCAGCGCAATCTCGGCCCGCTGTCGTTTGTCGATGTTCCGCAGTCCGACTACACCAACGCCGTGCTGGGCGTTTACGAATTGAACCGCGTTGATTATCTGCGGGACGTTTTCGAGTGGGCCTACGAGCGCTCCTGCATCCGCTACGCAGCCGTCCGGCAATCGATCGGCGAACCGGATCTGTTCCGGATGCGCCACCGCGAACGTTTGGGGGTGGTCATTACCGCTGTCGTTAGTGGCGGTCTGGATAAGAAGGCGGCCGCGGCCTTGGTGCGACAGGAGGCGGAGGCAATACCCGACGCCAACGAGCGGAAGCACTTTGCTGAAATGGCGGAGACTGAACTCACGGGCCTGCACGGAGGAAACTTCGCCCGGTATCGGCTGCGCCCCTCGCAATTCGAAGCGTGGCAAAAGATCTGGCGGTAGAACTCACCACCGTGCGCGCCGGGGAGACGCTCAACATCCCCGCCAACGCGCCTCATTCCTTCACCAACGCCGGCAAAGAAACCGTGCGTTTGCTGTGCATCTGTGCGCCCGCCGGCCAGGAGGATTTTTTCGCGCAGATGGGCGTAGCGGTAGCCACCCGCACCACGCCGCCACCCAAGCCCGATAATGAAACACAGGCGGCGTTCGCGAAGAGGGCGAGGGGCTGTCTTTGAAATAAACCGGTGCTTCGTGAGAGGAAAACCATGCTCGGCCAAGGCGACCGAGGTGGAGGCGGGCCAGCGGCCCGTGCCGCTGAAGGACAACGCCGGCCCAGCTTGGTTTCCCTCTCACCCGCAGGGCGTAAGCAGAGCGCTGGTTTATTTTGAAGACAGCCCCTACCGAGCTTGCCCCAAAATACCGCACGAAATTCCTGAAGCCCTGACCGCTTCACACCTCGGCTCGACGCCAAGGCCTAACGTCTTTGCCCCAACGGTCCCTTTGGCACCTACGTTTTAATTTAAAATAAATGAGGTTTTGGTTAAGAAATGTATTGTGGTTTTTGCTTTTGGTGCCTTTGTAACGCTCCATGCAGACCGCAAATGATCTTGTTCAGCTGGATTGGACCCCACAAAACCTTCTCGGGCTTCAGCATGCGTTGAGACTGGCTTACAATGCGGTTGCGGATGCATGCGACCCCAAGCGACACGCCTTTTACAACACACCTAATCGACCATATGGCGTAGGCTATGCAAGATGGCAGGCGACTGACTACTATCTTTATCAGGCTTGCGAGGAGGGACGCATTAAGGGGATCACTGCCAAATGGAAATCGACTGGAGGGAAAGTCGGAACGCCGGTTTCTAACCTTGAGCTCGTGGGACAGCATACCTCGGTGTTGATACACCATCTACGCGAGGAAGACGCCCTCCCTCGTGATTCAGGTTTTCGTTATGATCAACGTGTGAGCAACGAGAAATACCCTCTTCTGGCTGGTTTTGAGGAGATTCCTGCTGAAAATCAGCTGATCAAACTTCTTCTCGTGCATGGCGATAAAAACGCCGAATTTGCGGCCCTACGAGCTTACGACGATCCTGAAAATCGTGCGAGTTATACAGCCTTCACGGGCAATATTATGTTGGGGGCTGCCCTGCCTGCCGATAATGATAGTGAGGTGGTTGCTGATCCGAATGTTGCCCTTATTAAGGGTGTCGCAGATCAGATTAAAACTTCTACTCAAGCATGAGTTCGGTCTTACCAGAACGAATTTCACAGGCACGAGAGCTACAGGGATTAACTAAGACAGATATAGCATCTGCCCTTGGTGTATCCCCCGCTGCTGTTGCCCAATGGGAAAGTGGTGTAAAGAGCCCTACGTCCGAGAATCTCGCTTTGCTTGCTCGGGCAGTTGGTTTTCCGATCTCTGCATTTAACCGTGCTGCCCCACTCGGTATATCACAGCCCAGGCAACTTAGCTTCCGTGCTCGGAGTTCTGCAACTACACGGCGGGTGAATGCTCGCGCCGAGCAACTAGCTAAATTAGTGGCAGAAGCATATGTCTGGCTTAGCGAAAAAGTCTCTCTTCCCGCACCAAACTTACCGGATGTTGGAGCTCCTAATGTTTCCCCAGAAGAGGCGGCCAAGGCCTGTCGCCGGGCGTGGAATCTCGGCGATCGCCCAATTCTTAAACTAGGTGAATTACTAGAGTCCCAAGGTATTATTGTGGCTCGTGTTGGCTTTGAAGACGAAAAGCTTGATGCATTTTCATGTTTAGTCGGTCGTCCTTTTGTTTTTCTTGGTTCCGACAAACAGGATCGAGCAAGGAGTAGATTCGATGCGGCGCATGAACTAGCTCATTTGGTAATGCATCAGCATTACGCGGAGCGACACCTTAGTGACTCAGAAGACCACAAAGAAATTGAAAATCAGGCTAATGCGTTTGCGTCTGCATTCCTGTTGCCTGCGTCGACGTTTGGCAAAGAGGTCTTTGACACATCCCTAAATGGGTTTTTACGATTAAAGGAGCGATGGGGAGTCTCTGTGCAAGCAATGGTATCAAGGTCATTTCAGCTAGGACTTATAGATGATCATAGGCGCACTGAACTTTACCGACAAATGAGCTACAAGCGGTGGCGGAAAGCGAAGGGGGAACCCCTTGATGACTTAGTTCCGGAGGTTACCAACAGCGTAGGGCGGCGCGGGGTAGAACTACTGACTAAAAGTGGAGTTATACAGCTCTGGGAAATCCCCAATGAGGTTCCGTTCCCCGACGAAGTCCTACAGGCGGCCTTTGATCTTATGCCGGATAGTCTTCACGAGGCTTCAGCACCTAATGTAGTCCTCTTTCCTCGGACCGACATTACATAATGTCCTGATAACTATAAAGGCGTGCAGGTGATAATTGAGACAACTCTTATCAAAATCCATTATATATGACAGCTATAATATCGTGGTCTACTACAAGCGGGCACGGAGTAGGGTCTTTGTATTTGGCTTCCGATAGCAGGAAGTCGTTTCTTTGTGGCAATGGAGACCTTGTTTTTGGCTCAGATGATTTACAGAAGACATTTGCTGCGCCTACTACTGCAGATATTTTTGCCGTTTGTGGCCGTGTTGATAACTTGAGCAAGCTTATCCCTCAGCTTTTTTTGGCGGCGGTGAACGATAGGGATACGATTGGCGGGACTGCGGTTGCGGACGAATATACCCATCGATTAATGAAAAACATCGAGAAAATTAGTCTATATGACGGACTAATACTCTTTCACGGATTTAGATTCGGGGTTAATGATTTTGGTTTGAATAGGGTGGCTTTTGGGAAATCTACTAAAATCACTAAAATTCAAATACAACCTGCCAATGGGCTACTTTATAGAGATGGTAGTGGGCAGGAGATGGTCAAAAGAGCACAGTTGAATGATCCTGAAACTGATGCGAAAGGGTTTAGCAGATGGTATTGGCAGTCATTCGTTATTTCATTGAGTCCATCATCGGATACAGGTTGCGGAGGTTCACCGCAGTTAGTCGGGCTTTTTCAAAAAGGGCCTGGTGTTACTTTTGGGGTGAGATTTAAGGGGGAGAGTTTTGTAAACGGCACGTTAGCTGAAGGTGATGGAATAGCACAGGTTCGTGACGAATTGTTTCAGCGAGTATCCACTAGCGGAATCTTACTCGATAAAGCTCAAAAACATGCTCGCAATTATCCCGGCAGACGTCTTTTCTGAATGAATAAATTTTCCAATTTGCGCTTTGGATAAAGCGCATCAAATGCGACTCCCGTGGTCTCCACCATTTCAATTTGGGGATCGAGGTCGGAGGACCTATACTCAAGGAAACTTGGGTATGGATGGGTTTAAGAAAAAGGCCGACAAATGTCGGCCTTTTTTTGTTCACCAGGTTAAGGAGTAGTGCAGCCAGACGAATCGTCGAGCCATGTAGCTTGTCACAATCTACTCCCCTAGGCTCGGACCAACCTATAGTATCTTGCACGTAGCTCCTTATTCGTCAGGTTCAGCAAACTACGATGTTTTTCACCGCAGAAATGATCGGGAAATTTTATGAGAAGGATTCGTTCCCTCCGCTGCCCTGTCCAACCTGCGCCCATAACCTTGCGGTTATTGCCGACTCGGTAAGGGGCGTCGAGCCAAGGGGGTCGTCGAGCCAAGGGGGTCCGTCGAGCCAAGGGGGTCAGGCCGTTACTTGCTACTTTTTACACAGGATCGAACCAAGAGGGTAAGTCCGTTGATTGTTGATTACCAGGAGTTCGCAAAGTTCCGGATGATCTCAAGCGGCGAGCCGCGGTCACGCCGTTGAACGGAAGGGGATCGGGTCAGTCCCACCGGAATCTCGATCCAAGGTGTGTCTGGGAAAGAAATCAGCCCATTGCTGGAGCTCTACGAGTGTTTGAAGAAAAGTGATTCGAGACAACACGCGGGGCCGGCTTAAGCGATCTCTAGGGGCTCAGCTATTCCGGTGGTTTCGGCACATGGACGGGCCGGGGGCTGGAAGCTCCCGCTACGTTGGCGAATCAGAATCGATGGTAGCGGGAGCATCTTGCTCCCGCTGGAGCGTCGAAGCCAATGGGGGCCGAGTCGTGTTGTATTTCCGGATTTCGCAATGTGCCTACTGATGCCAAGCACCGAGCCACACTTTCGGCTTTCGCCCGACCGGGGGTTTTAACTCCGGGTGCGGTCCAGCTGCGCGACAATGGACCAGCGGCCCCGTGAGAGGCGGGGATTGGGTTGAGGCAGCCAAGACAGTAGGCGCAGCAGCAGGTTGGGCAATCGCCCCAGTCGCCCGGCCGTCTGGAATACCGAAATCGCCTCCGCTTCGCACCAACCGTAACGTTCGAAGAAGCCAATCCCATCTTCCGGAGCGAACTTCATTGGGGCGGCGGACAACTTACCGCCCATCGAATCAGTAATCATTTTGACAATGGTCGGCGAAGAAAAGTCCAGTATCCATTGTTCGATACATGGCCGGCTTGCGAGCGCGGCGGCGAGTTCCGCGACCATGGCGGGCTCCAGATACATCACGAGGCCTTCGGTAATCACGAGCGCACAGCGGGATGACATTGTCGCGCGTTCCAAAAACAAATCTCGGGCCGCTGTATCCGACAAATCAACCGCTTCCCTTGAAAGCCGACAAACAGGGATCTCGTTTCTTAGCAGTTCCTCTTTTTCTGCAAGTAATACGGGCAAATCAGCCTCGATCCAACGCAGGTCAGATGGCAGCGCCAGTCGATAGGGCCTCGTGTCAAATCCAGCCGCGAGACTGAGCACGCAGTCGGTGCCGTCCGCGACTGCCCGCAGGATCAAGTCATCCATGACCTTGGTCCGGGTGATTACGGCCCACTCGCTTTGAGTCGATGCCTGTTCCGCGATGGCGCGCCCGCGACCCCCTGCCAGACCAGCCGCCAAGGGATCGCAGAATAGGGCGTCAACGCGACGGGTTTCACGTTCACGATAGGCAGCAACCCAGCGGGCAGTATCGGAAACATGACGAATCAAAGGCTCAGGCATGGGTGACTCTCGCGTTCTGATTCAATGGGCGTAGGAACCGAAAATGATCCGATTGTAAACACACACATCACTGCTCAATAGCCGAGCGCGTGAAGGGACTCGGCGAGGCGACGCAGCCGTTCGGCGATGAGTTCGCTTTCGCGGTCAAGGCTGTCGCGAAACAATACCATATCTTTGTCGATCATCTCGTTGTTGGTGTTGACCGTCACCTCCATGCGACCGCCCTGCAGTTCAATCTGACCGATGACGGGCTGTTGAGGGTCGTAGAGTTTCGGAAACCGATAGGCCTCCCTCATATGCTTCTGTGCCTCGCAAATCAGGAGCGCCAGATCGAGCACGCGGTGCAGTGGCATTTCCTCTGACTGGCGGGACCATTTTTCGCCGGTGTGACGCCAAACCTTGGCGGAAATTTCGAGCGACCCGCGGTCGTTCCATTGAGCAAGACCGAGCGACAGGCCTTTGGCGTCGGTCGCATGGGCGTGCTGTCCGTCGATCGCATCGTAGCCCTCGGCTACAATCACGGCCTTATGTTTCAGATGGTTGGGTATATTCATATCAGTGAAATTATGCCATGAGGCTACATACTAAATTAGTAAGTTAGTAAATTAGCAAAGTGGTGAGGTAGGAGAATTTCGGACGAGCCAGTCCGTTGATTGTTGATTTTCCGGAGTGCGCAAAGTGCCTACTGATGCCAATCACCGAGCCGCGGTCACGCTGCTGAATGGAATGAGCTCAGGCCGGTTGTTCGCATAAAAAAGAGACGCCCATTACCGGGCGTCTCTTTTAATGATTGGGGGGTTGGTCGAGCGGTGAGCTGGACTCTCAGCACAACGTGCTCAGTCGGCGACGGCGGCAGGCCACGAAGCCGAGGACGCAGAGACCGGCCAGCGCGGCAAAGGTGCTTAGCTCGGGGATGGCAGTGACGTTGAGCAGGCCGGTGGAATTAAGCTCGGAGGTGTCGAAGGTCACCCCGGGGCCGAACCCGATGAAGTTGATCGTCGAAAAACTGCCGCCGATGGAGGTCAAGGAGCTGAAGAGCTGGAAGGAGGAAATAGCGGTCGGGTTGAAGCCGCCGAGGCTCGTGATGTTGAGCGTGCCGCCGGTGGTGAAGATGCCGCTCACGTTGATCTGATCGAAGTCGGTGCCGGCGACGCCGCCCGCGCCCGAGATCTCCATGGTCGTGATGGTGGTGCCGCTGAAGGTCAGATCGCCGGTGACGTTGACGATGCCGGTGCTGTTGCCGGGAGAAAAGGCGCCATCGACGGTGAGGGTTTTGCCGGAGCCGATGTTGATCGTGCCTACGCCGGAAACGGTTTGGGTCGAACCAAAGGTGAAGGCGGACTTCGCGGTCAGGTCGAGCGTGCCGGGTGAGCCTGTAGTGCCGAGGTTGATCGTGGTGCTGTTGGCGATAGTGCCGGTCGCGTCGAGCACGAGGGTGCCGGCGGAGATAGTGGTGGTGCCGGTGTAGGTGTTGACGCCGGAGAGTATCCACGAACCGCTGCCGGACTTCGTGAGGGAGGTTTTGTTGGTGCTGCTGTTGTCCACAATGCCACCGGTGATGGTGTTGCCGAAGGTGGTGCCGGTAAGGGTGAGCGTCTTCGCGCCGGCGCCGGTGGCGGTGATGGTGTTGCCGGAGGTGGTGCCGGTGAAGGTGAGCGCGCCAGTGCCCGAGCTGTCGATGGTGGCGCCGCCGGTCGTGCCGGCGAGGTTGATGACGCGGTTAGTCGAGGCCGCGCCGCCGGTGTAGAGCAACGTGCCGTTCAAGGTGTTGGAACCGATGGCGATGGTGCTGTTTAGCGTCGTGGTGGGTGCGCCGATCGAAGAAGCGGAGCCTTTGTCGGCGATGGAACTGATGCTAAGCGTGCCGGCGCTGATCGTGGTCTTGCCGGTGTAAGTGTTGGTCCCGGTGAGCACGAGCGTGCCGGAGCCGAGTTTGTTGACGCCGATAGCCCCGCCACCGGTGCCGGTGGAATTGGCGATGGTGTCGGCGACCGTGAACGTGCCGCCGGAGGCGTTCGTGGTGTCAAAGCCGATGCTCGATCCGGACTTGAGGCCGTTGCTGTTTACGGTGGAAAGATTGGTGAGCAAGGTGGTGACGTTGCCCGTCGTGAACTCGCCCGTGCCGCCGACGCTGAAGGCGAGGGTGCGGCCACTCTCGACGATGAGGTTGGCAGCCGTCCAACTGGCCGTGGCGCCGTTGTAAAGCGCGGAGGTTTTGCCGAATTGTAGAATGCCGGTGGTAACGGTCGTCGTGCCCGTGTAGGTATTGGTGCCGGACAGCAGGACCGTGCCGCTGCCGGTCTTGGAGAACGAAAAACCGCCGCTCACGTTACCGTTCATCGTGAGAAATCCGCCTGAGGACTGGGAAAACCACGACTGGTCCGCGCCGAGGATGATGTCCATGTTGACCGTAAGGTCGAAATTGTTGTTTTGCCTGAGTCCAAGCGCTCCAACGGTCAACACGGCACCATTCGTCGAGGACAAGGTGAACGCTTTGTTCGCGAAATTTAGACCCACTACACTTTGGCTGGTGGTAATCACGGGGTCGGCAAGACTCGCGCCGTCAAAATCACCGTAGTGCGTCGTGAGGCTGTCGGGCGGTGCGACGCCGCCGTTCCAATTTGCTCCGTTGGAGAACGTGGTGTCGCTCGTGGAAGTCCAGGAGACCGCCGTCTGGGCGAAGCTAACGGCTGCGGCGCCGGCGGAAACCAGCACCACACAGGCGAGACGCGCGAGGCTGTTTCGAGATTTGTTTGGGGTAATCACGAGAGTTGGGGACATACTTTGCTGACTCCATATCGGCGTGAATAGGGGAAACTTAAACCACGTCGACCCGATGGGGTCAGGCCGGAAGTTGTTAGTTTTTTGGATTGGAGAGCGAGGGAAACAAGGGTCTGAAACCGACTCATCGGCAACGACTCTTATCCGGGAGTGGGGCGGGTTAACCGGTCCAGAGTTCATGATGGCCGAGGTATTGCCATTTTCCCAACACAGGCGAGTGGAAACGAGGGAACTGCCTGATTCTAGGGGGTTAAGGTAGGATTCCATGGGTGGTTTTACCTATTCAACTCAGCAATCGTGCTAGTTCGGAAGGGGTCCACGCGGAGGCGCAGATTAGGAAAAGCTGAAACTTGAAAGCTGACGGCCGGAGGGACGAAAGGCCGGAAGGTCAACGAGCCAAGAGGGTCACGACGCTGATTGTTGAATTTTCGGAGTTCGCAACGTTCCCAGTGATCCCAACCGCCGAGCCGCGGTCATGCCGTTGATCGGAAGGGGATCGGGTCAGTCCCACCGGAATCTCGATCCAAGGTGTGCCTGGGAAAGAAATCAGCCCATTGCTGGAGCTCTACGAGTGATTGAAGAAAGTAATTCGAGAAAACCCGCGGGACCGGCTTAAGCGAACTCTGTGGGCTCAGCTATTCCGGTGTCTTTGAGCGAGGTTTCGGCTCATGGACGGGCCGGGAGCTGGAAGCTCCCGCTACGTTGGCGAATCAGGATCGATTGTAGCGGGAGCATCTTGCTCCCGTTGCTCCCGTTGGATGAGCAAGGAGCTACAAGCTCCCGACCCAAAGACTCGGGGCTCACTCGCTCAGAGACGAGCCCGGCAGGTCTTCGCCCCATAGACGGCGGCGGGTGGATGAAGGAAAATTCCCGCGATACCGGTTCATATCACGAATCGGCGCATCCACGGGAAATGGCGCCGGCTCCAGCCATCGCCCACACGAACTCCAACCAACATCATGCACCCTCACCCAACACTTCCACGCCTGCACGCGTTCTCCGGCTTGGCGTTGTTCGCCTGTGCCGCGTTCACCGCGTCCGCGGCCTCCGACGACTTCACCGCGCTGGTGAAACGACTCGAAGCGGACAAACCCGTTTTCGCCGACCGCCAGCAAACGTTGCTGACCGAACGCTACGATCTCGCCGACCGTCCCGCTCCTGGCGTGGTCATGTCGGCCGGAAAACCCGTGCAGGCCGGCGTGCGCGTCAAGCTGCCCACCGGTATTACTTGGGAACAACTCGCCTCGCTTACGCCCCACGAGATCAAGACCCGCGATCTCTGGCCGGAGGGCTTTTACCCCCTGCCCCATCCGCACCACGAGACCGGCGGCATGGTTTTTCCGCAGCCGCTCATCGACGAAATGAAAAAGCAGACCGGACGTGATCTCACCCGCGTAGATCTCGACTACGATTTGCCCCAACACCTGCTGCCCGAGTTTCCCGCGCCGATGTATCTCACCACGCGGCCCGATCTCGGCGACGTGTCCCAGGGCCGGCTGGTGACGCTCGACAACTACTACGAATTGTTTGTGTCGTTCTTGAACCCCAAACAACTCGACGGCCTGCGGTTGCTCGTGACGCCCTTCCCGCAGCAACAGTTCAACTCCACCGAGGAGCGGCTCAGCCTGCGCGCGCACCTGGGTGTGTCCTGCCTCGATTGTCACTCCAATGGCCACACCAACGGCGCCACCCACACCGTGGGCGATGTCCGTCCCAACGAATACCGCCATCGCGTCGATACGCCGACCCTGCGCGGCGTGAACATCCAGCAGCTCTTCGGTTCGCAGCGCGCGATGAAGACCGTGGAAGACTTCACCGAGTTCGAACAACGCGGTGCCTATTTCGACGGCGACCCCGTGCTCGCGCAAAAAAAGGGCGTGAACATCCTCGAGCGCGGCAGCCAGATCCAGGCGATGGCGGAGTTTCAGGAACTGCTCGATTTCCCTCCCGCGCCCAAGCTCGACGTCTTCGGGAAACTCAACCCCGCCCTCGCCACACCCGCCGAGTTACGCGGGCAGGTGCTTTTCTCCGGCAAGGCCCGCTGCATCGAATGCCACACACCGCCTTATTACACCGACAACTCGATGCACAACCTGCGCACCGAACGTTTTTTCAACGGGAAGATGGTTAACGGCGTCTTCGCCGGCTCCGATGGCCCGATCAAAACTTTCCCGCTGCGTGGCATCAAGGACTCGCCACCCTATTACCACGACGACCGCTTGCTCACCCTCGAAGATACCGTCGAGTTCTTTAACCTGGTGCTCGCGACCAAACTGAACGCCGCCGAGAAACAGGACCTCGTCGCGTTTCTGCGAACCCTGTGACGAAAACTCCGCGTTCGCTTACCGCTCAAAAGCACATGACTATTCCTCCCCTCTGTCGCGCAGGCATCGTGCTGGGCTTTGGCTTGGGCGGACTCTTTGACGGTATCGTTCTCCACCAGATACTTGGTTGGCATCACATGATCTGCACCACGGCGACCTGTCAGCCAGACTCCATCGCCGCGCTCGAAAGGCAGATCACGCAGGACGGCTTTTTTGATTTCACCGTTTGGCTGATCACGCTCGTTGGAATCATGCTTTTGTTCCGCGCCGCTCGTCTGCAGCCGACACCATGGTCTCCCAAGGTTTTCCTGGGTGCCCTATTCGGCGGTTGGGGAACGTTTAACTTCGTGGAAGGCCTCGTCGATCATCAGATCCTCGGCGTGCATCACGTTTTGCCGGGCAACCCGCACGAGTTTCTTTTCGATCTGCTTTTTCTCGCATCCGGACTGCTGCTCGCCGGTGGCGGTTGGATGTTGGCGCGTAAAGGTGGACGCGGTTGGCCGGATGCACGGTTCTAAAAGGTAGGTAAACAGCCCATTGCGATCAGCGAGACGGAGGGCCATGATGCGCGTGTGGCGCGTCCATAAATTCCCGGCCTGTAATCATCAAATTCCTTCCCCATGAAGCATCATCCACTTGCTCCTGAAATCCAGCCAAACGCCACGCCCAGCCATGACGAGATCGCGCACTGCGCGCGCCTGCTTTGGCTGGATTCTGAATGCCCCGTAGACCGCGATGAAGAGATCTGGCTGGAGGCCGAACGTCGCCTGTTTGCGTCGAGGCATAAGCCCAACGTGAGTGAATATATCGCGCAATCCCTCTGCCACCAGGACCACTCCTGACCAACCAGGTGTAGCGCACGCTTCCAGCCTGCTCCGATCAGAAACGCAAGGGAGCTGGAAGCTCCCTCTACTGTAGCGGGAGCCTCTTGCTCCCGTTGTTACTCGGCAAGGGAGCTGGAAGCTCCCTCTACCGTAGCGGGAGCATCTTGCTCCCGTTGTTACGCGGCAAGGGAGCTGGAAGCTCCCTCTACTGTAGCGGGAGCATCTTGCTCCCGTTCAATGAGCAGGGATCCGGAAGCTCCCGATCCAAAGACCCGGTGCTCACTCGCTTGGAGACGCGGCGGGTGGGTCTTCGCCCCATAGACCGACGGAGGCAGATAGCGGACAATGTCCGCGCATGCAGATCCAAATTAACACCGATCATAATATCGCCGGCCACGAAGCTCTGAACACCCACGTCCGCACCGTGGTCGAAAACGCCTTGGACCACTTCAGCTCGCACATCACGCGGGTCGAAGTTCACGTCACCGACGAAAATGGGGCCAAGACCGTAGGCAACGACAAGCGTTGCGTCATGGAGGCCCGCCTAGAAGGCCGTCCGCCGATGGCAGTGACTCAGGATGCCGAAAGCGTTCATCTCGCAGTCGAAGGCGCGGCGGAAAAACTGGCCCATCTGGTCGGCCACACTATCGGTCGCCTCAAACATGAACGTAATCAACGCACCGATCCCGAATTGCCCGGGACCGCGGACGCTGATCAGGCATGAGCGATACCACGGCCAGTCTGAGCCGGCAGATTAACAGTGCGGGCGACCTGCAATCCGTCGTCCGCACCATGAAGGCCCTGGCCGCATCGAGCATTGGCCAATACGAAAAATCCGTCGGCGCACTCGGTGACTACTACCGGACCGTGGAGCTGGGACTGGGTGCGTATTTTCGGGAAAACCCGCCGAAGGCTCCAGCCGTGAAACACCAGGGCGAAGCCGACACGCACGCCGTCGGCGCCGTGGTGTTTGGCTCGGATCAAGGCTTGGTTGGTCAGTTCAACGACATCGTCGCCGACCATGCGATCAAGACGCTCGCGGCGCTGCCGGGAAAGCCGCACGTCTGGGCCGTCGGCGAGCGTGTGCACGCCCGGCTGACGGATGCGGGGTTTGCACCGATAGGACTTTTTACCGTGCCAAGTTCGGTCAAGGCGATCACCCCGCTCGTCGGGCAAATCCAAGTCGAGAGCGAAGCGCACCGCGCCAAGGGTGAGTATACGCAGCTCTACGTGTTTCATAACCGGCCTCAATCCAGCGCGGTCTACAAGCCAGTGGGCCAACGATTGCTGCCACTCGATGCGGCTTGGATCGAGAGTATCACCCGAATTCCTTGGCCGACCAAAACCCTGCCCGAGGTCATGGGCGGAAGCACCACGACTCTACGCGCACTGATCCGCGAATACCTTTTCATTTCGCTGTTCCGCGCTTGCTCCGAATCGCTCGCGAGCGAGAACGCCAGCCGTCTGGCGGCGATGCAGCGCGCCGACAAAAACATCGATGAGCTGTTGGAGACTTTGCACAGCACATTCCACCGTATGCGCCAAAGCGGCATCGACGAGGAGCTCTTCGACGTCATCTCCGGGTTTGAGGCGCTCTCAAAAAACAAGCACCGGACGGTGGCGTGAAGATTCAGCGATGAACACACCGACTCAACGTCACATGGCACCATGAACAGCCTGAAGCGCCTCTGGGGCAATCTGCAGAACAGCTTTTGGTTTGTGCCGTCGCTGATTGTGGCCGCCAGCATCATGCTTGCGGTGGGGTTGATCGATCTGGATTTCTCGGGCAGCAAAACTTGGGTGACTCGCTGGCCGCGTGTGTTCGGGGCCGGAGCGGCCGGCGCGCGAGGGATGTTGTCCACCATCGCCGGCTCGATGATGACGGTGGTGGGCGTGACTTTTTCGATGACCTTGGTGACACTCGCGCTCGCCTCGAGCCAATACACCTCGCGCATTTTGAGGAATTTCATGCGGGACCGGGTAACCCAGGTCGTGCTCGGAATCTTCGCCGGAATTTTCACCTATTGCCTGATCGTGCTGCGCACGATCCGCGGCGGCGACGAGGGCGCCTTTGTGCCGAGCCTGGCAGTCTCCATCGCTGTCGTGCTGGCCATCGGCGGCATCGGTGCGCTGATCTTTTTCATCCATCACATCGCCTCTTCGATCCAGGCCTCCACCATCATCGCGTCGGTCGCCAGCGAAACCCTCTGCGTCATGGACCGGCTTTTCCCCGAGCACCTCGTGCAGAGACGGGAGGCCGTCGAGCCGGTATCCTCACCGCAGCCTGAGCCGGGCCAAATTTGGCAAGCCATCCCTGCACGAGAGAATGGTTACATCCAGAGTGTGGACAACACGGCCCTTCAGTGCCTGTCCCTAAAGCACAAAACCATCGTGCGGATGGAGCGCGGCATCGGCGAATTCGTAGTCCGTGAAACCCTCCTCGCCTCAGTGGCGATGGCGACACCGCCGGACAAGGAAATGGTCGCCGCCATCCAGCACGCTTACGGCCTCAGCCGTTATCGCACTCCGCAACAGGACATCGCGTTTGGCATCAGGCAAATCGTGGACATGGCCCTGCGCGCACTTTCACCCAGCACCAACGACACGACGACGGCAGTCATGTGCGTGGACTACCTGACGGCCATTCTGGCGCAACTGGCCCCGCGGACCATTCCGGCAACGCATCACTATGAGCAGGGCATCCTGCGAGTCATTACCATCGGACCGACGTTTAGCGGCTTGGTGGCCGAAGCCTTCGACCAAATCCGCGGGAGTGCAGCCGGCAATCTCGTCGTCTTACTCCAGATTCTGGATGGACTGCAAACCATCGCCGACCGCACAGACGACGCGGAGCGGCGGCACGTGCTCCGCGATCACGTGGAGTATCTCGCCGAGGCTGCCCAGCGCACCCTCGCCTGTCCGCACGAACAGGCACGGTTCGGACAACGGCTCGGGCAAGTTCGCGTCATGCTGAAGATCACTCAGGCAACAACCCGATGAAGTCGCCATCCGAGACTCCCTGCGTGTTGGCGATCAATGGTGGCTCTTCGAGTATCCGATTCGCGGTGTTTGCTGTCGGCGAATCGGAAACGCCGCGCCCTATGCTTTCCGGCAAGATCGACCGGATCGGTCCCGGCCCGACCACCCTTGCCATCACGCGCGCCGGAGAAGCTCCACAGAAACCGCGCAAGCTGATCGCCGCCGATCACGAGACCGCCGTGGCGCAACTGTTCGACTGGTTGGAGGCCGATCCGTGCTTCAACGACATCCAGGCCGTCGGTCATCGAGTGGTCCACGGCATGCGACATGCGGAACCCGAACGGATCACCACAAAGCTCCTCAAGGAGTTGCGCCGCATCACGCCGTATGACCCCAGCCACCTCCCGCGTGAGATTGCGTTGATGGAGGCGGTTCGCGCGCGTCATCCAAAACTGCCGCAGGTTGCCTGTTTTGATACGGCGTTTCACCGCACGATGCCACGCGTGGCGAAGTTGCTGTCGATTCCCCGCCGCTACGAAAAGAAAGGCGTCGAGCGTTATGGTTTCCACGGCATCTCCTACGCCTACCAGTTGGAGGAACTTAAACGCCTCGGTGATCCCGCCGCCACCAAGGGACGCGTCATCCTAGCCCACCTCGGCAACGGCGCGAGCCTCGCCGCCGTGCGCGACGGCCGGAGCATCGACACAAGCATGGGCTTCACGCCGGCCGCCGGGCTCATGATGAGCACGCGAGCCGGCGATCTCGATCCGGGCTTGCTCTCGTTTCTCTCCCGCACGGAAAGCATGACTCCCGCCCAGTTCGACGACTTGGTGAATCACGAATCCGGACTGCTCGGTGTTTCCGAAACCAGCTCGGATATCCGCGACCTGCTCGCCCAAGAGGCCAAGGACGTGCGCGCCAAGGAAGCCATCGCGCTGTTTTGTTATCAGGCCAAAAAATGGATCGGCGCCTACGCCGCCGCGTTGGGTGGTTTGGATACGTTGGTCTTCGCCGGCGGCATTGGAGAAAACGCCCCGCTCATCCGCGAGCGCATCTGCGCCGACCTCGATTTCCTGGGCATCAAACTCCACCGCGGCCGCAACAAGAAGAACGCGGCGCTCATTTCCACCGACGCCGCCCGTGTTGTGGTGAGGGTTATTCGCACCGACGAAGAACTGATGATCGCGCGTTCCGTTTTCCGAATGTTGTGCTGCGTTTCAAGAGCGACAAAGTCGTGCGCTTCGACCGGGAATAGCAGGCCGGACCGCGCAGGTAAATTGTAGCCGGGGGCGCCGACCACGGAGTTCGAGATTTAGCGTTGGCCGTCCCAGCCAATCCCAGAGTCGCCGTCCGGAAATTGGCCACAAAAGGCACAGAAGGCGCATAAAACGGAAGCCCCAAACTTTTGCGTCCTTTGTGCCTTTTGTGGCCAACAACGCCGCCCGCCTGCTAGAGAATTTTTTAATAAAACTGTAGCTATTTCTGGCTCTCGCGTAGGCCGCCTGCTTGCAGGCGCGTTTATCGTTATTCCTCCCATTACGCCCATCGCGCCTGCGAGCAAGCGGCCTACCTTGTCTGTCCATTTAGGCTATGAATGGCGGAAAAATGGTCAGGCCGATTAATGATTATTAACATGAGTGAATGTGGGAAATAATCACTTATCGACCTGACCCTTTCTGCTCGGCCCTTTCTGCTCGGCCTGCCCTATTGCGTAACCCATCTCCCCGGACAGAGTGTCACCTATCTCGTCGGATCGAACCAGCGCTCCTCAACGGGGTGTTCGGCACTACATGCCTCAAAAAAACTCGTCTTCCCTCGTAGCCGCTCGCCGCCAAAAATCCGCTCTCCTCTGAAACTTTTTTTGCCATCCGCGCTAACTGCGGAACTCGGGCTAATTCAAAACCCAGCTCCCCCATTACGTGATATGGGTTGTTCAAGGGTAATCCGACGGGAGCAAGTGCACGGAGTTTGGGATCAAAATCCTTTGCTGATCTCGATCCAGAGGCGGGCAGACGCTGTGCTCGGCACCAGCACGGGCTTGGGGCCGATGGGAAGCGCGACGCTGACCTTGCCACTCAACTGGTTTTGACCAACCCAGTTGAGCCCCACGCCCGCTCCGCTCAGGGTGGCGCCGTTGGGTCCAGTGCCCCAGACCGTGTCATTGAGCTCGAAGTGCGCGCTGTCCACGAAGGCCACCGCCTGCCATCTACTGCGCCAAGCTGAGCCTAGATCGTGCCGGAACTCGACGGTGCCGAGGTAGCCATTGTCGCCCGAGACCGCGCCCATGTCATAGCCCCGCACCGAGTAGGGTCCGCCGCCAATCATCTTCTGTGATGAATCCAGGTTGCCGTTGGCCAACTGGCCGGTGAAGGCAAGATAGAGTTCGTCCTTTGGCCCAAGGCTTTGCAGATGGACCAGGTTCAGGTTCCATTTTGAGAATCCACCCTCGGTATCCGCAGTCGCCGCATCGGTCAGCTGGGCCATGCCGTCATCGAAGGCGACGCGTCCGATCGTCCCATCCAGTCGCCAGAGGGTGATGCCGCCGGGCAGGAAGGTGTCCCGCGCATCGCCTGCCAGGCTGAATATCGCATTATCCAAGTGCCGGTCCGTCCGGATTGCGCCGGCATTGAGGTGATCGCGCAGCTGCAACCCGTCATACTGGAGCAGTCCGTAGACGTTGATCTTCCGGCTGCGCACGAAGGGGTGCTTCACCCACAGGCTTTCCAGATTCGCGCTACCCCGGGCATCGAGGGACTTCAACGGCCCGCCCAGAATATAATGCAGACTAGAATAGGATCCACCCAGGCGGGTGCCTTGCCCGTTCAGCAGCGTCTCATAGGCGATTCGGCCGTAATTGATCCCGCGGCCCGAACTCAGGACGCTCACGCTCAGGACATCGCCATGCTGCAGGGGCTCGTTGATGTTCAGCGTCGCGCCGATGCGCAGACGGCCCGTGTAGCGGTTGCCAAAGTCGTCCGCCACCACATAGCCCGAAATGGCCGGCCCCGTCGTGGTGTCCACCAGCAGGTCCGAAGTCCCGTATTCGTCGCCCGGCCGCAGGGTGGCGTTCACTGTGACGCCGGGAATGTCGGAGAGCAACAGGAGGGCATGATCGAGCCGCGGCTGGCTGATGGCCTGGCCGCTTTGCAGCGTGGCCAGTGTATTCCGCAGCAAGGCACTGTTCACCCGACCCTGATTATCGAGCCTGATCGTGCCATAGCGCGCCTCGATGATCTCCACGACCACAATCCCATCCTGGATCTCCTGCGCCGGGATGATCGTCTGAGCGAGGGCATAGCCATGACGGTGATAATGGCGGGTGATCCGGGCGACTGTTTCACCCAATTGCTGCAGGGTGAGGCTTTGACCGTCGGCGTCCGCCACCAGGGCTTGCAGGGACGCCGTGTCAAACAGGGTATTCCCCAAGATCCGAATGGACCGCACCAGAAAGGGTGCGCTGGGCGGAAGCTGGCCGCCGACCCTCTGCTCCATGGTCAGCCCGGTTCCGAGGGAGGATGGTCCGGGGATCGTGACCGGCTGGATCTGCTGCAGCATGGAGCCAGCGCCGGGAATGCCGGGATTCGCCGCGAGGGCGACCAAGGGAATAATGAGCAGGAAGGCAACGGCCAGCAGTTTCATTGAACGGAAGTGACCAGGTTGGATTTGGTCGTGGCGGGTTCCTTGTCTGGCTGGGTATACTCATCGTTACGCTGGCTCGGGTTGTCGTCCGCCAGGAACAAATCAGGACCGTTCCGGCCCATGCCCATCGTCGAGTTCACCGCCCGGCCGTTGCCGGTCTCGAGGGCGAAGGCATCGATGACCAGAATGGGGCTGGCACTGTCGGACACTGTGATCGTCGGGGTCAGGCTGAGCCAGTTGCGCCGCAGGCTCTCTTGGAAGGAGATGACTTGAAGGGGCACGAATGGCACCACTGGCACGATGACGGCGAGGGCATTGATGGTGCTAGTGGTGTTGTTGGCATAGCTAACGTTATAGTTTCCGCCCGTGTTGCCGTCGCTGAGCGCCACGGCGGACGTGGTGACCGTCTTGTTGCCCTGGCCGACACTCGGGTCGGTATAGGCGAAAGCGCCGCCACTGATCGTGTCACCCGTGAACAGGGTGCCGCCGGCCACCACGGCCGTGCCCAGCGCGGAGAGGTTGCCATCGTAGAGCTTGACGACGTCGACGGTGGTCAGCGTCAGGGCAGCCGGCGTGATGCTGGTCGTATGCGTGCCACCGTTGGTGGTGTAGTTGCTGGCCAGTCCTGAGCTGTTGCCCAGGGTGAGGGTGCCCAGGGTCAGCGGTTTGAGGGCGCCGACATTACGGTCCGCCACCATGCCGGTGCCGGCGAGTGTGAGGGTTTCGGAGCCGACGAGCGGGCTAAATGTGAGCGTCCCGGCCTCCACGTTGGTGGTCCGGTCATAGACACGGGTGCCGGTCAGACTGACCGTCCGCGGCGTGATGTTCGTCGCGACTGTCTGGCCGGTGCCCAAGCTGTAGTTAGTGGCGAGGCCGCCATTGGTTCCATCAGCGAGAGCGGTGGAGTTGACGGTCACCAGGTTCGCGGTGACGACATCCTTCGTGTTGAAGGTGGCGGCACCGGTGGCGGTGACGGTCTCCGTATTAACGAGTCCGGCTGTGACCGTGAGGGTCGGCGTCGCGGTGGTGTTGCCGTTGTAGATCTTGTCGGGTGCGGCGACCGTGGCGGTCAGCGGGGCCGGCGTGATGTTCGCTGCGACCGTCTGGCCGGTGCCGAGCGAGTAGTTGCTGGCGAGGCCGCCGTTGGTGCCATCAGCGAGGGCGGTCGAGTTGACGGTAACCAGGTTGGCGGTGACGACGTCCTTCGTGTTGAAGGTCGCGGCACCGGTGGCGGTCACAGTTTCCGTGTTAACCAAACCCGATGTGACCGTCAGGGTGGGAGCTGCGGTCGTGTTGCCGTTGTAGATTTTGTTGGGCGCGGCGACTGTGACCGTCAAAGCGGCCGGGGTGATATCTGCGGCAGCCGTCGAGGTCGTCGAAGTCAGAATGTAATTGTTGGCCAAGCCGCCACCGCTGCCATTCGCCAGGGTGTAGCCTGTGCCCGTTACCAAGTTCGCCGTGACGACGTTCTTGGTGTTGAAATTGATGTTTGCCGCGAGGGGACTGTTCAGATTCAGCGTCTCCGCCCCCACGCCCGTCGTGACCGAGCCGATATTGCTCAGCGTCGCCAGCGTGCCGCCGTTGTAGTCGCGGCTGTCCGCCACGGTGCCGGTGATGGTCACGGGCTTCGGATCAATCACACCGGTGGTGTTGGTCACGAATGTATAGGCGTAGTTGGCCCCGCTGTTGCCATCGTTCACGAGGCCGGTCGCCGTCATGGTCTTGCCCGTGCCGGCGTTGGGGGTGTCATAAGTCTGCGCGAAGGTGGTGGTGGTGTCCCCGGTCTGCAGCGCGCCCGTCGTGATCAGCGGTGCCACCGCCGAGGCGGCCGAAGCGTTGTAGGTCGTGGTGTCCGTCTGCGCCGTCACGGTCATCAGCGCCTGGGTGATGTCCGTGGTCTGCGTGCCGCCGGTAAAGGTGTAGTTGCTTGCAAGGCCCGTGCCGTCGCCCAGCAACAGCGTGCCGATCGTCAAAGGCTTAAGCGTGCCGACATTCCGGCTGGCCACGGTGCCGGTGCCGCCAAGTGTGAGGGTCTCGCCATTGGCCGTGGAGCCGATGGTCAGGGCGCCAGCCGCCATGTTTGCCGTGCCGTCATAAGAACGCGTGCCCGTCAGGCTGATCGGCCTTTGGGTCACGCTCAAAGTGCCGTTGGCGTAACCAATGATGTAGCCCTGCTGGTTGGAATACAGCCCGCCCGGGGTGATGGTGTAACTGTTGACGTTGATCGCACCCTGCGCGGTGCCGCCGTAGACCACGGAGCCGAGCAAATTTGCGTTGGGTGCGGTGGAGTAAGTCACACCGTTGCCGCCGGCATACCCCAGCCCGTTGTAAACCTTGGTGTCGTTGGCCGCCGTCACGGTCAGCGGTGTCATGAATGGTTGCAGGAGCGGATACGTGATCCCTTCATACATCACCCAGGTATTTGAGAAATTCCAGTTGGGGTTGACACTACCGTTGGCGGCGGTGGCTGAGGTGAAGTCGGCCTGGGCCATCATCTCCGCGGTATTCATGCCCAGGCCACCGCCCGACTGGACGATCGAGATGGATTCATCCCAGAAGCTGGTGGCTACCGTGCCAGCGCCGATGAGCCCGACCAGCGCGCCCATGTTACTGCCACCGCCGCTCACGCTGCCCGCGGAGTAGCTGGCGGTCACCGCGCCATCGTTGCTGCCCAGCAGCCCGCCGACGCCGGAACCGCCGCCGCTCACGTTGCCCGTGGCGTAGGTGTCACTGACCGTGTTGGCCCCGTTGCTCCCCACCAGGCCGCCGGTGGCGGCCCCCGTTCCCGTCACGTTGCCCGTGGCAAAACTCTTGCTGATCGCCCCTGTCGTGTTGCTCCCGATCAAACCGCCCGTGCCGGCCCCGCTGCCGACCACGATGCCCGTGGAGTAGCTGGTGCTGACCGCGCCGGTCGTGTTTGTTCCCACCAAGCCGCCCGTGCCAGCCGCGCCGGTCACGTTACCCGTGGTGAAGCTGAAAGTGATCGCGCCGGTGGTGTTGTCCCCCACCAAGCCGCCCGTGCCGGCCCCGCCGGTCACGCTGCCCGTGTTGTAACTGTTGCTGACCGTGCTGCCCGTGCCATTGGTGCCGATCAGCCCGCCGCTACCGGCCGCGCCAGTCACGCTGCCGCCAACCAGTCCGACATTCCGGAACGACTGGGTCGGACCGGTGGCGCCAAACAGACCCGCACTCGCGGCACTGGAATTGACGGTGAGCGCGGTGATGGTGTGACCCAGGCCGTCAAAATTACCAGTAAAAGGTGTGCCGGGAGTGCCGACCGGAACGAAGCCCGCGCCGGCATTCCATGCAGACGACGCCGAGGCGTCGATGTCAGCCCCCAGCGCGTAGTTCGTGGCCAGGCCGCTTTTCATGCCCTGTAGGTCGGTGACCGTGGTGGTCGTCGAAAGCCCAAGGGTGTCAATAATGGTGTAGGCATCTCCGTTGATGGTGAGGATGCCAGTGCCGAGACGCCCCGGGAAATCTACCCGCCCGGTAAAGGCGCCCGAAATCAGGCCCACCTTGACAGCCCCTCCGGCTACCGCGCCATCCGCGCCGTTGGCCGTGGCGGTGTTCATCACCAACACCGAAGTGCCGGAGGCCGACATCACGGCATTGATGTTGATATCCCGAGCTGCGGTGAGGGTGAGGGTGTTGGCGCTCCAGCTGACGGCCTGGTTGACATTGATGTCGCCGCTGCCGCCGGCGGTTCCCGTGCTGCTCTGGATCTCGATGCTTGATCCGATTAAATTGGTGCTGAGCGCCGTGCCCGAGATGTTGCCTCCAGTCGCGGCGATGGTGAAGTCGGCCGGATCAATCAGCCAGGTGCCGCTTTCACCAGTGGTGGATTGGGTCGTCACCCGGGTGAGATCCGAGACAAAAACATTTGCGGCCGAGGTTTCAATGAAACCGCCGTCTCCGCCATCCGGCGCCGAGGCATCCAGGGTGCCGCCTACCTGGACGGTGCCCGCCGCCATGCCGCCGAGCAGCGTGATGGTGCCGTGATGGTTTTCCACCGTGCGGGCCTCGATCACCCCGGTGTTGTTCACCACGCTCGCGAGCAGCGCGTTCTTGGCGCCGGCGGTCATGAGAACCATGCCACCGTCGGCGCGGATCAGTCCGCCATTTTCGGCCAAGCTGTTCAGCACACTCTCGCCGACCTGCAGTTGCACCAGGTTGTTGCCGTCAAAAGTCAAAGTGACGGCACTGCCTGCCCCCAGGGCCACGGTGCCGAGCCGCGCGGAGATGATCCCCTCGTTGCGGACGTGCTGGCCGAGCAGGGCCACATAGCCGCCTTGAGACGCCGTAATGGCTCCTTGGTTGACGATGCTGCCTGTCCCATCGCCTCGAAAGGTTCGCCGGCTGTCATTCAGACTGGCATCATTCAGCTCCAGCGTGGACGCGACCATGCCCCCGACGTTTACCTGGGCTCCTTGACCGAACAGGATGCCGTTCGGGTTGATCAAATAGACCTGCCCGTTGGCGTTGAGCCGTCCGAGGATCTGCGTCCCATTGGTGTCAAAAATGCGGTTGACCGCGAGGGCGGTGGCCGAGGGCTGCAGGAAGTTCACCGTCTCGAGCGGCGCGATGTTGAAGGAGGCCCAGTTGAGTGACAGGTTCTGGCTCGTCTGCGTGATATTCGTGGTCGCTCCCGTCTGGGTGATGCTGCCCGCACCCGATACCACGAGCCCGCCGGTCGGATCCGCGTGGATTAACGTGGTGGCGAGCGTGAGGACGGTCGCCGCGAGAAGCCTGCGACTCAGTTCACACAATGTGAGTTGGCCGGCATGGCCATTGAATTGTGTGAAGCGAGTAGTGTATTTCATGACGAGAACAGCGCGAATGCCGTGGGACGCAGTTTCGCATTTAAACATTACGCTACATCTCGTCGCCGCGCTATGGGGTGTTCAGGGCAGTATTCGCCGTCGTCGATGCGCACGGCGGTGGCTGCGTTGTCGGCGTTCTACAACCTGCATTTGGGCAACGCGTGGAAGCTCTTCGGGCTGGTGCGCTCGCCGGACCGTAAAACCCTGCCGGTGGTGCTGACCCGCCAGCAGGTGTCCACGCTGTTTACGGTCGTCAGCGAGGAGCGTTTTCGCACGCTTTTCCAAACGATCTACGCGTGCGGGCTGCGGGTGTCGGAGGCGGTCAACCTACGCATCCTCGACATTGAGGCCGACGGGATGGTGTTGCGGGTGCGGGACGCCAAGGGCGGCAAGACCCGGCTGGTGCGGTCAATCCGAAGGGGTCTGTCCGTAAATAGACAATTAATGCAGCATGCAGATTGCGGTCCGGAGCCGACGCGTCGGCAACGACTCTTATCCGGGAGGGCAGCGGCTGAAGCATTCCGGAGTTCATGATGGCCGAGGTTTGCCATTTTTTTACTCAGGCGAGGGGAAAGTCAGAGTTTCGGAGGCGGTCCAAAAGCACAAGCGATCCGGAGGGCGCACAGAGAGCACAGAGTTCGAGCTAAACAAGTTTCTGACTCCGTGCTCTCTGTGCCTCCTCCGCGTCCTCTGTGTAACATCGATCCACGGGGTCGTCGCCCAGGTCTACAGGATCAGCCTGATTCTCCTCCGCCACGTCTGCGTTCGTAGTGCGGTCGCGAGCACGGCATCGCCGGGATTAGACCGTGTTTGATGCCCACTGCGCTCCCACATCGTCCAACGCCTTGGCCTCGCTTCGCGAGTCCTTGCGGCGTCACTACAAACGAAAACGCTCCTCATTCAGTCGGGGTCAGCGCCCCTGCTCCATTTTTTACGTAACGGAGTAGGCTAACGGCGGGGCCCATTGGGCGACGGTAGGAACAGAGGCCACTCCCAGACAATCGCCCCGTTGGGCGATTCCATCGGTGGTTATATTTTCCTCGGCTCGGGATTACGTAACGCAGAAGTGCCAGAGTAGGTCTTGTCCCCATGGCGACACCGGCCTCCGGGGTCCATCATGCATCCCGGTCAACCGCCCGAGAGAGGGCCAAACAAAGATTAACCAAAAAACAGACCCCTCCTTATGCCCACAAACACGATCAACACATTGATATGGAAACCGATTAGGAACGCGCGAAATGCCGCTGGCGGAGCGCTCGTTGTCCTCCTCACCATGGCCGCCCTATTTGGCGGACCACTTGCTCAGGGAACTCCGGTTGAGAAAATGAAAGCGAACGTTCCGGTGGCTGAAGTCGGGAAAGACCAAAAGCCCACTCCTCCACCCGAGCGACTCTACGGCACTTGGACGGCCCAAGATGTGGACGCAGAAATGGGCGAAGTCAGGATCAAGCTCACCTTCCTCCGGGAAGAAAAAGCAACGCTCCTGGCGTGGTCCGATATTATGTTTGTCGGACAGGTCCGGGATCTCAAAGGGCCATTTTCAGTGCATGGCGATACGATTAGCTCGGAGGCGATTCGCGAAGGGAAAGAGGCGAAGTTCTCCTTTGAAAACGAACAGTTGGTGCTTCGTTTCAAGAGCGGCAAAGTCGTGCGCTTCGACCGGGAATAGCGATCAGCCCGAGCCGCGAAAACCGGCTTGGTCGCCACGTGCGCGAACATCAACGATATCATTTTCCTCCAGCGGCCTGCTTTGGTGGCTGGCGGTTGGACAAATAACCTCAAACCGATGCGAAAGCTCTGGCTCACAGTTAAGCAGTCAACGGCGTGGCGGGTTCTCCGCCGCGCTTACACGCGATGGGCGGAGGAGAATGGCAACGAGGGCGCCGCTACCCTTGCCTATTACCTGCTGCTTTCATTCCTGCCCATGCTCATCCTGCTGGTGGCCGCTGGATCGCTGTTCGTCGACCGCGATGTGGCGACGCAGACGGTGGTGCAGTGGGTGAAACATTACGTGCCGCTCACCGGTGAACAGGAAAAATCCGCAGTGGGGACCATTGGCGGCATGCTGGCGACGCGCGGCCAAGTCAGCCTGGTGGCGATTCCGTTGTTCCTGTGGAGCGCGGTGCAATTGTTGGCCATGTTGATCCGGACCACGAACCGCCTCTGGCATGCGCCGACTTACAGCTGGTGGCGGTTGCCCTTGAAGAGCCTTGCCCTGGTCGGCACCACGTTGAGCGCCGTGTTGATCGGCGTCTTTCTACCCTGGGTAGCGCGGCTGTTCCGGGAATGGCTCAACACCCGGTTCGCCTTTCCCGGTTGGATGTTCGCCATGGTCTTTCAGTTCATTCCGTGGCTGGTGCTGTTCTACGGGTTGATCATGATCTACAAACTGGCTCCCAGCCGGACCACGAAACTTTCCGAAGTCTGGCCCGGGGCGCTGGTCGCGACGCTCCTGCTCTGGATGGGCGAGTGGCTGTTTCTGTTTTACATGGTCCACTTCACGAGCTTCAACGCCGTCTACGGCGCCTTGGGCGGCGTCGTGGCTTTTCTGGTGTGGGTTTATCTCTCAAGCTGCTTCTGCGTGTCCGGCATCTGTTTTTGCGCCGCGCAGGCGGAGGTCCGGGAGAGAGAGTAAACGATCCGAGCTGAGCCTCCCGGTGAACGAACCGTCACCCGTGAATCAACGGCGCTGGATACCGGCCGAGAGATTTATCTGCAGTGAAACAATCAGCTGCGAGCTCCGGAGGATTTGTCCTACTTTTAGTGGTCTATTTATCTCGGGACATTGGAAGAAGTAGGTGTAGGCCCCATGGAAACAATCAAGGCACCTGTTACTGTTAAGCCATGAACCTAATCTTATTGATAATCATACTTCTCATCTTGTTCGGCGGCGGCGGTTTCTTTTTCGGTGGTCCCATGATCGGCGGCGGTGGCCTTGGCTTGGTCCTGCTAATCGCCCTCGTAATGTATTTCATGGGCGCATTCCGAACGAAGAGCTGACGGGATCTCGCTAGCACTACTCCATTTAGTGGATACAAACGCCTACTGATCCAAGCCGTAGCCTAATGCGCCTCCGCAAAGTCTGCGTTCGTAGTGCGGTCGCGAGCCCGGCATCGCCGGGATTAGACCGTGTTTAATGTCCTCTACGCCCCTACATCGTCCAACACCTTCGGCCGAAAAAGGGTCAGGCCTTGGGGTTTGGGGTTACGTTGGTTTCGGGCGGTGGCTGACGCCGAGCCAAGAAGGTCGAGCCGCTGATTGTTGATTTTTAGGAGTTCGCAAAATCCTCATGATCCCAAGCACCGAGCCGCACTTTTGCGCTTTCGCCGGAACGAGAGTTTTACCAAACATGCGATTTTAAGGAATAGGTCTATGAGAACGCCTTTTGTCGGCCGAATCGGCAGGTCGGCTGTGGCGCGATAGGGGAGCTGGAAGCTCCCCCTACTATGCTTCGCTTCCTTTTGTGGACGGCGAGCCGATGGGGCCGGGCCGCTCAGTGTTAATTAAATGCTGATTTTCACACCCGAACGTGATCAAAATGCGGTCGGCGATTGAAGTTCTAGTTTAAACAACCAGTCTAAACTCCATGAAATCATCCTCGCCTGCAACCATCGGGGCTTTTGAGGCCAAGACCAAACTCGGCGAACTCTTGGAGCGCGTCAGTCATGGCGGCTCATTTACGATCACCAAGCACGACCGTCCCGTCGCCCGTTTGATCGGCTTTGAAACCGATCTCACCGCCCGACGCGCCGCCGCTACCGACGCCCTGCGCACCTTGCGCACCCGCTACACCCTGCAAGGCCTCGATGTCCGCACTCTCCGCGAGGAGGGTCGCGCGTGAGCGACGCGTTTGTATTGGATTGCTCCGCCACCCTGCCTTGGGTGTTCGCCGACGAAGCCACGCCCGCGTGCGATGCCTTGCTCGATCAACTCAGCGCCGGCACACGCGCCTGGGTTCCGGCCCTCTGGCATCTCGAACTCGGCAACGTCCTTCTCGGTGCCAAACGTCGCGGCCGCATCGACCAAGCCGGAATCGAAGCCTTCCTCTCTCAACTCGCTGTCTATGACATCGCGGTGGACGACCAGACGATGGAACGCGCCTGGCAAAAAACGCTCGATCTCGCCCTGCAGTATTCGCTGTCCACCTACGACGCCGCCTACTTGGAACTCGCCCTGCGCCGGGGCGTCCCACTCGC
This sequence comes from Opitutaceae bacterium, assembly GCA_037969015.1. Taxonomy (GTDB): domain Bacteria; phylum Verrucomicrobiota; class Verrucomicrobiia; order Opitutales; family Opitutaceae; genus JAUWBF01. The sequence goes on from JBBKWO010000026.1 coordinate 28,435, forward strand.
CACGCTCGACTCGGCCTTGATCACCGCCGCCCGCTCCTGCGGTGTCCCGCTGAGCCTGCAAGCCTCGGTCTAAGTGCGGCGATCCGAGCCGACGGGGTCGGGCCGTAAATTGGCAATTAGAGCATTTTCAAATAGAGCTGTAGCCACTCGGTCTTAGCCGTGCCCATGCAGTCGGAGGCGGAGTAGCGGGGTGAGATGGCGAGTGCATTTCAGAGAAGAAACACCGAGGACGGAGCGAAGCGGAGATGGCATAGCCCGAAGCCGAAGGCGAAGGGTGAGCCCGCAGGGCGAACAATACCCGTGGGTATTTCGAGCGTGTGCCGCACTCTGAAAGGTGCCGCCAGATTACCTCGATTCGACCCTTCCGACTGCATGGACACGGCTTAGGTAGGCCAAAATGGGGTCAGGACTTGGGGTTTGAGGTTGAGCGATTTTAAAGGGACAGGTCTATGAGAACGCCTTTTGTCGGCTGAATTGGCAGGACGGCTGTGGCGCGATAGGGGAGCTGGAAGCTCCCCCTACTTTTTTGTGAAAACACTCCGGCGTTTCGGTCATCGGTTGAGCCTTTGCTAACTCCACGCTTTGCGACCTTCCGTTGGCTCTGTGGCTAATCCGATAAATACCGAGATACAGAATACGGGAGGCCGTCTTGGCCGAGCACCCTTTATTTTGAAGACAGCGCCCAGCACTACTCCGTTAGGTGGATACAAAAGCCTACTGATCCAACCCGTAGCCTGATTCACCTCCGCAAAGTCTGCGTTCGTAGTGCGGTCGCGGTGCGTCTTCATATTTCAGCACCTCGGGCCCTCCATTGGAATAAACGCAGACCGCTTTCATGGTCTTCATCGTTTTTTATCGGCGTGGTTTTGGTAACAGGCGCGCGCCTTCGCGAGCAGTTGCGCATCGGTCAGATGCTGTTTATCCACGACGACCTCGCCGATGATGCGGTTGGATACTTTTGGATGGTGATCCTTCACCCATTTCACGAATTGCTCCATCTCGTTGCTGGTGCCCGTGCCGGTGCCGAAGATCAGGATGTCACCGGTTCCCTGAAGTGCCTTGGCCACGGGTTCGAAGAATCCATTGGTCTCTTCGGCGCGTGAGAAGCCGCGCGAGTTCTTTGCGTGCCGAAAGTATTCGCTCGGTTCGTGTGACAGCAGGCACTGCGGAGCACCGTCTTTCAATTCGGTGCGAAAGAGCCGGGCTTCTTGATGATCGATCACCAGCAGTCGAGGCGACGCGTGATCAATCAAGTGACCGTGGATATCGACATCCGGGCCTACGCCGATCGCCGGTAAGAGAGACTCCGAGTCCTCGATGAATTTGCGTAGAGCCATGATCTCCTCGGGCGAATCGACATCCGTGGTGAGCGGCAGACGCAGCACCAAGCTGTGTCCGTTACGAGTCACATTAAGGCTCCCGTTGGGTTTGGTTTGAACTTCGCCCAACTCCCGAAGCAGGGCGTGCACATCGCTCCAGCCCAGACCAGGGGAGATGGGGTCATGGAACAGCGCGGTGTAGGTTTTTAAAAACGAAGCGGAAAGATCGGTGGTGAGAGTCATTTTGATGAGAGAGGGGTTATCGGATGTTAGGTATTCAGGACGTTGCGCGTTCATTATCGGGTCTGCACCCCATCGACCGCTATGGGGTATAGCCCTACAAGTGCCGCCGTTCGGCCGGGCAGACGTAGGCGAACACCCCATAGCCGAAGGTGCTCGTGACGGCGCACTATGCCTGCGGCCTCCCTGGCAGCGTTCCGTCAGGTCTATTCCAACAACGAGCCGTCCCGTCGGACCGCTAACACCACGAAACCCTCTCATATGAAAAACCAATCGCACTCAAACCTCATCGTCCGTCCCATCCTCGCGCTCACGCTGGCACTGTTTATCTGGGCCCCCGTCCAGGCACAATCCACCGCACCGGCGGAGGGGAAGATGATGATGGACGGCAAAATGAAGGAGCCCCATCAGCCGATGACCAAGCCCCAGCAAGCCATGATGCAGCACCACCATGCGATGATGGCGGACATGAAGAAGCAGGACGCCCAACTCTCCGCGCAGCTCGCGGAAATGAACAGCGCTCCGCAGGACAAAAAATTGGATCTGATGGCCGCCATCGTCACCCGCATGGTGGAGCAGCGGACCGCCATGAATGCGCGCATGGGCATGATGCAGGGAGAGATGATGCAGTGCCCGATGCAGGAGATGACCCCGGACGCGAACACCCCGCCCCAGAAGCCGATGATGAATGGCATGGGCATGAAGGGGAAAATGGGTCCCGCCAAAAAATAACCGACACGGTTGCCGGACACTTTAATTCTCCGCGACGAATCGTTGCCGGAGTCGACCAAAGAAAACTTAAAATATCCCTGCCGCGCCACGCGCCACATGGATGCGAACTGCCAACGATAAAGGAAAAATTATGCTGATTAAATTATCGACGAACAAGACGGTGACGGCTGCTGCCAACGCCCTACAAAAGGCTGTGGAGGCCAATCATTTTGGTGTAATGCACGTCCACAATCTCAAGGAGACCATGCGGAAAAAAGGCGTGGATTTCACCCAAGATTGCCTGATCTACGAGGTCTGCCAGCCGCAACAAGCGAAGAAGGTGCTTGATGAGAACATGAGCGTCTCCACCGCGCTACCATGCCGCATCTCCATCTACCAGGAGATTGGGAAAACCGTGCTGGTCACGTTGAAGCCCACCGTGATGCTCGCGATGTTCAACACGCCGCAACTGGAAGCCGTCGCGCAGGAAGTGGAGGACACGATGGTGAAGATCATGCAGGAGGCGGCGGCAGACTGATTGGATCGAGTAATGAAACCCCCGGACTGCTTTCAAAGCGCCTATCGCCGGGCGCACGCAAAACTTATGAAACCGGTGGCGGTATTGCCGGGCATGCTGGCGCTGTTTGTGTCGGGGTCAGCGTTGTCGGCGGCGACGGTGGAATACGATCTCACGCTTGCGCGGCAGGAGATGAACTTCACCGGCCATCCCGTCGAGGCGATGACGGTCAATGGTCAGCTGCCGGGGCCGACCCTGCGTTTCACCGAGGGTGACCACGCCGTGATTCGCGTTCACAACCAGATGGATGTGGGAACCTCCATTCACTGGCACGGGATCCTGCTGCCCAACGCTATGGACGGCGTGCCGTTCGTGACGTATCCACCCATCGCGCCGGGCGGGACGTTCACTTACGAATTCGACCTGCGGCAAAGCGGCACCTACTGGTATCACAGCCACACGATGCTGCAGGAGCAACGCGGACTGTTTGGATCGCTGGTCATCGCGCCGCAGCCCGCCGGCGAATTTGACGGGCTTCGCGATCACGTCGTGGTGTTGTCCGACTGGACGGACGAGGACGCGAGTTCGGTGCTCCACACCCTCAAGCGCGGCAGTGAGTGGTATTCAATTCGGAAAGGCAGCGGTCAAAGCGTATTGGGGGCGGCGCGACTGGGTTTGTTGGGCGCGTATTTTTCAAGGGAGCTTCAACGCATGCCGCCCATGGATCTGTCCGATGTTTATTATGATCGTTTTCTGCTCAACGGCGCTGCGCAACAGTCCCTCGCCGCCAAGCCGGGCGAAAAGATCCGCCTCCGGGTCATCGCCGGATCGTCCTCCACGTTCTTTTATTTGCAGTTTGCCGGCGGCTCGATGCAGGTCATCGCGGCGGACGGGCAACCGGTGCAACCCTTCCCTGAAGAGCGGTTGCTGATAGCCGTGGCTGAAACGTATGACGTGGTCGTCACGGTGCCGACTGGCGGCAGCTACGAATTTCGCGCGACGGCGCATGATGGATCGGGGCACGCGTCGTTGTGGATTGGCGACGGAGCGCGGCACGCCGCGCCAGACATCCCGTTCCCCAATCTTTACGTGAACATGGGCGACCTCTCGTTCAAACGCGTGTTCGCGCTAACCCCGGGCGGCTCAATGGGCATGCCCGGCCACGCTGTGCGCGCCGGCAAGTTCGACCAGCCGGGCATGAATGGCATGAACGGGATGAAGGAGAGTGACGGCATGAAAGGCATGGAACACGGCGAGATGGCAGCCGCGTCCGCGACGGAACACGCGGGCCACGATATGAGCGGTATGGAGCCCGCGAAGATGCCGATGGATAAAGGCATTGTTTCCCACGAGAAACCCGCTGCACCTAAGAGCACCTGGTTCGGACTGCTCGCCGAGGACGTGAGTTCGCAATCGCCATTGGCCGCTGACGGCATGAGTTCCGAACGTCCCGGACCGCCTTACGACAAACTGCAAGCCCTGCAATCCACCGTCTTAGATTCCTCAAGACCGGTCCGCGAAATCAGACTTACCCTCGACGGCGACATGGAGCGTTACGTCTGGTTTTTGAACAACAAGCCGCTGTCCGAATCCGACTCCCTTGAGGTTAAACGCGGTGAGGTCGTGCGGTTCATCATGATCAACCGAACCATGATGCATCACCCGATGCATCTCCACGGGCATTTCTTCCGGGTGCTCAACGCCCAGGGTGAATTCTCGCCGCTTAAGCACACCGTGGATGTCGCCCCCATGACAACCACCGTGATCGAGTTTGCGGCGGACGAGTTCGGCGACTGGTTTTTCCACTGTCATCTCCTTTATCACATGATGAGCGGCATGGCGCGAGTGGTGCATTATCAGGACTTCGCCCCCGACCCGGCCACGGCCGGCGTCCGTTCGCAACTCTACGATGACCCGTTCTACTTGTATGGCCGGGTGGATGGGCTTTCGCAGATGGCGCAGGGCGCGTTGGTTTTCGCCAATACGCGCCACATCTTTTCCGCCGAGTGGCAAGCCGGATGGCAGCACGTTGACGATGTGGAATGGGAGGTCACGCCCACCTACGATTATTACCTGAACCGCTTTGCCAGTGTCTTCGCGGGGGCTGATCTGGATGGCGCGGGCGACCACTTCGATAAGCATGAAGGTATCTTAGGTCTGCGTTACCTGCTGCCGCTTAACATCACGTCACGCGTGTGGGTGGATACGGCTGGTGAATTCCAATTCGCGGTCGGCAAACACTTGGAACTTACGCCGCGACTCGCGGTGTTTGCCGAGGCCGAATACGACACCAAGGACCATTGGGAAATCCGCGCCGGCACCAGCTACCTGCTGGCCAAAAACTTTTCGCTGCTTGGCCAATGGCACTCCCAGTTCGGCTGGGGCGGCGGCCTGCGCTGGCAGTTCTGAAACAAAAAACCGCTCCCAAAAATCAACTCTTATGAACACAATCTGGATCATCCTTATCGTGCTGGCAGCCCTGGCGCTCTTTGCCGTGCTCTTTGTCGTCGGCCTCTACAACAAACTCGTCGGATTGCGTAATCGTTTCAAAAACGCCTTCGCGCAAATCGACGTGCAGCTCAAGCGGCGCTACGACCTGATTCCGAATCTGGTCGAGACTGCGAAGGGTTACCTCAAGCACGAACGCGGCACGCTCGAAGCCGTCATTGCCGCGCGCAACACCGCTCTCACCGCGTCCAAATCCGCTGCCGCCAATCCCGACGACGCCGGGGCTATGAAAGGCCTCGTTGGGGCCGAGGGTGGTCTCGCCAGCGCCATGTCGCGCCTCATGGTCGTCGTCGAGCAATACCCCGACCTCAAAGCCAGCCAGAACATGATGCAGCTCACCGAGGAGCTGACTTCGACGGAGAACAAAGTCTCCTTCGCGCGACAGTCCTACAACGACGCCGTGATGGCCTACAACACGCAGCGGGAGATTTTCCCGAGCAGTCTGGTCGCCGGCACGTTTAACTTCACCGCCGCCGAATTGTTCGCCATCGAAAAGGCCGAGGAGCGGGTGGCCCCGAAGGTTTCCTTCGTTTGACGCGAATCCTCCCATGGATTTTTTCGCACAACAGGACAAGGCGCGGAAGCACACGACGGTGCTGGTGGTTTACTTCGTGATCGCGGTCGTGTGCATCATCGCCTCGGTCTATTTCGCCTCCCTGCTGATTTTCCGTGTCACCGAAAACGGGCATGCACTGGGCGAGCCGCTGCCGGAACTCGTGCTCTGGGACCCAAAGCTTTTTCTCCAGGTCGTGCTCGGCACGCTCGCGGTCGTCATCATCGGTAGCATCTATAAAACCCTCGCGTTGTCCAAAGGCGGCAGCGCCGTCGCCGAATCGCTGGGTGGACGACTGGTCCCCGCCGATCCAGGCGATCCGGATGAGCGCAAGCTGCGCAATGTCGTCGAGGAGATGGCCATCGCCGCCGGCGTGCCGGTGCCGAAAATCTACGTGCTCCCCGAAGAACAGGGCATCAACGCGTTCGCCGCCGGTCACACCCCGGAAGACGCCGCCATCGCCGTCACGCGCGGCAGTCTGACGCTGCTCAGCCGCGACGAGTTGCAGGGCGTCATTGGTCACGAGTTCAGCCACATCCTCAATGGCGACATGCGTCTGAATCTTCGCATCATGGGCGTGATCTTCGGCATCGTCTGCCTCTCGGTCATCGGCCGCGTGCTCATTTACTCGCGTGGCGGTCGCGGTCGCCAAGGCGGAAATCCGATGATGTATCTGGGTCTGGCGCTGATCGTCATCGGCGCGATCGGCGTTCTCTTCGGCCGGCTCATCCAGGCCGCTCTCAGCCGGCAACGGGAGTTTTTGGCCGATGCCTCCTCCGTGCAGTTCACCCGCAACCCGGCTGGGCTCTCCGGTGCCTTGCAGAAGATCGGCGGCGCTGGTTCGCGAATCGACTCCCCGCACGCGGGAGAGGCCAGCCATATGTTTTTTGGCAACGGTGTGGCCAAGCCGTTTCTCGACGCGCTCGCCACCCATCCGCCGCTGCCCGAGCGCATCCGCGCCATCGATCCCGCGTGGGATGGAAAATTCAGTCAATCCAGCGTCAGCGCAGCCCACCCATGAAAAAGCACGAACACACCACCGAGCATCAGACCGATCCGAAACCAGCGCATGACGAGGTGGCCAAGAAGGCATACGCCATTTATGAGAAGGAAGGTCGTCCACAAGGACACGCCGGGCGGAATTGGTCAGAGGCCGAAGGCAAAACACCGCCCGCTGACTCTGACCATTCAGAGCACCACGATCACCACAACCACCATGAGCATCACGATCATCATGCCCACATGGCGGCGGATTTTCGGCAACGATTCTGGATCTCGCTGATCCTCACCCTGCCGATTCTGGCCCTCTCGCCGATGCTCCAGAATCTGGTGGGACTGCGGGACGCCATCAGTTTTCCCGGAGGCCTTTATGTGCTGTTCGCGTTTTCCTCGGCCGTCTTCTGGTATGGCGGCTGGCCTTTCCTGAAGGGATTTATCGAGGAGATGAAATCCCGCCGGCCCGGGATGATGACGCTCATCTCCGTCGCGGTGGCGACGGCGTATCTTTACAGCGGCGCCGTGGTCTTTGGCCTGACCGGAAAGATGTTCTTCTGGGAACTGGCCACGCTCGTGGACATCATGCTGCTCGGGCACTGGATCGAGATGAAGTCGGTGATGGGCGCGTCGAAGGCGCTGGAGGAACTGGCCAAGCTCATGCCGTCCGACGCTCACAAACTCATGCCCGATGGGAGCGTGAAGGATGTGCCGCTGAGCGAACTGGCCGTGGGCGACAAAGTCCTGATCAAGCCGGGCGAGAAGATTCCGGCGGATGGCGCTATCGTAGATGGCGAGAGCTCCGTTAACGAAGCGATGCTCACCGGCGAATCGACCCCGGCACCCAAAAAAGTCGGCGACAAGGTCATCGGCGGCTCGATCAATGGCGAAGGCTCGCTTACGATAGAGGTCAAGGGCACCGGCAAGGATTCCTTTCTCTCGCAGGTCATCGACCTCGTGAAGCAGGCGCAGGAAAGCAAATCGAAGACCCAGGATCTCGCCAACACCGCGGCACTCTGGCTCACCATCGTGGCCCTGGGCGGCGGCGTTATCACGTTCGTGGTCTGGCTGGCATTCGTAGGGAAGGACTTCTCGTTCGCCATCGAACGCGCCGTAACCGTAATGGTCATCGCGTGCCCGCACGCGCTCGGTCTCGCGGTGCCGCTGGTCGTGGCGGTGTCCACGGCGCTCGCGGCGAAGAACGGCCTGCTCATCCGGAATCGCGCCGCGTTTGAAAGCGCCCGCAAGTTGAAGGCGGTCATCTTTGATAAGACCGGCACATTGACAGAGGGCAAATTCGGCGTGACCGAAACGCTGGTTTTGGCGGACGGCATCGACGAAGAAACGCTGCGCACCTACGCGGCCTCGGTGGACGCGAATTCCGAGCATCCCATCGCCAAGGCAATCGCTGCGGCTTCAGATAAAAAACTACCCGTCGAAAACTTCCAAAGCATCCCGGGCAAAGGCGCCGGCGGTCGGGTGGACGGCAAAGAAATCAAGGTCGTCAGCCCCGGCTACCTGCGTGAACAAAAGATTGATCTCGCCGACAAGCGCGTCGAGCCGCTGCAAGCCCAAGGCAAGACCGTCGTGTTTGTGCTCGTGGACGGAAAATTGAAGGGCGCGCTGGCCCTCGCCGACATCGTGCGCCCCGAGGCGAAGCCTGCCATCGATGCCCTCAAGGCGCTTGGCATCCGTTGCCTCATGCTCACCGGTGACAACAAGGCGACCGCCAAATGGGTTTCGGACCAAGTCGGCTTGGATGAATATTTCGCCGAGGTCCTGCCGCAGGACAAAGCCGCCAAGGTGAAAGAGGTTCAGGCGCGGGGCGTGCTGGTGGCGATGACCGGCGACGGTGTGAACGACGCACCCGCACTGGCTCAGGCGGACGTAGGCATAGCCATTGGCGCCGGTTCGGACGTGGCGGTCGAAACCGCCGATGTGATTTTAGTGAGGAGCAATCCACAGGACGTCGTCGCCATCGTGCAGCTCTCGCGCGCCACGTTTCGGAAAATGATCCAGAATCTGGTCTGGGCTGCGGGCTACAACGTCGTCGCGATTCCGCTGGCGGCGGGCGTGCTCTACGCGTGGGGCATCGTGCTCACCCCGGCGGTCGGCGCGGGGCTGATGGCCGTCAGCACGGTCGTGGTGGCCATCAACGCACGGCTATTGAAGCTCTGAAGTCACCACCGAACGCCAAAGCGCAAGAGCCAGAGTGAGGCGCGCCCCAGGGAATTGCAGGACAAGCGAGAATGCCTCTTTGTGGCTCAACCTCCGTTCCGAAATTTCGCGGTTTAATTTATCCACGGATTACACAGATAACACGGATACCGAAATTTACGGATAAGATGACGTCTTGGATTGATCCACCCGCCGGGCTGGGAGTTCCCCGATGCCTGTTGCGTTTGGGCAATGGCGCTTCAGGCGTCAGCCGTCGGAATTTTGTGCTTCGTCTTGGCGCGGTGCTGTTTCCAGCCTTGGTGGAGGAGCGCGCTGCCGATCCAGACAAACAGCAGGACGATCGGATAGGCGATGATCCGTGGAAAGAAACCGAAGAGAACAGCCAGAAAAACCGACACCACGCCAATCACCACGTTGATACGTGCCTCGACCGGTTCGATCACCCGCCGGTTGGTGAATGCCGCGCCAACGACATTGGCAATGCGGACCACTCCGGCAGCGGCACGTCCCGAGCTGCCACCTCCACGTTTCAGCGCCGGACGTTTGTGGCGTGGTTGGTTGGGCGCACGCACTTTCCGTCTGGCATCCAGCACAATCTCAGTGGCGTTTTCCAGGTCTGCGAGGAACATCGCTTCCATCGATTGCGCGAACGTTTCATCTTCGACGACCACATCCATCTCGCAGTTGCCGAACCAACTGGCGATGTTCAGATTCGTCGAACCGACCCGCGCCCAGCGTCCATCGGCAACCGCGGTCTTGGCGTGCAGCATGGTTCCGTTCCACTCGAAAACCCGCACCCCAGCATCCAGCAGCGCGCGATAACCCGCGCGGGACAATGGTTTGAAAAGCGGCACGTCCGTGGAGTTGGGCACGAGCAGGCGAACATCCACGCCGTCCTTCGCCGCCGACCTCAGGGCTTGGACGTAACTGGTCATGCCCGCGTAGTAGGCATCGGTCAGCCAGAGGCGCTTTTGGGCGAGCGCCGCGATGAGTTGATCAACGCGAAACATGCCTCCGGTCGCCGGAATGCTCCCGACAACCCGCAACGCGGCTTCGCCTTGCGGCTCGATTGCCTCAGGGGCGTCCGATTCATCCTCCGGTATCGGCTCACCAAGCATCGCCCAGATTGTGGCGAACGCCCGGTCCAGCTCGATCACCGACGGTCCACGCACCTCGACGCCCGTGTCACGCCAGGGTTGGACGTTTTTTTCCGGATCGCCAACCCACATGCGCCCGACGCACAAGCCGCTGACGAAACCAATTTCGCCATCAACACAAAGCGTTTTGCGATGGTCGCGGCTGAGCCAGCCGAACGGTGATTCCCAGCGCGCAGGGTTGTAGCAACGCACCTCCACGCCGCCCTCGCGCAGCCGGTTCCAAAACGCGCCCGAGGCCGTGCCGCAGTTACCCAGCCAGTCATAGATCAGACGCACCCGCACGCCCTCCTTCGCTTTGGCGATCAGGGCATCGGCGAACATCCGGCCGGTTTCGTCTTCGTGAATGATGTAGCTCTCGAAATGGATGCGCTGTTTCGCCGCGCGAATCGCGTCGAGCCACGCGGGATAGTTTTCCTGTGCGTCTTTGAGCAGGCGAATGCTGTTACCCGCAATAAGAGGCGCTCCCGCCGCCCGCGAAAAGGCCTGATTGGCCAGCGCACGGACGGAGTCCAATGTTTCACGCTCAATATGAGGAGGTAGTTTATGCGCGCCCACGCACCATCATCGTAGCGGTGATCCTCGTTGAAAAGCGAGCGATCAAAAATCGCCCTATGGTGGGATTAAGCCCCATAGCGTTCCGAAAAAATCGCTCACCGGCGACAGCACCGAGCGGGTCGATACGCGGGTCCTCCTGGTCATCTTTAGTTTCACGCGGGCCGAACTGCCGATCTTCGTTGGCCAGCAGATGGACGTCTTTATTGACGCGCCGCAGATCGCGCCAACCCCGGCCGCTCCGGCATCGGGCGGCCGGCCGTAGGGTTACGCCCTATATAAACAGACACGCCGGAGGGTTAACCTCGGACGTCATCCTCATTGAGGACGAACGTCGGCCGTCACGCAGGCGGCGCCATACCGACCGAACATGAACACACTCGAAATCAAGGGCGACTGGAACGTCACCAAGGGCAAGTTGAAGCAAAAGTGGGCCCGACTCACCGACGACGATCTTCAATACATCGAAGGCAAACAGGAAGAACTGCTGGGGCGCATCCAAAAACGCACCGGCGAAACCCGCGAGGCCGTAGAAAAGGCCATCAAGGAAGCGTCCACCCACCGGAAGTAAATCAATCGACCGGTCCACGGCAGATGCTCTGGACCGTTTCCTCCCTGCTAATCGAGACCCGTGTGGTCGTCATCATCAACCAGGGGGCCAAGACGGAGTTCGGCGCCGGTCAGAACAACGAAGCAATGCCGGTGCTCGGTGGTATATTCCGATCCTCGGTGTATTCTATGGTCATGAAGCAAACCAACACCACCAACCGCCGACTCGTGCTTGCCGAACGCCCCAAGGGTGCGCCGACCGAAAATACGTTGAAGCTCGAAACGACCGACATCCCCTCGCCGCAAGAGGGCGAGATGTTGCTCCGCACGGAATTTCTTTCACTCGATCCCTACATGCGTGGACGGATGAGCGATGCTCCGTCGTATGCCCCGCCGGTCAAACTTGGCGACGTGATGGTGGGCGGAACCGTGGCGCAGGTGGAGAGTTCCAAGCTCGATGGTTTCAAAAAAGGAGAATGGGTTCTCAGTTCAAACGGCTGGCAAGACTACGCCCTGTCGAACGGAGAGGGCGTCACCTCCCTGGGCAGTAACCCCGAGCATCCGTCTTGGGCCTTGGGGGTTTCCGGGATGCCGGGATTCACCGCGTGGGCCGGCCTCATCAAAATCGGCCAGCCCAAAGCCGGAGAAACGCTGGTGGTGGCTGCGGCTACCGGGCCCGTCGGCGCGACGGTCGCCCAGATTGGAAAGATTCTCGGATGCAAAGTAGTCGGTATCGCCGGAGGGTCATCAAAATGTGAATACGCGGTGAAGTCGCTGGGATTGGATGTTTGCCTGGATCATCATTCCAAAAACTTTGCCAACGAGTTGATCGCGGCAACGCCTGACGGAATCGATGTCTATTTCGAGAGTGTTGGCGGCAAGGTCTTCGACGCCGTTCTCCCTCAGCTGAATACTGGCGCGCGCGTGCCCGTTTGCGGCCTGGTCTCGCAATACAATGCCACCAGCCTGCCCGACGGCCCGGATCGGTTGAGCTACCTAATGGGGCAGATTCTGCGGAAACGGATCACCATGCGTGGCTTCATTATCTTCGAGGATTTCGGGCACTTGTTTCCGGAGTTTTCATCGCAGATGACGGAATGGCTGAAAGCAGGCAAAATCCACTACCGCGAGGAAATCGTAGATGGATTGGAGCAAGCCCCCGCCACCTTCATCGGCCTTTTAAAGGGCAACAATTTTGGCAAATGCGTGATCCGCGTCGGCTCGGAAAAATAAACCAACCCACCCAAACGACATGAAAGTTCTCATTATTCTGACTTCGCACGACAAGCTGGGTGACACCGGCAAGAAGACCGGCTTTTGGCTGGAGGAGTTCGCGGCTCCTTACTACGTCCTCCTCGATGCTGGCGCAAAAATCACTCTGGCCTCTCCGGCCGGCGGGCAACCGCCGCTCGATCCGCAGAGTGACGTTGCCGATGCTCAAACCGAGGCAACGCAGCGCTTCAAAAAGGATGAGGCCGCCCAACGCGCGCTCGCGAACACGACGAAGCTGGCGGAGATCGATGCCGCCGGATTTGACGCGGTCTTTTATCCCGGTGGGCATGGCCCACTGTGGGATCTGGCGGAAAACGCCGACAGCCAGCGCATCATCGAAAAATTCCTCGCCGAGGACCGTCCTCTCGCCGCGGTGTGCCACGCTCCGGCGATTTTCCAGCACACAAAAAGGGCCGATGAAATGTCGGTGATCTCAGGCCGCCGCGTGACCGGATTTTCGAATACGGAAGAAGAGGGAGTCGGTCTCACGAAGGTCGTCCCATTTCTGGTCGAAGACATGCTCAAGGCCAACGGTGGTCTCTATGAAAAAGGCCCGGATTGGGGGCCTTATGTGGTCGTCGATGGCCAGCTCGTCACCGGGCAAAATCCCGCTTCCTCCGCCGATGCCGCCAAAGAGCTGCTCAAGCTTCTATCGCGGTCAACCACTTCACAACCCGGAGGTGCTTCAGTCCCTCCAAATTCGATGAGTCCCTATCCCAAAACATTTTCTCACGTTGGGATATCCGTTTCGAACCTCGAAGCCGCCGTCGCGTTCTATGAGAAAGTAATGGGGTGGTATACGATCATGAAGCCCGCCGTGGTTAAAGAAGAAGCAGATACCGCAATCGGGAAAATGTGTATCGATGTTTTTGGGACCGGCTGGGGTTCCTTCAAAATTGCCCACCTCTCCACCGGAGACCGGATAGGAGTCGAGATGTTTGAATTCCAGAACAACATTACCCCTCCGGAATTCGAATATTGGAAGACTGGGACGTTCCATTTTTGTATCCAGGATCCGAATATCGAAGACCTGGTGGCGAAGATAGTCGCCCACGGCGGAAAACAACGGATGCCCATCAGAGAATACTATCCGGGTGAAAAACCATACAAGATGGTTTACGTCGAAGATCCCTTCGGACTCGTCTTCGAAATATACACCCACAGCTACGAGATGACCTACTCAAAAGGCGCCTACTAACAATTGAGCGAATGAACTTCCTCCAAAGAATAACGATTCTCGCGATCATGTCCTCCAGTCTCGCGTATGCCCAGGCACAACCGATGAACACCCAAAACACGCCGCCGCCCAAAGTGATCTTCCTTGATGTGAACGAGACGCTGCTCGATCTCACACCGCTGAAGGAAAGCGTCACGAAAGCGCTAGCCGGTCACGACGAGCTCGTCGGCCTCTGGTTATTGAGCGCACCTTCTGAATAATCACCTCCGCCTAGAAACATTATACAAAACATTATTATGAAACTCATCCCTAAGAAAAAAGCCCCCAGTCTTACCCTTCCGCGCCTCAGTGGCGGTAATTGGTCGCTCGCCGATCAGCACCCGAAAAACTTTCTCCTGCTGATCTTCTACCGCGGACTCCATTGCCCGATCTGCAAAACCTATCTGGAAAAACTCAACGGCCTGCTGGGCGATGCCGAAAAGCAGGGCATCACTGTCTTTGTGGCTTCGGGAGACACCGAAGAGCGCGCCCGCCAGAGTCAGGCCGAATGGAAAATCGACAACCTCGATCTCGGTTACGGTATGACCGTCGCTCAAATGAATGAGTGGGGACTTTATATTTCCGCCGGGGTCAAGGAGCCGGAGCCCACTGTGTTCGGAGAGCCGGGCCTGTTCCTGATCAAGCCCGATCACACGATCTACTACGCAGCCTATAATTCGATGCCGATGGGCCGCCCCGATGTGCGGGAAGTCGTCAAGTTCGTGGAGTTCGTCCTCGAGAAGAACTATCCCGCGAGAGGTGAGAAAATCGTGGATTAATGATCCCCGGGGCGACCATCGCCAAGACACCTCCAGCGGCCAGCGCGCGCGGCCATCGCGCGGTCCGCCACCATCGCCTACGCACAAGACCCCATATCGAAGGCTGATGAATAGGGCTACGATCCTTCATGCAGGTTACGCCCTGTCCCTAGTCATGAAAAGTCAGCCCAAGACCCAGCCTGTTCCGATCATCGAAAAAGCGAAAAAAGCCGCTTACCAAAGCGTAAATCCATACGACGGGAAAGTTGGGGAGAGCTTTGCCACCCTCGCCGACGAGCAGCTCGAAGTGAAGCTAGCGGCTGCCGCAACTTGTTTCACCTCGTGGCGGCGCAAGTCGTATGCGGACCGTGTGGTCATTGTGGCAAAGGTCGGCGCGCTCTTGCACGAACGGGCCGATGCCTTGGCCCGCATCATGACACTCGAAATGGGCAAACGGATCAGCGAGGCGCGCGGTGAGGTGGAGTTCAGTGCGCAAATCATGGCCTACTATGCGAAAAACGCGGAGCGCTTTCTTGCCCCGGTCAAACTCGATCCGACCAACGGCGAGGCTCACATGGAGAGCAGCCCGCTTGGCGTGATCTTCGGCGTGGAGCCGTGGAACTTTCCCTACTATCAACTCGCGCGCGTAGCCGGCCCGCATCTCATGGCGGGCAATACCCTGGTCATCAAACACGCCGGTTGCGTGCCGCAGTGCGCCATCGCTTTCGAAAAGCTCTGGGGCGATGCCGGCGCCCCCGTTGGTCTCTACACCAACCTACTGATTTCGCACGACCAGTCGGAACACCTCTTGGACGACCCGCGCATCAAAGGTGTCGCCCTTACCGGTAGCGGCGAGGCCGGCCAGACCATTGCCGCGCGGGCGGGGAAAAACCTCAAGCCCTCCTCGATGGAACTGGGCGGCAGCGACGCCTTCATCGTGCTCGACGACGCTGATCTTGAATCCACCGTGAAGTGGGCCGTCTGGGGGCGGATGTATAACAACGGCCAGACCTGCTGCGCGGCGAAACGCTTTATCGTCCACGAGAAGGTCGCCGACCAATTTCTAAAAAAGTTCACCGACGCGCTCGCCGCACTCAAACCCGGCGACCCGCTGGACGAGAAGACAACCCTCGGGCCGCTCTCCACGGAGTCCGCGCTCGTTGCGTTGCTCATTCAGGTGGACGTCGCGGTCGCCCACGGCGCCAAGGTGGCGCTCGGCGGCAAACGTCTGGATCGCCCGGGCTCCTTCATGCAGCCGACGATTCTCACCGACGTGAAGCCGGACAATCCGGCCTATCGCGACGAGTTCTTTGGGCCGGTAGCGATGTTCTTCCGCGTGAAGGACGAAGATGCGGCCATCGCGTTGGCCAACGACTCCGACTATGGTCTCGGCGGCTCCGTCTTCACAGGAGACATCGCACGCGGTAAGCGCATCGCCAGTCGCGTGGAAACCGGCATGATGTTCATCAACAGTATCAGCTGGTCGGATGCCGAACTACCATTCGGCGGCATCAAGAACTCGGGCTACGGCCGTGAGCTCGGCGACATGGGCATCCAGCAATTCGTGAACAAGAAGTTGGTTCGCACCGGCTCCTTCGACGCTCCCGTCTGAGTTAGGCGAGCCATCCAATCATTCGGATAGTGTAGCTCGCGGGTCGAAACGGCCACGATGCACAAACGAGAGCGCAATGCACGGTCCGTGTGACGTGACAGAGCGTCTATCCGATGAGTTCACTTGGCTTGGAATCGTAGCGGGAGCATCCTGCTCCCAGCTCGATGGAAGGGAGCTAGAAGCTCCCTCTACTTTGGGCAATCGTAGCGGGAGCATCTTGCTCCCGGGTTCGTAGAAGGGAGCTGGACGCTCCCACTACCCTGAACGGGGTAAGGTAGGTCATAGCCCCATAGCGAGCCAGTCCGAGACTGCGTAGAATGGTGTCGTCCCTTGTCCGCGTTACTTACGCCGGGGCGGGATGACATCACTACGCAAACCATCCTCACCAACCGATGAAAACCTTTCCCGCCGCCCTCACACCCGAACTGCTTCATAACATCGATGCCTATTGGCGCGCCGCGAACTACCTCTCCGTCGGACAGATTTATCTTTTCGACAACCCGCTGCTCCGGCGTCCACTCGCGCTCACCGATATCAAGCACATGCTGCTCGGGCATTGGGGCACGACTCCCGGACAAAACTTCATCTACGCGCATCTCAATCGCGTCATCAAGGAACACGACCTCGACATGATCTATGTCTCGGGTCCCGGCCATGGCGGTCCGGCGGTCGTGGGCAATACGTATTTGGAAGGCACTTACAGCGAAGTCTATCCGAATATCAGTCAGGACGAGCAGGGTCTGCAAAAGCTCTTCAAACAATTCTCGTTCCCGGGCGGCATTCCCAGTCACGCCTCGCCGGAGTGCCCTGGCTCGATTCATGAAGGCGGCGAACTCGGCTATTCCCTCAGCCATTCCTTTGGCGCGGTCTTCGACAACCCCGACCTCATCGTCGCTTGCGTGGTCGGCGATGGCGAAGCGGAGACGGGCCCGCTCGCCACGGCTTGGCATTCCAACAAGTTTCTGAATCCCGTGACGGACGGCGCAGTCCTGCCAATTCTTCATCTCAACGGCTTCAAAATCTCCAATCCCACCATCCTCGCGCGCATCACACGCGTGGAGCTGGATCAGCTGTTTCGCGGCTACGGTTGGACCCCTTACTTTGTCGAATATCACGATGACAACGCCGCCATGCACGAAGCGATGGCCGCGACGATGGATCTGGCGATCGGCGACATTCAACGTATCCAGCACGAAGCCCGGGTGCTCGGTAACGGCGCGCGTCCGCGCTGGCCGATGATTGTGCTCAACTCGCCCAAAGGTTGGACCGGCCCACGTTATGTCGATGGCTTGCAGATCGAAGGCACATTCCGCGCCCATCAGGTGCCGATCTCCGACCCGGCAACCCATCCTGAACATCTTAAGCTCATCGAAGACTGGCTGAAGAGCTACCGGCCGGAAGAACTTTTTGACTCCAATGGCCGTCTGAAACCGGAACTCGCCGCACTCGCCCCCACCGGCGACCGGCGCATGGGCGCAAATCCCCACGCCAACGGTGGCGGGCTCCTCCGCGATCTGCATCTTCCGGATTTTCGAGCCTACGCCGAGAACGTATCCGAACCGGGAATACTCGGGATCGGTGACACGCACGTGCTCGGCCCATTTCTGCGTGACGTGGCAAAGCTCAATCAGGCGCAGCCCAACTTCCGCGTCTTTGGTCCCGATGAGACCCTGTCGAACGGCCTGGGCGCTCTCTTTGAGGCAACCAATCGCCAGTGGGATGCGGCCATGTTGCCGAACGACGAATTCCTAGCACCCACCGGACGCGTGCTGGACTCGATGCTCAGCGAGCACCAGTGCGAGGGGTGGCTCGAAGGTTACCTGCTCACCGGTCGTCACGGTCTGTTCAATTGTTACGAGGCATTCATTCACATCATCGACTCGATGTTTAACCAGCACGCGAAGTGGCTGAAGGTCACTGCGGGCATCCCGTGGCGGCACCCTATCGCCTCGCTCAACTACCTGCTCGCCTCCCACGTGTGGCGGCAGGACCACAACGGCTTTACCCACCAAGACCCCGGCTTCATCGACCATGTGGTCAACAAGAAGGCCTCGGTCGTGCGGGTGTATCTGCCGCCGGATGCAAACTGCCTGTTGTCGGTCATGGATCACTGCCTGCGCAGTCGCCACTACGTGAACGTCGTGATCGCCGGAAAACATCCCTCGCCGCAATGGCTGACGATGGACGCGGCGGTCATTCATTGCACCGAAGGCATCGGTATCTGGCCGTGGGCCAGCAACGATCAAGGCGCGTCGCCGGACGTGGTCATCGCCTCCTGTGGCGATGTGCCCACCCTGGAAGCCCTCGCCGCCGTCTCGATTCTGCGTGAGCATTTGCCGGATCTAAAAATCCGCTTGGTTAACGTCGTAGACCTCATGCGCCTCCAGCCGCAAAGCGAGCATCCCCACGGATTAAGCGAAGCGGATTTCGACGCGGTCTTCACCACCGACAAACCTGTTCTTTTTGCGTTTCACGCCTATCCGACGCTGATCCACCGGCTGACCTATCGCCGGACGAATCACCATAATATCCATGTGCGCGGCTACAAGGAGGAGGGCACCATCACCACGCCCTTTGATATGACCGTGCTGAACGAGCTCGACCGTTGGCACTTGGTCATGGATGTGATCGACCGCGTGCCGAAAGCCGCCGAAACCGGCGCGGCTCTCAAGCAACAGCTCAAAGACAAGCTGGTCGAACATCGGGCCTACATTCGAAAGCACGGGCGGGATATGCCGGAGATCCGCGATTGGAAATGGATTTAAAGTAGCGGGAGCATCCTGCTCCCGTCTGCGGCGATACGGGAGACGGGAGCTGGAAGCTCCCGCTACTGCGGCGGTTCGTAAGTAGCGGGAGCATCCTGCTCCCGCATCCCTGCCTTGCTCGGATTCTCCCGGATGTAACTACGGATGGCCTGCATGCCGTGCTCGTGACGCACGATGTGGTCGTAAGATTCGTGCTGCCACAGCTGACCCGCCCGCCCCAGACGTCGGTTGATTTGATTAGCGGTAAAAGATTTCCAAGAGTGCAGAATGTCCACGAGCCCGCAGCCAGCCAGCGGCTGAACCAGCACGTGAACATGATTGGGCATGATCACGAATTCATCCAAGGCGTAGCGTTGGCCTTCGAAGAAACGCAGCGCTCCTTGCACGATTTCCGCATTCCGTGGATCGCGAAGCACGCATGAGCCACTGCCCGCATTGAGCAGGTTTTCGTAGCGCTCGGAGAAGAGACGATGATACTCGGCGAGGTCTTCGCTGGAAAGGTGGTTTAGATCGTGCGTTTGCTTCCAGAGTTCACGCTGATGCTGAATGTCATCCACGACTTCACGCGGAAGCGCATCGGCCAGGCGGAAAGTAATGAAATACCAGACCGATCCCTGTTCCCAGTGCGGCAGATTTCCACTCGAGCGAATGTCGATTTCGGACAAAGGGTTAAAAAACTCCCACAAAGTAGCGGGAGCATCTTGCTCCCGTTGGGCGGTGGCGGAAAGGGAGCTGGAAGCTCCCGCTACTGCGGAGGATTCGGAGGTGACGGGAGCATCTTGCTCGCGTTGCCCGTCGGAAAGGGAGCTGGAAGCTCCCTCTACTGCGGCAGGTTCGGAAGTAGCGGGAGCATCTTGCTCCCGTTGTTCGGAGGCGAAGGAGCCGGAAGCTCCCGCTACTTTGTGAATGCCGTCGGGCTTCATGGTTCTCATGCCTAAAATCAGGCGCTAAAAGGTGAATACTAAAGATGCGGATATGCAGGCCGTTGGGTCTGTTCGACAATGTAAGATTCGGCTCGATCCGACCCAGTCGCGGTCGGGCAATACCCCATACGCACACGCTACGCTTTAGCGTAGAATGCACGCCAAAATGATTCCACGACTGCCGGTGAACACCAAACCCTGCGGAGTGGTTCAACCATGACACCCCGCCTGCATATCCTGCGTCACGGGGAGACCGCCTGGTGCATCACCGGCCAACACACCGGTCGCACGGATATCCCCCTGACCGCAAAGGGTGAGGACGAGGCGCGTGCGTTGGGCGAGCGCCTCCGAAGCATCACGTTTGCACGCGTATTCACCAGTCCGTTACGGCGCGCCCGGCAAACGTGCGACTTGGCCGCGCCGACCCCGCAGGCTGAGATCGAGCCCGACCTCGCCGAGTGGGACTACGGCGATTACGAGGGAAAGCTCGCTGACGACATTCACCGCGAGCGGCCGGAATGGACGATCTTCAAAGACGGAGCGCCGCACGGTGAGACACCGGACCAGATTGGCTCGCGGGCCGACCGGTTGATCGCACGCTTGCGCACCATGACGGGCGACATCGCGCTCTTCACCCACGGCCATTTCGGACGCGTGCTCGCCGCCCGCTGGATTGGTTTGTCCGTCGCGCAATCGCGTCCGCTTCTGCTCAGCACCGCGTCGCATAGTATTCTTTGCTTCGATCACGATCAACCCGAGGAGCCCGCCATCGAACTTTGGAACGACGTCGCGGCCGAACCGCCAGACATGACTCCGGAGACCGACACCGAGACCACACGGGCCACGCTGAAAGAGAAGTCCGTCGAGCGCTGGGAAAACGAAGGCGGCGAAATCCCATTCGTGCACCCGCCGATGCCAGCTCCACTCATCCGGCAAGGGGCCGTCGCCGACATTGGCAAAAAGCTCTTCATCTTCGACCTCGATGGCACCCTCGCGGAGAGCAAATCATCCATCGATGCCGAGATGGCCACCGGGTTGCAGGCTCTGCTCGCGCGAGTAAAAGTGGCGATCATTTCAGGCGGCGACTGGCCGCAGTTTGAACAGCAAGTGCTCGCGCACCTGCCCACCGACTCACAGTTGAAAAATCTCGTGCTGCTGCCCACCTGCGGAACGAAGTTTTATCAGTATGAAACCGTCTGGACGCTGCGCTACGCAGAGAGTTTCACCTCCGGGGAAAAGGCGCGCATCACCGAGGCATTAAAACAGGTGAGCGCACCGGGTGACGGCAACGTCGGCAAAACCTGGGGCGAGCAAATCGACGACCGGGACACGCAAATTACCTTTTCCGCGCTCGGCCAGCAGGCACCACTGGAAGAGAAGGCCAAATGGGATCCTGATTTCTCAAAACGCAAAAAGATGAAGACCGCGCTGGAGGCGCTCATTCCCGGCTTTTCGGTGCGGCTGGGCGGCACCACCTCGATCGACGTCACCCGGCCGGGCATCGACAAGGCGTATGGTATCCAAAAACTCCGCGAGATCCTCGGCATCGAGCTCGCCGGAATGATCTTCGCGGGCGACGCCGTGTTTCCCGGCGGCAACGACTATCCGGTCAAGACGGCGGGCGTGGCCTCCATCCGCGTGAAAAATCCCGAGGAAACCAAGCGCGTGATCGAGACGTTCCTCGCCTGCCTGCCGGCGGATCAACCGCCCGTTAACCAGCACCTCGCCACTCCTGTGTCTGACGCAGGCTATCACCTATGACTCCCCCCAACTCCGACTTGCCTTCGCCAACCAATCTCCCGCACGGGATGGATGCCCTGAACGAGCTGGCGGTGAATCTCCATTGGACGTGGAATCATCGGGGCGATGCGTTGTGGCGGCGTCTTGATCCGACACTTTGGGCACTCGGTCATCATCCCAACGAGGTCTTGCAAACCGTAGCCCGCGATAAACTGACCGCGGCGCTGGCCGACCCCGATTTTTGCGGCGAACTCGATCGTCTGCTGGCCGCCACGCGCGCGACCGAGGCCGCGCCGGCTTGGTTTCAAAAAGCGCATCCCAAACCCGCGCTGACCTGCGTCGCCTATTTTTGCATGGAGTATATGCTGACCGAAGCGCTGCCGATTTACTCGGGTGGACTTGGCAATGTGGCCGGCGATCAATTGAAGGCCGCGAGCGACTTGGGCGTGCCGGTGGTCGGTGTGGGGTTGCTTTATCAACACGGTTATTTCCGGCAGTTGATCGACGCGGACGGCGCGCAGCAGGCGCTCTATCCCTACAACGATCCCGCGCTGATGCCGATCACTCCGGTGCGACAGGCCGACGGAGAACTACTTCGCTTGGAAATCGCTTTTCCCGGTGGCACCATCTGGGTGCGCAGCTGGCAGGTGCAGGTGGGGCGGGTTAAACTCTACCTGCTCGACACCAATGACGCGGCCAACACGCCGGTGCATCGCGGCATCACCAGTGAGCTCTATGGCGGCGGGCCCGAGCTCCGCCTGAAACAGGAAATCTTGCTCGGCATGGGCGGATGGAGACTGCTGGCCGCGCTCGGGATCAAACCCGAAGTTTGCCACCTTAACGAAGGTCACGCCGCCTTCGCCGTGCTGGAGCGCGCACGCTCTTTTATGCAAGAGCACGGTCAGCCCTTCGAGGTCGCGCTTGCGGCAACCCGGCCCGGCAACATTTTCACCACTCACACGGCGGTTTCCGCCGGATTCGATCTGTTTTCGCCGGCCTTGATCGAGCAGCACCTTGGACGGTATGTGCGGGAAGTCTTGGGTATTTCGGTTCATGACCTCCTGGCGATGGGGCGACGCAATCCCGACGATGACGGCGAACCGTTCAACATGGCGTATCTCGCCCTGCACGGGAGCGGTGCGGTCAACGGCGTGAGTCAACTCCATGGTCGCGTCAGCCGGCATCTGTTCTCTCCGCTTTTCCCGCGCTGGCCGGAAAACGAAGTGCCCATCGGGCACGTCACCAACGGCGTGCACATGCCCACCTGGGATTCGGCGGCGGCGGATCATGTCTGGGAGGAGGCTTGCGGACAGGATCGCTGGCTGGGTAACGCCGAGCATCTTGATGCGGGTATTCGTCAGGTGTCCGACGAAAGCCTCTGGGCATTACGCGAGACCAGTCGCACCGCGCTGATCGAATACGCCCGCAAACGAGTCGGCCAACAGATGTCCGCCGCCGGCGCCGATGAAGGCGCGGTCGCGCGCACCCAGGCCCGATTGAACCCCGGCGTGTTAACGCTCGGTTTTGCACGACGCTTCGCCACCTACAAGCGACCCAACCTACTGCTGCATGATCCCGCGCGGCTGCTCCGCATTCTCAAAAATTCCGAACGCCCCGTGCAGCTCATCATCGCGGGCAAAGCGCATCCGGCCGACCTCGCCGGACAAGCCCTGATTCGGGAATGGACCCAGTTTATCCGCAACAGCGAGGGCAGCCCGCCGGTGGTGTTCCTCGCCGACTACGACATGCTGATGGCGGAGCATCTGGTGCAAGGCATCGATGTGTGGCTCAACACGCCGCGCCGCCCGTGGGAAGCCTGCGGAACCAGCGGCATGAAGGTGCTCGTCAACGGTGGTCTCAACCTCTCTGAAATGGATGGTTGGTGGGCCGAGGCCTATCGCCCCGACGTCGGCTGGGCACTGGGCGACGGACAGCAACATGGCGACGATCCCGAGTGGGACGCCGCCGAAGCCGACGCACTCTACGAACGTCTGGAGCAGGAAGTCATCCCGGAGTTTTACGCACGCGATACGCACAACCGTCCGGTCGCCTGGGTGGCGCGCATACGCGAAAGCATGGCGCGGCTCACACCACAGTTTTCAGCCGCGCGCGCCGTTCGCGACTACACGGAGAAAAACTATCTGCCTGCGGCCGTCGCCTACCGCGCCCGCGCCGACCAGCACGAGACCGCGCTCAAAATTGTGGAGCAACAACGCGAGTGGCACCTGAAACGAGCCGCCATCCGCATCGGGGCTGTGAAGGTGGAAACCAACGGCGAGGAGCACACCTTTGTGGCGAATCTCTTTCTAGGCGAAGTCAGTCCCAAGTCGGTGCACGTGGAGCTATATGCCAACGGAATTGGCGGAGGCGAAGCAGTGCGCCAGACGATGACGCGCCTGCGTTATGAGGAGCGTGTGCCGGGTGAGCAGACTTACAGTGCGACCGTGCCTGCCGCCCGGGCTGCCGGGGACTACACCGTCCGCCTGATGTCCAAGGTGGCGGGCCTCACCGTGCCGTTGGAGGACAACTGGATTCTCTGGCACAAATAAAAAGCAGAACCGCTAAAGATTCGTTCCCAGCTCACTAATTTCCCCCTCAATCTCATGTCTAACACATCAAAAAAAATAAACGGTCTCAAGACCCCCGCCTCCGACAAAAAAATCGCCGTAAAAGCCAAAGAAACCGAAGGGAATCTTACCGCCCAGCGCATTGCTTCCACGGGCCAGACCACACGCGTTCTGGGTCATATCTCGGCTCACAATAAACGGACCCAAGGTAAGCGGGATTCGCGCTGAGCGGAACCGCACATAGAGAAGTGCTTCGCTTAGCCTGAACATTTCCACGGCACGGCAGGGTCGTCGTTTGTCGCGCGATCATGGGCAATGTCGTCTGCATAGCGGGCGCGTTGTTTAAGGCATCGCGACGGGCGTTTATCTAGGGATTCCGATTCGGATTCAAAATGAGCCTCCTGGTTACGCGCCAAAGCGGCAACCAGTGCTCAGCTTTGTCGGGGAAACACGCTTCAACACAGGAATGCGTGCCCTGTGCCGCATTCCTGCTACCGACACAGGTTGATCGCGAATGGGAACCATGCGTCCGAATGAGGAAAAATTGCGCGCCTACGGCAGATCGCGCGATTGGTATATGGCAGGTGGACTTTCGCCTGCGGGCACGAGTTTTAGTTCATTTTTCGTGGGGCGCGGGCGGCTGCCTTTACCCGTTCGCGTTCGGCCTTCTCGATGCCGTCGTCCACGAGTCGCTCCGCTTGGCTGCGATCGTCGGAGTCTTCGTCCGCGTCGGTGGATTCCACCCGCCAAGCTCCGATCTATCCCCCGGGCCTTGCTCACAACCCTCACTTACGACCAAGGCATCGAAATGAGCCAGCACGCCGTCCTCGCCGCCGATCTGGGACTGAAAATGTTCTGCTGCCACGGCACACAGCCCGCGGGAAAGCGCCACCTGCTAAAGCCAAAATGATCGCATCCGCCATTACCTGCCCAAGGGCACCAACCTGTCGCTCATCTCCCATCAGCAACTGAATGCCTACCAGGAAATGCTCAACGAACGCCCCCGCTAAATACTCAACTGGAGATCCCCAGCCGAGTGCTTCAAAGAACTCATTATATTAAACCAATCTTCAACTTGGTCCTTGAATGCGCACTACCGGATAAGCCGGTCTGCTCAGACCGATGAGGCGTGTTCCATCGCGGGAAGATAGCGCCCCTGCACGGCGAGGCTATTGCAGCGGGCTCGATGAAGCAGTGCCGCCTGCGCAGCCACGATGTTGGCCGGCGAACCGCCCCAGAGTTTCATGGGCTCATTCTGCAAGGCGCGGCCAAACGAAAAGCTCAACGTCCAAGGCGTGGGACCGACCGCGCAAATGGCATTAAGCCGCTCGGTGGCGGCGATGTCGGTCTGCCCGCCGGAAAGGAATACAATACCCGGCACCGCCGGAGGAACAGCCCGATTCAGGGCACGGAGCGTGGCTGTAGCCACCGCCTCCGGTCGGGCGTGATGCGCATGCGCTTTTCCGGGAAGAACCATACCCGTCTTCAACAGCATGGCTTCGAGGATGACGCGATGGTCGTTGAGCGCGGCAAATACGGCATCCAGGACGAGGCCGGTGACTTCTTCGCATCGCGTTATCGTGTGGTCACCGTCCATCAGAACCTCCGGCTCTACAATAGGAACCAGCCCGGCCTGTTGGCTTAACGCGGCAAACAGGGCGAGGTTGCGCACGTTGGTTTCGATGCAGGTCTTGGTCGGGAGGCCGTCGCCGATGGCGAGCACGGCGCGCCATTTGGTGAAGCGAATGCCGCGCTCCCGATAAGCCAGCAACCGTTCCGGCAGACCATCAAGCCCGCGGGTAAACTTCTCGCCGGGAAAGTTTGGCAACTCAAGGGTGCCTCCGTCCACTTTGACGCCGGGTATGATATTGCGGGAGGTCAGTGTTCCCGGGAGCGCTTCACCCAGCCCGGTCCGTTGGGTTGTCGTTTCATCAAAAAGGATCGCGCCGCTGATCGATTCGTTGAGTTGAGGCGTGGTGAACAGGAGTTCGCGATACGCCCCGCGGGTCACTTCGGTGGATGGAATATCAAGTGCGGCGAAGCGTTTCCCAATAGTCGGAAAACTCTCATCCGCCGCCAGAATGCCCTTTCCCGGGCTCAGCAGCGCGGCAACGGTTTCGAGGAGATGGGACTTGTTGGATGTATTCATCGTGGTCTTCGGGTGAGTCGGGGTTCAATCGGTCAAAGCCGCTTGATGGTGCTGCAAGGATTCCGGGCCGGTGCTGGCCAAAACAAGTTTGGCGTGGTTGGTTTCCGCCGCCGAGCCGTGGATGATGAGCAAAAACTTATCGGTTTTCAGCGCGGTCTCATATTGGAGAATGCTGTCCTCCGGAATTCCCAAGCCAACCAGTCCGGCGCCAAGCGCGCTCAAGCCGCCGACCACCAGCGCGCCTTCGAGAGCGCCGACGATCAGGCTGACCAAAGGCCCGGCCATCACTAGCGGACCGACTCCCGGAACAAAGAAAAATGCGGAGCCGAACAGGAGTCCCCACAGACCGCCCCAGAACGCGCCGGTCTTCCCCCAGGCCTTCATGCGGTCGCCGGCGTTGTAGTAGCCAACAACATGTTCGTCGGTGTGATAATCGCGTCCGACGATCGACAGTTTTTGCATATCGAAACCGGCTTGTTGGAGCTCCTTGATCGCCGCCTCGGCAGACGTGTGGGAGGGGTAGATGGCGACGATGGCGTTGTTTTGAGTCATGTTGGGTTTTGATTTGCTGATTCGTAAGGAGAAAGAGGGATCGACGGCTGCGTGCACTCCGTGCCGGATGGGTCGGTCAATTCCTGCTTGGCCTGTTCCCAGTCGGCTTTGGACACATTCAACGCGTTGCGTCCGCTCATCACGGCGAGTTCCACCGCGCGTTCACGCACCTGCAGGTGTGTCACCGAATCGGGGCGGATAGCGGATTCGATCAGAAAGATGGCCTCGGTAAGGTTCATGGTCACTCCTTGGGTTCAGGCTCGTCCCGGGCAGCCCTTATTGCTTTTTGCTGCTGATCGCGCGCGGCTTTCTCGGCGCCTTCATCAAAGCGCTGTTCGGTCTCACTACGGCCTTCTTCATCCTCGTCCTCGGAAACGGATTCTTTCGCCCGGGTGCCCGCTGAACCCGGCACGGGATTCCAACGGTCGGCTTCGGGGGCGGATTCTAAAATTTCGTCCCTCGGGTCGAGACCGACAAGTTCCCCGCTGACGACTTCTTTATTGCCAAGTGGATTGTCCATGTTGACCGGAGTTTAGCCCGATCATTCACGCACGGCTATGGGGTGTTACCCGAAAGTGACAGCTATCGACCGCGCAGAAAGCGTAGCTCGGTTTGCAGGCGCTCGATCTCGCGCCACAGGCCGCAGAGCAGGCGCAGCGTCTTCCGGTTCACGCCTTGTTTCTGGCGATAGTGTTCGAAACGCCGGAGCTCGTAGAGCGCGTCATCATCAAAAACCAATTCAATGTCCGGTTGCGCCCGCGCCACGCCAAAGAGCCCCAGCCGACAGTAGTGCCGAAGCATCTGAGGATGCACGCCCGCCAGGGCGGCGGCGTCCTCCAGCGAGTAAACCGCCGGCACGCTTTCGACGCCCCCAATCACCAGCAACCAAGACTGCGAATCACCGTGGGGAGTGTTCATGATTCTTTCCTCGCTTTAAAGGTGGAGAGTGCGGCGAGCTGTGCCCAAAGCGCCTGCTCTTCCGGCGAAACGGGATGGGGCGTCCGCACCCGCATGGTCGCATAAATATCACCGCGCGTGCCGTCGTCCTTGCGCAGTCCGAGCGACCGCATCCGCAGTTGGCCGCCAGCCTCGGTGCCGGGTGGCACGCGCAACGACATGAGTCCGTCGAGCGTGGGGATTTTTGCCTGCACCCCGAGCACCGCCTCCCACGGCGCGAGATCGAGGTCGCAGTGCAGGTCCGCCTCCTGCACGCTGAAGTCCGGGTGACGGGCCAGCCGCACGCGTAGGTAAAGGTCGCCGGCCGCCGCGCCGCCGTGCCCCGCCCCACCCTGCCCGGCGAGCCGGATGCGTTTACCTTCGCGAACACCGGCGGGGATTTTGATTTGATAGGTGTCGGAGCGGCCCGCCTGACCATCCATGCCGGGGCGGCTCAAGGTGATCTTGCGAGTCGCCCCGTGCAGCGCCTCGTCGAGCGTAACCAGCAAATCCGCCTCGACGTCCTGCCCCGGCTGCGTGAAGGGCCCACCGCCACCAAAGCCCCGCGGATCGGCGGAGTGCCTTGAGCCGAATCCATCGCGGCCTCCGGCAAAATAGGACTCGAAAAAATCGCTGAAACCCGTGCCGCCAAACTCGACGTCCGGTTCGCCACGTGACGCGCCCGAACGGCCGCCACCAGCGCGTCCGGCATGCCCGCCACCGGACGCGAACCCGCCCGCGTCGTAGTTTTGCCGGTCCGCGCCGAGCTCATCGTAGCGTGTTCGTTTGACCGGGTCGGACAAGACCTCGTAGGCCTCGTTGAGCTCTTTGAATTTCACTTCGCCGGCGACCTTGTCTTTGGCGACATCGGGATGGTGGATGCGTGCGAGCTTGCGGAAGGCCAGCTTGATTTCCTCGGCGGTGGCGGTGCGGGCAACACCCAGGGTGTCGTAATAGTCCTGAAATTTTACGGCCATGAAAGGTTGATAGAACTCAGGTGACGGTGGACGTTTCTTCGACGCCGGGCAGTAGTTCGTTGATCGCCGTCAGCAAGTCCGCGTTGGAAAACGGCTTCGCGAGGACCTTGGATGCACCGAGGACTTTTGCGATCTGCAGATAACTGCCGGAGCGGTTGCGGCAGCCGCCCGACATCGCGATGACCTTTACGCTGGGCTGGAGCTTTTTCAGCTCCATCAAAACCTCGATGCCCTCCTTCTCCGGCATAACGATGTCGGTGATCACCAGGTCGGCATTGGCCTGCGGGAAAAGGTCCAATCCCTGCTTGCCGTTGCACGCCTCGATCACGGTGTGCCCAAAGTGGATGAGCGTCAGCCGCAGCATGGTGCGAAAGGGTTCGTCGTCATCGATGAGGAGGATACGCGCCATGGTCATTTTTCCTCTAAAGGTGAAAGCGCGGCCTGGATGACGGTTGCCAGTTCATGGAGGCTGGCAGGTTTGGGCAGCAACTGGCGGATGCCGGCGGCCTCGGTTTGCTCGCGGGTAAGCGAGGCGATGTAACCGGTGGTCAAGATGACGGGCAACCCGGGCCGGATCACTTGGAGTTGGGTGGCTAGCACCAGTCCAGTCATGCCGGGCATGGTCTGGTCCGTCAGCACGAGGGCAAATCGTGTGGGATCGGCGCTCACCATGGCGATCGCATCCGTGGGTCTCGTGGCGGTCTCCACCTCGTAGCCCAGCGCGGTCAGCGTCAGCTCGGTCATCTGGACGATCAGGCTCTCGTCGTCGACCACCAGTAGCCTTTCGCCATGACCGTGTGGCATGGCTCCCTCGGCGAAAACCGGAACCCTTTTTTTGCAGATCGTCTCGGGGAAATAAAGCTGAAACACCGTGCCTTTGCCTGGGGTGCTGGCGACCGTGATGGCGCCTTCGTGATTGTCCATGATGCCATGGACCACTGCCAACCCGAGTCCCGTGCCTTCGCCCACCGGCTTGGTGGTAAAAAACGGTTCGAAGATGCGCAACACGGTTGGCTGATCCATGCCGCAGCCGGTATCGCTGACCGATATGCGCGTATAGACGCCCGGGCTGAGTCTCGACTGTCTGGCGGCTTGGGCCGCATCTACTTTACAGCGCTCCAAGGTTACTTTCAGCAGGCCGTGGTGGTCCTTCATCGCGTGCCAGGCATTGGTCCCCAGGTTCATCAGAATCTGGTGAACCTGGATGGCATCGGCGAGCACGGTGGGCGCATCCGGCGCCAGCGACGTTTCGAACTCGATGGTGGTGGGAATGGTCGCCCGCAACAGGGCGACACACTCGGCCACGATCGGACCCAGGATGATGGGATGACGGGCGGCTTCCTGCTGGCGACTAAAGGCGAGGATCTGCCGCACCAACGAGGTGGCTCGTCCGGCTGCCTGCATCACGGAGCCCAGGTGTTCACGCACCTTGGGGTTTTGCTCAAGCGTCATCAGCGAGAGCTCGGTGTAGCCGTTGATCGCCGCGAGGATGTTGTTAAAATCGTGCGCGATGCCGCCCGCCAGCGTGCCGATGGCCTCCATTTTCTGGGCCTGCCGGACCTGATCCTCCAAGAGTTTCCGACGCGTGATATCCTGAACGACGGCGATGAAAAAATCTGGGGTTTCGCCCGGTGCCCACATCGCCGAAACCGTGAGACTCACCCAGATTTCGGAATGGTCCTTCCGCAGGTAACGCTTCTCCCGAGTATATTCACGGATGGTTCCGCTACGCACTTTTTTCGCCATCGCCTTGTCATGTTCGAGATCTTCGGGATGGGTGATATCGGCGAAGGTCATCGGCTCCAGCTCCGCCTCGTTGTAACCGGTGATTTCGCAATACCGCCGGTTGACCTGCACAAATTTTCTAGTGGTGACATCGGCCAGGGCCACGCCGACGGCGGCCTGATCGAACAACGCCTTGAACTGTCGCTTGCTCGCCAAAAGCGCCTCCATGCTCTTCTGGGCGGCCTCCTCCGCCTTTCTTGATTCGGAGATGTCGTGGTGGGAAATCACGACACCGCGAAGCTCTCCGCTGAGCGGCGCCACGCGCAGGCGAAACCATCGCTTTTCGTCGGGTGAGTCGCAGGGGTATTCAAGGGTGAAATGAGCCAGCTCTCCGTCGAGTATGGCGCGGATACCCGCCTCCGTCTGCGCCGCGCCGGTCGCGTGGCTGCGCATGACGCTGTGGTGACAGACCTTGAGATAATTTTCACCCAGATAATCGGTGGCCGCACCGTTCTTCCATGCGAAGCGCCGCCACGCCTCGTTGACCGCGATGATCGTGCCTTTTTCGTCGAGGACCACCACGTGGTCGGTGAGCGAATTCAGCACGTCGTCGGTGAATGTTGCGTTGGCTTGCAGCGCTTTTTCAGCCCGTTTCCGATCAGTGATGTCGGCCATGGCGGCACGGCATGCTTTGCCATCGGGGGTGACCGTGGCTTCGAGATGCACGATCAGCGGAGATTCCCCCACCGTCTCCAAGGTCAGCTCGCAGGTCTGTTTTTCTTCGGTTTCGAAGACCCGCGTCAAAAAATCGCTGAACGCCTTGCGATCAGCTGCGACCACCAAAACCCCCAGACGCCGCCCGATCAACCGGGCACGTTCGAGCCCCGTGAATTTCGCCCCCGTGAGGTTGACGAGTTGGATGGTGCCGTCGAGGCCGAGGTTAAAATAGCCCACCGGCGCGAAATCGAAGAGGTCAGTGTAGCGCTCCAGCGCGGCGGCGGTTTCGCGCTGGGCCACTTGGAGCTCCTGATTTTGCAGCTCCAGCTCGATTTGATGAACCTCCAACTCGTGCCGAAGGCGTTGGGACTCGGACTCGGTTTGATGCGACTGGGGAGCACGATCCTCGGCCAATTTCGTTTCCGCCGTGCGGCGCAGATTTCCCATAATCCAGAATATTTATGGTAACCAACTTTTGCAATGGGGTTAAACCCTACCGGCGACAAACCCCGGAGTGCTGGCGGTCAGTCAGCACACGCTTCGGCCGGAAGGAAGCGTTCACGTTTGGTCTTCGGTGACGGGCTCGACATGGTGTTGATTATCAGGTTTCCTGAGCGCGAAGCTCGATCCGATGTTCTCGGGGAACGGCTTTGATTGCACTTTGAAAAAAACCAACTCCCCCAAGCCGCAGAAGCGTCGTTCAACCTCGACCGCCGCGGCCAAGTCCGCACCCAGCGTCTCGCCCTCCGGCAAGCGAACCGCGGAGCAGGCGTGTCCCATCGTGGGCATCGGCGCCTCGGCCGGAGGTCTGGAGGCGTTGACCCTGTTTCTCGAACACACGCCGGCGGACAGCGGCATGGCGTTTGTCGTCGTCCAGCACCTCGACCCCACGCACAAGGGCATGCTGCCTGAACTGCTCCAGCGCGCCACGACCATGAAGGTCGTGCAGGTGACGGATCGCATCCGCATCCGGCCCGACCGCGTGTATGTGATCCCGCCCAACCACGACCTTTCGCTGCTGCACGGCACGTTGCACCTGCTCACGCCGGTCGCCCCCCGCGGACTGCGTCTGCCGATCGATTCCTTTTTCCGTTCGCTGGCCGAAGATCAACGTGAACGCAGCATCGGCGTTGTGCTGTCCGGCATGGGCAGCGACGGCACGCTCGGACTCAAGGCCATCAAGGAACAGGCCGGGCTGGTGTTGGTGCAGGATCCGGCCACGGCGAAATTCGACGGCATGCCGCGAAGCGCGGTCGAGGCGGGGCTGGCGGACATCGTGGCGCCCGTCGACCAATTGGCCGGCAAGCTCGTCGCCTACCGGAGGCATGTTCCGCTGATCGGCAAGGCGGAGCAGCCGTTGGAGGGCAAGACCCAGGGCGCGTTGGAAAAAATCGTCATCCTGCTGCGCGCCCGCACCGGTCACGATTTTACGCTTTATCGCCGGAGCACGCTGCATCGCCGCGTCGAGCGTCGCATGGGTATCCACCAGCTCGCGCGCATCGGCGACTACGTCCGGTATCTACAGGAAAATCCGCAGGAGCTGGACATCCTCTTCAAGGAACTGCTCATCGGCGTGACGGCGTTTTTTCGCGACACCCCGGCGTGGAAGGAACTCGCGAAGAACGTGCTGCCGGCGCTGCTGGCCGACCGGCCCGCCGGCGGTGTTTTGCGGGCATGGGTGACGGCCTGCTCGACCGGCGAGGAAGCTTATTCGTTGGCCATGACGTTCGTGGAAACGGTGAAACTCCTCAAGGTGCACAATCTCTCGCTACAGATCTACGCCACCGACCTGGACAAAGACGCCATCGACAAGGCGCGGCAGGGGTTATTCTCGAAGACCGTCGTTTCCGAAGTGTCGCCCGCCCGCCTCACCCGTTTTTTCGTAAAGGAGGACAACGGCTACCGCGTGAACAAGGAGATCCGCTCGATGGTGATTTTCGCGCCGCAGAACCTGATCATGGATCCGCCGTTTACCAAGCTCGACATCCTGTCGTGCCGGAACCTGCTCATCTACCTGACGCCGGAGTTGCAGAAAAAACTGTTCCCGCTTTTCCACTACAGCCTCAACGCCCGCGGCGTGTTGTTTCTCGGCAGCGCGGAGAGCATCGGCGGCTTTTCCGACCTGTTCACCCCGCTCGCGCCCAAGGAGCGTATTTTTCAGCGCTCCGACACCGGTATCCTAAAAACCTCGGTGAATTTCCCCGCCGTGGACGTGCCGGACCGCGTCGAGTGGACCGATGCGCCCCGGGCGACGTCCAGTCCCGCGGCCAGCCTCCAGTCGGTGGCGGACCAGTTGCTCCAGGCGCGTTTTGCCCCGCCCGCAGTGCTGGTCAACTCCGAGGGCGACATCCTCTACATCAGCGGGCGCACCGGAAAATACCTGGAACCGGCCGCCGGCAAGGCCAACTGGAACGTCATTGCCATGGCCCGTGAGGGTCTGCGCTACGACCTGACCAGCGCCCTCCAGAAAGTTCACCGGAAAAAGGGCGTGATCACCGTTCGCGGCATCAAGATCGACGCCACTCCCGGCGCGCGCTGCGTGGACCTCATGGTGCAGTCGCTTGAGGAGCCGAAGGAACTGTTCGGCATGGTGCTGATCGTGTTTTCCGAGTCAGCCATTCCGGTTGAAGTCCGCCCGGCCGGCAAGGGCGGTAACCCGCCCTCCCGCAGCGAGGCGCAAAAACATCTGGAGCTGGAATTGCAACGCGCCCGCGAAGAGGTGCAGGCCGGCCGCGAGGAGATGCAGACCTCGCAGGAAGAACTCAAGTCGATGAACGAGGAGCTGCAGTCCACCAACGAGGAACTGCAATCGACCAATGAAGAACTCATGACCTCGAAGGAGGAGATGCAGTCACTCAACGAGGAGCTGCAGACGGTCAACGCCGAGTTGCAAGCCAAGCTCGACGAGCTTTCCAGCGCGAACAACGACATGAAAAACCTGCTCAACAGCACGGACATCGCGACCGTGTTTCTGGACAACGATCTCCATGTGCGGCGGTTCACCCTGCAGGCGAAATCGATCATCAAGTTCATCGCCAGCGACGTGGGCCGGCCGATCACCGACCTCGCCTCCGACCTGCTCTATCCGGAACTGGTGGTGGACGCGCAGGAAGTGCTGCGGACACTCGTTTTTTCGGAACGGGCGATCGCCTCCAAAGACGGCCGCTGGTTCACGGTGCGCGTCATGCCCTACCGCACCATGGACAACCGGATCGACGGCGTGGTCATCACGTTTGCGGACATCACCGCGTCGAAAAAACTGGAAGCGGACTTGCGCACGAAACACGGCGATCTGGCCCAACATTCGGCGGCGCAGGACGCCGTGCTCACACGTTTGCAGTCCGGCGGTCAGCCCAAGGCCGGCGCCGCCCGGAAATCCAAAGCATGAAAAAACGTCCCACCACCACCAACGCCGGCAGCGAACTGCGCCGCCGGGCTGAAACCCGGCTTCGCCAACAGCCGGCCAAGGATCAGCACATCAAAATCCATGCCGACACGCAGCGGATACTTCATGAGCTTCAGGTCCATCAAATCGAGCTGGAGCTGCAAAACGAAGAACTGCAGCGGGCCAAAGACGAGGTGGATGCGAACCTGGACAAATACACCGACCTCTACGATTTCGCCCCGGTGGGATATTTTTCACTCGATGAGGCGGGGCTGATCATCGAGGTGAATCTCACGGGCGCCGCCCTGTTGGGGGTGGAACGCTCCCGTCTGATCAAGCGCCGGTTTCAATTATTCATGGCGCCTCAAAACCGTGCGGCGTTCGCGCCCTTTCTTGAGCGCATTTTTGCGGGACATAAAAAACAGGTCTGCGAAACCTCGCTCCTGAGGGAGGACCAAACCGCCTTTTGGGCGGACCTGCAGGCCATGTCCGCCAGCACGACCAGCCCCGCGCGAAAATGGTGCCGCGTGGCGGTTATTGACGTCTCCGCCCGCAAGCGCGCGGAGGAGGCCCAGAGCCGCGCTGAAAAACTTGACGAGGCGAACCGCCATTTGGCGTTGGAAATCATCCGGCGCGATGCTGCCAAAGCCAGTTTGCTGGCAAGCGAACAGCAGGCCCTCCAATCATTGAAGGAATCGCGTGAGTTACAGGAACGGTTGCGCCAGATGACCCACCAGTTGCTGATGGTGGAGGAAGAGCAAAGGAAGGAAATCAGCCGCGATCTGCACGATAAAATCTGCCAGCTGCTGGTGGGCATCAACGTGCACCTGGCGATCTTCGCCAAGACTGCCGCGCGCAAGCCGCAGGACATTGGCCGGACGATCGCGCCTTTGCGACGCCTGGTGGCCGACGGGGTGAAGATCGTTCACCGGTTTGCGCGCGACCTACGGCCCTCGGCACTGGACGATCTCGGTCTGATCCCGGCGCTGCGTTCCTACCTCGATGATTTCCCCAAACGCAAGGGACGGCGGATTGAATTCACAGCTTTCCCCGGCGTTGAATCGCTCGACAACGATAAGCGCACTGTCCTTTACCGCGTCACCCAGGAAGCCCTCGTGAATGCCGCCAAACATGCCAGCGCCACGGTGATCACTGTCAGTATTCGCAAGGCACCGGGAGGCGTGAGTCTGGTGATAGCGGACAATGGCAAAGGCTTCGCCAAGGGCCGCCTTTCATCCGCCAAGGGCAAGCAGCGTCTCGGCATGCTTGGTATGCGCGAACGTGTGGAAATGATCGGCGGCCGGTTCAGCGCGAGCTCAGAGCCTGGGAAAGGCGTGCTCATCCAAGCCTTCGTCCCTCTTAAAGGACCCCAAAAGACACCCGTAGCCGGCTGACACGGCTGGGATGTAGGGGCATTTCACGTAGCCGTAGAAATGCAGTTGAAGCTTTCATCAATGGTAAACTGGAGTTGGAACGGTGGCACGCGTTGTCCCCAACGCGTTGCGGCGAAGCCGCTCCGAACCAGCGCATTGGGGACAATGCGCTCCACCTCGACTGCATGGTTACGGCTCCGAACCAGCGCATTGGGGACAATGCGCTCCACCTCGACTGCATGGTTACGGTTTAGCGCATTTTAAATTTAACTGTAACCGCTTGGAACGGGTAACCCGAACGCTCTTTTGTAGGCAGCCTGCTTGCAGG
Organism: Opitutaceae bacterium; assembly: GCA_037969015.1. GTDB lineage: Bacteria > Verrucomicrobiota > Verrucomicrobiia > Opitutales > Opitutaceae > JAUWBF01. The sequence continues at coordinate 64,707 of JBBKWO010000026.1, forward strand.
CGCGATGGGCGAGATAATACCAACGTCCCTTAATATTTAGACCGATCCGAAGGTCGGGACGGAGCGCTGCGCCGTCCGGCTCGACGGATGCAAACGGTGCGCGGTTGTCGCACACGGCGGGCCCAGCGGTCCCGCCCCACCCACAGTCGAGTTCATTCGGACTGTTGGTATAAGTCAGATAACGTTGAACGCGCCTGCAAGCAGGCTGCCTACCTAGGACGGACTGGCTACAGCTCTATTTGAAATGCACTAAACCGCTCTGAGCGGAATGCGCACTTCGATACTGGTGCCGGCGCGGGGCGCGGATTTGAGCGTAAGGATACCACCGACGTAGATCGCCCGCTCACGCATGCCGATCAAACCCAAGCCGCCTTTGCTTTTTTGCGCCGTCCGCTGCTGCTCCGGATCGAAGCCGGCCCCGTCGTCCTTAATCACCAGCTCCACGTAGGCGCCCTTTTTTTTCAGGCTCACGGAAACCTGACGGGCCCGGGCATATTTTTCGGTGTTTTTTAATGCCTCCTGCAGAATGCGGTAAAGCGCCAGCTCGGTGTCGGCGGGCAGCCGCACGACCGGCTCCACGCAGGCGAACGTGACGGGCACGGCGGTCCGATGGGTAAACTCCGTGCTGGTGGCGCGGAGGACGGCGACGAGTCCCAACTGGTCCAATACGCCGGGCCGGAGGTTGCGTGAGATGCGCTCCACTTCCTCGGCCGTCTGGCCAAGCATCTCGCGGAGCTGCATCGCCTCGCTCAGCGACGGTCCGGCCTGCGCTGAAAGTTTGTCCACCAACGTCTGGCTGCGAAATAGAATGGCGCAGAGCAACTGGGTGATATTGTCGTGCAGTTCGAGGGCCACGCGCCCGCGCTCGGCCTCCTGCACGTGCAACACGCGGTTGGTCAAGTCCCGCAGGAGCTCCTCGTTGCGCCGGGCATCCGTCATGTCCGTCACCACCATGCTGATGGTCACGCGTTCAAAGCCGACCTTGTCCAGTTCCCGGATGGATATTTGCACCGGCAGGCGCGAGCCGTCGGCGACGATGAGCTGCACCTGCATCTTGGAGCCGGTTTTGGCGGCCTTTTTCATCAGCGGCCGGAGCGACGCGCGGTCTGCGAACGAAAGATAACTGCGGAAGGAACTGCCCGTCACCTGCTCCAACGGACACTGGACCATCCGCGCGAAGCTCTGGTTGGCATAGAGAATCATCTTGTTGGCCGTGAGCGTGAGGGCGCCTTCGTTCATGGATTCGATGAGCACGCGATAGGCGTGCCCGGCGCCTTCCAAGGTGAACACCTGCGGTCCTTTTCCCCCCGTGCCCACCACCGCGTCCACTTCGCCGTTGCGGATGGCACGGAGGGTTTCTTCGGCCACGGCCAGCCGGGCCCGGAGCTTGGCGAGCTCTCGTGTGGTCGTGACGCTCGCGGGACTCGGGCGGCCGGCGGTTTTCAAATTTTGATTTTGCCCTTCGTGCTCACCGCGAGCTGGACAAAGAGGCCGGTGGTATTGGACAAGTTGCCGATGAACCGGCGCACCGGCCGGGGAAACTCAATGATGAGCGTCGGGGTGGCGACGATCTGGTTGGCGCGCGCGAGGGCGGGCTGCTGATAGATATCAATCACCTCCAGGGTTCCTCCGCTTTTCAGTTCCGTCGCGCACAGCTCGCGAACCCGCAGGACGGCCTGACTGGACCGCGCGGTGGCCCCCGCCACAAACAGGCGCAGGCTGTAACCGGGGGCCGTCCGCCCGGCCGGCGTTTTTTTTGCGGCGACCGGTTTCACGCGGGGGGCGGTTTTCCCAACCGGAGCAACGGGCTTGGCGGCTCGGCGCTTGGGGGATGGAGCGGTCATCCGGCTTTCCTCCCGTTTCTGGGTTTGCCCTGGGTGATGGCCGCCACCAGAGCGTCCGCCTGGCGCAGGACGCCGGAGGCGGCCTGTTCGGTGCCAAGCAATAGGGTGCGCGTGCCGACCTGCTCGGCGATGCGCCGCAGTTCCGCCGCCTCGGTTTCGTAGTCGGCGCGCAAACTGCTGATCCGCCGCTCGAGTGCCGCGCGTTTTCGCTCCACTTCGCGCTTGAGCTGGGCAGCCTCCTGCTGGCCGGCGAGCACGGCGGCTTTTTCAAGCGCATTTTGCGCAGCGCGGGCAGAGCCGGTCAGCACGCCGCTGGCACCGATGTAGGCATCCACCACGTCGATGCCATGATCCGAGATGAGGAACTCACGGATCTGGTTGGAGTGTTTCATACCGCGCGCCTTGAGCACGTAGAGCACGCGGTTGCGTTCGCCGTTGCCTTCGAAGTCCTGGAGCAAAATCCAGGCGTCCATGAGCGAGGACATGGCGGCTTCGCTTTCCTGCGGCGCTTTCCCTCCCTGGGTGAGACTGGTGAACAACGAGGTGATCTGGCCGGCCTTCAGATAGTCGATCAACCGCGTCACCATGCCCTTGCCTTCGGATTCGGTGCCGAGGTCCATCAGACTGGTGATCGGATCGATGATGACGACGTGCGGCTTAAAGGTGGCGATCTCCTTGAACATCGTGGCCAGATGCATCTCCAAGCCGTAGAGTGAAGGCCGCGCAGAGCGAAACCGGAGGAGGTCTTTTTTGACCAGCGGCTCCAGACGCAGGCCGATGGAGTGCATGTTGCGGATGATCTGGTTGGGCGACTCCTCGAATGAAAAGAACAGCACGCGCTCCCCGCGCTTGCCGGCGGCCTGGGCGAAGTTGGAGGCGATGATCGTCTTGCCGGTGCCGGACGTGCCGGTGAGCAGAATGCTGCTGCCGCGGAAAAAGCCCTGGCCGCCCAGCATGGCATCGAGCCGGTGGATGCCGGTGGCGATGCGCTTGGTGGACACCTGGTGGTTCAACGCCAGCGAGGTGATGGGCAGGACGCTCATGCCGTCTGCACCGATGAGAAAGGGAAACTCGTTGGTCCCGTGAAGCGCGCCGCGATACTTGACCACCCGCAGGTGGCGGGTGGCGATCTGGTCGTTGACGCGGTGATCGAGCAGGATGACGCAGTCGGACACGTATTCCTCCAAGCCGTGGCGCGTGAGGTTTTCGCGACCGCGCTCGGCGGTGATGACAGCGGTCACGCCCTTGTCCTTGAGCCAGCGGAAGAGCCGCTGCAATTCGGCTCGCAGCACGGCCTCGTTGGGCAGGCAGGCGAACAACACTTCCAGCGTGTCGAGCACCACGCGCTTGGCGCCGATGGAATCGATCGCGTGGCCGAGGCGGACAAACAGTCCCTCCAAATCATATTCGCCGCCTTCCTGGACTTCGCTGCGTTCGATGTGGACGTAGTCGAAGGCGATTTTTTTGCGCCGGACCAGCCCCGTCAGGTCGAAACCGAGCGAGGCAACGTTGGCCGTCAATTCAGCTTCGGTCTCCTCAAAGGCCATGAACACGCCGGGCTCGTCGAACTGCATGGCGCCGCGCACGAGAAATTCCGCGGCCATGAGTGTTTTGCCGCAACCCGCACCACCGCAGACCAGCGTGGGGCGCCCGCGCGGAAGGCCGCCATCGGTGATTTCATCGAGACCCTGAATACCGGTGGGGCACTTGGGCAGTCGGGTCGCCGAAGAGGATAATCTGGCAACATTCTTTTTCATTTAAAAGCGTCTGCGGGAGGGGAGTTGGAATACGGAATAAATATCGGACCCGGACCTAAACCAAGTTCAGGCGGACGCTGCTTTCGACCACGCCCTCGGCGATCGCATAGCGGGTGAGGCCGGCGGTGTCGTGAATCCCGAGTTTGTCCATGAGATGCTGCCGGTGCTTCTCGACCGTCTTGATGCTGATGCCGAGGGAAGCCGCGACCTGCTTGTTGGCCGAGCCCTCGGCCACGAGTTGCAAGACCTCGGATTCGCGTGTGGTGAGCCGGGCTCGGTTGGCCTTGGGCAGGCCATCCCGGCTGAGCAGCTTGCCCTGTTCGTCGCGCAGACGCTTGGCAATGGACGGACTGAAAAAAATACCGCCGCCGGCGACTTCCCTGATCGCCTTCGCGAGAATCTCGGCGGACGTCTGTTTTTCGAGAAAGCCGGACACTCCGACGGTGCACATGCGCTTGATGTATTCGTCATCACTGTGCGCGGAGAGCACGATCACTTTGGCCGCAGGATTGGCGGTGAGAATCTGGCGCGTCGCCTCGAGCCCGTTGAGCTCCGGCATGGCGATGTCCATGAGGATGACGTCGGGCTTCAACGCCTGCGTCATCTCGACGGCTTCACGTCCGGTTCTGGCCTCGCCGATGATGCGGAAATGCCCGTCGGCGTTTAACAGCGCGCACAAGCCCTGCCGGACGACAGCGTGGTCTTCTGCCATCAGAACGGTGATGGGCTTTGAAAGGGTCATGCGTTGGGATTTATGGGGGCATTGATTCAACGAAGAATGAGCATCTGCCCTGACGTCATTAGACGCTCACCACGAGAGAATGGCCATGGGGTGAAACCCTACCTACTTGTTGCCAGCCGGGTTAGCACGACTCCGTTAGGTGAAAAACTATAACTAGGGCATTGGCCCCGGTTCAATGAGCAGGGTTTTAGTTTGTAGTGACGAGTTTACCCCGATGTGTCGGGGCAAGGACTCGTAGCGCGAGGCCAAGGCGTTGGATGCTGTTGGGTCGCAGAGGACATCAAACACGGTCTAATCCCGGTGTTGCCGGGCTCGCGACCGCACTACGAACGCAGATTTTGCGGAGGCGAATCAGGCTACGGGTTGGATCAGTAGGCTTTTGTATCCACCTAACGGAGTCGTGCTAATATAAAATCCGTAATCAAATACCTTCCTATTGCCCGAGATAACGCGCATGTGCTGGGACATGAAACTCGTCGTCATGGTTGTCTTGATTGCGGCGACGGTCGGAAGCTTGGGCCTGTCGGGCTGTGCGAGTGCTTCCCTGCGACGCGGTCCGCCCGCAGGTTACGAGGTCGTGCCGGGCACGGGCCAGCGCGGCGTCGCGTCGTGGTATGGCGAAAACTACCGGGGCAAGGCGACCGCCAGCGGCGAGAAATTCAACCCCGACGACTTGACTGCGGCGCATCGCACCCTGCGATTCGGCACGTGGGTCGAGGTGCGCAATCTAAACAACAACCGCACAGTCATCGTGGAAATCACCGACCGCGGTCCGTTCGTGAAAGGACGCATCATCGACTTGTCCAAACAGGCGGCCCAGCAGATCGGCATTAGAGACACGGGGACAGCTCCGGTGGAGATCCGTTCGCTACGCAAACGGTAGGGTCCATGCAGCGCCTTTCGCGGCTCAGTCGTTCGTAGACTTGGCCAGCCGGCACATCGACCGCAGCGCCTCGATCAGATGAGCCGGACGCAACCACAAGGGAGGCAGGCCGGCACGACGCCGATAGTGATGATACCTGGCGCGAAACGGATGCCGGGTTTTCGCGTGCCAGGGCTTTTTCACGCCGCTGAAATGGATGATACGGGGATGCTCCAACGCGCGCCTCCAAGCCTCGGGCTCGTAGTCGAGGACCCCGGGCTCAATCCTTATGAAATAGTGCTGCTGATTCCACGCCGGCTCAAGCGGGGTCCAGCATCCGGCGATGACACAGTTGAGCGCGTCTTGATCCCAATAGCGGAGCACATCCGGTTTCTCGGCGATCACTGCCAAGGCGCGTTCAGACACGTTTCCGGCCAGCCAGCGCCGTCGATCAATCACCAGCACCCCCGAATTAAAGTAAGGGGCGTCGGCACGGAGACCGAGTTGAGCATGGCGACTGCACGGGTTGGCAACGGCTGCCAGCACATTATCGCCAAGATCAACCGCGAACAGCGGAGCGATATCGTCCTCCACAATCAGATCGGAGTCCAAATAGAGAAAACGTTCCACCACCGACGGCAGATTGGCAGGCACCAGCAGTCGGTAATAACCCGCCAACGAAACATGTCCCCCAACGGGTGCAGCTCCGAGCCGGGCCGTGTCGATCGTGAGAAACTCAATCTGCCCGCCGCCCTGCCCGACCACCCGGACAAGCAATGCCCGGGAACGTGCGCTGAGCTCGTTGGCAACCATCCAGATCTTCAGCCGGCCCGGATCCGAGATATTGGCGAATACCGAAGCGAGCACGACCGCCGCGTGTTCGGCATAATTTTCGTCGGGACACAGGACCAGATGCATTTGCGAAGGATCAGAAGGAGCGCCGGACACCATGGCAAATGAACACGCGGGTTAAACCCCATAGAGGCACGCGGACTGTTGCACCATGATTAGCGTCCTCTCGTCAGATTAATACCGCCACTTATATTATGTCTTATCAAATCAGTCCGACCTCCAACGCCAAGTTCATGTTCAACCTCAAGGCGGAGAACAATCAGGTGATTCTCACCAGCCAGGTTTATGAACAAAAGCAATCCGCGCTCGCCGGCATCGCCTCGGTGCAAACCAACGGTAGTGACGCCAAAAACTTCGAGCACAAGGTGTCCGTAGCCAACGAACCCTACTTTGTGCTCAAGGCGCAGAACGGCGAAATCATCGGCAACAGCCAGATGTATTCCTCCACGGCCGCCGCCGAAGTCGGCATCGCCTCGGTTCAGGTCAACTCATCCTCAAAAGAAATCACCACAGTCGAGTAATCGATGGTGGCTTAAACGGCCGGCGCATCCCGAACCGCACACCTAGCGGTTTGGGATGCGTCGGCTTTTTGCTGTCGGCCCGGGCCCATCCAATCGCACGTAGCACAAGACCCCATATCGGGAAACCGCGGTAAGCGGCATTCTTGGGGGCTCTCAAACTGAACACGTCCCAAACCACGCCCGTGGCCGACCTCCAACGATAGAGGCGGGATATTTTCTCATTAACAAAATCCAAAGCGCCGCTCCCGACCGGGAGAGCGGCTCCAGCAACAGTCGTCTCAAATGAAATACAGCACACTAGCATCTACGGCCTTAACGGCCTTGGTGGTATTAACCGGCCAGCAAGCCTGGGCCGATAACATGGCATCGATCGGGATCACTCCCGAGACCGGCGCCGTCACCCTCACTCCGCGTTGGTCCATCGGCCCCAACCTCGCCGGATTTCACCAGATGGCCCAGGACTTGGGCCTGGGTGGCGAAGCCAACGACTTCTACTCCATCACCAACGAGGTCATCCCGGATGGCGGCAACATACTGGCCTTTAATCTCTATGTCGCGGGCTCCGGCTCGGCCACACCGCACGCCGACATCGGCAGCAAACTCACCCCCGACTCCTACTCGGCGCTGAGTTCGGCCGATCCCGACGTCGGCTATGGTTCGGTTAACTTTTACCTGATCCATCACAAGGGCACCACCGACTACTTCACCGCGATCATCCCCGGCTCCGCCACCTCTTCGGCGGTGACTGATCTGAAACCCATGTCCGCTCCCGGTGGACCTGACACGGTGACGGGCGTGAGCGGTTACTTCGGCCTGACCTTCGCCGCCTCCAATCTCGGCTACGGGCTCAATAATTTCTATTATCTACGCACCGACCCGGAAAGCGGCGCTACCAAGTTCGGCACGCTGGAGCCGGCACTGCTTGGCACCTCGGCCGATCAATTCGAGCTCGATGACGTCGGCTACAAGGCCCTCACCTTCACCGGCACCGATGTCGGCTACGGCACGGACAAGATGTATTACGTCCGCCTCGACCCGATCACCGGCTACTCGATTCTCGGCATGCTTGATCCCGCCCTCGCCGGCGTGCGGCATACCTCCGATATCGCCAATCTCGGCAGCGTCTACTCGACGTTGACCTTTGTGCCCGGCGATATTTTTGGCGCCAACCAGTTCTACACCACCGGCGCGATCAACCCGACCTGGCAGTCGGTCAGCTTCGCGGCCATTCCCGACCGTCTGATCAGCGAGGGTGCGTTCAACGTCAACCCCACGGCCAGCTCCGGCCTCGCAGTCACCCTCACCGTCGTCAAAGGTTCGGTCGGCGCAGCCTCGATCGTCGATGTCGGCGGCGGTGTCTTCACCGTCACCCCGACCGCTCCCGGTCTGATCACCTTGCAAGCCACACAGGCCGGACAATTCGCGCCCATCGATCCGGCGTATGAATACAACATGCTTCGCCAGAGCTTCCTGCTCACCGGTGTCGCCACCTTAAGGTTCGACATCCAGCCGACCCCGCAGATCGCGGTCGTCGGATCCACGGCCGAATTTAACGTCGAAGCCGGCGGCGATGTCACCATCAGCTACGTCTGGCGTAAAAACGGGGTCGCCATCGACGCCATGCTCAATCCTTCCGCCGCCACCGGCACGCTTTCACTTGCAAATGTGCAGGTCGCCGACGCCGACACCTACGATGTCGTGATCACAAATTCCTCGGGCTCCATCATCAGTGATGCCGTCACTCTCACGGTGACGACCAGCACCCCGATCATCATCAACCAGCCCCTCACTTCGGGCGGCACGGTCGGTGTGGCTTACAACTTCACGATCACCACTTCGGGCATGCCCACCAGCTACACCGCCAGCCCGCTCCCCGCCGGTCTGACCTTTGATAGCGGCACCGGCGTCATCTCCGGCACGCCCACAACCGCCGGGACCACCCAGGTTTTGCTCGGCGCCACGGATGGCTCCACCACCGGTAATTCGACCGTCACGATCACGATCGCGGCTGTCGCCACCGCCCCGGTTATCGTCAATGATCCCCTCGCCGCCGGCGGCACGGTCGGAGATGCTTTCAGCTTCACGATCACCGCCTCGGGTTCACCCTCAAGCTTCACCGCCAGTCCGCTTCCCGCCGGCTTGAGCATTAATACCATGACCGGCGTCATCTCCGGCACCCCCACCACGGTGGGCACCACCACCGTGACGCTCGGCGCCACCAACGGCACCGCGACGGCCAACGCCACCCTCACGATCAAGGTCGCGACCACGGGTATCGCCCCCGTCATCATCAACACCGTGTTGACCGCTGACGGCACCACCGGCACCGCGTTCAACTACAACGTTGCCGCCACCGGCACCCCGACCAGCTACACCGCCAGCCCGCTTCCCGCCGGCTTGAGCATCAACCTCACCACGGGTGCGATCACCGGTATTCCCACCGCGGTTGCCTCCACGGTTGTGACGCTGGGTGCCACCAATGCCTACGGCACCGGCACCGCCTCCCTCACGATCGACGTCGTGGCCGGCCCCGTCCTTGGCTTCGCCCCGGTCATCACCAATGATCCTCTCACCGCGAGCGGCATCGTCGGCAACCCGTTCAGCTATACGATCACCGCCACCGAGTCCCCGCTGAGCTACACCGCCAGCCCGCTTCCCGCCGGCCTGAGCATCGATAGCGACACCGGAATCATCTCCGGCACGCCTTCCGCGGGAGGTGTCGTTGTCGCGACGATCAGCGCCACCAACCTCACCGGCACCACCAACGGCACGCTGACCATCACGGTTATCGGAACGCTGCATGTGCCCGTCAGTGGTTCGGTCGGGGTCATTGATCTCACCAACGGCGCCGGTGCGCCTCCCGACGGCACGATCTACGTCGCCAAGGGCCTGCCCAAGGGTCTCGTCCTTGATCGCAACACCGGTCTGGTCACCGGCACGTCCACCAAGGCCGGAACGTATCAAGTAACCTACTACACCCTGACCGGCCGCAAGACCAAGGGCCCGATCCAGACCCTCACGATCGTGATCGACCCGTTCCCTGCGGAACTCAGTGGCAAGTTCGAGACCATCCTGGACACTCCTCCGTCCCCCGGTGTTCCCGCCGCCAAACTTGAGCTGACCGTCAACTCAAAGTCCGGTGCCTTCACCGGCAAGCTGACCACCGCGCTCGATGCCAAGCCCATCGCAGTGAGAGGCACGCTGAGCCTGAACGAGACCTTCGACGCCGGCATCGCCAGCGTGATCATCAAACACCGCGGCGGTCCCTTCCAACTCGATATCGCGATCGACTCGACCCAGGACGACAGCCATGTGTTCCTCGCCACGGTCCAGCAGTCTAACGTCACCCTTGGCGAGTCCGATACCGGCGTGAAGCTGTCCTCGTTGTCCGCCGACTGGGCGGGCAACTACTCGATGGTTCTTTCCGATCCGTCGGCCCTTCCCGAAAACATCGGCCTGGGTGTCGCTCCCGAAGGCACCGGCTTTGCCCAGATCACCGTCAACAACTCCAACGGCCAGCTGATCGCCAAGGGCTACCTGGGCGACGGCACGAAGTTGACCGCCTCCCTCGCGGCCAGCACCGATGGTTCCTACCGTTGGTTTGTGAAGCCCTACAAGCGCGGTGGCTCGTTCGCCGGCTGGGTTCAGTTTGTAGCGGTCGCCGACGACGTTGCTCCCTACCAGGTCGTGGGCACCGAAAACAGCGAACTCTATTGGACCAAGGACGCCTTCTCCCGTGACAAGAGCTACCGCGCCGGCTTCGGCCCCGTGGTGCTCGCCGCCACCCTGCAACGCTGGTCCGCACCGGACAGGAACACCACCCTGAGTGTTTCGCTCAATCTGGAAGACGGCCTCTTGGTCTCGTCGTTCACCAGCGACAACCTCCCGTCTGAAGATGCAGCGCTTCTGCCGGTCCTGCTGGGCTTGAATGATAATAACAACTTCGTAGTCGCGATCCCCGGCTCGAATTCGAATGAGTTCAGTGCCAAGGCCCTGACCTTCAACGGTCAGATCACCTCGGCCAACGGCCTGTTCATCGGTAGCTTCACGCTGCAGGATTCCCGCAAGGTTTCCGTCTACGGAATCCTATTGCAGCAACCCGTGGTCGAGCCCGGCACGGTCATCGGCGAAGGTTACTTCGTAATCCCGTCAACCGTGCGCCGTGGCGAAAGCACCACCGGCAAGATTCAGTTTGTTGCGCCTGACGTTCTATAACGTCCGCCGAAAACCAAAACATCCCCGGGGGCCCTCGAATTCCGAGGGCCCTTTTTGCTGCCAAGGCTACGCCCCCACTCCCGTTTCCCTTCCTTATGAAAAACAAAATCCGTTTTGGCCTCACTTTGGTCGCGCTCTGCACGTTGATCTTCGCCGTCGTCTGGTGGTTCCAGACTCCTCACGCCATCAAACCCATCGCGAGCACCACGGTGCGGACTACGCAACCAGCCGCACCGGTCGGCCCGCACTTGGTGCCGGTCAAACCGAAGCTCCAAGCCACGCCCGCCCCGCTGTTCATGCCCCCTCCGGTTCATCGGGAATCAAACGACTCCCTCGCCGTCGGCGAGCTGCTGGCCGACACCTTTCTGGACAATCAGGCCGTGATGGCCGGCCTGTCCAAAATGGTCCTCGATACCGATCGCCCGATCGAGGAACGCAGCGAAGCCCTGGGACATCTGCTCAACCTCTCCGTCGAGGACCGCACTGCCGTGATCCTGCCCTTGATCGGCGATGCCCGGCTGACGGACGGTTTATGCGAACATATCCTCAACGACTCCCTTAACGACGACCTCGCCTGGCAGGCCGACGCTTCGCTCGCCGCGCTCACCCATCGGAAAGGCAAGGCGCTCAAGGACCGGGCGCGCGAACACCTCGCATTTCTCACCGACGAGGAGCACGGCGACAATCTCGCCGCCTGGGCCAAAGCCACCGCCACCGCCAAAGGCAAATGGGCGGAGTCCGGTCAGTGATCGCACGGCCTGTCCCTGATTGTCATCCACCGCCGCCACGCGGGGAATTGATTCTTGGACACAAACGCCTTCGCCGACACGACGCTTTGGTTTGGACTTGCTGGAGGAAATCTTCACCGATCAGTGAGTCCCGCCCCCTCCCCTTCATCGCGAAATGAAAAAGCTGCAAATCACGCTCTTCCTTTTGGCCAGCCTCGTATTGCTGACCCAAACCGTCCGCCACATTCATCTCTACTTCTTCGAACTTTCATCAAACACCTCCGTCATTGATCCGTTTGAGTCGGACTACCAAATCTCAAAAGAAGTCGCGGAGGAGCGCTCAATGGAGGTGCTGGTCGCTGATTACGGAGCCACGAAGTCCAAGATCAAAGCATTGGAAAAAGGGAAATCCAAAGAAGAGATCGAGGAGATCGCAAAAGCCGAAGAGGACTTATATCAAAAGAACACAAAACTCCGCTATGAAATCGAGGGACGTGAACGCAGGCTCCGCGAAATCCGCGACCTCTGGCTGTTCTGCTCGGCCGGCCTCGTTTTCATCATTCTTGGCGCCGGCTTTTATTTGAAGCAGGCAGCCTGGACGGGAATGTCTCTGCTTATCGCCGGCTTTGCAGAATTGATCTGGTGGTCGAGCCCGGCGTTTTCCGGAGGCGGTGCCAACGCCGAATACGAGCTCCTCCTCATCAACAAAACCGTCATCAGTCTGATCGCCTTGGGACTACTCTACGTTGCTTGGTATTTCCGGGCCAGATTTGAACCCAAAAACTGAGTTAAGGGCAGCCGGGGCAATCCGGCCCACAAAACCTCAACTCCGATGGACGCCGATCAAATAGTTTCCTTGGTCGATGTCGCCATCCCGCTCCTGCGCGAGCCGCGGATGGCAACGATACCGATCGCGGAAGGAGGGGTCTCCCTCACTGACTACCGGCGGCAGCGTTAGTCGGGTAATCGTATCTATAAGTAATTAACATTTTGAGAACCAAGTCCTTCGAGTGGCATTGCAATCGCGCCGGCACTTGGGCAGCGTCCGAAAAAAATCCACATGAACACACCCATCATACTCACGAATTTGGAAAACGTGCCCGGCCGTAGCACGGTCGAACACTACGGTCTGGTCTCCGGCAGCACGGTCCGCGCAAAGCATGTGGGTCGCGATATTGCCGCCTCCTTCAAAAACCTGGTTGGCGGCGAGCTCAAGGGCTACACCGAGTTACTGACCGAATCCCGCAACGAAGCGATCAGCCGCATGCAGGCCCAGGCGATTGCGCTCGGCGCCAATGCCGTGGTGAACATCCGCTTTTCGACCTCGTCCGTCGCCCAGGGTGCAGCCGAGCTCTATGCTTACGGCACCGCGGTGCGGGTCGAATAATTCGCGCCATGAGCGATCAGAACACAGAAACGCTGGGGGTGGTGCTGCTCATCGCCTTCTACCTGTCGCCTTTCATTTTCATGGTGATCATGGGCTTGGTCGGTCGGACGTTGGAAAAGAAACATTTTGCATCGATCCGCGCCCGGGAGGCAGCCACGGCCAGCCTGCCCGTGATCACCAGCAAGAGCGCCGACTCCACGTTGCGCGTGGTGAAGGCCGAGATCGTCATGGGCTCGGTGGTGGTCTCGCTGGACCACTTTAAACGCTTCCTCGCGAAACTCCGCATGATCTTCGGCGGTCGCGTCGCGTCCTATGAGACCCTCGTGGATCGCGGACGGCGCGAAGCGACCTTGCGCCTCAAGGAAAGCTGTGCCGGCGCCGACATCGTGCTCAACTTCCGCATGGAAACATCAACCATCGCCAACACCAAGGGCAAGCAAGGCGCCGGCGGCGTCGAGGTATTGGCCTACGGCACGGCGATCACTTACGGCGGGCCGGCGGCCACGCCTCCCCCACTGCCGGCAGTCGGTGCGTAATGAAATTCGTGCAGCGCGACTTGGGCGCCGCCGCCGAGGCGAGCAGCGGCGGCGGTGACCGGGGGCTGGCCCGGGAGATCGTGATCGTCTTTGCGGCGACCGCAGTCCTCCTGCTCGCGTTGTATTTTTCCATCGGTTGGCTGGTGGACTTAACCCTGCCGCGGATTTCTCCGGAGACCGAAGTGGTGTGGTTTAAGGGATTCCAGCCCGGCGATGCCATGGCCCAATTGAATCCCGAGCAGACCGCCCGGGTGCGCAAATTGCAGGACCTCGTGGACCGGCTGGCCCTCGGTCCGGGCGTGCCGCGGATTCCCTTTCGTGTGGTGATGTTTGATACGGACGAGGTGAATGCGTTCGCGTTTCCCGGCGGGACCATCGCCGTCACGCGCGGGCTGCTTGAAGCCGTGGATTCCGATATCGGGCTCAGCTTTGTGCTGGGTCATGAGATCGGTCACTTTGTGCAACGGGATCATTTGCGCGGTCTCGGCCGCTCGTTGGGTCGCAGCATTGTCTTCAGCCTGATCTTCGGACGAGGTGGCGATGTTTTCACCAGCCAGACCACCCGGCTGTTGGATTTAAACTATTCGCGTAGTCAGGAAAAAGGCGCCGACGAAATCGGCCTGCGGCTGACCTACGCGCTCTATGGTCAAACCGAAGGGAGCGACGCCCTCTTTCGCTGGCTGGCAAAAAGCGAGGGCCTGTCCGCCTGGACGGGTTTTCTCTCAACCCATCCCCAAAGCGAAAACCGCATCGCCGACCTCCAAGCCTACGCGGCGAAACTGAAGAACGAGAACCGGTAGTGCGTAACCTGCCAGTTCGCGGATATTGAAAGCCTGATTCAGTTGCCTTGAGGCAACCCGGGCCTCTCACGATTCACGACCTCAGTTTGGGCGCCCCGGGATGCTCCGCCTCACGCTGGCGCGCGGTCGCCGCCATGTTGTCCACCAAATTGGGGTAACGCCGGCCAGCGGCTTTGGCGCGCGCCCTCGCCCACTCGATCGATTCCGGAGTGAGCTTGGTTTTCGATGATGGAGCACCGGCCGTCTGCGTTGATTTTTTCCAAGGAGGAGTTGGCATCGCGGGAACTGTTTTTCATCACCGCCTGAATCTCAAGCCAGTCCCCTTGGTCGCCCGCGTTGAGTGTCTCGCCAAGGAAGCAGCGAGCGAAACTTCGAATGTAGCGCCCTCCCTACCCGTCAGTGCCGCAGCACGCGGAGCAGCATATTGCGCAACCAGTTGAGCCGCAGCTTCAGTATAAAACTCGTGCCGACGTGTTCCCGGTCAAACCAGTCGATGACCATCGATTGCTTGGCATTCAGACTTTTGGCCAAGTCAGAGAAACCTGAGTGCGGATTGCTGACATAAACCTTCTCGGCGAGTCCAAGCATGATCAAATCCTCGAGCGCCAGGCGATTCAGCCTGGATTTTTCTTCAACAGAAACTGGCGTCTTATGAATGGCATTGCCCCCAAAATCCGGGATCGGACTGGTCCACACTTTCTGGTGCCCCATCGCTTTCACCAGACGCTGGGCATCGGCGGAGTCGGTGGCCAGGTAAACCGGGTGCTGGTATCGCCTGATGATCGGGGCAATCACCTCGGGGTCGGATTTATAGTCAGTATTTCTTACATGAACCCCGACGTATGGCTTGGGCATCGACCGCCAACGCAAAGCGATGGTGCGCGCATAATCAGCGGTAAGTCGAATTGAACGGAGCAACTTCGGATCAGGGCGCCCCCCTCCGGGAAAATGGTGAACAATGACGTCCGCCTCATGATTCGCTTTAGATTCACGACACACCATATACTCACTCGTCCGGTATTTCTTATCGGGCGGAGGAAAGGGCCACCCGTCATGGCGAAGTTTCGCGGTGTCCGGGAAAAGAGTGAGTCTCTTGACCTCCGCCAATTTCAAAAATGCCTCCGGATCCGGCTCTAGTTTAAGCCGCGGATAGTGAATCGTGAAATAACGGCCAAAGGGCTCCGCGAAGACGTTGGTGTTGGCGCTGTCGATGACGAGAACACGGTCAAACTTAAGGCAATATCGGATACAAATTCCGATCTGACAAAGCATGTCGTTGATCCCACCCTCCGGACGGCAGAGCACGTATTTGGTCATCTCGCGCCCGAAGGTGAATTTCTTCCCAACGCCAGCAATCCGGAATTTCCCCAAGCCCCCCCAGTGAATACGGTTTCCCAAAAAGATCAGGCATCGAAACGGAGTTGTCTCACGAAGACGACAACGGTTCGGGAATGAGCACGGGCACCGCCGGTTCCCATTAATTACCTACTTACGACCTGATTCGTTATTCTTCACCGCCAAAAACTGTATGGAATGTGTCCGAATCAGCCTTCCTTAATCCAATTGAAGTTAAAGGCGGCTGCATTACTGGATACAGGTGCTATGAATAACCCCGTTACGTTTACCCTGCGTGGCGCATTTATTGCGCTGACTGCGCTCTGCGCCATTTCGGTCTCACAGGCCGAAGACATCAAAGCACCGAAGGTCGAGAAGACTCCGGAAATGCCTGCGAAATACGATACCAATAATAACCATAAAATTGATCCGAACGAGCTGGCCGCCTGGAAAGCCGACCAAGCCAAGGTCGAGAAGACCCCCGACATCCCCACGTCATACGATACCAACAAAAACGGAAAGCTTGATGCGAACGAGAAGGCCGCGTGGCAGGCCGACCAAGCCAAGGCAAAGACTCACGAGAAGAAAAAAGGCGATCCCGAGTAATCCATCCGCCCGACAACCCGGTTTAACACCGGACCATAACTCAGCGCGGCAAGTTGGCCGCGCTTTTTTGTGTCCAAACCCATACGCCGGGCGGCGCTAACCAGTTGGCCGATTGGCTCAACTTAACCTACCTGGGCCGCCCCTTTGGGGTTGCCCTGCAGTTGAGATACGCCCGGATACATTGGGTTGAAGCCTTGTGTATTATAAAACTAACAACGCTCGGCACCGCCCCCTCCCAATGCTGAACATATCAAAACGTATCCGGGCAGCATTACGGATAAATAAACCGGCCGGACCGACATCCGTGGCACGTCCGCCCCCAGCTTCGCCGAAAGGAGGTTTAATCAGGATAACCATACCGGAAATTCATGACGCCCTGTCCTCATTGATGCACCAGGCCAGGTCAAATGGCTGGCATGTATCCACAGCATCATTACCACGAGTGGAAATTTCCGGCAGTTCTTTAAGCAATCCGGCCTTACGTCCCTGGATTCACTTAATAAACCACGCCTATGTTTTCAGGAGACTGATGACGTTGGCCAAGGGAAAGCCGATTTTACAGCGCGAGTTCATAACGATCCCCACCCTGCTCTGCCTGCCTCTGTGGTATCGTAGACGAGCAGATATTTGGTTTATCAATAATCACAATATCGCCGCGGCATCCAAACGCTTCTGGGAACGATGGGCGTTGGGCCTGATGAACCGACTGGGATTCAACCTGGTCAGCCTGGAAATCATCACCCACGCACTGCCTCCCTTCAGAAGCCATAAGATCATCCCCGCCCCGCTGAGTTTCGATTTATTACCCGATTTGCGCAGAAGACCGGCCGATGTTTTTCGCGTTGGCATCGCGGGCGGCTTACGATCCGAGCAAAAGCCGGAGGAAACGATCGGTCTTATCCGGAGCGCGGCAAAAACACTGGGTGTGGAAATCAAGGTCGTCTGTATCTCAAACAACCAGGCACGGATCGATGAACTGGCCCCCTTGGTGGACGAGGTAATTTCAACCCATACGGATGATAGTTACTATAGCGCGATCGGCGGCCTGGATTGCCTGAGTATCAACTACGATTGCCTTTCGTATCTGGACCGTCCCAGTGGCGTAATCTCAGATGCGATCTCCTGCGGCGTGCCCGTGGTTGCCCCCGATATTGATGTGTTCAGAAGCCAGATCATGAATCCACGGTGCATGGGCGCGGTGTTTTCCGGCGACGATCCCATTCATTTCTCCGAGGCCTTGAGACTGGCGCTGTCATTGACCTTCAACGAACGGCTCCACGCCAGAAACGCCCACCGCGAGTTACGTTGCTCGAAAAACTCCGGCGGATTTTTCCGTAGTTTCGACAACCCTTTGGCGACATTCTTAACCTCCGGCCCGGCGGCCCCCTGACACGTTGCCCAAAAGAGAATACCTACCCCACATGGATCTCTTTCGGGGTCTGGCGATTCTGGCAGTCGTGTTGTCCCACTTGCCGGCCCCCTTGCCGTTTCACGAATTGGTGCGAAACGGGACGGTCTATTTCGTTTTTATATCCGGCTTCTTCTTCGCGCACCTTTACTCAGATGATCAGACCGTCCCGACGTTCTGGCGGAAAAAAGCCAAGCGGATCATCCTGCCCTATCTGATCTCGACGATTCCCGGAATCCTCATGGCCGGCCTCATCGGAGGTTTTGATCTGTATTTCATGCTGATGACCATCGTCACCGGCACCGGACACGGTAATGAACCTCACTGGTTCATCCCGTTCATTGTGCTGATATTTGTCCTGTTTCCCCTGCTAAGGGTTTTACAAAACCACGGCCGAATCCTGCTTTGGACAACCGTGGTTAGTTTATTGGTCGGCATGTTTACTTTTCACTCGGACAAGAACGCCAATCCCCTCCTGAATTTACTGCATTTCTGGGGCGTGTTTCCGGCGGGAATGCTTTGGCACCGCCATCGCGCACAGCTCGATGCATGGGGAGCGACCCATGGCGGCAAGATCGTCATCTGTTCGCTGTTGGCGTTTCTCTGGTTGCTGGCGCTGTCTATCCTCATACCCCCGCTCAAGATGGAGGATGTCCTGACCGGGCGCATCATTGCCCTGAATTATAACTTTCTGGGGAAGTTGATGATTATCCCGGGCGTTCTCGTGGTCCTCAAAAAAATGACGGATAACGGCGGAAAATGTGCGCCATTGAAATTACTGAGTGCAACCAGCTTCGGTCTGTTTTTCTGGCATGGTTACGTGATTGGTTTGATCTTCCACAGCAGGCTGCTGGCCTCACCGACAGATACTGCCCAAGTCATGCTTTTTGTCCTGCTCAAGCTTATCATTGTCCTGGGGGTTGTGCTGCTTTTCCTACAGGTCGCTCGAAAACTCATTGGGGCCAAAAGCGTGATGATCACCGGCTATTGATACTTCTGTTCGCGCGGGCACGACCCGCCCGACATAGCCCGATTGGTTCGAGCCGCCCCTTCAACTTAACCGGCTGAGATCGCCGGCGGCCGCGGCATCGAGCACCGCGATGGCGGCAGGATGGTTTTGTAGAAAACTCGCAGTCACCCCGGTCGTTACCGGACCCTCGATAGAGGCGCGCACGGGTAGTATTCGTCGAGGTTGAACGTGGTCACATGCCTGAACGACAACCCCTCCTCGCGATGAAGCCGGACCAGTTCGCGGTAAACGGCAATGGGCGTGGAACCCGTGGCGAGACCGAGCACGCAGCCGTGGCCGGCGGCGAGACTCTCGTCCACGAGTCGGGCAATCTCATGGGCGACCACCAGCGCGGCCCCGGCTGCGGTGGGCCGCACCAGCGTGGGTATTTTATCGCAAGGATTTGCCCCTGATGGGGCGATGAGGTCGATGAGATCGCGGCGGGCAGTCACGGGAATATGAGAATAAAAAAATCAGTTCAGCTCGCGCACACACGCCCACAGCGGGGCGAGGTCTACCACACGGCCTTCGTTCATCGCCTGGTCCACGGCTTGGGCAACAACCAGTGAGCGCAGACCCTCGTGAAACCCGGCGGCGGGCGCACGCAGTCCGGCCAGTTCACGCGCCATCGGTTCGTCGGCACCACCATGTCCGTCGCCTTCGATCGGATTTGTCAGTTCAAGCGGTTCGTCCCAGCCGATCCGGCGCAGCTCAAGTTTCCCAGTATAGGCATCGAGCCTCAACGACCCCTCACTGCCGAGCAGGTAAAACCGGCGCTCGGGCAGCGCCGACATGCAATGCGTATGAAAGGTTGCCCGCACGCCGCCGGCGAATTCGAAGATGGCAACCTGATGGTCGACGATGTCCTTGTCCGCAGTAAAGGGATTCACGCGATTCCGATCCGCCCAGGCTTCGAAAGCGGGCCGCCCTTCGGCATTCGGACCGATGCGTTCCTGATGACTCTGATTCTCCGGAGTGAAAAACGTGCACCCGCCAAAACTCGCCACGCGAGCCGGCAGATCGCCGACGAGCCAGAGCGCGAGATCAAGATCGTGACAGCATTTTTCCAGCAGATGGGACCCGGCGTTGCGCGTGTGCCGGCGCCAGTTGCCATGAATGTAGCCGCCATGAGTAAAGGAGAGGGTCTCGTTGAATTCGAAACTGAGCAGACGTCCGATCCTGCCCGATTCCAGAGCGGCGCGCGCGGCGCGGTAGAGCGGTGAATAACGCAACACCAGCCCGAGGGCGAAAGTGCGCCCGCTGGCGCGCCATGCCGCATGCATCGCGGCCGCTTCATCCAAATCGAGCGCAAGGGGCTTCTCGCAAAACACATGCTTGCCGGCCGCGAACGCGCCGATGGCCTGCTCGGCATGCGGCTGTTCCAATAGCCGATGAACACCCAATCCACGTCATCGCATCCGCACAACTCGGCCTCACTCACACACTCGACGGCGTCCGGCGCCACGCGGCTCCGGCATCGGGCGATCGAGGTGGGATCCGGATCATACAGTGCCGTCACCCGAATACCCGGGGCGATCCGCAGCAGCTTATCGAGCACACTGCAGATACGGCCTCCTGTGCCGATGACACCGATGCGGGCGGTGGCGTGAACGGTGCAGGGAGCGATGGGCAGGGAAGGCGAATTCATTCCGGCTAACTCAGCCCATCCCGCCGTGAAATGACATGGACGCCGCACCGATTTGTTTGTCATTTTCGATGACGTGAGAAATCAAAAAACAACCGTCTTACTCCAGCTGGCCAAAGCGGTCGTCAAGCCGACGGACTATTATCGAGGACTCCGACGACGCAGCGAAAGCATGCCGGACAACATTCTGCTGTTTGTTCGCAAGCAATCGGAGCAGGTCAGCTCGAAGCGGGGAGGCGACGCGTTTCACGAACGCTGGGTGCTGTTGGTGATTCTCGCCGGCACGGGGGAGCTGAGGCTGGACCGTCAGCCACTGCGACTGAAACCGGGAACGGTTGTTTTACTCCCGCCGCTTCACCTGCACGGCTATGTCAACGTATCGGCGGACATCCAGTGGCTCTTCGTCACATTCGAGTGGCCGGGCCATACCGCACTAGGCGAAAACTGGCGGGGAGTGCGAAAGCTGGACGCGAAGGCACAACAACGGCTCGCCGCGTTGATGCGGCACTACCTGCCGACGGAACGCAACGGATCGGTCGCCGCCGCACACCTGCTGGAGTTGTTGCGCCAACTGTATCCGATCACCGAACCGGTGCCGTCCGCCACGCACGCGTTGCTGACGGCCGTGCAAGCGGCGGCCAAGACCGCCCCCGGCGAAAAACTACCGCAACTCGCCCAGCGCCTCGGAATCAGCGAGAGCCACCTCCGCGCGCGGTTTCGCAGCGAGGCCGGGCTGAGCCTCGGACGCTATCTGCGGGAAGCCCGTCTGCGCGAAGCCGCGCTCTGGTTGCGCACGGAAGGACTGAGTGTGAAGGCGGCGGCCGAACGCGCCCAGTATCCGGACATCTTTTCATTCAGCCGCGCGTTTCGACGCGTGCTGGGTTATACGCCGTCATCGGTGCGCAACACCGATCAATGACCCGGCGGATTAATCACCCCGACGCAGGGATCGGCTTTGCGCCTGCGCACCACTCAATCCGCACGGGCCGGGGACGCCTGTGGCCACAACTCCGAATGTAGCCGCCCCCGTCCCCGGGGGCGCATTGGATACCAACCAACGGGAACGATCCTCGCGCCCGCAAGCAGGCGGCCTACGAGAACAACGCATCCAACCACTGCTTACACCTAGCCCGCCAACCTGCATCGACAGCCCGCGAAACGTAGCAAGTAAACGGCCCCCCACTCCCGCGGGATGGACCGAACGTGGTAACCGTCAGACGGAGGAGCGACAACGCGTTCTGCGCAAGAAGCCCATTCCCAATACCAACAGCCCTGCCAGCATGACGTAAGAGGAGGGTTCAGGAATAGGGACGGCGGTGGATAGGAACCCGCTGCCATCAAGGGTGGCCGCGTTGCCGTTGATGCTGATCTGGCTGAGTTGGTTGCTGGTGAGACCGCCAATACCGAACTTGACCGAAGCTCCATCCGTGAAAGTCCCGCTGATGCTGAGCGTGCCGCTCCACGAACTCTCCAAGGATGAACTATCCGCAAAAACGAAGGTTCCGCCGGTAGACAAATCAAGCGTGCTGCTGGCAGTGAGATCAAGCATGCCCAGACTCTGGTTGAAGGCCGATTGAAGCGTGCCGCCATCAAGAATCACTTTGGCGGTGGAGGTGATCGCTGCGGACTGACCGAGGGAGAGCGTGCCAGCACTGACCTTGGTCACACCCGTGTAGGTGTTGGCAGCGTTGAGATTGAGTGTGCCGGCACCAGTCTTAGTCAGGCCGCCGTCGGCTGTCCCACCCAGACCGGAGTCGTGCGCCAAGGCGTTGTCGATGGTCACGTCAAAGCCGTTGGTGTCGATCTTCGCGCCGCCGGACTTGACGACGTTGCTGATGACGTTGGTGGTAGGGAACGAGAACGTGACACCGGCCTGAAGGGTGCCGCCGTTGAAGTTCATGACACGGGTGACACTACCACCGTTAGCAATACCGTCGCTCTGCAGCGCACTGAGCTTCAAGGTGCCTCCGTTCAGATTAACCGTGGCGCCTCCGGTGCCAGATGCCGGACCTAATTTCAAGGTTCCGATGGTTGCGGTGCCACCATTGAGCGTCACAACGCCTGTGGAGCTATTTAGGTTTATAACAAGACCGTTACTCGTGTAGCTGCCGCCATCGATGATGAATGCAGCACTGCCGGCGGTGTTGCCGACGATGTCGTAGGCGGAGTCGGTGCCGCCCGTTCCGACAGTCGTTAAACTGCCGCCGGTGATGCGCAGCGTGCCACCGGGAGTAGTGGCACCACTGCCGATGACGAGGCCGCGAATGTTTGCCCCACCGAAGGTGGTGGCTCCCTGGGCGGCTGAATAGACCGATTCTTGGGCGCCGTTGATATTGATCCGGTCGCTGGTCACGACTCCGGTGGTGGGTGCCGTCCCATTAGGGTTCCAGTTGTTGCCCGCCGTCCAGTCACCGCTGGATGCGCCGCCGTCCCATTGAAATGTAGCCGCCTGCGCGGAAGCGACCGCCAAAAACCCGGCGACCAGCGACGTGGTGATGAAGTTGAGGGTTGTTGATGATTTCATGCGCTTTGGGTTGGAAACTAGATTTGGTGCATCGAGAGATTTAGGTGGTTGGATGCCTAATAACATCGGGATGGGGGGAGTCCGGTTAGTAGGATACGCATTTCCACCTCCGAGGCCAGTGCTTGGTGCCTTTATAATATAGTCATAACCTACATCAGGGTAAACCCGACCGGGACTGGCCGCGTTTTTGAAATAAATCAGGGTGTTGAGTTGTAGGCAGCCTGCCAAACGAGCAAGTCACGGCCCACCCCCCGCTGGATGGACCGAACGTGGTAACGGTCAGACGGAGCGACAACGCGTTCTGCGCAAGAAGCCCATCCCCAATGCCAGCAGACCTGCCAGCATCACGTAAGAGGAGGGTTCAGGAATGGCGGCGCTGGCGATGGCCAGGAACCCGCTGCCATCAAGGGTGGCTGCGTTGCCGTTGATGTCGATCTGGCTGAGCTGGTTGCTGGTGAGACCACCGATACCGAACTTGACCGAGGCGCCATCGACAAAAGTCCCGCTGATGCTGAGCATGCCGCTCCACGAACCCTCCAAGGATGAACTATCCGCAAAAACGAAGGTTCCGCCGGTAGAGAGATCGAGCGTGCTGCTGGCCGTGAGATCAAGCATGCCCAGAGTCTGACTGAAGGCCGATTGAAGCGTTCCACCATCAAGCACCACGTTAGAGCTGGAGGAGACCGTGTTGGCCGCGCCAAGGGAGACCACGCCCGCACTGACCTTGGTCGCACCCGTGTAGGTATTGACACCTTCAATATTCAGCGTGCCGGCCCCTGTCTTGACCAGGGCCGCGCCGATAACATCACCACTGTTGAATTGGCCAAGATTTTTCAGTGTGCCGCTGTCCAGCGTGAAGGTATCGACCTTGATCGTGCCACCGGTCATATCGAGCGTGCCGCCATGAAGATTAACGGAAGAAGTGACCACGGCCAAGGCGACGTTCGCGGCGTTCTCGGTCATGTTGCCACCCACCGTCAGCGTGCCACCGGCAATATCAACCGTCGCCACGACATCCGTGCTGCCGCCAGTCCGGGTGCCCATGGTGATGTCTCCGGTTACGGAGACTGTTCCTGTTCCCGATACATTCAATGTTCCGTGGGCTCCCCCTCCCGCATTACCAGTGTCGGTTAGGGACGAGCCTAAATTTTCAGCAAGGGACATGGATCCAGCCGTAAAGGTGCCCCCAGCCACATTGAGGATACCCGTGGCAGGATTCAAGGAAGCTTGGCTCCGAGGTTTGGTCAGACCTAAGAGGACGGAGGTCGCATCGATCGTCCCCGCATCCATGCTCAGTGTCCCCGTGGCTCCGCCGTTCGAGCCGCTTTGGGCATGAGCTTCCCCAATCTTCACCGCTCCGAGCAGGGCATCCACCGTGCCCCCTGTAAAATCCACCGTGCCCGTGAGGTGATTGTTGGTCACGATATTAGAGGCAGCGTCCATGAGCCCGATGGAAAGATTGGCCCGAGAAGTGCCGTCCGCGCCTCTGATTGTAACACTTGAACCATCATTCTGAAAAGAGATGGCACCGCTAGCTCTTTGGTAATCACCCGAAGCACCTGCGTTGGCCCCGACGAAGATGTCGTTGACGTTCAATGTATTAGTAGTGCCCAGACTGAGAAGATTCACGCCGCCAGGATCGCTACCGTTGCTGTCACCAACAACCAATTTGGAGGCGGTGATGGCATTCGCTCCAGCTCCTGTTGATGCGAGAATTAAAGTGCTGGTGGTTCGCCTTCCCTGGCCGACGTAAAAATTGGCGACATCGGCAGTGAAGGAACTCAGTCCGGAAAGGTCCAGACGGGCCGTGCCACTGTCATTACTCGACACCCGAGTAAGCAGGAAGTCATCATCGCTGGCGTTGATGACGAAAGCTCCGCCACCGGTCATTTTTGCGTAGGTGTAGCTTTTGCCAGCAGCTTCAGTCTCCGTTCCCAGGAAGAAAACGTCGCCCCCAGTCAAACCACTGCCATTCAAGGTCAAGGTCTGAGCAGCGCCGATCTGGACAACTTGCCAGTCCGCAGTGCTGCTGCTGCCGCTGTTTATAAATGACAAAGAACTTAGTGTCAGATCCGCATCAACAATGCTGTTAACCGTCGTGGAACCCGTCTTGTCGGTGTTGTTAAAGATAACAGCTGCTCCCGATGGGGTGCCTCCAGACCAGTTGCCCGCCGTCGACCAATTGTTGTCCACGGCGCCCGTCCAGGAAACCTGCGCGCTGGCGGATCCTGCGGATAACAGCCCCAAGCTAATGAGAAAGAGGGTTATGTAAGTGCGGCTAACGCCTGAATAATGTTTATTCATTGTGCTGCATTCGGTGAGAGCCAGATGAGGAACCAGACAGCCGAGGGCTTTTCGAGCCGTCGTGGAGTGGCAAAGAGCCGGGGTGAAGCGCTGCCGATCGATGAGCGAGATGGTATTGTTCATGGATGATGGGGTGTTTTGTGCATCTGGAGATTTAGGCGCTTGGGCGCCTAATGACGTCGAGATGGAGGGGTAGTGTGATGAGTAAGATCACCTATTTTCACCTCCGAGACCAGTGCTCGGTGGCTTTATGATAAAGTAATAGCCTGAATCAGTCTTCGGCCGACTTCGCCCCTACGTTTCGTTCATACGTTTTGGAACCGGGGGATATATAGCTATGAGTGGAACCCGATCATCGGGTGAAGCAGCTCGTTGCGCACCTCGGCCCAAGGGCGTCCGGCGTAGCTGCGAGCACCAGCGAGCCGACTGACCTCCACTCGCTGGCACTCGCAGCTACAACTCCAAGTCAAAACAAACCTCGCGGGGGGTTGGCCCCATGCGGAGACGGGCATCGACGAGCGACTCCCCTACTGCGGAGCGGCTTGCCCCCTTCGGCTCGACGCAAAAAAAGCCGTCGGATGACTCCGCCGGCTTTTGCCAACATAAACCAGTGTCCTGTCATTCAAATGCCCTTAATAATTCCTTCGGCAGAGATAGCCGCAAAGAGTCACAAAGAAGCGCAAAAATAACGGGCGGTATGACTGATGGATTGTTTTTTGCGACTCTTGCGTCTTTTTGCGGCCAATAATCCATGGGGTTTAATGCAAGGCACTTCGATGACGGGACACTAGCGATTTCCGACTGAGTGGCAGAGCGACGGTCTAATCCCGGCTGCGCCGGGCTCGCGACCGCACTACGAACAGGGAACCCAGCATCTTCCGGCTTCGTGTCTCTTAGCGTCCTTGGTGGTTAAACAACGGATTGGATCGCTCGCGCCCCCGGGGACGAGGGCGGCTACATTTCGGAGCTGTAGCCACGGGCGTCTCTGCCCGTGTGGTTTGAGTGTAGCGAGTTGACCTCAACACGTTCAGTTCGATCCAAGCGCA
>JBBKWO010000027.1:0-84103 GCA_037969015.1 Opitutaceae bacterium
GGGGATGAGGGCCCAATGACATCGGGATAGGGGGGCGATAAGTAAGATGCCGGTTTCCTCCGTCGAGACCAGTGCTTGGGGGCTTTATGATAAAGTCGTAGGGGGTGAGTATGAGAAGCGGTGAACGCCGATTGTTATGCATGACGCAATATTTGGGTAGCATGGTCATTCTTTGGGAGAAATTGCCCTCAACCATCCGTGTTCGCGGTGTGTCGAGGGTAAGCTTCATCCGCGCGTGCCAATGTAGGCATGCCGCAATAGCTCTGAGACGGTCACGCCACCCTACCAGTGTCAGATACTGCGGGAAAGCGCTCTACGGGAGTGCCCACGTTCAGCGCTTCGGTGTCGGTATGATCCGGACCAGAAGTTGGCTCGGGGCGCGCGGACTCATCTTGGCGGTGAGCTT
This sequence comes from Opitutaceae bacterium, assembly GCA_037969015.1. GTDB lineage: Bacteria > Verrucomicrobiota > Verrucomicrobiia > Opitutales > Opitutaceae > JAUWBF01. The sequence goes on from JBBKWO010000027.1 coordinate 407, forward strand.
CGTTTAGCGCAAAAAACGGCGGCATAACCACGCCACGCCACGCAATCATCCGAGAGTTCTAGCAGGTCCCTATCGGCGGATTTAGGCTTAGCCATCTCCGCTGAAAGTAACCGCGCTCTATCCCTCGAAACGAAAGCCAACTCTGAGGTAGCTGGGAAATGGCGGTCGATCCCGCTTACATTGATAACCAGTATTGGCTCCTGCAAAAAATCTATCGCCAGGCGATGGTCATCACCCGCGAAAAGGAGAACATGAAGCCGATGGTTTATGGCCCCCAAGCATGGGTTCTTGACCGAGTTTCGTAGCGCGGGCGAATCCACAATTCGATGGCGGGAAACAGGGACGCTCACGTCACTTTATTATAAAGCATAATTAGCCTCGGACTCGCACAAGAACCTGTCTTGATTGATCAAGTATAGATCACCCCACGAAGTGCAATAAGAGCCACCCCTTATACCCCCAAAGGACGACCAAATTCACTTTGGTTGAATCCCCAGTTACTTACCCATATTAATAAGACCATGAACACATCACAAAAAAACCCCCATTCGGCACGTAGTCCGTTTGGCATGTGTGAATACGGGCAGACCAGCGGTGTCCCAACATCCCGCAATGCATTTACCCTGACTGAACTGTTGGTGGTTATTGCCATTATTGGCATCCTAGCAGCCATTCTCATTCCGGTGGTGAGCAAAATGCGTGAAGCATCTCGTCGTTCAACCTGCGCAAATAATCTCCGAATACTCACTCAGGGGTTGCTGCTGTATTCAGTGGACCACAAAGGAAATTTCCCTAATGACGCATCCAACAGCAAGAGCTGGCCTTGGTCCGGCGACTGGGCGGCAAGATACAATAATGGAGATTTTTTTGCTAATTACGTAACTAATAAAAGTTCATATTTTTGTCCTACGGACTTAAGTAAGACCCCTCCCAGTGAGGCAGCTGCGGGGGAACCTCTTTTCCCTAAGTGGGGCGCTAACGATTACTATCATGTTTGGCGCACTAATATTTCCTATGTTTATTTCTACCCAGGAAATCTGTGGGCGACTCCTCCACAGTATCAAAAAACACTGGATTTTTCGGTCCCCGCCAGAACCACAATTTTAGCGGATCTTATGAAAGTGCCATCAAGGACTGTTAATCTTGATACTGCGGTAAAAGCCACAGAATGGAATCACTCCGGCACGACTTATCGCAATTCTGGAGGAAATCTCGCCTACGCGGATGGTCACGTGGTTTGGTTCAGTCTATCCAGCGGTCTACCGACTAATTTCGTCACTCAAAGCGGAAGCCAATACTACGTAGGGGAATCGCCGATCAATTGAGTGGGACTATGTGAAATGAATGGAGGGGAAATGATAATCCCCTCGGTGCCGAGCTCACGATCGCAGGATAAACAATCAGGCATTTAATATAGAACATGCAGCAGTTTCCGCCAAGCCAACGGTGTCCGGCGCAATGATTTGATATAGTTCTTGGATTCGATTTGTAACGCCGAGCAATGGCCAGGAACGAAGCCGAAGACGAGGTTGATGAAAACCGAGACCGCCGGGCTGGCTCGGAGATATTCCCAATGCGGCTGATGAGGGCGCGCGGACCGGTTGGCACATGTATAAAACCTGCTTGGATGCCGCCAGAACCCCGTCAGGCGCGTTTTGCGGCTCGGGTTGATGATTTTTTATTCTCCGACCAAGGCGGGCATGTATGCGCCTTAACTTGTTTTTGAGTAATGGTTTATCTGATTGATTAGGCTCGGATTCCCGATTGAGATATTCCTCATGTCGCTTATGAACAATGGGATGGTGGATGATTACTTCATGGTTCCGGCGGATGATCTGCTCCGTAATTATATACGCAGCCGTCGCGATCTACCTCAAAACAGATATCGGTGAGATCGGTGTCATCGGCAGATTTAGGAAATTGGGAGCCTAATGACATCGGGATGGAGGGGAAGTCCGATGAGTAAGATACTGGTTTTCACCTTTGTGGCCAGTGCTTGGGGGCTTTATGATAGAGCCATAACCTGAATCAATCTTTGGCCGACTTCGCCAATTCGCCTCTCTCATACGTCTTAGAACGAGGCGATATGTAGCCATGAGTGGAGCCCTGAACCCAGAAGATCTTCTTCGCTACATTCAGGTTGTTGTAAAACGCAGCGAGACCTGACGGAGGACTGGTGTAGTCCCCTAAGGCTGCGCGAGTAATGTCCACTGCGCATCGTATATACTTAGCGTGATTGACCACATCATAATAAGCTAGTTCGGGCACCCACGTTGGTTGCCATCCACCGAGCCGCCCATCATGGCTCTCACCTGCCAGATTGGCGCACCAAATAATGGAGACTTTGCAAAGGCTTACATCGTGATCCAACGCAGCTGCCCAGACCGACTGCAAACCCCCTTGGCTGCCGCCATTGACGATGAGCGTTTTTCCATCCCACTGAGGTAGAGATTTAACAAATTCCAAGGAACGCATCGCGCGCATCGCCATGCCATTAAAGTAGGCGGCTTCAGGATCACTATTCTGCTTCGGATCAAATCCGTAAATTTCTCCGTTCGAACGAATGGAATTACTAAACTTAGAATAATAGGCTTCTTCTTGAGCCAAATCAAAACCATGCGCGTTCACCGTGAGGGTGATCTCCCCTTTAGTCCCGGATTGTGGGAAGTGTTTGCCTACTCCGTATCCAAAAAAGGTGACACGCGCAGGTAGCGAATGCTCCTTAGCCCCGGAGGGGATCGTGAGATAAGCCGTGACTGGGCGAGGTCCGACACAATCCACCTTGACCGCAAAGGTATCAAAGTCCGGGGACTTTGATTCAACGGGCGTGACCAAGCTCTTCATGGGCACCGCATCCAAGCGCGCGCGTTGACGCTCCCAGAACGCTACAAAATCATCGGGAGCAGGCACCGCTTGTTGTATCTGATCGACAGCGGCCCCGGCACCCCCGTCAAAACCGATCTTCACCCGGCGTCCTGGCCTTTCCCAATTATCCTGCTCCAGAGCCACTCCATTCGCATCCACCAACTCAGTCTGAAGACGAACAAAGCCCGGACGACTCATGGACGCCTGAACGACGACTGGTTGCTTCGATAAGTTTACCCGGCCATGAGCACTGACCCCGTCATCACTCGAAGTTTTCCAATCGATAAAATGGTCCCCTGGGAGCGTTTGGCCATCGAGGTCCACTGCGATGGTCAAGGTCATCTTTTCGTTTACCTGATAACCGACCGGATCTTGATCGGTTGTGAAATACAGTTGCACTCGATTGAGATCAATCGAGTCAGTGGCTGGCTCGGCTTGAGCCATGAACGCACTGGCAAACAACGCGGTTGAGGTAAGTAAGCAAAAAAGACGTTTCATAATTTATGAGTGCTTACTTAGAGGAGTCCCTGACTTCTACTCGTATGACCAGTGTGCCGTCGTTTTATAATAAAGTAACTTCAGTGTAGGAAGAGGATACGAATGACTGTTGATGAGTTATACCCGCCGTAAACGAACGGTTGATTTCGGGAGCGTAGTTACGCCTTGGGTGAAATCGCCATCGACCATCAGTGTTCGTGGGGTTGGGGGCAGGCCTCGTTCGCTCGTGCCCATGAGGGACAGGAGTAGGTCCACGGATGCGGAGCCGACCTGTAGCGCGTTCTGATTGATTCCGGTGACTCCCGGCATGGTCTCGTTAATATCAACATTCGCCAAACCGATGTCGGTAGGTGTCCGCAGGCCGAGTTCTTCCAGCCATTTCTGCACGTCAGTTCCCACCGTAACCACAACGTCGGGAGCGACCCTGTCGAGCCAGCGGGCGAACAAATCACGATTCCAAGGTGCGGAGTCTCCAAAAAGGATGGGCAGACCTTGCAAACCTCCGTCTGGCAGGAGGCTTTGTGTCGCGAGATAGGCTGCCCGCCAGTGATGATTGGCTCGCGCATCTTGGCCGGGCCCCATCGCAAGCCCCATGCGGCGGTAGCCGGCCTCTGCGAGGCTTCGCAAGAGAAGCATCATCGATTGGAACTGCTGATTGCAGCTGCGATGGAGCACAGGACTGCGGAGGGAATAGCCCAATTCAACCGCAGAAAAATGTTTCCATTGGAATTTTTTGAAGAGTGAACCGGGGGTTTCTAGCGGGGCGATAATAGCACCCTCGATGCCGCGATTGTGGAGGATGCGGGATAACCGCGTCTCAGTCATGTTCGGTTCTCGCAGCCAAAACTCCTCAACCTGGTAACCGCGTTCCTGAGCGCGGGAGACTGCACCCGCATGGTAGTCGCGCTGGGTGGGGATTTGTTTCCAGGTAAAGCGTTCCTGATGGGCGGTGAGGTAAGCCAGCACAGTATGGGAACTGGATGGCTTTTTCCCGCGCACTCTCTCCATGAGCTGGCTGATGTTAGGGTCGGGACGGTAGCCTAGTTCTGTAGCTATTTTCCGAATACGGTTTCTGGTGCGGAGGGGCAGGCTGGTGTGGTTGCGCAGGGCAAGCGAAACCGTCATGGCCGAAACGCCAGCTGCTTGGGCTACATCTTTAAGCCTGGGCGGTGTGTTCACAATGTTGAGGGGGGAGGCTCAGCACAAAGGTGTTCGATTATCTCCGGTCAAGCGCACTCGTGCCTAGGTGAACAGAAGGTAAAATTGCGCGTAACTCAAGCGTTGTAGCGGATACTTAAACTCTTGAGGTCGGAGGTTTGTGCCGTTGCCGACACTACTCCAAGGAGCGCTTGACCGTAGTCGGCACCGACATCGTTTCCATTATGAGGAGCTTATCGTTCTCGCCGGGTAAGTCCGGAGATGACGACGGTGAGGCTGAGGGACGAAACGATGATCGGTGCTGAGGTGGCTTGGGGGACTGCTCAGTGCGCGACCGCGACTTTGGTGCCCTTGGGCTGGCCGATCTGTTTGAGCAGTTCGCCGAACCACGGGGTCTCGATGTCGAAGGGTTTGCCGCCCTTGATGCGGGGAAACTCAATCGCGCGAAGGATGTTGTTCTGATCTTCGTCGTGACCGATGACGCCGCTCTCGCGACGCAGGGCGCACTCCACCGCGAGGTCGGTGCAGCTCTTGATGAGGCGTAAGTCGTCAGTGTTGGCGGCGGCGGCGCGGGCGTAGTAACCGCTCTTTTGCACGAGCACCTTTTCGGCACCGAGCATCTTGGCAAACTGGTCGCCGAACCACTTGCCGGGATTGATGGCGTCGAGTTTGACGTGACCGAAAGCATCGCGCGGCACTTCCTGGCCCTTGGCCTGAAACTCGGCGATAATGGCTTCGACGCCGGCACCTTCGGAGATGAAGATGTTCACATTGTCGTTTTCATCCATGACGGCCTTGAGGCGGGCGGCCTCGGCGGCGATATCGACGGCCATTTCGGGCACAAAGATGGCGTGCACGCCGAGACGCTCCTTGGTCAGGCCCAAGCCGGGCACGTAGGACTGGCGGGCGACCATGCCTTGATAATACTGGGCGGTGGCGGCGGTCAGCCAGCCGCAGTTGCGACCCATGACCTCGTGGATGATGAGCATGCGCGGGTTGGCACCGGACTCGGCGACAACGTTCTGGAAATAACGGGCGCCGTGTTCGGCGGCGGTCCAGGCGCCGAGGGATTGGCGGATGGGGTAAACGTCGTTGTCGATGGTCTTGGGCAGGCCGATGACGGTGAGTCCGTAGTTGTTCTTTGCGAGGAACGCGGCGAGGTCGGCGGCGGCGGTGTTGGTGTCGTCACCACCGATGGTGTGAAGGATGTCCACGCCGTCTTTGATCAATTGATCGGCGGCGACTTTTTGCGGGTCTTCGCCTTCCTTGACGAGGCCGCGCTTCACGCAGTCTTTGACGTTGGTGAGTTTGACGCGGCTGTTGCCGATGGGGCTGCCGCCGTAGCGGTGGAGCGTGGCGGCATTGGCGCGGACTTCCGGAGTGACCTGAAAGCTGTCACCGGCCAGCAAGCCTTTGTAACCGCCCTTGTAGGCGATGATTTCGATATCGGGCGCGATCTCGGTGTAGCGTTCAATCAGTCCGCCGACGGCGGAGCTGAGGCAGGGCGCGAGGCCACCGGCAGTGAGAAGTGCAACTTTTTTGGGACGGGCAACAGTGCTCATAAGATGCCTCAAGCTAGGCGCGTGCCGTTCTTCGCGTCGAGCCCGTAGGCTGCGCGAAGATTACCAAATCTTGCTCGGAAGTTGGCTTTCAATGGGTTCGCGAAGGCCGCCTGCTTGCAGGCGCGAGCAATGTAGGTCCGACAAGGTCACACCTATCGCGCCTGCAAACAGGCTGCCTACCGGCTCAAACCGAGCCGGGCTGTTTCTGCTCCAGACGGGCGAGCAGAGTCTCGGCGATCTCGGTGAAGCATTTGCCGGCGGGACCGTCGGGGTCCATGGCGGCAGCCGGCATGCCGGAGTCGCCACCGGCGCGGATGTCCGGGATGAGCGGGACTTCGCCCATGAGGGTGGTGCCGAGACGTTCGGCGGTGGTGGCGCCGCCGCCCTGACCAAAGAGGTAATGTTTCTGGCCGGCCGGATCGATGAAGTAGCTCATGTTCTCAACGACGCCGAGCACGGGGACGTTGACCTTTTGAAACATCAGGCCGCCCTTGCGGGCGATACCGGTGGCGGCGAGCTGCGGCGTGGTGACGAGCACCGCACCGTCGAGCGGCAGGGTTTGCACGAGGGAAAGTTGGGCGTCGCCGGTGCCGGGGGGGAGATCGACGAGGAGCAGGTCGAGTTCGCCCCACTTCACGTTTTGCACGAATTGCTGGATGGTCTTCATGATCATCGGACCGCGCCAGACCACGGGGGTGTTGTCGTCGATAAGGAAGCCCATGCTCATGACTTTCACGCCATGTTTTTCCATGGGGATCAGGGTGTCGCCCTCGACCATGGGGCGGCCTTCGAGACCGATCATGAGCGGGACCGAGGGACCGTAGATATCGCAGTCCATCAAACCGACCTTTCCGGGGCGGCCCTTGGCGGCGAGCAGGCGCGCGACTGCGCAGGCGAGGTTGACGGCAAAGGTGCTCTTGCCGACGCCACCCTTGCCAGAGGCGATGGCCACGGCTTTGGCGATGGTCTTGGGAGCGGTGCCGCCACCGCCGAGGTTGTTGCCGCCGGCAGGCGCTTTGGGTGCGCTGACGGCGATGTCGATAATGACATCCTTCACGCCGGGTATGGCACGGAGGCAGTTATCGACCTCCTTCTTCAGATGGAGCGGCACCTTGTGGTCGCTGGTGGTGATTGCCAGGGAGACCTTGGCGGTGCCGTCGACCAGCGCGGCGCCGCGGACCAAGCCAAAGGAAACGATGTCACGGCTGAAACCGGGATATTTGACCTGCTTAAGATGTTCTTTGATGTCGTCGGGAGTCACAGTTGGGAAAATTTAGAAACCTAAAAGGGTTTTACGTTGTTTAGAGGGTGGGGCATGTAAATAGAAATGGCCTCAAGTTCCGTTACCATCATGCGCCTTTTCCCTGCTCACAAACTGTTCCTCACATTATTCGTCGCGGCTGCGGTCGCGTTAGCCGTCAACCCCGTCCGAGCCATACAGGTGGTGGAGGTTGATGGAGCCACCACCATACCGGTCCGTATTTCAGGAACGACCGCCGAGCTCAACGGTTTGGCCCAGCAGGCGTTTAACGCCCATGGAGCCTATCGTCGCGTGGCCAGCGGAGAATCCTTTGCCATCACGTTTGCGCCGGCGGGGGCTAATCAGGTGCAAGTGCAGGTGACCAAGGGCGGTGTGGCGTTGCTGAATCGCACGGTCAGTGGCAGCAGCCCGCGTAACGCTCTGTTCCGTGCTGCCGACCAGGCGGTTAAGGCGACCAGCGGTTTGAACGGTTTTTTTGCATCGCGACTGGTTTTTATCAGTGAGCGCACCGGTAAGCCCGAGGTTAATACCGGCGACCTGTTCTCCGGAGAAGTGCGGGCGATCACCAACGACCGTGCACTGGCGACCTCGCCGCGTTGGGCACCGGACGGTCAACGGGTCATCTACATGAGCTATTTCCGCTCGGGGTTTCCTGATCTTTTTGTGCTCGATCTCGCCAACCTGCAGCGGAAAACCTTCGTGAGCTTTAAGGGCACCAACAGCAGCGCCCGCTACAGTCCTGATGGCCAGCGCGTCGCCATGGTGCTTTCCGGCGAAGGCAATCCCGAGGTTTATGTGGGCACGGCCCAAGGTCAGCGCATTCGCCGTCTGACACGCAGTTCGTCGGTGGAGTCCTCCCCGTGCTTTTCTCCCGATGGTTCGCAGCTGGTGTTTACTTCGGATGCCGCCGGTGGTCCTCAGCTTTACGTGATGTCGTCCACCGATGGCAGTGGGGTGCGGCGTTTGCCCACCAACGTCAGTGGTTACTGCGCCGAGCCTGACTGGAGTCGCGGTGCGCCCGGCAAGATCGCTTTCACCATGGCGTCTGGCAAAAGCTTTCAAATCGCGGTGTATGACATGAACGCGCGCTCCGCGGCCAAGCAGGTATCGAAGGCGCCCTTCGATGCGGTCGAGCCGTCCTGGTTGGCTGACGGTCGTCATCTGGTGTTCACAGCTCGTTCCGCGAACAAACGCAGCCTTTGGATTCTCGATACCGAGTCCGGCAAAGCCACCCGGATCAGTGCCGAGCAACTCGGCTCCTGCGGTCAGGCTAATGTGTTGGCGCCCTGATCACTTCCGCATAAATTTGTGCACAAAAAAGCCGTCGTGGTGATCACGACGGCTTTTTTATTAATGTGGTTGGCGCTTCGCGGCTTAACCGATGGAGGGGATTTCCACATTGGCGCTGCGGGTGATCGCAGGAGCCGCGGACGTGGCCTTATTTCGGTGGTTGGCGAAGAATTCCACGCTATGCGCGATCTCGGTGTAGCCTTGGGCGCGCAGGTCGTTTTCGATTTTTTCGATGGTGGCGGCGAGCTCGGCGGCGGCGGCTTCCGGCAGGGGCTGGATGCTCTTATCGGCCTTGCTAATGATGTGATAATCGGAGGCACCCTGACGCTCGAGTTGGTAGAGACTGGTTCCGTTGTGGAAAAAGCTGCGACGCACGATGCCAATATTTTCAAAAGCAGCCAGGCAGCGGTAAACGGTGACCAGATCGCAGGCGGAATCGCTTAATCCGTTGTGGATTTGTTCGATGCTGACCGGGCCGACATGTTCGATGAGAGCTTTGAGAATCGCGACGCGGGGTTGGGTAACACGTAGACCGGATTTTTTCAGGTGTGCGCAGGCATCCTCTAGCGCTTGGCTACGAGTCAACCCGGAGCTGATTGCGGCGATGGGATGATTGGTTTGGGTGGAAGCGATCATTGTTAAATGACAATAATTTGCCGTCACGGTTCTGAAACACAAACAGGAAAATGGTTCCCTCGGGACGAACTTTACGGTTTCCAGCCTGTATTACCGTTCTTGGCGGGACTTAACTGCTCTGCGGTTGCAACGGAACGCGGGCTGCTTTTATCTGCGCAGCAAAACATGCAAGACTTGGACTTTAACGAGATCGTAGACCTCATCCGCAAGGAAGATGGGCGCTACCATCGGCGTGCGTATATATTTGTGCGTGAAGGGCTTGATAAGACCGTTAAGGCTCTCAAACAAGCCGAAGCCGCCCAGTCCCGCCAGTCCATGCACATCACCGGTCGGGAGTTGTCCCATGGTCTCAAAACCCATGCCTTGGATCAGTATGGTCCGATGGCCAAAATGGTCTTGGCAGACTGGGGCATAAAAAAAACCGACGACTTCGGTGAAATCGTTTATAATCTTATCGAATACAACGTTTTAAGCAAAACTGAAAATGATCGCAAAGAACACTTCGACGCCGTTTTCGATTTTGATGATGCTTTTGTGACTCCCTACACCCCGACGAGCCGGTCGGCCTCTTCCCGACCGTCACGCACCAAGTCTGGTTAAATTAATATCCTCCAATGCCATGTGATTTTAAAAACATGGCGTAGATAGATTCAGCCGGGTGGTTTGCCTCTGTCGGGGCAAACGCTGTTTAGGCTGATTTTGTCTCCTTACCCTCTCTACATGCCCACCTCTCTTATTTCGCAAGCCGACCAAAACATGCTGACGACGCTCTGGCGTCAACCGGTTCACCGCACGGTTTTGGCCAACGGGCTGACGCTGGTTGTGCAGGCTGATGATACCGCTCCGGTTGCCTCGGTTCAGGTATGGGTCAAGACCGGCAGCATTCACGAGGATCAGTTGTTGGGCAGCGGGGTATCGCACTTCCTGGAGCACATGCTCTTCAAGGGCACGCCCACTCGCAAGGGACGGGACATATCAGCCTCGGTGCAGGAGCACGGTGGACTGATCAATGCCTACACCAGTTTTGAACGCACCGTTTACTACATCGATCTGCCGGCCGGACATGTTGATGTCGCACTTGAAGTGCTGGCCGATATCTCGCTCAACTCGACGCTGCCAGCTGACGAAGTCGTCAAGGAACGCGATGTCATCCTGCGCGAAATCGCCATGGGCAGGGACGACCCGGATCAACGTCTCGGCGAAACGCTTTTTGAAACCGGCTTCCGGGTTCATCCCCACAGGTATCCAATCATTGGATATAAGGACGTCTTTTCCTCACTGACGCGCGAAGACCTGCTCGGTTATTACCGCGCCCGTTATGTGCCCAACAACATGGTCGTGGTCGTGGCCGGTGATGTGGATCCGGTTGCGGTGGCGGCCCGGGTTGAATCGCTTTTTGGCTCGGTGCCTCGCGGGCGTCTGGCTCCGGTGTTGCTCGCGTCCGAGCCCGCGCAGACCGCGCCGCGCGAGATGCATTGTTACGAGGATGTTGAACTGACCCGCGCCGGTCTGGCCTGGCATCTGCCCGGTTTATTGCATCCCGATGCTCCGGCCTTGGATCTGTTGGCGGCGGTGCTGGGGCAGGGCGACAGCTCGATCCTCTGGCAGTCCCTCCGGGAAAAAGCACGGCTGGTCCATTCGGTCGACGCCCACAGCTGGACGCCTGCCGAGGGCGGTTTGTTCACGGTTTCGTTCACTTGCGAGCCGGGCCGGCGGGAAGCGGCCGAGGCCGCGGTGTGTCGTGAGATCGTGCGGGCCGCGGCGAAGGGCTTTACCCCCGCGTTGTTGCGCAAGGCCGCCCGCCAGATGGTGGTTGGCGAAATCAATTCACGCAAAACCGTATCCGGACGTGCCGGCCGGTTGGGAGCATCCGAGGTTTGTGCCGGTGATCTGGCGTTCAGCCGGTCCTACTTTGCCCGCCTCGCCAAGGTGAAGCCGGCTGACTTGGTGACGATGATCGACCGTTACCTGTCACCCGCCAGCCAGACCTCGATTTCCATCAACCCGGCGGCGACGGTGCCCAAGGCCGGAGCGGTGCAACGGCGGGCGGCAGCCTCGTTGGCGGGCGAACCGGTGGTCTTGCCGAATGGGGCGAGACTGCTCCTGTTGCCAACGGCCGGACTACCCAATTTGCACATTCGCGTGCTATGGGAAGGTGGTCCGTTGAACGAGCCGGCCGACCGCCGTGGCATCACCGCGTTGCTGGCGACCATGCTGACCCGGGATACCGTCCGGCGCCCGGCAGTTGCGGTGGCCAGGTCAATCGAGGAAGTTGGCGGGTCATTCTATCCGTTCTCGGGAAATAACAGTTTCGGATTGGCCTTGGAAATTTTGCCGGCCGACTTGGAACGTGGACTAAAAGTATTGTCGGAGGCGCTGACGGCCCCGGCGTTTAAAGCCGGCACGCTGTCTGTCGAGCGCGAGGCCCAGCTGGCCGAGCTGCAGCAGGACACCGATGATGTGGTGACCTTTGCGCGTAAACTTATCCGGAAACACTTTTTTGCCGGTCATGCCTTTGCCGTGGACCCGAGTGGCGAGGCGGCGGGAGTCGCGGCGATCAAGCCGGACGACCTTCGCAAACTTTGGTCCCGCCTGGGAGTTGCCGGCAACACGGTGATGGTGGCTTCGGGAGATTTTGATCCCAAGAAACTGGCACCCAAGCTGCGCGCCCTGCTGGCAAAACTTCCCAAGGGTAAGCCGCCGGTCCGGCCGGAACCGCTCTCCGCACCGGTGGCCGCCGATCTGGTCGAGACTCGCGCCTGCGAGCAGGCGGTGGTGTTTGATGCGTTTCCCGGCCCGGGTCTGCTGGATGCGGACCAAACGGTCGCGGAAGTGGTGGATGAACTTTTCAGCGGGATGTCGTCGCGCCTTTTTGAGCGGGTGCGCGAGGAGAAGGGGCTGGCTTATTTTGTCCGTTCGTCGCGTATCGTAGGATCGAATACGGGCATGTTCAGCCTGTTTGCCGGCACGGCTCCGGGATCGGCCGGAGAAGTCCGTAAGGAGTTTGATGCGGAGCTGGCCCGCGTGCGTGCGGGCAAGGTCACCAAGACCGAATTGGCCCGATGCCGCACCCGGTTGAAGGCGGGACGCCGCATGGGTCTGCAGACCAATGCCGCCCGCGCCATGCACGCCGGCGTCAATCTTTTGCTCGGCCGTCCGCTGGAATCACCGGAAGACTACGATGCCCGGATCGACGCCGTTACCGCGGCGGACGTGAAGGCGTTTGCACGTGAGCGACTGCGTCCCGAGGCCCGGGTTCGCCTCGTGGTCAGACCTTGACCGGAGGAGCAGGAGCGTGGGCATTCCTGCCCCCGCCTTTGGACAAGGATCTACGGAAAACGTGGTCGTCCATGGCGGGATTACATTGCTCGACGTGGGCAGGGATGCCCAGGCAACTTTGCTTGACTCAAAGTTTGTCGTCGGAGGAAGCGCCGTTCCACTTGAGCTTCGTGCGCATCACGGAGTAATGGCTGTGACTGGGCTTTTGGATCAAGCGCAGCTTGGTCGGGGCGATCTTGATTTCGATAACATCCTCACAGCCCACGTCGGGCAGACGTTGTCCGTCGACGGCGACGCCAAGGCAGGAGTTTTCGCGATGGGTGCGGACCTGGATACGCACGCCTTGATGAAAAATGATGGAGCGGTTGCTCAACGTATGCGGACAGATCGGCGTCATCGCAAAGACGTTGGCTCCCGGCTGGATTAATGGACCGCCGGCGGAAAGGTTGTAGGCGGTGGAGCCGGTGGGGGTTGAAAAAATCAGACCGTCGCAGAGGTAGTCCGTCACAAAATCGCCATCGGCGTGGACCTCCAAGCGGACCAGTTTGGAATTGGAGGCGTCTTTGATGAGCACGTCGTTGAGGCCGGTGCGAGGGGTGCCGTCTACTGACGAGCATTCGAGCAAGGCGCGCTCGGCGATGAGGTAATCACCGTTCAAAATAGAGGTGAGTCCGGTGCGGGCTTCTTCGGCGGACAGCGTGGTGAGGAAACCGAGGCTGCCGCGATTGATGCCCAGAACCGGAACCTGTTCGCGGGCGGCTTCGGCGACAACTCCCAGCAGGGTGCCGTCTCCACCGATCGTGCAGCACGCATCAACTCCTCGCAGGTAACCGGTCTTCAGAGGGAAATCGGCGGTTGAGGTCACGGTTACTCCGGCCTTGCGGGCGATCTGAATCAACTCATCGGCCAGGACTTGTGCGCCCGGTTTATCTTCATTGATGACAAAGGCTATTGAGCGGAGCGGGGGCATGCGTGAGTGGGTCGAGACAGGCGGTGTTTGGATCGTATCCGCAGGTTAATCGAAGCGATGACAAAAAACACGCAGGAAAGCCAAGGCGTTATTCAACCGGATCCGGCCGGAGCGTCGCCTAGATGACGTGGCAAGCCGGCGACCGGTGCAGGGGGAGTTTGTCCGCCGGCGTGCGGCACGATTTTTTTCCAGAGGGCGGCGGCTTTTTCACGGACCATGATTTGGGCGCGCCCGACCTCGGCGGCGCGGGCGGCGCGGTTGTCGCCGGCGATTTTAGCAAGGTCGTCGAGGTTGTAGAGGAAGACGTTTTCGAGTTCCGCCGTGGCCGGGTCGATGTCGCGGGGCAGGGCTAGGTCGATGAAGAACAACGGTTCCGCCGGGCGGCTGCGCATGGCCGGCATCACCTCGGCCGGCGTGAGGATTGCACCGGGCGCCGCGGTTGAGGCCACCACGATTGAATAGTCGGCGAGCCGGCTGTTGACCTGTTCCCAAGGGAGCGCGGCGGCACCAAGAGTGGTGGCGACCGACATGGAGCGCTCCAACGTCCGGCTGGACACCGTGAGATCGCGGGCGCCGCGACTCTGGAAGGCCTTGGCGGTTTTTTCGCCGATCTCGCCGGCTCCCAGCAACAACACGCGGGTGGTGGAAAGGTCGCCGAAGATTTTCAGCGCGAGCTCCACGGCGACGTTGGCCACGCTGATATTGCCTTCCGTGATCGCGGTGTTGGTGCGCACGTGTTTGGCGTGTTGAAAGGTTTTTTGAAACACGCGGTTGAGCACTGGTCCGACAGTGCGGCGACTTTGGGCCACGGCGTAGGCGTCCTTCAGCTGGCCGAGAATCTCGGTTTCACCGAGCATCTGTGAGTCCAGTCCAGCCGCGACGGTGATGGCGTGTTCAATTGCCGCCAACCCACCGGCCGTATGGCGAATACTGGCGAAGTCTTCCGCTTGGATGGCTTGCAGGGTGCAGAAAATCTCCTGAAGCCGCGTGGTGGTTTCCGCGGAGTCGGCCACGCCGTAGATTTCGACCCGGTTGCAGGTGTTCAGCACGGTGAACTCGCGCAGGCCGGGCAGGGTGCTGAGGGCTTGTTGAAACTCGGCCATTTTTATGGCGTCGAGCGCGAGCTTTTCGCGTAGTTCCAGCGGGGTGGTGTGATGGCTGGCGCCGACCACAAAGAGATGTGGGGCGTCGCTCATTTTTGAGTGTAGGGGGATGGCGAGGACTCGGAGTTTTTATGATCCGACCTGAGAAAGGGCACCGAGATCAGCGCGAGGGCAAAGAGCACGATGCAGGTCCAGGCAAGGCGCTTGGCGATCAATCGCTGACGGATGCGCAGCACGCAGGCGGCGCTGTAGGCGATCCAGACCGTGACCGTGAGCAAGAGTTTGAGCAGGTTGACCGAATCGATGTCGCTCAGCCAATAAACCGAGCCGACCCCCAGTGAAGCGGCGAGTAATACCACACCGGTGGCGAGCAGCCGGAGATTCATGTGATCCAAGTCACGAATCGAGGGCAGGAAAGAAAAGAATCCGCTCAAGTGCCGGCTCTTCAGGCTGAAGACCTGCAAGAGATACATGATCGAAGTCAGGGCCAGCAGGCCAAAGACACCGTAGCTGAACAATGCGAGGGCGGCGTGAAATTCAATCCAGGCATTGCCTCCAAAAATACCCGTGCGGTGGATGGCATCCCACGACGGCATGAGCAGGGACAGCAGCGTCAATGTCGTGGTCAGCATGCAGGTGAAGTAACCCAGCAGACTCAGGCGGAAGGCCGGGCCCACCACCAGATAGAGGGTGATCGCCGACCAGGCGGTGAATTGATAGAGCTCGAACGTATTGCCGAGCGGGCAGCCCTTGACCTCCAGTCCGCGGAAATAAAGGCCGGTCGTCTGCAGTAGATAACCGATGGTGATGATGGCATACATCCATCCGCGCGAGTGCCGCCGGTCGCGCAGGAGTGCGACCGTGCCGAGCACAAAGCCGCCAAAATAAGCTGCGGCTGCCAGCCAAAGCCAGGTGCGGTCGTCGGAGAAATCGAGCATGATCAACCTCTCACTTAGCGTGCCGTCGGGGCGGAGGGCAAGCGCCGGCGGTGGCCGCCCAAAAACGACATTCGTCGGAAAAATCACGCACCGCTCGTGACTCTTTACCGAGTTCGCGACGGAGTTTATCGTCGGCGTGGACCCAGCCGGTGGCTTTTAGGTCGGCGAGGATTTCCGTGCGGTCGGGCAGATGCATGAAAGTGCGTCCGAGGTCGTCCTCGAAGTAACGGTCGCCAAATTCCACCAGCCGCGGGTCTTGTTTACCGTTGACCCAGCGCAGGGCCTCCAGGCGCCACATGGCGCGTTCCGCCGGGGAGTGATCCCGGTCATGGGTGGTGAATAAAAGTGGAGCGCCCTGGCGACAGACGGTTCGCAGTTGCCTCAGGGCTTTCCGTCGATTGCGGCGCCCCGGAATCTGCATGAGGCCGTTGAACATGAAGAGCACGCCGTCGTAGGGGATGGACGGTCGGTGGGTCTTGGTGAGTTTGGTCGCGTCGGCGTGGAAAACCGCGATGGCGGCCTCGCGTTCTATGACCAGCGAGTGGGCTTGTTCGACCAATTCCTCGGCAAAGTCGAAGGCGGCCAGATTTTGGTAGCCCCGTTCCCAGAGAGCCATGCAGATGCGCCCGGCACCGCAGCCGGCCTCAAGGAGGCGGGCCGATTTATCCTGAAAAAAGCGGGAAATCATCGCCTCCTCCGATGCCCACATGCCCAGGCAGTGTGCGGCCCGAGTATAATGGAGCACCGCACGCACGTCATTAAAGTCGGCCCGCACGGTGGTGGCGGAGATTTTTTTAGGGAGGCTCGGTCGGTTGGAGGGCAAGGCGCGCCAAGCGCAAACCGGCAGGCGGCCTATGGCAAGATCGCCGGACCAAAATCTCATTGCCCAGAACCGGTCCGCGAGGCTTGCTCTGACTTTTGTCCATTTTAACCACACCAGCCACATGAAGCGCACCCATCACTGTGCCCAACTCACCTCAACCGATCTTGGCGCGTCCGTCGCACTTGAAGGTTGGGTGGATTCCATCCGCGACCACGGCGGCATTCTCTTTATTGATCTGCGTGACCGCAAAGGCATCACCCAGATCAAATTTGACCCGCAGGATAATGCCGCGCTCGCCGAGCAGGCCTCCCACGTCAAACCCGAGTCCGTGATCGCCATCACCGGCAAGGTCGTGGCCCGTCCCGAAGGCACTACCAACGCGTCCCTGCCTACCGGCACCATCGAAGTCGATGCATCCGGTTTGGTGATTCACAACATCGCCGACACGCCTCCTTTCCCGCTCGACGATATCGGTGGTGACAAGGTCAACGAAGACCTGCGCCTGACCTACCGCTACATGGACCTGCGTCGCCCGAAGATGCTGCGCAACCTTCAGGTTCGCCACAAGGCCGCCAAGTCGATCCGTGACTACTTTGACTCCCAAGAATTCATCGAAGTCGAGACCCCCGCGCTCTTCAAATCCACTCCTGAAGGTGCCCGCGAATACCTCGTGCCGTCGCGCATTCATCCCGGTGAATTTTACGCGCTCTCGCAGTCGCCGCAGCAATTCAAACAGATCCTCATGGTCGCCGGCGTGGAGCGTTATTTCCAAATCGCCCGCTGCTTCCGTGACGAGGACCTTCGTTCCGACCGTCAGATGGAGTTTACCCAGGTTGACGTCGAGGCCTCCTTCATCGACCGCGAGGACGTCTACGCGTTGTTCGAAGGCATGCTGAAAAAAATCTGGAAAGACGTGCTCGGCACCGAGATCCAGGCGCCCTTCCTGCGCATGCCCTATCACGAGGCGATGAACCGCTTCGGCGTGGACAAGCCCGACCTGCGTTTTGGTTTCGAACTTCAGGACTTTTCCGAGGTTTTCAAGGAGTCTGCCTTTAAGGTCTTCTCAGGCACCGTTGCCAACGGCGGTTGCATCAAAGCCATCAACGCCAAGGGCCTCGCTGATCTGACCCAAGGTGAACTCAAGAACCTCGAAGACACCGCCAAGAGCCTTGGCGCCAAGGGCCTCGCCTTCATTCGGGTGCAAGCCGGCGAGTGGAAGAGCCCCATCGTTAAATTCTTCTCGGACGCCGAAAAGACTGCGCTGACCGAGCGTCTCGGCATCGAAGACGGTGACATGATTTTCTTTGCCGCCTCCCCTTGGGAACAAGCCTGTGCGATCCTCGGACGCGTTCGCCTCGACTCCGCTCAACTGCTGGTCAAGCGCGGCAAGCTCACCATTCGCGCCGACGACTGGAAATTCCTCTGGGTGATCGAATTCCCGCTCATGTCCTACGACGAGGAGCAGGGGCGCTTTGTGGCCACGCATCATCCGTTCACCGCGCCGGTGCCGGAAGATCTTCATTTGCTCGATTCCGACCCGAAGGCCGTCCGTGGTCAGCACTACGATCTCGTGCTCAACGGCATGGAAATGGGCGGCGGCTCGATCCGTATCCACCAGCCGGATGTGCAGAAGAAAATCTTTGAGGAGGTGCTCAAGATTCCGGCCGACATCGTGCAAAGCCGGTTCGGCTACATGCTCAAGGCGTTTTCGTTTGGCGCCCCTCCTCACGGTGGTATTGCGTTCGGTTTGGATCGTCTGGTGGCCTTGCTCTGTGGCACGACCAGCATTCGCGACGTGATCGCTTTCCCGAAGACCCAGAAGGGACAGTGCCTCATGACGCAGTCGCCGACACCGGTTACCGCCAAGCAACTCAAGGAACTGCATATCAATACGGTAATACCTGAATAAGCAGGACTAAGATGAATTTTCATTCATAAAAAAGGCGCCTCTTTTTGGGGCGCCTTTTTTGTAATCGGGGTATGCTGGCATGGAAGTTGCGAAGGTGGGTGGAGCCAAAGCCATCCCCGTAAGTGCGGGGTGAGCTTATTATAATTAGGCTTACAAACAACCAACCACGCATGAAACGACTGCTTACCAACATCACCTCTGGCTTCTGGAAAGCCGGACTCATTGCCGCCGCTTGCGCGGCGTTTCTCGCTGTCCCTCTCTCTGCCCAGGACATGGCCGCTGATGTGGCTGCTTCCTCGGACACTGTAGTGGCAGCTGCCGAAACCGCTGTCGAAGCGGTTGCCTACCTGCCGCAAGGCACCGCCGACATTATGTGGCTGGTGATTGCCGCTCTCCTTGTGTTCTTCATGCAGGCCGGCTTTGCCATGGTCGAGGCCGGTATGACCCGTGCCAAGAACGCCTGTAACATCATGATGAAAAATCTGATGGACTTCTGCATCGGCGCCTTGGCCTTCTGGGCCGTCGGCTACGCCATCATGTATGGTGGTGGAGGCAACTCGTTCATCGGCTGGGATCCGACCTACGTCATGATGAGTGCCGCCACCGCTGGTCAAGATGGTGCTTTGAGTGCCGGCTGGTTCTTCCAGGTGGTGTTCGCCGCCACCGCCGCGACTATCGTGTCCGGTGCCATGGCTGAGCGCACCAAGTTCATCACCTACTGCTTCTACTCCCTGATCATCTCCCTGGTGCTCTATCCGATCACCGGTCACTGGATCTGGGGCGGCGGCTGGCTCGGTGAGATGGGCATGCGCGACTTCGCCGGTTCCACCGTGGTTCACTCGGTTGGTGCTTGGTGCGCGCTCGCTGGTTGTATCCTCATCGGCGCTCGTAAAGGCAAGTTTGGCAAGGACGGCTCGGTTCATCCGATCCCCGGTCACAACCTCGTGTTGGCCTCCTTGGGTGTCTTCATCCTTTGGTTCGGCTGGTATGGCTTCAATCCCGGCTCAACGCTGGTTGCCGTTGATGGTATCGCCCACGTTGCGGTGACCACGACTCTGGCTGCCGCTGGTGGTGGTCTGGCCGCCATGTGCGTCAGCTGGATCCGCACCGCCAAGCCCGACCTCTCCATGACCCTCAACGGTGTTCTCGCCGGTCTCGTTGGCATCACCGCTCCCTGCGCCTCGGTCACTACCGGTGCCGCAGTCATCATCGGTCTCGTTGCCGGTGTGCTGGTTTATTTCTCCGCTCTCTTTGTTGAGGGTAAGCTCAAGATCGACGATCCTGTCGGCGCGATCTCCGTTCACGGTGTTTGCGGTGCTTGGGGCACCCTCTCGGTCGGCCTTTTCGGTAGCCGCGCGGTTGACATCCTCTACTGGGATGACGCCACCGCCATCAAGGATGGTCTGTTCTACGGCGGTGGTTTCCACCAGCTCTGGATTCAGCTCGTCGGCGTGGCCAGCGTCTTCGCCTTCACCTTCGCGACCGCCTTCGTGCTGTTCATGATTCTCAAGGCCACCGTTGGTCTCCGGGTTTCCGAGGAAGAAGAGACCATGGGTCTCGATATCGGTGAGCACGGCATGGAAGCCTATCCCGACTTCTCTGTTCGTCAAAACTGAGCTGATAACCCATTAAACCCATACACCGCATGAAACTTATCATCGCCATCATCAAGCCCTTCAAATTGGAAGAGGTTAAAGAAGCCCTGGCCGAGATCGGCATCGAAGGAATGACCGTCACGGAAGTCAAAGGATTTGGCCGCCAGAAGGGCCACACCGAGATCTACCGTGGATCTGAATACACCGTGGACTTTTTGCCCAAGGTGAAACTTGAGATCGTGGTTCCGGATGACTCCGTCACCAAGACCGCCGACGCTATCGTCAAGGCCGCCAAAACCGGCAAGATCGGAGACGGCAAGGTCTTCGTTCTGCCGATCGAAGAAGCGATCCGTATCCGCACCGACGAACGCGGCGACAGCGCCGTCTGATTCGGCCTCAACTAAAGCCACGCAAATCAAGCCGGTCCCGTTATGGGGCCGGCTTTTTTGTGTTCTCGACCCACCGATTGAGGTGAAAGGATGAATTTTAATTCATTAACTATAAACAGCGTAAATTACTATAATGCAGAGGTTAGTAATAGTGTTTATGGAAATAACATGGGCGAAATTTGAGTTGGTATGAGAATTATTCACTGAATCTACCCATGTGGCATATCGCGTGCTTTTCACTGTAGATCCTTATCCAGCTTAACGATAAGCGAATCCAACCACTACTCCCTAACCTACACGACACCTACAATATGAAGCTCTGGTCCCAGTCTATGACCGGTGCGCTTAAGATGATCGGCATCTTTGCGTTACTGGCTTTGCTCACTCCGGTTTTTGCTCAGGAGGCGGCTGATGCCGTCGCACCTGCAGTGGAAGCCGTCTCCGAAACTGCCGCTGCGGTCACTGACGTTGCCGATGAGGCTCCTGCTTATGCCGACTACGATGCCTTTGCGGCCTCGCCTGGCTTTGCACTCTTCACCGTCAATAACCTCTGGTTGCTGATCTCCGCCGCTCTCGTGTTTATCATGCACTTGGGCTTCTCCACCGTTGAGTCCGGCCTCTGTCAGTCGAAGAACACCGTGAACATTTTGTTCAAAAACGTGTTCATCGTCTGCATCGGTCTGCTCGGTTATGCATTCTGGGGTTTCAACTCCATGTATCCGGGTGATGCTTGGACCTTTAACGGCTTATTTGCCATGGGTTCTTGGTTCGGTGTGAGCAATGATGACATGTCCAAGGTCACCGACCTTTACAATCCCGCCTACACTTGGTGGACCGACTTCATCTTCCAGGGCATGTTCGCCGCCACCGCCGCGACCATCGTGTCCGGTGCTGTTGCCGAGCGCATCAAGCTGGGCAGCTTCATGGTCTATGCCGCGCTGCTCGTGACCTTCATCTACCCGATCACCGGCTCCTGGCAGTGGGGCGGTGGCTGGCTCGCCGAGAAGGGCTTCTATGACTTCGCCGGTTCGACCCTCGTGCACGCCTTTGGTGGTTTCGCCGCTCTCGCCGCGGTGCTGGTCCTCGGTCCCCGTCTGGGCAAATACAGGGATGGCAAGATCATCCCCAAGCTCGGTCACTCCATGCCTCTCGCCACCATCGGTGTTTTCCTCCTTTGGCTCGGTTGGTTCGGCTTCAACGGCGGTTCGGTGCTTAGTGCTGATCCCCGTGGCGTTTCCTACGTCTTCGTGACCACTTCCCTCGCCGCCGCCGCCGGTGCGCTGGCCTCGATCGCCACCTCCTGGATGCTCCTCAAGAAGCCTGACCTCTCGATGGCTCTCAATGGTATCCTCGCCGGTCTCGTCGGCATCACTGCCGGTGCCGACTCCATCGGCATGGCCGGCTCCATCTGGGTCGGCGGTATCGCCGGTATCCTCGTGGTTTTTGCCATCATCTTCTTCGATAAGATCAAGATCGACGATCCCGTTGGTGCGATCTCCGTCCATGGTGTTTGCGGTGTCTGGGGCACGGTTGCTGTCGGACTCTTCTCTGACGCCGCTCCGGTCGGCATCCAAATCCTCGGTGCGCTCTCCGTCGGCATCTTCGCCTTCGTTGCTTCGCTGATTCTCGCTTTGATCTGCAAAGCCATCATGGGCTGGCGCGTTTCCGCTGAGGAAGAGACCGAGGGTCTCGACGCCGGCGAACACGGTGCCGAAGCATATCCCGACTTCACCGCGGCTCACAAGTAAGCTACGACGTGAATTAATTCCAACCACGGTGCCTGTTCAACCGGCACCGTGGTTACCTTCATCAACTTACGCTAAACGCTAAATTATCACCGCATGAAACTCATCATCGCCATCATCAAGCCCTTCAAATTGGAAGAGGTTAAGGAAGCCCTGGCCGAGATCGGCATCGAGGGTATGACTGTTACCGAGGTCAAAGGATTCGGCCGCCAAAAGGGCCACACCGAGATCTACCGTGGATCTGAATACACCGTGGACTTTTTGCCCAAGGTGAAACTCGAGATCGTGGTTCCGGATGACTCCGTCACCAAGACCGCCGACGCTATCGTCAAGGCCGCCAAGACCGGCAAGATCGGAGACGGCAAGGTCTTCGTTCTGCCGATCGAAGAAGCGATTCGTATCCGCACCGACGAACGCGGCGACAGCGCTGTCTAATTCGGTTTCGAATCAATCCGATTCAATTCAGGCCGGCCTCATCACGAGGCCGGCTTTTTTTGTGCTTATGAAAATTCAGGCCTGAGCAACCAGTGACCATGATAAACCAAATTCTGGTATTTATCGATGGTTGCCACTCCAACATAAATGTCCCACATTACGATTAGTTCTGCTTTTCCATCACACTCATGAAACTCATCATTGCTATCATCAAGCCCTTCAAATTGGAGGAAGTTAAGGAAGCTCTCGCTGCTATCGGCATCGAGGGTATGACCGTTACCGAGGTTAAAGGCTTTGGCCGCCAAAAGGGTCACACCGAAATCTACCGTGGCTCTGAATACACCGTCGATTTTCTCCCCAAGGTCAAAATTGAGATCGCGGTTGATGACGCCACCGTCACCAAGGCCGTTGAAACGGTCGTGAAGGCCGCCAAGACCGGTAAGATCGGCGATGGTAAGGTCTTTGTGATGCCCCTCGAAGAGGTCATCCGCATCCGCACCGACGAACGCGGTGACGAAGCGATCTGATCGTTCAGCGTTTCGCGTTACTTTCCAAACCGGTTCCTTTTTCAGGGAGCCGGTTTTTTTGTGCCTCATGCCTTGTGAAAATGGACTGAGGTGAGGGAGATTTTACGTTTTCTGCACGTTTTTGCTCAGCACGGTCAAATAGGATCATTCAATTATATTTGTTAAGTTACTTAATAATAATTTGATACATGATGTATGCATAAAATTAATCATTAATCATATTCATGGCTTGGGTCGTGCTGCATTTCACGGGAATTCCCATGAAATACACCCTTCGCCCCCTGTCGGTCTTTGTGACCCTGGTTTTAATCCTGGCTGGCCTTGCCGGAGCCCCCGGCGCTTTGCGAGCCGAGTCGGCTACGGATACGCCTCCGGCCGTTGAGACGGTTTTACCTGAGCCAAATCTAGAGCAGCGCGTTGCTGACCTTGAGGCCTACATCAACAACACGGCCCGCACGCCGGACGTCGCGTCGAAAATCCCCGGTCCGGGGCCCGGTCACAATGCGTGGCAGATGATTTCCACGGCGCTGGTTATTTTTATGACTTTGCCCGGTCTGGCGCTGTTCTATGGCGGCTTGGTTCGCAAAAAGAACATCCTTTCCGTGATGGCCCAATGTATGGGCATCGCCGGTTTGGTCACCATCCTGTGGTGGGCGGTCGGTTACACCCTTGCCTTTGGTGAAGGCGGCAACGCGTTTATCGGCGGTCTGGGCAACGTGTTCCTCAATGGCGTTCAGGGCGACCACACGGGCGCGGGCTACTATTGGATCAGCGATACTATGTGGGCGATGTTCCAACTCTCCTTTGCGATCATCACACCAGCGTTGATCCTCGGTGCGATTGCGGAACGTATGAAGTTCTCCGCGGTGCTGGTCTTCGTTACCGTGTGGATGTTCGCGGTTTATTTCCCTTTTGCCCATATGGTCTGGTCGACCGACGGTTTTATGTGCGGTCCGCTCAATCCGCTCGCGGCGATCAAGGCGATCGATTTTGCCGGCGGCACCGTTGTGCACATGACGTCCGGTTGGTCTGCCTTGGTCCTCTGTATCATTCTCGGGCCGCGCCTGGGCTTTGGTAAGGAGAAGATGGCCCCGCACAGCATGGTCATGTGTATGATCGGCACCGGCATGCTCTGGGTCGGTTGGTATGGATTCAACGCCGGCTCCGCGCTCGGTGCCGACGGTATCGCCGCCAATGCATTTGCGACCACCACGCTGGCCGCTGCCACGGGTGGCTTTGTCTGGGCTCTGGCCGAGTGGCTGACCCGCGGTCATCCTTCGGTGCTCGGATTTTGCTCGGGTATCGTTGGTGGACTGGTGGTCATTACCCCGGGTGCCGGGTTTGTCAGCCCGACCTCGGCGGTCATCATGGGCGCGATCGCCGGTATCGTGCCTTACTTTGCGGTCGCCGTGCTCAAGGCCAAACTCGGCTACGATGACGCGCTCGATACCTTTGGTGTTCATGGCGTCGGCGGAACCCTTGGCGCGTTGCTCACGGGCGTATTTGCCAGCGATAAAATCAACTCGGCGGTCGGACCGCTCAAGGCCGGCCTGTTTATGGAGCAGCTTAAGTCTGTGGGTGTGACCATCGCGTGGAGCGTTATTGCCACCACGATCATCGCTTTCGCCATCAAGGCGGTCATGGGCCTGCGCCCTAGTGCCGAGGTCGAACGCCAGGGACTCGATGTTCGTGAACACGGCGAAGAGGGCTACTCCGACTGATTCATCGGTGATCGTTTAATACGTATCCATAAATTTAGCACAAACTCATGAAACTCATCATTGCCATCATCAAACCCTTCAAGCTTGAACCGGTTAAAGAAGCCATCACCGCCCTGGGCGTCGAAGGTATGACCGTCTCGGAGGTCAAGGGCTTTGGCCGTCAAAAGGGACACACGGAAATTTACCGTGGGTCTGAATACACCGTGGACTTCATTCCCAAGGTCCAACTCGAACTGGTGGTTTCCGACGACATCGTCGGGCCCGTTTGCGAAGCGATCGTTAAATCCGCGCGCACCGGCAAGATCGGTGACGGCAAGATTTTTGTCCGGCACGTGGAGGATGCCATTCGTATCCGCACCGAGGAGCGCGGAGACGAAGCGGTTTGAACTGAGGAGCGTGGACATTCCTGTCCACGCAGAGTGACGTTATCCGAAAATGGACGCCGATTTTATTGATCGGCGTCCAGCGGCGTGGACAGGAATGTCCACGCTCCTTTCAACCCAGCCGGCCAGCTTGATAACGCAACGAGCGTTGATGCGCGGCGATGCCGATGTCTTCGGATGTTTCGACGAGGGTGTTCATCAGCGTGCGCAGTGCGTCAGCGGGCCGTCCGGCGTCGTATTGAGCCAGGGCTAGATAGGCGGAGAACTCGGCGTTGTGTGGGAACTGGACGCCGGCCTTGTCGAGGATATCGACGGCCCGGGCGGCTTGCCCGGAAAGACGCAGACAGTTGCCGAAACCGACGAGGGCGTTGGCGTGTTCGTTGGGATCGAGTCCGAGCGTGATGGCACGCTCGTAGTGCGGCACCGCTTCGCCGGGACGGTCGAGGGTGTCGAGCGTCCAGGCGATTTGGAAGGCGATCTCGGCGTTATGCGGGTGTTTGGCGTCGAGGTCCTTCAACCGGCCGAGCACGGTCTCGATCTGTCCGCCGTGGCGAGCCCCGACGATGGCGTCGAGGACGGGTTTCCAATCGGTGGCCGCGGCGAACGGATCCATGATCAGGCGGAGGCAGGCTTTTCGATCTTCACCGCAAGGGCGCGGGTCTTGATCTCGTTGAGCAGGCGCGGAATGAACTCGTCCACCGGGATGGTGCCTTCGTCGCCCTTGGCGCGGGAGCGCACGGAGATGGCGCGGGCCTCGGCTTCCTTGGCACCGAGCACGAGCATGTAGGGCACCTTGGCGAGCTCGGCGCGACGCAGTTTGGCGCCGAGCTTGTCGCTGTCATCGTCGAGGGTCACTCGCACGCCGGCCTCGCGGAGCTGGGTGAGCAGTTCCTTGCCATAGTCGAGGGTCTTCTCGGAGATCGGCACGAGGCGGACCTGCTCGGGAGCGAGCCACACGGGGAAGTCGCCGTTGAAGTGTTCGATCAGCACGCCGCAGAAACGCTCCATCGAGCCGAAGGGGGCGCGGTGGATCATCACGGGACGGTGTTTTTCGTTGTCGGCGCCGATGTAGGAGAGGTCGAATCGGATGGGCAGGTTGTAGTCGACCTGCACGGTGCCGAGCTGCCATTCGCGTCCGATGACGTCTTTGATGACGAAGTCGATCTTGGGACCGTAGAAGGCGGCCTCACCGGGCTCTTCAGTGAAGGGCACGTCGAGGGTCTTGGCGGCTTCGCGGCAAGCGTTCTCGGCTTTGTCCCAATTCGCGGCGTCCCCCGTGTATTTGGTGGAGTCGGGGTCACGCAGACCAACGCGCACGCGGTAGTCGGCCATGCCGAGGGTGGTGAGCACGGTTTTTACGAGACTGAGGCAGCCTTGGATTTCGGCGGTGATCTGATCTTCGGTGCAGAAGAGGTGGGCGTCGTCTTGGGTAAAGCCGCGCACGCGGGTCAAACCGTTGAGCTCGCCGGATTGTTCCCAGCGATAGACGGTGCCAAATTCGGCGAGGCGCACCGGCAGGTCACGATAGGAGTGCGGCTGCGAGGCGAAGATCTTGATGTGATGGGGGCAGTTCATCGGCTTCAGCATGAAGCCGTCGAGCAGCTGGGTGGGGTCCATCACCCGATCCTGGCCGATCATCTCGGCGCCGACGCGCTCGTTGAGGTTGGCGGCGAAGTGGCTGGTGACTGCTTCCAAGCGTGCCGTCATATCAGCGCAGGAGCAGCCGGCCTCAGCGATCTCCATGAGCTGATCGGGCTCGGGGATGGCGGGGAACTGGGACTCCTTGTAGTAGGGGAAGTGACCGGAAGTCTTGTAGAGGGAGAGCTTGCCGATGTGCGGGGTGAAAACCTGCGAGTAGCCCTGCTTTTGGAGCTCTGCCAAAATGAAGTTCTGCAACTCTTGGCGAAGGATGGCGCCGTTGGGGGTCCAGAGAATGAGGCCCTGGCCGACGTCTTCGTCGATGTGGAAGAGTTTGAGGTCGCGGCCGAGTTTGCGGTGATCGCGGGCCTTGGCCTGTTCCATGCGGGCGAGGTATTCGGCGAGTTGCTCCTTGTTTTCGAAGGCGGTGCCGTAGATGCGTTGGAGCTGTTTGTTTTTCTCGTCGCCGCGGTGATAGGCGCCGGCGATGGAGAGGAGCTTAAAGGCCTTCAGTTTGGCGCTGTAGCGCACATGGGTGCCGGCGCAGAGGTCGAGGAACTCGCCATTTTCGTAGAAGGAGATAGCCTCACCCTCGGGGATGTCGGCGAGACGGCCGAGTTTGTAGCGCTCCTGGCCGATACCCTTGATGAGCTCGACGGCTTCTTCGCGGGAGACTTCCTTGCGGCGGAAGGCTTGGTTCTCCTTGGCGATCTTAGTCATCTCGGCCTCGATTTTTTCGAGGTCTTCGGGGACAAATTTATGATCGAGGTCGAAGTCGTAGTAGAAGCCGGTGTCGGTGGGCGGACCGATGTCGAGTTTGGCCTCGGGGAAGAGGCGAAGGACGGCGGCGCCAAGCGCGTGGGCGCAGGAGTGGCGGATTTCTTCGAGGGGGGTCATGGACATGGTAAGTGGTGAAATAAGGTTTAAGTAGAGTGAGTATCAGGAGGCAGGTTCGAGGTCGTAGCCGTCTTTGCGGTCTTTCATGAGCCAACCGGAGGCGGCGAGGTCGGCGCGGAGACGGTCGGCCATGGCCCAGTCTTTGGCCTGCTTGGCAGCCCAACGCTGTTCGGCGAGGGCGGCGATGCCAACGGGAACCTCAATGGTCGGGACCTCGGGTTTGGTGAGGTCGAGGCCGAGCGCGAAGACTACGCGGTCAAACGCGGCGAGGTCGCCGAGATGAAGCGGGTGGGCGGGGTTGGCGTTGAAGTGATTGACGAAGGTAAACACCTGGCCAAGAGCGGCGGGGGTGTTGAGTTCGTGGTTTAGCGAAGCGATCACACCATCGAAACTGTTGGAAGGGGCGTGTTCGGTGGTGAGGCCGCGCTTGATGAGTTCCTCGCGGAAGTTGCGCAGAGTGGTCAGGGCCTTCTCGGCAGCGCCGAGAGAGTCCAACGTGAAGCTGAGTTGCTTGCGAGGATGGCCGGTGAGCAATGCGTAACGCAGCGCGGCGGGGGAGTGGCCCATCTCACGGAGCTGGTCGAGGGTGTAGAGGTTGCCGAGCGACTTACTCATCTTCTTGCCGTCAACGAGCAGGTGCTCGCTGTGATACCAGTGATTGGCGAAGGTGGTGCCGTTGCAGCACTGGCTTTGGGCAATCTCGTTTTCGTGGTGAGGGAAGAGCAGGTCGACGCCGCCGGTGTGGAGGTCGATGGTTTTGCCGAGGTGTTTCTTGCTCATGGCGCTGCACTCGATGTGCCAGCCGGGGCGGCCCTTGCCCCAAGGAGACGGCCAGAAGACGTCGCCGTCATCGGTTTTGTGGCCTTTCCAGAGCGCGAAGTCGGAGCCGTCTTCCTTCTCGTCGGCATCGTGGGTCTGTGGTTTGCCGGCGAGAGCGGTGCCGACCTTGAGCTCGCGTTCCTTGACGCGGGAGAGTGCGCCGTAGCCGTCGAAGGAGTTGACCTTAAAATAAACAGAGCCGTCCTCGGTGCGGTAGGCGTGGCCCTTGCGCTCTAGGATGGCGATCATGTCGATCTGCTCAGGAATGTGAGTGGTGGCAGCGGGCTCGACGTGGGGAGGCAGGCAACCCAACGCAGCGCAGTCGGCGTGAAACTTTTCGGTCCACTCTTTGGTGACCTCGGCGAGAGGGCGGTTCTCTTCGCGGGCGCGGCGGATGGTCTTGTCGTCGACGTCGGTGAGGTTGCGGACGTGCTTCACCTTGTCTGGGCCGAACTCGAGCTCAAGCAGACGGCGGAGCAGATCGTTGACCACGAAGGTGCGGAAATTGCCGATGTGGGCGGCGGCGTAAACGGTGGGCCCGCAGTTGTAGAAACGGAAGATGCCGTCGGCCTCGGCGGGACGGAGTTCGCGCTCGGTGCGCGTAAGGGAGTCAAAAAGAGTGATGGCCATGAAACGTAAAGGGTTGTCGCTAACAGGAAAACCGCCGGAGCGGAACGGTGTTTTTGCAGAATGCCGGTGCGCTTCGAAAACCGCCGTGGGCGGGGGCACCGGCTGGGGCGCGTGTCAGCGACAGGCGCGGCCGATCCCACCCCGGCGGGTGGTGGTGCGAGTTCGCGTGGTGGTGATCTCACGCATCGCGCTGCAAAAACGTATGGCGACGTTGGTCATGGCGTGTTTTGTAGGGAGTCAACATGTCCTTGCCTACCGACTTCAAGCCCGATTTGCCCCAGCGTCCCCGTCGTTTGCGCCGCACCGCGGCCCTGCGTGCCATGGTGGAGGAGACCGTGCTGCGTCCGGCTGATTTTATCGCTCCGCTTTTTGTGATCGACGGCGACGCTCCCGCCGAGGAAATCGCATCGATGCCCGGCGTCTTTCGACGTAGTATCAACGACTTGGTAATCGAGTGCCGCGAGTTGCACGACCTCGGAATCCCGGCGGTCGCCCTGTTTCCCAAGCTGGACTCCAAACTCAAGGACAGTGAGGGGTCGGGTGCTCTGGACGAGAATACCTTGGTTTTACGTGCTGTGCGGGCCGTTAAGGCCGCCGTGCCGGCGCTGATGGTCATCACCGACGTGGCGCTCGATCCTTACACCAGTCATGGCCATGACGGGGTGTTAAACGCGGCAGGAGACGACGTGGACAATGACCGCACGGTGGCGATTTTGGCCAGGATGGCGGTTCTGCAAGCCAAGGCGGGCGTCGATGTGGTCGCGCCTTCGGATATGATGGACGGCCGGGTGGGGGCGATTCGGCGCGCCTTGGACGCTGAGGGTTTTACCGACACGGCGATCATGGCCTATTCGGTAAAGTTTAACTCGGCCTACTATGGACCTTTCCGCGAAGCGGTAGGTAGTGCCAAGGCCGCGGGCACGACCCTGCTGAGCAAAGCCACCTATCAGATGAATCCGGCCAACCGCCGCGAGGCGCTCACGGAAGTCTTGCTCGATGATGAGGAGGGCGCGGACATTTTGATGGTCAAACCAGCCGGCGCCTACCTGGACATCATC
The DNA here is from genome assembly GCA_037969015.1 of Opitutaceae bacterium. Taxonomy (GTDB): domain Bacteria; phylum Verrucomicrobiota; class Verrucomicrobiia; order Opitutales; family Opitutaceae; genus JAUWBF01. Next base: position 30,536 of record JBBKWO010000027.1, read on the forward strand.
CGGGAAGTGCGCGACGTGGTGACCAAGCCGGTGGCCGCTTATCAGGTTTCGGGCGAGTATTCACAAATCCACGCAGCGGCGCGTCTGGGCTGGCTGGACCTGCCTCGCACGCGTCACGAATCCCTACTGGCGATCAAGCGGGCCGGTGCAGACATGATCCTGACATATTTCGCCAAGGAAATGGCCGCGTTGCTCAAGGGCTGAGTCTCTGGGTGATGAGTCAGCGACTGGACACAGGCAGGAATGCCTGTGCCACACTAAAAAACCGGCGGGCCGCTGAGGCACCGCCGGTTGAATAGTTGGTTGAAATGAAGAGCAGGATTTAGCGCTTACGCTTTTTTTTGGGAGCCTCGGCCTCTTCTTCCTCTTCTTCGTCGTCTTCTTCCTCGTCCCCTTCGGGCTTGGGCTTCTCTTCGGAGTCGTCGTCGGATTCCTCGTCTTCCTCGTCCCACTTCAGGGATTGGTCGTTCTTGAGTTTTTCCTCTTCGTCTTCGTCGAGGTCGGGCAAGTCTTCGTCGTCGATGTCTTCACCGTCTGAACGGGATTCACCCTCATCCTCGGTTTCCCAACCGGCGGGGGTGTAGTCGAGGATGGCACAGAGTTCGTCGAAGGTGTGGATGGCCTTGCCCTCGATGAAGGAGGCATTCTGGTCTTCGCGGATTTCGTCTTCCATCTCGTCGACGGTGAGCTTCGATTCAAAATCGAACACGTCGTTGAGCAGTTTGACGCGGCAGCGGGTCAAGTGGTCGAGCAGATCGGCGTAAGGGCCGTTTTCTTCGTCGAGGATGTCGGCGAGGGCGAACAGCTTTTCTTCCGATTCAAAGAGGGTGTCCTTTACGCGCTTCAGGCGGACGCGTCCCTGACCGGCTTCCTTGTCGATCCGGAAGGCGATAAAGGCGGCCTCCAGCAGGTCTTCGTCGAAACCGTAGTCACGCAGAGGTTCGACCAAATCAAGCAGGTGGGAGACTTGGCGTGGGTCGGTGATACTGAGTCCGTCGACGTCCCAGCGCACGGGGTCGCTGATTTCATCGACCCACCAGTTGTGGTCTTCACCGAGACGGACGATACACCAATCGAGAGATGCTGAGGAGTTGGCCATAATTGCTTTTGCTACGTAAGTTAACCGGAGCCAAAGACGGTCGCGCGGGTGGAGTCAAACCACGAAGCCCAGTTTATGAAACTTTCGCACGGCAGTTACTTTGGGACGGAGAAAACTCGGCGCAGCGTGGAAGGGGTAAAACGAAAAACAAGCCCAAAAGGCTGACGTGTCCGTGATGGGCATTTGGCATTGGTCCGGCGCTTGATTTCACCGACCGGCCTGCCCACTCTGCGGCTCCCTATGGATTTTCTCTACGAGAAGTTACTGAGACCCTTGATATTCCGACTCGAGTCCGAGCGCGCACATGAACTTGGCGTGCACGCCATGAGTCTGCTGGGAGCGGTCCCGCCACTCTGCGCCATCATGGCCAAGTGTAACCAACTGCCCTCGTCCCGGTATCGTCCGGTGCGGGCCTTTGGTTTGGAATTTCCCAATGCGGTGGGTCTGGCGGCCGGGTTTGACAAGAACGCCTGTGCCTGGCGCGCAGCCGCTGCCTTGGGTTTTGGTCATGTGGAAATCGGCACCGTTACCGGTCTGGCCCAGCCGGGGAATCCCAAGCCGCGGGCGTTTCGTTATCCGTCTGAAGAAGCGGTGATCAATCGTATGGGGTTTAACAACGAGGGGGCCGAGCGCGTGGCCGAACGGTTGTCGACCCAGCCCGGGCCCGGTAACCGGGCGATTCCGCTGGGGGTCAATATCGGCAAGTCCAAGGTGGCGGAGCTGGATGATGCGGTGAACGATTATCTGAAGAGTTTCCGGCTGCTGGCCGATTATGCCGACTACATGGTGGTGAATGTCAGCAGCCCCAACACACCGGATTTGCGCAAACTTCAGGAAAAGGACCGGCTTGAAATCGTATTGCGTGCCTTGACCGAGGCCAATGCCGAGCGAGTGCAGGCGGGGCGTGACCGGCGGCCGTTGCTGCTGAAGATCGCGCCTGATTTGAGCTGGCGGCAGATTGACGAGGTGCTGGAGACGATTCTCGGATTGGGCCTCGATGGTATTATCGCCACCAATACGACTCTGGCGCGGCCGGGGTATTTCGGGACGTTCGAGCAGGCCGGTGGACTCAGCGGCGCGCCGGTGCGAACCAAGTCGACCCAAGTCATCAAATACATTTCCAAGACGACCGGAGGTAAGCTTCCGATCATTGGCGTGGGGGGCATCACCGATGCAGCTTCGGCAGGCGAGAAGCTGGATGCGGGGGCCGCCTTGGTGCAGGTCTATACAGGGATGATTTACCGCGGTCCGTTTTTTGGCCGTGATATCGCCAGTGCCTTGGCTGAGCGCCAGCGGATCGGCTGACGATATACGTCCTCCTGATTGCCCGTTGAAGCGGGCTCAGTTGCCTCGCTCGATCAACTCGACTTCATAGCCCTCGGGAGCGTCGAGAAAGGCAATCACGCTACCGCTGGAAGTCTTGGTCGGACCATCGCTGAGCGGGTAGCCCTTCGCCGCTGCAGCGGCTGCGAACTGTTCAAGGTTTTCGACTGCGAAAGCCAGGTGCATGAGGTCGGGCTGAACCTGCACGGAAGGCGAAGCACCGGCCGGCATCTGGCAGAGTTCGATTTCTTCGTCGCTGTTGGGAGTGGCGAGGAAAACCAGCTTGGCACCCCGTGGTGAGGTGTGACTGCGGGAAACGGTGAGGCCAAGCGCTTCGGTGTAGAACTTAACGGTGGCATCGAGGTCATTCACCCGCATGCGGGTGTGGAGCAGCTTGGTGACGATTGGCATGGTGCGGTAATCTGGTGAGGGTTGCTTTATTTGCCGCCGGTTTCGGCCTTGGCCCTCAATTCGAGCAGACGCTGATTAGTGAGAACTTCAAATTTACCGCCGAAGCGTCGAGTGATGTCGGAGAGATCTTTGCTGTCACTATCCTTGGGCGTGGTGGTGCCGGTGAAAAGAAAGATATTAAGCATGGCGCGGGTAGGGACCAGTGCGCGCTGTAAACGGGATACGTAGATAATCTGATCGGCCCAATCCGCGTTGGAGATGCGGTTCGGTTTGTTCGGCGGGTTTCGATAGGCGTTGCCGTTTTTGTCCGACCAACCGGTCTTGTCCAAAGTGATGTTGAATCCTTCCTTTTTGAGGCGGGCTTGCACTGCGCTGTCGAAGACCTGCGTCTGGTGAGTGATGATGATGGGCGGATGACCTTTGGCCACGATCGCCTTGTTGGCGGCATCGAATTCACGTTTGGCCTGTGAATAGGCCGCATTCCTAGCCTTGGCGATGGCGTCTTCATCCAGTTTGTTTTGGTCGAGATACCGTTGGTATTCCTTCAGTTCGTTCTCATAACTGGACATGCGGCGCATCCATTCGGTTTCGCCAATTACGTTGGTGGGATTACCGCGGGTGTTGGTGATGACCACGATGGTGTCCGGTTGCATTTCCAGCGCGCAGCGCACGGCTTTGGACCAAGTAACCGGATCGAATTCCCCAGTGATGCCCGAGTTCTCCGGCAGGGCGCCTGGTTTCCAGCCACGCCGGCCACCGGCGGAAGATAAACCGAGTTTATCGATGGCTGAGTTAACGGGCTGCAGCCACAGAATAAATGCATCCTTGTTGAGGACGTTGGCCGGTAGCAAAGTCTCGGCGAAGAGATTAACCTGAACGTTATGATCCCGGTCTTCGCCATCAAAAAGGATCACGTTAAACTGCGCAGAAGGCGGCATGGAGGCGATCAGGCGCATGATTTCCTGCCGGATGACTCCGAAGGCCTCAAAGCCGCCACTGCCTTCGCTCATGGTGTTTTTGTTCACATCGACGATAAAAACCAGTTTCCTTATGATTTGGCTGGTTGGTATCAGAAAGGAGTCGGAGACGAAGCCCGTGTTGCCCATATTATCCCTGGGCTGAAGGGTCATTTCCTTATTGGTGTTCGTAGTGATGACGGTCGGCCCCAGCGGGCCGAATCCTGCCGGTCCTCCACTGATGTTGGGCAGGGATGGCATCTCGGGCAGTTGCAGCGCGCTTTCCGCGCTCGTCGTAATGTGGGTTTGTGAAACTGGAGACGAACTGCCGCCCGAGGCGGCGTCACGGTGTGCCATCTGCAGGCGATGTTCGTTTGACTGGTCCGGTGGGCCGGCGGGCGGTGTAGCCTCAAATTTATTCTCAGGGGAAATCTCCTGCTTAATGACAAATGCACCGGCGATTAAAAAGACCACCACATGCACAATCACAGTAATCAAGAGGGGAACACTCTTGGTGACACGCTGATAGAGGGTGGGCTTTTGCTTATAGTCCGGAGAGGGACCCCCTGATTCGCTGGATGGAGGAATGGATGTTGGGTTGGACATAGGGGGAAGGGTTGCGTGATGACTTCCTCACGAATCTATTTCCGGCCGGCCTCATGGCCCATGTGGTTCAAGCAGGTTAAGCCCAGCTTGGCGGAATGACCATGCAAGACCAACCGGATACGGTGAGGCATATGCCACTGACCCGAGGAAACAGTTGGGAACCGGATCACGGGGAATATGACCCTCCAGCTCGGCGGCTGGGTTATTTATTAGCCGCGGCCTGAGCTTTCAGCTCCTTCAGTCGCTGGTTGGTCAACACCTCGAACCTGCCGCCGTTACGTCGGGCAACATCTGAGAGATCCTTGGTATCACTATCGCGTGGAGTGGAAGTGCCGGTAAAGAGGAAGATATTGAGGGCTGCCCGCTCGGGCACCAGAGCCCGTTGCAGACGCGAAACGTGGATGATTTGATCATTCCATGCGGCGGAGGAAACACGGTGTGGCGAATTAGGGCCGCCGTTGATGGCATTTCCTCTTTTATCCGTCCAACCTGTCTTGTCCAAGGTGATATTAAAGCCTTCCCGTTTCAGGCGGGCCTGCACCGCACTGTCGAAGACTTGACTTGGATGGCTCAGAATAATCGGAGGGTGTCCCTTTGCGACAATGGCCTTGTTGGCTACATCGAATTCGCGATGGGCCTTTCCGTAGGCGGCGTTGCGGGCCTTGGCGACCTCATCAGGGTCCAGACCCTGACTTTTCACATACCGTATATAGGCCTCCTTGCTATCCTCATATTCGCGCATGCGGCGCATCCACTCTGTCTCGCCAATCGCATTCGTCGGGTTTCCCCGACTGTTCGTGATAAGAAATATGGTATCGGGCTGCATCTCGAGTGCGCACTGCACGGCTTTTGACCATGTTGTGGGATCGAACTCCTCCGTGTTAATGCCTGAATTAGACGGCAGATCCTTGGCTCTCCAGCCGCGGCGAGAACCGGCTGACGCGATGCCGAGTTTATCGATGGCGGAGTTGACCGGGGTCATCCACTGCATGAATGCGTCCTTGTTCGACACGTTGGCGGGAACGAGCTCGGGCGAAAAGAGATTTGCATTCAGTCTGCGTTCACGATCTTCGCCTTCATAGATAATGACGTTAAACTGCGCGGAAGGAGGCATGCCGGCGATCAGACGCATGATCTCTTGTCGAATGACGGCGAAGGCCTCGAAGCCGCCACTGCCTTCACTCATGGTGGTCCTGTTAACATCGACGATGAAGACCAGCTTGCTGACGTTTTGGCTGGTCATGCCCAGGAAGGCAACGGACATGAAACCGCGGCCACCGAGGCCACCGCCGCCCAGGCTGGTGTTCATGCTGGCGCCGGCACCGAGTCCGACGCCTGCCCCTAAACCACTGAAGCCGCCAAATCCGCCTGCGCCCATGGAGGGAAGGGAGGGCATATCCGGTAATTGCAGTGCGCCTTCGGCGCTGGAGTAAATACGATTGGCTGATACCGGAGAGGAGCTACCGCCGGAAGCGCCGCCTTTGCGGGCCACCTGAAGACGGTGTTCCTGCTTCGGAGCGCTGGCGTCGGAGGTCGGAGGTGCTTCGAATTTGGTTTTTTTACCAAGGATTTGTTCCTGCACCACAAAGGCGCCGGCAATGAGGAACAAAACCACATGCACAGCAACCGTGATCAAGATCGGCATGCTCTTGGTCGCGCGTTGATAAAGGCTGGGTTTCTCACGCAAGGCGGCGAGATCGGTCGCGTGCACTTCGTTGAACACTTCGTGCGGGGGCGTGGGCTCTTGGTCGGACATGGGGATATCAGAGCTCGGTGTCGGCGGTGAACGTCACGTTGGTGATGCCGGCGACAGCCAAGGCGTTGAGCACATCAATTGTGCGGGAGTAGGGGGAGTCGGGGTGACTGACGAGAGTGACGACAACCTTGGATTGGGCGGCGTCGCTGGATGCTTTGAGGCGCAGGAGTGTGCCGGTTAATTGGGGCAGTTCGTGGCTGGTGATGGAGTCGTAGGCCTCATCATTGAGGGTTACATCACCGACATCGTCGATTTGCAGGATCTGCTCATCCACAAATTCGGTCGGACTGCTGGACTCCGATTTGCCGGGGAGCTTGGTCTGTAGAATTTGCTCGATTTTGATCTGCGCGGCCAAGGCCATGAAGAAGACAAGGATGACGAAGACTACGTCGATCATCGGGGCGATCTGGAAGCCGACGTCGGGGTTGGAGCTCTGGACTGGCAGTTTCATGGGGAGGGATGCGGTCCGTAAAGGTTACTTGGCAAGCGTTGCGAAGGTGATGTCGACCAAACCGGCGCGGGCGGAAAGTTCGACAATATTGTTCACGAAGCGGACGGGGGTGTTGCCGTCGCTGCGGATCAATACTCGCGACTTTGGGAGCGCTTTTTTGCGTGCACTAAGCACGTCGAGCAGGGGTTCCAGCTCGATGTATTCAGTTTCTTCGAATGTGGTCACGGCGACCTGGTCGGAGACGCGCCAATGCACATTAAAAACGAGTTCGTTCTCGGAGTCTTCCTTCTTGTTGGCGTCAGGCGCCAGCGGAAGGTTCACGGTGGGGTCGTAACGACTCACCGTCGTGGTGGCGATGCTCATGAAAAAAATGAGCAGCACCAACAAGACATCGATCATAGGCGCAATTTGGAATTCGGGCTCGCCTTCGCCACCACCGCCACCGGCCATAGTATTTTAGGGGTTAAGTATTAAAAGGGTAGGGAGGGTCCTGCTATCGGATCAATCAGGCCTGTTCGGCTGCGGGAGCTGCGGGGGCGGCGGTTTGGCCACCTTCCAGCCAGTTCGGCATCGCGGCATAGCTTTCGCCGCCTTCGAATTCGACGGTGGTCATATAGTCGTAGGGGAAACGACGGAACAAGTCGTTGGCTGCCAGCGAAAGGTCGTGGATGATGTGGGTCACGCGATTACGCAGCAGATAGTAAAAGATGAACGCGGGAATGGCCACAGCCAGACCGGACGCGGTGGCATGAAGCACGTGTCCGATGGCTCCTGAGAGTTTGGAGGGATCGGAGGCACCAGCCTGGCCCATGGCCGCGAAGGCCTGGATCATGCCGATAACCGTGCCGGTCAGACCGATCATGGGGGCGATAACGCCGATGACGGAGAGGTAGGCGATTTTGTTCTGGAACTTGGTGTTTTCACCCACGATGGCGGCTGCCATGGCGTCTTCGGATGCTTGTTTTCCACCGTTGGAGTGACGAAGGCCGGCGTGCACCACGTTGGCTACGGTGCCGGGGTTGGCTTCAGTCCAGTTGTAGGCGGTGTGGTAGTCGCCCTGACGGAACATGGTTTTCATGTTCTCGATTACTTCCGGGGGCAGGGCCTGTTTGCGCGCGGTCTTTAGGTAAAGATCGATAACGAGATAGACGATCAGTGCGGAGCAGAACCACAGGGGGATAATGGCCGGGGCGGACAGTTCTTGCAGCAGGGTTTTCGAGTGAACCTCGGCGACTGCGGCCTCTTGGGCGAACAGGGCCAGCGGACTGGCGAGGAAGAGGAGTGTCAGGCGGGTGAGGCTGCGGGCGGCGGGGGTGTGCGTTGCTTTCATGAGTGGAATGAAGGAGATGGTAGGTTTGGGAATTGGGGATGGCTGTAAGAGAATCAGAATCCGGCTTCGTTTTTGGCGATTTGAGCTTCTGCGGTATTCGGATAAGTGTCGATTACATCGAGATAGGCGCGTTCGGACCGTGAGGCGTCGCCGTAACCCTTGTAGGCTCTGGCACTGCCGAGGATGGCACTGGGCATCAGTTCATCCAGTGTGCCGAAAAATGCAGGGACATGCAGGTAGGCTTCAATGGCTGCTTCAAAGGATTGTTTCTTCAAGGCCAGATCTCCCCGGAGCAACCAAGCCCGGGCACGAACACCAGAGGGGGCGTCATTCACGATCTGGTCAATCATAGCTGAGGCCAGACTGTCGCGACCTTCGCGGGCATCGACTTGAGCCAAGGCCAGCTTGGCATTGCCAACGGCCTCAGGGTCGGTGGCCGAATTCATGATCTCACGAGCAGCAGACGAAATATCGCTGGAAGAAGCTTTGCTTGCGACCATGGCCTGCAGGCGCAGGGACGCGGCTTGGGTCCACCACGAGCCTGGCGTTTTGGAAAACGGTCCAAAAATGCGGTATATCGGTGTGATGGTGGCCAGTGCCTCTGCATTCTTACCGGCCGCCAGCTCAGCCTCGGCAGATCCGACTTCCTCGGGCTCGGGCCAAGAAAGGCGGGCTACAGTATTGAGCAGGTAGCGGCGTTCGGCGGATCCGCCACCGGGGAGGGCGATTTCCTGAACCAAGGCGTTGCCGCTCAGTTTTACCTCAGAGGCCTTCAGAACGGTGCCATTGTTGAGCACGTAGCTCTGGGCGCAGAGTGAGGAGGCCCCTCCGATCAGGGTGAGCAGAACCGCGGTGAGTGTGCGGGGTAGTTTCATTATGAATTACCTCCCTTGGAGGCCGGTAAACCGGCTTCAAGCGGAACCAGGCGGCTCCGGGCCGTGGCGGCTTCCGGAAGGTTGGTGAGACGTTCGTCACGCAGCATTTCCTTCAGGGTATTAACGGATTCCTGATTTTGACCAAGGGCTTCAAACGCATCGGCGCTGCGCAGGTAGGCCTTGGCTACCCAAGGGACATAACGCTTGTAGGAGATGTAAATGCGCTGGAAGTGAGCTTGGGCTTTGGCGATGTCGTCGGGGGTGCCGCGCTTCATCATGATTTCGCCGAGGGAGTAGAGGCTTTCCGCCGTGGCGGGTCCGCGCCAAGAACGATTGCTAGCGACCTGTTCAAAGAGGTTTTGAGCGGCATCCAGGCGTCCCAGCAGCAGGAGGGCTTGGGCTTGTCCGATGGTGGCGTCCATCAATTTGAAGCGGGCGCCGGCCTTGTCGATGGCGTCGTTGAAGCGGCGTAGGGCTTCAGTGCCGTCTCCTTCGATCAAGGCTATCTGGCCAAGTCCAGTGTAGCCGTAGTCGGCAAAAATCGACTTGGAGTGGGCGGTGATGATCTGGGTGTAGAAAGAGCGGGCCAGATCGATTTCATTTTTCTCAAGTAAATGGTCGCCAATTTTACCCAAAATGCCCGGAGGCAGGGTGTCGGGGGCATTTGATGATGCGATCCGGTCCAGATACTCTTTCTGAATTCGCGGTTGTTTACGGAATCCGGCGATCTCTGACTTAACAAACAGTGCCCTGGCGCGGGCAGTGGCGGAATCCCGGGTGGCCGGAGTCAGCAGCAGTTGGTCTACCCGTGCGAAAAGCTGGTCCAACGTTTGCGGTTCGGGCTTGGGCTCGCCGCGCTTGCCCTTCGGGGGCTTGGATAGCATGGAGGCGACTTCGATCAAGAGGCGTTCGACCGAGTCCCGGTCCGCGTCCGAGACGTAGCGGCTGGCAATATCGGCGACGCGGTCCAGTGCCTCGTCGACCCGGCCTTCGCGGGAACGCAGACGACCGATCCAATAGGCTGCATTAATGACGAACGGATGATCCGGACGTTCGCGGGCAAAGGTTTCCCACATTTCGACTGCGGCGTCGGAGTTGCGTTCGCCTTGGTAGAGTCGGGTCAGTTCGTCGAGGACATAGCCAAGTTGCTCATCTGAAAGCGGCAGGAGCAGCGCTTGCTGATAGCTGTCGATGGCCTCGGTGGTTTCATTCAGTCCTGAATGCACATCACCTTGCAATGAATAGATTTCACCGCGCTGTGGATGTTCGCTCGGATAATCCGCCAACCAAGATTTTGTGCGTTCCAATGCGGACTTGAAATCTTGGCGGGCATAGTCGGTGGCGGCCATGCGGTAGCGGGCGTCGTCCACGAACTTACCCTGAGGATAGATGTCGAGGTAGGTTTTGATTGCCTGGGCTGCTGCAGAGGCTTCTCCGTCCGCCAAGGTGGACATCGCGGAGAGGTAGGCGGCTTCCTCGACAAACTTTCCCTGAGGGTAGTCGTTCAGGTAGTTTTGGACAATCCCAGTGACTTCGCTGTAGCGGGCGAGACTAAACAGGGCGTTGGCCTGCATGAGCAGCATGGGCTCACGCAATTCCACGTTATCCCTGTAGCGATCAGTCGCGATGCTTAGGAATTGTAGTTGCGCCGCGGTGTCGCCGCGTTGCCCGGCGGCCTGCGCGGCCAAATAAAGGGCCTGTGCACCAAAAGAACTGTTGGGGTAGATCCGCTGAAAGCGCAGAGCGGCATCATTGGTTTTCTCAAGGCGGCCGGCATCGGCATAAGCGCGGACCAAGCCAAAATAAGCCTGCTCGCGTTCGGTTGAGTCCGGGAATTTCGCGATGATTTCTTCGAAAATAAGGGCGGCTTCCCAGGCACCGCCTCGCAGCTGGAACGCATTACCCAGCCGGAAGAGCAGGGTGGCGTCGTAGTTTTCCAGCTTTTCGATCTCGCCAATGGCTGATTTTGCCTGCTCCAACCGGCCGTTCAGGCGGCGCACCGCGTCCATCTGGGTGGCATCGCCAACCGTCATGTCATGAATTCGCTTGATGTCCGCCTCAATACGGGCGTTACGGCGGCTTTGTTGGGCGATGATATCTTTCTTAAACAAGACCGTTCGGTAGGCAGTAAGGGCTCCGGCCGGGTCCTTGGCTTCGGTCAGTGCATCCCCCAGTTGGAGGCTTAACACGTTGAGGCCGGCCAGGTTGTCGACCAACGGTAGATTTGTGCGGAGCAGGCTGAGGCCCCGGCGAGCGTCGGGTAACTGCCCTGTGCGCAGCTGGAGATTGATCAATGACAGGGCGGCGTCAGCCCAGTCGCGGTCGCGGGGCGAGGCGGATAGCAGTCGGGTGTAGGCCGCGATGGCTTCATCAATCTTGCCGGCCTGCTGGGCGGACATGGCGCCGTAAAGCATGGCCTTGTCCCGATAAGAGGGAGAGACTTCTGCGGCTGCGAAGACGGGGATCGCTTCTACGTATTTGTTCTGTAGTGCGAGGGCTAGGCCCATCAACATACGGGCCTCAGCCGCGAGCGCGGAACTCTGGGGGTTCTTCGCCAGCAGGCCGGTGATGATCTCGACGCTGCGGGGGTAGTTCTGAGTCTGGAAGTGATTGGTGGCCGCAGCCAGACGGATGCGGTCCATGTCGACGCCGTCGGGCATCGCCTCGCCGGCATCCGCACGGATCAGCACACGGTCAAGCAAAGCGGCCGCGTCGGCCGGTTGCCGTTTCTTAATGTAGTTCTCCACCTCCGCCAAAATGTTGGGGATGGGGATAGATACCTGTGCTTGGGCCGAACCTGCGGCCAGCAACAGGGCAAGGATGATGCCGGGTTTACGCAAAGGGGTGGGATGGTCGGGAAAGCGGGGCGCTGTCATGCGGGGGAAATCTCAGATGAACAGCGAGATGAGCGCTGGTCAATAATACAAAGTGTTTACTTAGAGTCTTTCGGAAGACGAGTCAGCCGAATGGTTTGATAGCGGTGAATACCCAGAAGGGAAGGGATCCAATTTTTAACATCGGTGTGTATCAAATATATTCTGGTTCCGTGAAAGACTGGAGCGATTGGCGCAGCTTCCAGCAAGAGGTATTCGGCATTTTGGAAGTGATGGAAGCGATCGACCGGTTTCGAAGTCCTGGCGGCGGTTTTGATGGCCCGGTCATAGGACGGATCACTCCAGCCGGTCTGGTTGTTACCACCGTCGGTCACAAACATATCGAGGAAGGTGTTGGGGTCGTTGTAATCTCCAATCCAGCGGGAACGGGAGATCTCATAGCTGCCGGTGCGTTGATTTTCGAGGTAGGCTCTGAAATCGAGTGATACCAATCTGACCTCAATTCCGAGTGTTTGTTTCCACATGGATTGAATGGCTTCGAGCACCCGCTGGTTAAGGGCGTCGGCATTCATCTGGATTTCCAGCACGGGGAATCCCTTGCCCTCGGGATAACCGGCGTCCGCCAGCAATTGTTTGGCGGCGACGGGATCATCGGGTTGTCCGGAATCGGCGGTGTAGCCCGCGGTGCCCGGCGGGGTGTAGGCATGGGCGGGCGCGCGACTGCCCAGCAGGAGGCTTTGGCAAATGATCTCGCGATTGATGGACAGGGCGAGAGCCCGACGCACGCGGACGTCGTTCAGGGGCGTGCGGCGGACATTAAAGCGCAGGTAGTAAGTTTCCAACAACGGGTCGATGCGGAGGTTTTCCGGCGCCGACTTGCGGTAATGCTCTATCCGGTCCGGCAGCAGGTCGTAGGTCAGATGCAGCTGACCGGTGCGAAAGGCGGCTTCGTCGGCGGGGATGTTGTCATTGGGAATAAATACGACGCTTTGCACGCCGTCGGCCGTGCCGGTGTTATTCCAGTAGTGGGGATTTCGTGTGACCACGATGCGCTGATTGGGGCTCCACTCGGTGAGCTGAAAGGCCCCGTTGCCGATAAACTCCCCGGGGGAGGTCCAGCCGCTGCCGCGTTTATCGATTGAGCCGTGGGCCAGAATCGCGGGCGGATAAACCGGGAACCAGGCTTGATGGGCTGCCAGCGCGAGCAGTTGTGGGGTAGGTTGGGTGACTTCGATCTGCAGGGTGTGCTCGTCGATCGCGTGCACCCCGACTTGGTCAAAGTCTTTCAGTTCGCCGGTATTGTAGGCCTCGGCGTTTTTAATCGGGTAGAGCATGTAGCTGTAATCCGAGGCCAGTGCCGGTGTGAGGATACGGCGAAATGCGAAAACGAAATCGGTGGCGGTGACCGGTGCGCCGTTGGACCATTTTGCCTCTGGGCGGAGATGAAAGGTATAGCGCAGTCCGTCGTCGGAAATGTCCCAACTGGAGGCGGTGCCGGGGATGGGTTGCGAGGTTGCCTCGTCGATCACGGTGAGGCCCTCGAGTAATGCGATCAGGATATTGTAGTCGGTGTAGGCGGACGAGGTCTGTGGATCGAGGTCCTGCGGTTCGGCGCCGTTACCGAGGATCAGGGTCTGGGTTTTGAGCGCTTGTTCGACCGGAGTCGGACGGGGTTTGCAGCCGGCAAAAACGAGCAGGCCGAGCAGGGGAAGAAGGAGACGAAGCACCATGGCTCAAGTTCAGCGTTTCGCGGTGGCAGGTTGCAAGAGCGGGGCGAGCACGGACCAAACCGTGTCGGCAACTTTTTGGTGACCTTCGGCGGTCGGGTGAATGCCGTCGGGCAGGTTCAGGCGGGCGATGCCGCCGACGCCTTCGAGCAGGAAAGGGATGAAGGCCAGATCGCGTTGTCCGGCCAGCTTGGGGAAGATGGCGTCGAAGTTGGTCGCATAGGTGCCCATGTTGACCGGCATACGCATGCCGGTCAGCACCACGGACGTGGCGGGGTTTTTGGTCTGCACTCGGTCGATGATGGCGTTGAGGTTTTTTTCAACCAACTCCAACGGCAGACCGCGCAGGCCGTCGTTGCCACCAAGTTCGAGCACAAAAATATCGGCGGGTCGCCGCAGCACCCAGTCGAGCCGCCGCAGACCGCCGCTGGTGGTGTCCCCACTGAGCCCGGCATTGAGCACCTTCCAATCGAGTCCGGCTTCGTCAATTTTGGCTTGGATCAGGGCGGGATAGGCCTGGGTCGCCGGATCATCGAGCCCGTATCCGGCTGTCAGGCTATCGCCATAAAATACGATCATACGAGGCTCGGCCGCGGCGATGAGCGAGGTAACAACAAACAACTTCAGGAGCAGGAGCAGTCGCATCGTTTGCCAATCAAGCCCGCCCGTGTTTGCTGCGCAACCACAAGCCATGAGTTCTTCCGCTGCACCGATACTTTCTGTTTCCAATCTCAGCCAATGCTACGTCACCGCAGCCGGTAAGCTGGAGGTGTTGTCGGATGTGAACTTTGACGTGGCGGCCGGCGGCAGCCTCGCGGTCGTGGGCCCGTCGGGCAGTGGCAAAACGACCTTGCTTGGTTTGTGCGCGGGTCTGGACCGTTCCAGTTCGGGGGACGTGCGTATTGTCGACGAGTCCCTGGCTCAACTCGACGAGGATGGCCGCGCGCGGGTGCGCAATGCTCATGTCGGTTTTGTTTTTCAGAACTTTCAACTGATCCCCACGCTGACCGCGTTGGAAAATATTTTGGTTCCGCTGGAGCTGCGCGGCGAAAGCGGACGCGAATCCGCCGGGCTGGCCTTGTTGAAGCGGGTGGGGTTGGGCGAACGCGCCGGCCATTATCCGGTGCAACTTTCCGGTGGTGAACAACAGCGGGTGGCGTTGGCCCGGGCTTTCATCAATTCGCCCAAGCTGCTGTTCTGCGACGAACCGACAGGCAACCTCGACGGGGCCAACGCGGCCACCGTCACGGAATTGATCTTTGAACTGAATCGCGAGCGCGGCACCACGTTGGTGTTGGTAACCCACGATCTGGAGCTGGCCGCCCGCTGTGACCGCACGCTTCGCCTGCGTGCCGGCCACGTGGTCGATGCTTCCTGACCGGGACTCTGTGCCGATGTCCTGCTCATTCATTCTTAAGACCGCCTGGCGTGACGCGCGTCCATCCTGGCGACGACTGCTGTTAACCTCGGCGTCGATCATTCTTGGCGTGGCGGCATTGGTCGCGGTCGGCTCATTCGGGCAAAATGTGCAGCAGGCACTGGATATGCAGGCGCGTGGATTGCTCGGCGCGGATCTGGAGGTCAGCGCGCGGGGCGCGCCCACGCCGGAAGTCGAGCAGGCCTTGGCCGCACTCGGTGGTGAACAGGCGCGCGAGACGGCGTTTGCCTCAATGCTGGTTTTTTCCGGCGACAAAACCGGCGTGCCCGACCGCACGCGCTTGGTGACGGTTCGGGCCATCGCCGGAGCGTATCCGTTTTATGGTGACTTTATCACCGAGCCGACGGATGCGCGGTCGGCGTTGGGCGCGGATGACGCGGTGATTTTGGAGGAAACCCTGTTACGCCAGTTCGGCGTGGCGGTGGGGGATTCCGTGAGGCTCGGGCAAAAAACCTTCCGCATTGCCGGTGCCCTGCGGCAGGTGCCGGGAGAATCCGCGGCGGTCGCGCTGCTGTCGCCGCGGGTGCTCGTGGGGCGGGCCGCGCTGGAAGGCGCGGGCTTGCTGGGGCCCGGTTCTTTGGCGCGCTACAAAACCTATTTCAAGTTTGCCGAGGGCGTCGATGTGGAGGCGATGATGACGGAAAAGGGACCGCGTTTGCGCGAGTTGCGGCTGGGGTTCGACACCGTCGCCGAGCGACGCGAAGAGCTGGGTAATGCGCTGGATAACATGACTTCGTTTTTGGCGTTGAGTGGTTTTGTCGCGTTGTTTCTCGGGGCGATCGGCGTGGCGAGTTCGTTGCAGGTTTATCTGCGAGCCAAGCGGGCGACGGTGGCGGTGTTGCGTTGCCTGGGCGCGAGTGGGCGCACCGCCTTTTTGGTCTTTGTGGTTCAAGCCGGAGTTTTGGGTGTGGCCGGCAGTGTGCTTGGCGCGGTGTTGGGTGTGGGATTGCAGCGTCTGTTACCGCGAGTGTTGGGCGATTTTTTGCCGGTGAATGTGGCGGTGTCGATTGCCTGGCCCGAGGTGGCGGCGGGTTTGATAGTGGGTATCGGTCTGACACTGTTGTTCGCTTTGCTGCCCTTGCTGGGCGTGCGGCGGGTTTCGCCGCTGGCGGCGCTGCGCACGGCGGTGCTGGACACGGGCACCGGGCGCGATGGTTGGCGTTGGGTGGTGTTGGCTGGTATCGCCGTGGCGTTGACGGGATTTGCGATCTGGCAAACCGGCAGCGTCCGCATCGGCGCGGGCTTTGCGGGAGGATTGTTGGCCGGACTCGGGGTGTTGGCAGGACTGGCTCTGCTGGTGATGTGGGCCGCGCGGAAGATTTCAACGCGTGCGTTGCCTTACGTATGGCGGCAAGGAATCGCCAATCTGCACCGGCCGAACAATCGCACCACCCTGTTGTTGCTGGCGCTGGGGGCGGGCACGGCGTTGTTGCTGACCTTGGCGTTGACCCGCTCGACCTTGATCGGGCAATTGCGTGGAGTCGGCGCGGACGGGCGTCCCGATCTACTGTTTTTTGATGTGCAGGATGATCAAGTCGCGGGCCTGCACGAGGTCTTGGCCGGGCAAGGCACGCCGGTCATTGCGGAGGCGCCGATCGTGACCATGCGGCTGGAGAGTATGAAGGGCCGCCGGGTTGAAGAGTGGTTAAAGCAAAAGGGCTCGACCGTGCCCGGGTGGACGCTGCGCCGGGAATACCGTTCGACTTATCGCGACCGGTTGAGTGACACCGAGAAGTTGATTGCGGGCGAATGGATTTCCTCGGTTAAGGCTGACGCGGATGTCGTGCCGGTTTCTGTGGAACAGGGTCTGGCCAAGGACCTGCAGATCGGACTGGGCGACGAACTGGTTTTTGATGTGCAGGGCGTGTCGGTGCGGACGCGGGTGGCGAGTTTGCGCGAGGTCGAGTGGCGGCGCATGTCGCCGAATTTCTTCGTGGTTTTTCCCACCGGCGTCTTGGAGGCGGCTCCGAAGTTTCATGTGCTGGCGGCGCGTTCGGCTGATGCGGCGGCTTCGGCGCGCACGCAGCAGGCGGTGGTGGCGGCCTACCCGAATGTGTCGGTGATCGATCTGTCGCTGGTGATCGCGACGTTGGATCGCATTTTTGGTAAGGCAGAGTTGGCGGTGCGCTTCATGGCGCTGTTCACCCTGGTGACCGGAGTGGTGGTGCTCGGCGGTGCGGTGGTGGCGGGTCGCGGGCAACGTCTGCGAGAGATCGTGTTATTGCGCACCTTGGGTGCGAGCAGTCGGCAACTGGCCGGCATTCAACTGGTCGAGTATGCTGTCTTGGGCGCGCTGGCGGCGGTGACCGGATCTTTGTTGGCGGTGGGGGCAAACGTCGCGCTGGCGGTGTGGGTTTTCGACACCGAACCGGCGTCCCCGTGGGCCGGCGTGCTGGTGGCTGTGCCGGCGGTGGCGTTGTTGAGCCTGGTCACGGGAGCGTGGGCCGGGCGCGGGGTGGTGCGGCAACCGCCACTGGCTGTTTTGCGGCAGGCGGGAGAGTAGGGGCCGCCTTTCTCCCTTGCGCGGCGGTCGGCGCGCGGAAGACTGCGGGCATGGCTCGAAACGTCGTTTCCTTTCACTACACTTTACGCGATCCCGATGGCCGGGTGCTCGATACCTCGGCCGGAGGTCAACCGGTCAGCTACCTTGAGGGCGTCGGCCAGATTATCGAGGGGCTCGACGAGGCCATGAAGGGTCTGCCGGTTGGCACCAAGACGCGGATCGCAGTTCCCGCGGCGCGCGGTTATGGCGAACGCGATCAGGAACAGGTGCAAAAAATCCTTCGCTCATTGCTGCCCGTCGAGGGCGAGTTGCAGGTCGGCGACCGTTTTCAAGCGGGTGCTGATCAATACGCGCCGATCGTCACGGTCATGGGCATCGAAGACGACCACGTGCTGCTCGATGCCAACCACCCGCTGGCCGGAGTTGACCTGACTTTTGATGTCGAGGTGATCGCCCTGCGTGCTGCCACCGCCGAAGAAATCGAGCACGGCCACGTGCATCAGGCTGAGTCCGGTTGCTGTGGTGGAAAAGGTGGTGGTGAAGGCGGCGGTTGCGGCTGCAACTGATGTCCGCTTCGCCTGTCCTGATCGTCGGCCAGGGACTGGCCGGCACCTTGGTTGCGCGGGCCTGCGAGCAGCGGGGACGGCCGTTTGTTGTTATTGATGCCGGGCATGAGAAATCGGCTTCGCGCGTCGGTGCCGGTATCATCAATCCGGTGACGGGAAAACGCCTGGTGAAAACCGCCGGCATCGACACCGACCTGCCGGTGGCGTTGACGGCTTACCGCGATTGGGAGGCGTTGCTGGGGCGTCCGATTTTGACTGAAATGACCGTGCGCCGAAGCTGGGTTTCGGACGAGGAACGCGGTTGGCTGAACGACCGTTTGGCCCGGGGCGAACTGGCTCCGTATGTCGATCCGGCGAAGGTGACGGAAAACGGGTTGGAAATCGCCCCGGCTTGGCGGGTGGACACGGCCGCATTGATCGCCGGAGCGCGTGAGCGTTGGTTAATCGGGGGGCAACTCCGCGAAGCCAAGGTCTCTCGCGATGAGGTCATGGCTTGGTCCGGCCCGGTGGTGTGGTGCGATGGCGCCGGCGGGCGCGAGCACGGACTGCCTTTGACATTGACCGCCGGGTCACTGGCTTCGGTGGATTGGCCGTCGGCCGACCCTGCGGTGATTTTGAATCGTGGCGGCCGTTGGTTGCTCCCGGTTGGTGCCGGTCAAGTCTGGGTCGGAGCGACCTATGCGCGCAGTGAAGAGATCGACCGGAATGCGGTCAGCGCGGAGTTGACGCAGATGGCGCGTGAACTCACCGGCGATACTTCGCGGTCATTGACGGAGGTCCGCACGGGCTTGCGCATGATGGGTATCGACCGGCGTCCGCTGAGCGGTTGGTTCCCCGGTCGTGAAGGGCGCGAGGGTTGTCTTAACGGACTCGGATCCAAGGGCGCATTGTGGGCGCCGCGACTGGCTGCGGAGTGGGGCGACCGGTTGGTCTGACCGGGCTTATTTACCGCGGCGGATTTCCGAACCGTGGAAACGAATCTGCAGCCGGAAAACCTTCTTGATCCGGCATTGGATGACACCGGTTTGGAGGTCGAATTTTTCAGGGATTTCGATCCGGTGAATATCCACCGCCGCGTGGTAGCCGCGCTCGGAGAAACAGTCGATCAGCATGGCCAGCGCGAGCGGGTCATCGAGTATGGCGTCCTCGGTATTGACCAAGGCGATGCCGGAGATGGCGTGCCGGAGCACAATCGGGATGGTTTTCTTTTCGATGAAGCTGACGATCTGGGCGAAAAGTTCCGAGTGGTTGAATTCGTATTCGTCTAGGCGCCGCACCAGTTCCTGGCGCGCGTGCAGCACGATTTCGCTGGCGACCGGAATGGTGCGCAGACGGTCGTGAGTCAGCGGGTCGAGTTCGAGGGAGCTTTGGTATTGGAGCTCCTTGATGATGTTTTGCTCGACCTCCTTGATGTCACCCTGGGCGTTGATGAAGTGGTAGTGGAAGATTTCCTTCAGGGATGTCAGGGCGTTCCAAGTCTGCTCCTTGAAAACCCGGTAACGGCGCTGCGCGAGCACGGGATCGTAGTCGGTGGCGCGTTCTTCCTGTTCCTCGCCGACACCGGTGCGGCGGACTTCCTCGTTGTATTCCTTGAGTTGGCGTCCGCGGTAAAGCTGACGCTCGACCGAAGTCTTTTCGTCAACGAACAGCACCATGATGTGAATGGTGGGCTGGCGGAAATGCATGCCGAGCGGCGTGCGATAAAACTCGCGGCGCAGGCCCTGCATTTTCTCTACGAGCATTTTGAGGCATTCCACCTGGACCTGGGTCCGGGGAAATCCGTCGAGGATGACACCGTCGCGATATTCCGGGGCGATCAACCGGCGCAACATGATCGAGATGACCTCGCGATCACCAAACATGCCGCCGGCATCCTTGATGCGGCGCGCTTCGGGCGTGTCCAGTAACGCGCTGATGACGACCGGCTCACAGGTCAGTCCGCGGGCCTTTAAAATGAAGTCGGTGTTGGTGCCTTTACCTGAACCCGGGGCTCCGCCCAGCAGGATGAATTCCTTGGGAAAGCGTAGGTTTTCACGGCCGCACTCGGCCTCCAATTCCGCCCAGACGGACCCGAAAATAACCTGAGGGTCTTTGATTTCGAGGTCTTGAAGTTTGCTGGCTCCGTTCGGTTTTGGACTGGCGGGGTTTTCGGAAAGACTCATGTGATCGCTTCTTAATGCGGGTTTTGGGCCGTGACTCGACCCCGAAAATTAAAAAAGGGCGCCCGTTTGCGGAAAAATTAAAATAGGTGGAACCTGAAAGACACAATCCGGTCGAATTGAGCATACCCTTGATGAGTCTGCTCGTCGGGCCGGATTCCCTCTGGGGAGACGTCCTGCGACAGACCCCAAGGCAAGGGTTGGAGTTCTTTGTTTGGTTGTTTTTTCGTTTTCCCGGAGGTGCGACTTCCGGGATTGTTAGTTGAAGCTGGACCTGAAGGGGCCGCCGAAAGGCGGCCCCTTCTTGTTTTTGCGATCGAGGTGGTTATGGAAATCAAAAAACGCCGCTGACAAAGCCTTGGGCGGCTTTGATGACGACAACCCCTAGGTTTTTAGCTCCGTGGGCCGCAAAACACGGTAGTAACGACGCCCGAGGATTAAATCCGGCGAAACGCACCGTGTAGAACCAGAGCGAGCTGAGGAAAACGACTCCCGTGCTAAACCAGCCCTTGAGCGTTAATTGCCAGGTCCATTCCCATTGGCCGATCGCGAAGAGACTGTCGCCGGTTTCCAGATTCCACAAAAACGGATGGAGCGCCGCAAAAAGCACCGAGGCCCCGAACACGGCGAGCCATTGCACCAGACGGCCCCGGTCAGTCACGACAACATATCCGCGAAAGATGATTTCTTCGATGACCGCGGCGGTCAGGCTGTAGAGGCCAAAAAGCAGGGTGATGCTCGATTGTTCTCCGCTGATTCCGAGGTGGATTTCCCCCCAGGTTTCGAAAGACAGGATTATCAGGGCTCCGCCTGCGGCGATCAGGCACGCGGCTGCCGATGCGGTGGTCGCGCCGGGCAGGCCGCCGGGCTGGCTTTGGCCGGACTTGCGTTGTGCCTGCAGGTCACTCCACCACATCCAAGTGATGTAAAAACCGGCGGCGAGCATCAGGAGAATCAGCGGTGGGGAGTCGGACATGGTGGGCCGGACGCATCCCAAGGTGTGGGTGGACGGGGATCAATCGTGGAATTGTCGTTCAGGACGCGGTTTGGGTGCAGAGTTGGTTTGCGCCGGAGCAGGGGAGTGGCAGTTTATGACGATCTTTCCCGTCATGTCTGCAGCCACGTCCTCCTCCACAGCTTCACTTTCGGCCGCGCCCGGTTTCGGGATGGTATTTACGCGGCTGCGTCCGCACATGGCTGAGTTGGACCAATTTCTTCAAGGGCAACTGGTCGCCTTCGAACCGGAAATCCGTGAAATGGCGGACTACTGTATCGACACCTCGGGCAAACGCATCCGGCCGGCTTTGGTTTTTTTAAGCGGTTGGTCGGGCGACACGGCCGTTCCGTCTCCGGCCCTCGTGCAGGTCGCCGCAGTGGTGGAGTTGGTGCATTTGGCGACTTTGGTGCACGATGACATCATGGATGAGGCCGACCTGCGCCGCAGCCGCCAGACCGCCGCCCGCCGCTATGGTCCGGAGGCGGCGGTGTTGCTGGGCGACGCGCTTTTTTCCCATGCCCTGCACCTGGCGGCGCAGTTTCCGACGACCGAAGTATGCGCCGCGGTGGCGGATTCGACCCGCAAGGTTTGTGCCGGTGAAATTGTGCAAACCCTGCGCCGTCGCACCCTCAACATCACCCGTGCGGACTACGACCGGGTGATCGACCTGAAGACGGCCGAGCTCTTTCGCGTATCCTGTTTCCTTGGCGCCCGACTGGCCGGTCGTTCCGATGCCTGTGTGCAGGCGGCGGCGCGTTTTGGGCGTCACCTCGGTATTGCCTACCAAATTTACGACGATCTGGCCGATTTCTACGGTCAGGAAAAGCGCATCGGCAAGACGCTCGGCACCGATTTGGCCAGCGGCAAGGCCACCCTGCCTTTGCTGCTGCTGCTGGCGCAACTGCCCGCCGACGACCGCGAGCGGCTCACCGAGGAGTTGGCGGGCAAGCGCACGCCCGATATCGCGTCGCGTCTGGCGCAGATGGAGTCGCTGGGGATTTTTGACCTCGTGAGCGCTGAAATCGAGGCCGAGCTGGCCAGAGCCGAGTTGGCACTGGGCGCGGTGGTCGATGCCATGCAAACCGGTCCGCTTCTGGAGCTTGGTCAGGTATTGCGTGTGCAGGTGGCTGGGCTGCGCGGTTGAAAAACGTAGTTCGAGAAAAACGAAAATCCCGTTGACGCGGTCGATGGCGGCCCTTTGCTCTGTCCCTTCGCTCATGGCAAAATAGCTCAGTCGGTAGAGCAGCGCATTGAAAATGCGCGTGTCCTCGGTTCGATTCCGAGTTTTGCCACCACTTTTAAGAAAAACCTGTTTCCCTTCAGGGGATGCAGGTTTTTTTGTGGTTCAATTCAGCGAGGTCCGGTCTGCTACGAGCATGCACGCATCCCCGCATAACGCGGAATTTT
Organism: Opitutaceae bacterium; assembly: GCA_037969015.1. Taxonomy (GTDB): domain Bacteria; phylum Verrucomicrobiota; class Verrucomicrobiia; order Opitutales; family Opitutaceae; genus JAUWBF01. The sequence continues at coordinate 52,974 of JBBKWO010000027.1, forward strand.
CCCTCAAATTTGGCCCGGTGCAGGCAGGCGCCCCGTCGTCGGGCAAATTAGCGGTGCCGGTTTTGGCCGGAGCGGATGACGAAACGCTGTTCAAGGGATTGGCTGCGGCCGGTTCTTCTGGCGGGTTTGAACTTTTTGCGGCCGGTGACTGGCTGGTTGGTCGTTTGCTGGCTCCGGTGCAGCCCGATATCGCGGCCCAGACAGAGTCGGTTTACATCAGTTTGCTGGCGATCAACCGGGCGCTCGGACGCAGCCTCGTGCGAATCTGGAATTATGTTCCCGGGATCAACGATACCGCGGCCGAGGGCATCGAGACCTACCGGGCATTTTGTCGAGGACGGTCGCACGCGTTTGAACATGCCGGTTGGGCCGGTCCGGTCCCAGCCGCCTCGGCGGTCGGCGGTGCCCCGGGTATGCTCGCGGTGCTGTTTGCCGCCACCCGTGCCGCTCCGGTGGCGCAGGAAAACCCCGAGCAAATGCCGGCCTACGAATACCCGCCGGACTACGGGCCGCGTTCCCCCAGCTTTTCCCGGGCAATGCAAGTGACGGCCGACGGTCGCCGTTGGACGTTTATCTCCGGCACCGCGGCGATCAAGGGACACGTCTCCATGTCGACGGGCGATCTACCGGGACAAATCGCCTGCACCTTGGATAACTTGCGTTTAATTTCTTCCGCCTGCGACTTGGGCGAAAAGCTCGGGGCTGGGACCAACGCGGAGCGCCATTTTAAAATTTACCTGCGGCATGCCACCGATCTGGAGCCGGCGCGTCAGTTACTCGAAGGCGGGCTTTTGCAGGCCGACGATCAGGTGACTTGGTTGCAGGCCGACATCTGCCGGAGCGACCTGCTGATCGAGATTGAAGCGACGGTGATCGGCTAACCGCCGGTTACCGCAACGAGTCTTCCAGCGGAATCATACAGCGGTAACCCTGCGCGGTCAGGTCGGCCAGCACCAGACTGATGGCCTGCACGCGCACCGTGTCGTTAACTGGAGGGCCTTCATGCATCAGAATAATCGCACCTGGCCGCACGCGGTTATGCACGTTCTTGGCCACGCTTTCTGGTGTGCGGGCAAAGCTGTCACCGCTGCGGATCGTCCAGCCGATGCAGCTCAGGTTTCGACGTTTGAGCTCCCGGGCCAAGCCCAGCGGGGTGATGCCGACCGGACTGCGGAAACGACGCGGCACTACACCGGCGGCGGTCAGCGAAACCAGCGGTTGGTCCAGTTCCCGACGAATGCGGGCGGGGCTGGCACACCAAAACATGGCGCAAGGGTGGGTCTCGGTGTGGTAGCCGATCTCATGTCCACGCCGGACGATTTCCGCGACCAGTTCCAGATTCCGACTGGCGCGTTCACCGACCAGAAAAAAGGTCGCCTTGGCCTGGTGTTGGTCGAGCAGATCCAAAATGCGCGGCGTGTCTTCCGGATGGGGGCCGTCGTCGAGGGTCAGCCAGACTTCACGCCGGGCTGTCGTAAAAGTCGAAAAAACGCGGACCAGCCCCTGCGCGTTGGGCGCAAAGAGATGGTAGATCACCAGTCCGCCTCCGCTCATGAAAAGCGTGAGGCACCAGACCAACGGTATGCCCGAGGTCCAAAGCAGGATGGCCGAGACTTTGATGATGATGACCGCCGCCCAGAGTGCCCGGTTATCACCGGAAAAACGGTCGCGCACGGGATCGATCATAAAGTTCAGGCAGGCAACATGGGCGCCAAGGATGGCACCAAAGAGCGCGTCGATGGCCACGTGCTGATGGGTGGCCAGCGTGGAGTGCACGATCAGCGCGGCCCAGAGGACATTGATCGTGTTGGTGATTTTGCCGGCGCCGATACTTGGAAAAATACGGATAAACCAAAGCCCCGCGAAGACTGCAAAGGCGACATGCAGTGACGGACAGGCGTTACCCGCCGAGTCGGCTTGCTTGAGGAATTGAAACGAGGGGTGCAGCGACCAGTCGACGGCGGAGGGCGCGATTACGGTCGGCCAGAGCAGGAATATCCCCAAGCCCACGGCGCCCAGCGCCAAGCAGCCGAAGCCGTAGCTCAGAAGCTGGCGGCGATCGATCATTACCGATGCCGGCAACGAAACATAAATCCACAACGACAGGTAGGCGGGCAGTGCCCAGAGTTGAAACCCGACGATATTGTCGATCCAGGTGGTGGGCACGGTAACGACGGAAAAAATCGGGTTACGCAGGATGGCGAAGTAACCCATGAAGAATACCGACATGATGGCGGCGGTTCCAAAAGCTTTCAGCGGAACATAAATCGCCGCTCGTTGCCGCAGGGCAGTCAAGGAGAACACCGGATCGGTCTCGGGGTTGGCGGGATCGGTGTTCATTTGGCGAGTAGTTTACGGAGCGCGGCGGTGTCGGGTTTCCCGCGGGCGGTGAGGGGGAACGCGGGCACTGGAACCAATCGGCGCGGGATTTTCCAAGTCGCCAGATGGCTGCGGAGCAATGCCCGTAAGGGCAGCGGTGCGAGCGGCGTGGCAATGACCGCGGCGAGCTGTTCGGGGTCGTCGGGGTGGGGCGCGGCAAAGGCATCGTGGACATCCGGCAGGGCACGCAACGAGGCCTCAAGCTCGGTCAAATCAAGCCGGCGTCCGCCGATTTTAATCATGCGCCCGGATCTTCCCAGCAGCACGACCCGACCATCAGGCTCGATCCTCGCCTTGTCCGCCGGAAGCCAGCTGCCACGCAGTGCTGCGGCACTGCTCACGCGCAGGCGTCCGCCCTTGGCCGGAGTGAGCGTCACGCCGTTGAGCGCGGTGCCGACACTGCGTCCGGCGAGGGTCTCGTCGCCGGTGCGGTCGTAGGTGATGCCGCCGGTCTCGCTCGATCCGTAAAACCCGTGCGGCTTGATCGTGTATTTGGAAAAGAACGACGCCGCCACTTCGGCCGAAAGCGGCGCGCCGGCGGAGATGACCGTGCGCACACTGGCAAAGGACTGCGCGGGCAGATCGGCCGCGGCCAGAACCCGCAGCAGGGCCGGCACCGCCGGGAAAACCGTCGGTTGATAACGCGCCGACAGCTCGGCCAGGGCATGCGGCAGCGGCAGATCGGCGCAGACCAGGGCGGTGCCTTGCATCAGCAGGGGCACAACCAGATTGCCGAGTCCGTAAGAGTGGCCAAAGGGAATGACCGCGAGATTCAGGTCGTCGGGCCGGATATCCATGCTCGCGCAGACCTGCCGTCCGTCGGCGAGCATGTTGGCGTGGGTGAAGGCCAGCGCCCGCGGCAGTCCGGTGCTGCCGGAGGTGAGCTTGATTAACGCGGGCACCGGTTGACGTCGTTTGATCGGCGCGCCCAGTTGTTCCGCTTGATTATCGATCAGGATAAACGTCGCCCCCGCCGCTCCGGCGAGCGTGCGTTGCTGAGCGATCGGCTCCGAGGGATCGAGGGCGACCGGAGTCGCCCCGGCGCGGAGCAGACCGAGAAACGTCGCGAACCATTCCGCGCTGTTGGCCAGGGCAAAGGCCACGCGTTGACGACTGACTGCGGTGGGCAGTGTTTGCGCGAGTCGGCTGGCCAGCGCGTCGAGTTCGGCGCGCGACCACTCGCGGCCCTGCGCATCAACGAGCGCGCGGGCGGCCGGCGTGTCGGCGACCTGGGCTTGCCAGACTGTCAGCAGGGTATCGCTCATGCTTTGCGGCCGGAGCGCAGTGCTGCGTCGAGTTCGACCGCGATGAGCGCGGCAACGATGGTGAGGGTCACGGTGGTGCCGAGGGCGGAGATCACTGCGATGCGACTGAAGGACAACACGCCGAAGGAGGCGATGGTTGTCAGGGCGGAGAGCCGGATTGATGCGGGGGGAGGCTGGCCGGACTCACGCGTCTCGGCAGCAAAGATGGCGTAGTCGTGACTCAGGCAGACGCCGAGAAACGCACCGAGCAGATGAAAAAGGTTGAGAGTCGAACCCGCCAAGCCGAGCACGCCGAAGGTGAAGAAGCAGGCGCCGACGGGAATGGCGTAGATGCGCAGGCCGCGTCGCCAGCCGTAGAGGAGGATCACGGAAAGGCCGGTCACGCCCATGCCGATGAGACTGAGATTAAGCGCGCTGGCGCGGTAGCGGGAGAACAGTCGGTTCAGTGTGCGCAGTTGGTTGGTGCCGACTGTCTGTAGTTCGGGTGGCGGTTCGGCTCCGGGGTGATGATCCGCGATCGAGGCGAACCAGACACGTCCCTCGGCTTCGCTGAGCAGCATCGACATGGGTCCGGTCAAGAACGGTCGGAGGTCGGCCGACAACTTTTCGTAGGGCGGCAGGAACGACGTTTGTTGGCGGAATTTTTCCCACGAGATGTAGAACGCGTTGAAGGCCTCCGGCAGATAACCGTGCTCACGAAGCCGTGGTTTTAGTGCGGCGGTAAAACCGGACAATCCGGCCAACTGATCGGGCAACGCGGCGTAGTCTGCCGGACTCGGCAGCATGAGCGCCGCGCTGGCCAGAGTGGAGTCGGGGAACTGCTGCTGGTGCCAGTTTGAAAAAGTGGCCAGTTGGGTGCGTGCTTCGGCGAGCGTATCGCCGCCGGTTAGATAAATGCTCTTGTTTTCCTGATCGCCGAACAGCGCGTTTACCTTGGCGTCGTTGGCGTCGAGCTCGGGCGTGGGCACTTCCAGTTCGCGGATGTCGTCGTGCCATTTGAGCAGCCAGGGACCACCGAGGGCAATGACCAGACCAAGGGCGAGCAGCACCTTCCACCCGGAGCGGGCGCGCGGGCCGGAAGGCAGGCTTGGCAACTCGCGTGCGGTCAGCGGGCTGCCGCTGAATTGCGCGTGATAAAGCAACGCGGCACCCGCGGCGGTTATCAGGCCGGACGCGACAAACACGCCGAGGTGACGGATCAGCGGCAGCTCGGAAAGCAGCAACAGCGAGAAACCGGCGATGGTTGTGAAACAACTCAGCAAAAGCGGCTTTAACACTCTGCGCAGTTTCGGTCCGTAAGCTTCATCTTCACTTTCGGAGGCGTGCAGGAATAGGTGAAAGCCGTAGTCGATGGCCGCGCCGGTCAGCAGGGCACCGATGACAAAAACCAGAATGTGCAGGCGCTCAAATACCAGCGTTACCGTCACCCACGCGCCGAGCAATGAACACAGGATGATCGGAACAAGGTGCAGCACGCGCCATGGTTTCCGTATCAGTAGGCAGGATACCAGTAGCACCGCGCCGATGGAGAGGGTGTTGAGCAGGGAGATCTCGGATCGAATGCGATCCTTGCTGGCGGCGGCGAAGCGGTTGACGCCGCTCCACAAAATTGTGACTGACGGATTGATAGCCTTGGCGGCGTCGAGGGCGTGTTCGATGGCGTCAAAGGCGGGTTGTTGGCCGGCGTCCTCAAGCGGTGAGTTGGCGAGCCGCGACCAAATCAAAACGTTGTTTCCGTCGGTCTGAGCTTCTCCGCCCAGCGACTTTGCGGAGGTAGCCAAACCGGGGAGCAGGAGCAATGGATCCGAGGGGATCAGCTCTTGGAACGCGTTGCTTTCGGGACGGAGCAGAAAGGCGTCGAGTTCATCCGCGGTGGTTTCGGCCAGCCAGTCGGTCCAGCGGGCTTCAGGTTGGCCGGTGGCCTCGAACGTCTTGCGATGACGGGTCAGCCAGCCGGGCAGCAGGTAGGTATTGCTGTGCTCAAAAAAGAAGCGGCCCAGTTTGTCGCGATTGGTTTCATCGTTGGCGAGTGACACCTCGGCGAAGGACCGGTCCGCCTTCAGCGAGGCCATAAACGCGTCGGCGGCCTTGGTGGGTGGCGCGTCGGGGGCGGAGAGAGCGATCAGAACAACCCGTGCCTGTTGTTCGTTGGCGAGCGTGCGCAGCAGGTGCAGCTCGGGCTCGCGTTCATCGGCGGGGATCAGGTCGAGGACGTTGGTGGAAATCTTCTCACCGTAGTCGAGCGTGGCCATGCGCAGACCTCCGAGGACCACAAAGGCCAGCAGGGCGAGGCGGGCAAACAACTGGCGGCGGCGATCAGTCACGGTGGTTTAGCGGAAGTAACGCTTCAGGTCTTCTACGGAAAACACCGCGTGCGGCGTGGCGGTGGTGACTGTGATGTCGATGTGCCGGTCGGGAGACTTCTCCATGACAATGGTGGCGACGCGGTCATCGTGGCCGGTGACGGTGATGATGCCGAGCGACTCGGTCAGCTCAGGGTCGATGGGCGTGAGTCGCAGCGTCCAGGGGTCGCCGGCGGGGTTGCCCTCAAGGCGGAAGGTTTTTTCCAATTCAGTCAGGTTGAATCCCATCAATTGCAGCAGCGCGTTGGCCGTGCCCTGAGCGCGGTGGTCGGGCGGCGCGGTGCGTTCGCGGCCGTGATTATCGCGCATGAGCAGGCCGTTTTTATCGACGATCAGCGTCATCACTTCCGGCGTGAGGTAGTGCAGGCTGAGGCCGTGAACGGAATCGAAGCGGAGTTCGCCGGTGAGCTTTACCGGAACTAGGCGAAACGGGTAGTGGCGCGCCTCGTCGAAGGTGGAGAGCAGCGGCGTGTTGGCCTGTAGTCGGGTGAACAACGGTGCCCAGTCTGTGTCTTCCGCGCGGAGGCAGGTGAACAGGCAGGTCAGCAACAGAAGGGTGCGGGCGAAGTTCATGCGGTGGTTTGTCGGCGGCGGCGGATGCCCGGCCATTCGCGGAAAATCAGGCGGGTGATCAGGCGCGTGTGCAGCCAGATCATCCGGAGATTGTCGCGCAGGTAGTGGAAATGCGAGATGCCGCCGTCGGCCTTGTCGATGTAGCGGCAGGGCGCGGGGATGTTCAGCACGGGAATGCCGCGCCAGAAAAGGCGCACGGCGATTTCCGGATCAAAGTCGTAGCGTCGGGCCGAGGTGATCGAGGACAGAATATCGCGAACCGGAGCGATCGGGTAGACGCGAAAGCCGAACAAAGGATCGGCGATGTCGCGTCCGAGGCATTCAAGGTGAACGAGCCCGACGCTGAGTTTGCGCCCGTAAAGACGTTCCAGCGGCACCTCGGGTCCAAAGACCGGTTTGCCTAAAACCATGGCCGCGGGATCGGCGGCGGACGTAACCATAAACGGCCCAATGTGGTCGGTCGGATGCTGGCCGTCGGCGTCGAGCACCAGCGCGTGGGTGAAGCCTGCAGCGAGGGCGGCCTCAAAGCCGGTAAGCACCGCTGCCCCTTTGCCTCCGTTGGCCGGTCGACGGATGACCCGGAGGTTTCGGTGGTAGGGCCTCACCTTGTGTGAGGCCGGAGCGACGTTATCCGTGGAAATCACGGTTTCACGGTTCGACACAAGGTCGAGCCCAACGTCGGAGATCAACGCATCGAGCGCCGCGTCCGAATCGTCGGTGGAGCCGTCGATGACGACCCAGACGGGCGACCAAACCTGCAGGGTCTCGGTCACCGTGCGCAGCAGGCGCGGGCCCGGGTTATAGGCTGGGATGAGCACGAGGTGACTAGCCGAGGGGTTCATGCGTTGAGCTTGGCTTCGACCTGCGCCGCGAGCATGGCCGGAGAAATTCCGGAGTCGGCGGGGATGCGTTCGCCGAGAGTGAATTCGAAGCGGCCGGGCAGCGGCGGGAGTTTCCACCACGGGTGTCCCTTGCGGGCCATCAGCGGGCTGGCGTTAATATGGATCAACTGCACATCGGCTCCTGCCCGACGGGCAATCAAGGCGAAGCCGGGATGGAGTTTATTGAGCGTTGCTCCCGGCACAGTGCGGGTGCCTTCGGGGAAAACCAATAGTGAGCGACCGGCGGCCACGCAGGACGCGGCGGCGCGGATACCATCGACGCCGGCATCACCGGCGACATAGCCGCAGAGCAGCGCGGTCGGACCACAGGCGGGGTTGCGCAGCAGGGCAGGTTTAAAGATGCAGACGGTGTCCGGCAGGCGGGCCAGTAGAAACGGCGCATCGACCAGCGAGGGGTGGTTGGCGGCATAGACGACGCCGCGCGGCAGGGGGCCGTCGAAACCGTGCCAGACCACATCAACCACTCCGGACGCATCCATCCATTCCAGCCAAAAATCGAACAGCCAACGGGTCACCGCACGGGCACGGGGGCCGTGGCGTTCGCGGTTTTTGCAGAGTAGAAACGGAGCGCAACACAAGTTCAGCATCATTCCGCCCAACCCGAAGAACAGCCAGGAAAGGTAATAGGCAACCGGCAGCCAGAGACGGCGAAGAAAGCTCATGCGCGAGCCTCCGGATTGAGCGGCAGGAAGTTGAACCACCAATACGGATTGATGCGTAGCAGAGCCTCGATCTGCTCCAGAAATCTTTGAAAATGCGCACGGGCCGAGGCGAGGTTCGCGGCGCGCGAGACTTTCGAATCCGGAGCCCAACGCGGCGAACTGTGGACCACGGATTCGTCGGGACCACCGGGCACGCCGACCGAGAGAAACACGGGGCGGTCAAAGATCATCGCCAGATGATAAATGGTAAACGGGAATAGCCGCTTGGCTCCGAGGAACTGGAAGGCCTCCGAACGCGAACTGTGTTCGAGCCGGTCGCACTTGAGGGCGAGTGAGCCGCCGGCGTTGACCGCGTCTTTAAGTGCAAACAGGAGGTTTTCGCCTTCGTTGACCCAGACGAACGACACCCATTTCCCGAAGGTTGCGCCCAGCCGTTCGATGTCACGGGAATTACCCACGCGTAACCGGACCATGGATACACGTCGTTTTTCCTGACCGCCGAAGATGAATCCGATGAGGTCGGAATTGGCGAAGTGGAATGATCCGAGCAGAGCGTCTTCGGCGGTATTAAGAAAGCCTTGCACGTCGTCGCTTTCGGGCGCGAGCACACCACGATGCGGACGGCCATCGGCGACGCGCAGCTTGAGCATTAACATTTCCTGAAAGGTGAAGAAGTGACGGAAGACTTCGATCAGCCGCGGTTCGCGTCCCAGCACGATGCGTAGATAGTCGCGGGAGTGTCGTCGTTGGCCGGGCATGTTGGCGAGGGCGACCCAGGTGCCGATTGCCCGAGCGGGGCGGAAAATGCATTCGGGCACGATCCGGTCGCACTGTTGCAGAAAACGATAACCCCAGCTCGGTCCGGGGTTACGTGTGGCGGGAGTGGATGCTGGTGCAGGCTCGCTCATGACCATTCCATAATGAGCCGTCGCCCCGGGGAAACCGACAGATCGCAGGCGTGCCGCTGATGGAGGAGGTCAAAGAACGCGGGCAGGGGAAGCGTGGTCGAATTGCTGTCGAGCGGTGTAGGCTCGAGACTGATGCGTCCGATGGCGTTCTCGGGGGTGTTCGCGAGTCCGAGGGCAAAGGCAAAGGTGCGGTCGCTGGCGTGAGCCTGCTCCAGGAGCCAGCCACCGCGTTCCTCGCCACCGCAAAAGATGACGCGCTCACTCGGCGTGAGCAACGCGGCCATGAGTGCAAGCGCGGGCAAATCGTCGCCGCCGGTGAGTGGCAGGAATTCGCGCAGAGGCTGTTGGCGTTGGATCAGGTTTTGTTGAACCGAGCTCGGGTGAATCGAGGTCTGAAACAGGGTCGGGCTCGGCGTGGGGAAACTGTCGAGGTAACCTTCTAACGCGAGGGCTTCGGCGTAGCAGGAGGCGTAAACCAGAGTGTCGTTTTCTCCCGGTTCGAGCGGTTGCAGGCAGGCACCGAGCGTGATGCCGAGCTGGGTCATGCGGCGGGTGGCGTTGCGCGGGAAAAGGTCGCGCAGGCGCTCACGGGTTTCCGCGGGAGATTCCGCTCTGGAATCCTGGGTGTGGCAGGCGGTGATCCAGCGTTCAGGCATGATGGGCGAGGAAGGCGGCATGGGCGCCGCCAAAGGCGTTGCTGGTGCAGACGACACCGTCGGTGCCGGCGAGGTCAAAGGGAGTGAAGGCAACCTCGGCGGTGAAGCCTGGTGCGGAGGCACCAATGGTGCCGGGCGCGCGTCCGCCGCGCATGGCGGCGATGGCGATGGCCAACTCGACCAGACCACAACTGCCGAGGGTATGGCCGAGGGCACCTTTCCAAGAAACCAGCGGTGCGCCGGGGAAAACCTTGGCGAGTTCAGTGGCTTCGAGTTGGCCGGCTTCTAGGGTGCCGGTGCCGTGGCCTTTGAGCCACACGCGACGACCGGCGGCGACTGCGGGCAGGCCGGAGAGGCAGGCGGCAAAACCGGCGCCGTCCGCACGGTTGGCCGTGAAATGGTGCATTTCGTTGTGCAGGCTTTGGCCGCTCAGCGCAAAGTCACCGCGGTCACGGGTGAGCACAGCAAACGCTGCGCCGTCGCCCAGTCCGATGGAGCCGGTGGGCCGATTCTGATAAGGCGCGGGGAAGTCGGCGTTGAGGATCTTCAACGCGTGAAAACCGCCGGCCACAAAGGCGCTGATAAAATCGAAGGAGAAAACGAGTGCCTCATCCGCGAGCCCGGCCTCCAGCATGCGCGTGGCTTGCAATAACCCGAGGTGGGCCGACACGCAGGCGTGGGAAATGATGGTGACATCGGGACCCCAGCCGAGAGTGGCGGCGACGTGACGCACGCAGTCAAAAGGTGTGCCGAAGTTCAGGTGGGCCTTGTCGCCCTGCAACCGGTAGGCGAGCAGGTGGCCGACGCCAAAGTTGCTGCCGGTGACGAACACCGGTTTGCGCGAACCGCCCCAGCCTTCGCCGGGGATGCGGGCGGCGAGGGTTTTCAGGGTGGCGACCCAGCCGGGGGGAAGGGTTTCGTTGTAAGGCCGACCGGGGATAAGGGCGATGGGCACGAGATCATCGCCGGGATTGCCCTGCACGGGCCGGGCGACCAGTGCGGTTTGGCCAAGCAGGAGTGCCGCCAGCGTGGCGGATTCATCGCCCAGCGCGGTGAGTGCACCGCAGGCGGCCACGCGGATCGGCATTGGCGGGAAGCTAGACATCAGGCGGCGGGCAGGCGGGACGGATCGGCGTGCGCGCGGATGTAGTCGGCGAGGGCGGTTACGCTGGCGAGGGCGGTGCGGGATTCCTCACTGCTGCTGATTTTGATACCGAATTCCTTTTCCAGCTGCACGACCAGTTCAAGCGCGTCGATGGAGTCCAGACTGAGTCCGCCGCCGATCAGGGGTTCGTTGTCATCGATGTCTGCGGGAGTGACATCCTCAAGTCGAAGCGTGTCGATCATGAGGGTCTTGAGTTTGGTATGAAGGGAATCGGACATGATAAATAGAGAATGGCGGGGTTCAGGCGGAGGGCGGAGTGGAGACCTTGTTGCGAACAAAGGTCCGCAGTTCGGCGATGGTGCTGATCGCACGCAAATCCTGGGTTGAAATGGTGACGGCGTAGAGGTCTTCGAAAAAGAAAACGATCTCAGCCACCGCGAGTGAGTCGTAGCCGAGATCTTCCATCAGGCGGGCGGAGTCGGGCGGGGTGACCAGCGGTTCGTGTTGGGTGCGACTGGGCAAATGAAACGCCACGACCGCCAAGATGACGCGATCAAGTGCGTCAAGGTCGTGCTCGTTTAACCAACGGGTGTGGGCCTCGCGGATATCGGGTGGATAAGATGTAAGGAAGCTGGCGGTCATACGGGATGCGGTAGGCGGTCGTGCAGGTGGGAGTTCTGACGCACGGTTCCGGTGTTTGTAAACCAAGTCCTCCAGCCCTCGTTCATTTCGAGGCGCAGGTAGGCACCATAGGCCACGAGTATGCGGAGCGGTAGCGTCCAGGTGAGCTCGTAGGAACGGAAGCCGTAATAGCGACCATGGTTTTCGGCCCCCCAGACCCCGCGCCGGGTGCGTTCGCGACCGATGGCGGCCAACCGGCGGTTGTAGTGGGCCATGATGGATGAGAACAACGAACTTCCGGCCGGTGAAAACGAGGGCAGTTCCAATGCGCAGTCACCCTTGCCGTAAGGCTGGGAAACGACGCCGAGGTAATAGAGTCCAAGGTCCAGTCGGAAGGCTAGGGTCATGAGCTGGTGGTCGCCCATGTAGTCATACTTATTCAAATACACGGCGCGGAACCAGCGATCATGGCAGTTGATGAAGTTGGCGTTGTGCCTGGCGATGAGCGGCGTTCTGGGTTTGCCGCGAAACGACTTGTCGATGAGTGCCGCGGTGGCCGAAACGGTGTAGGCGATCCAGTCCATGCCCGGCGAATAAAACGGGTCGATGAACGCGGAGGCGTCTCCGACCAACGCAAAACCGTCGCCGGCATGGGTGGTTGAATGGTAGGCCAGATTCCGCCGAAAATGCACGTCGCCGGCATTCCAGGTGGCATCGGCCATCAGTTCACGCGCAACAGGATGAGCCATGAGCATTTCGCGCAGACGTGTGCCGAGACGGTCGCCCTCGGGCAGGTCGACCTGACGTTGATCGAAGACGATGCCGACGCTGGTGTCGCCGCCGCGCAACGGGATCATCCAGGCCCACCAGCCTTTGCCCATGAGGTGATTGGTGGCGGTGAAGCGAATGGCCTTGGTGCGCATCGCCCACTCGGGGAATTTTTGGGCGAGTTCGGGTGAGTCCCAGTTTTTGACGCCGTTCCAGCGGGTCCAGACCGATGCCGTGGGGTGTTCACGATTGGGTTGCAGCCAGCCCTCGGCGCGGGCAAGCAAGGCGGCGAAGCCCGAGGCGTCAACCACCCAGCGGGCGTGTTCGCTGCCGGAGGCGCCGTCGTCGGTTTCCCAATCGATCTGTTGTTGTCCGCCGGCATTTAACGTGATGCCGCCAACCTTGACCGGTCGGCGCAGGGTGGCGCCAGCGGCGACGGCGCGCGTGAGCACTTCCTCGTCAAGCACGGAGCGGTCGACCTGATAACCGGGCAGCCGGACATTGTAGCCGGGGCCGGTTTCGCTGCAGGTGTCGAGCGAGGTGGCCTGGTCGTTCTGGAACCAGAAACGCAGCCCTTGTTTGACGAAATGTTGTTCCTGAAGGTGACCGGTGAGCCCGAGGGTTTTGCCCAGAAAGTAGGCACTGATCTCCACAGTGGATTCGCCGACGCGTCGTTTGAAAGCCGCGTTACGCTCCAGAATAAGCACGCGCAGCCGCGGGTTACGACGCAGCAACAGTAATGCGGTGGAAGCTCCGGACAGTGCTCCGCCGACGATGATGACGTCCCAGTTGGATGTGGCGGAATTCATGCGGCGGCCGTGGAGTCGAGGGGCGTAGCCGGCTCGGACGGCGGGGTGAGGGTAATGCGAGGAGTGACGGGGAGGAGGCTTTGCAGGCGGCAGACGAGCAGGAAAACCTGAAAACGCCACCACATCGGCCAGGTCAACTCGGCGTGCCCGGCGACGATGGACGTGATAGCCGGCCCGAGGGTCATCGGCGGCTCCTGACACATGAAGACCGAGAAGCTGTGTTCGTCGTAAAAGGCGTTGATGAGTTTGTGGAAAACCCCGGCGTGGGCCTTGAGGTGTTTGGTATAGCGACGGCCGGCGCGCGTCGGAATCGGACAGTCACCGGCGTGGTGCGCGTCGACGACGAGGGCGGCGGCAAGTTTGGCCGAGTAAAGGGCCAGATAGACGCCCGAGGAAAAAATCGGGTCGATAAAACCGCCGGCATCACCGGCCAGCACGATCCGCTCCGCAGCGAGCTCGCGCCGGTAGTAACTGTAATCGGCGGTGACGTGAAACCCCATGGTGGCTTGCGCACCGGACATCAGCGCCTGTAACCGGGGCTGGGCGGCGACGACTTCGGCGAAGTGTTCGGCGGGAGTTTGCCTGGCTGCTTTGAAGTCGGCCTGCGTGGTGACGAGGCCCACGGAGGTGTGCTCGGCGTCGATAGGAATCAGCCAGAACCAACCGTCCTTCAGTCGCACGATCACGGTATCGCCGCCCGTTGATCCCTCGTTGCGCCCGACCCCGTGAAAATGCGAGTAGATCGCGATGCGTTTGGGCAGGGTGGCGGGATCGAGCTTGGACTTCAGCTTGCTGGGAAAAAACTGGTCGCGGCCGCTGGCGTCGATTACGTAGCGGGCGTTGATGGTTGTGCTGTCTCCGCCCGAGGCGGAAGTGAGTGTGGCGGTGTGGCCCTCGTCGGTGGTTTCGAGGTCGCTGACGGTGGTTTCGCAGCGAACCTCCACGCCGGTTTCGCGGGCATGGTCGAGCAGCAGGGCGTCGAAGCGGGCGCGGTCGACTTGGTAGGTTTGTTCGAGGCCGGGAATGAGGCCGGTGGCGAAGACCACGGATTTTTCCGCATCGCCATGGCCGAGGTGAAAACGGGCGCCGAATTTCTCAACAAAACCGCACGCCCGGACCTTGTCCCATACGCCGGTTTCTTTGAGTAGGTGGTTGGCTTGCGGCAACAGCGACTCGCCGACACGGAAACGGGGGAAGGTGCTTTTCTCCACCACCAGGGTCCTTAAGCCCGCCGCCTGAGTGCGGGTCGCGGCGGAGCTGCCGGCGGGACCGGCGCCAATGATCAGCACATCAAATTGGGAGGATGGAGGCATACTGGAATGATTACGTGCGCAGGCACTTAACCCGCAGACTAGGTAATTGATAACTCAAGAGATAGGCAAAAGCACGCCGAAGACCCAAGTTGACGCGAGGTTTACCAGTTGGCGGTCATCAAACCAGGCCAACCGATTGGCCGTAGGGTTTACATCCACTGTCAGTGTCGATGGGATGCCCCGTAATTCATGCGGTCAAATCGAACAGGTATACTGTGGGCAATCTTGGTGGTGGTCGTTTTGGCATGTGGTGTGTGGTTGTGGCGCGATGAAGCCAAGACATTGGTGGAGAGTGTGATGGACGCTCTTCGAGTGGCGGGTCCGGCGGCTTTTTTTGGCGCGATGGCGGTATTGCCCTTGGCCGGTTTCCCACTTTCACCGTTTACGCTGGCGGCGGGGCCGGTTTTTGGGCCGCAGATGGGCGCCGGCTGGGTGATTGTCTGTGCGATCGTCGCGGTGGCGGTGAATGTGGCGGTGTCCTACTGGCTGGCCGCGAAGGCGCTGCGCCCGTTGGTGATCTGGCTGTTGGGCAAACTGGACAAAAAACTTCCGGATGTAGGCGCCCGTTCGCCGTGGGAACTGACCCTGATTTTGCGCGTGGTGCCGGGAACGCCGTTTTTTTTGCAGAGTTACCTGCTGGGTTTGGCGCGGGTGCCGTTTGGCATCTACCTGCTGGTTTCGGTATTGGTGCCCTCGATCTATATCTCCGTCGCGGTGCTGGCCGGGGATGCGATTGGTCGGGGCGACCGCAAGACACTGGCTGCGGCCGGAGTGCTTTTTGCCGTGGTGGGTCTGGGCATGCACCTTCTGCGCAAAAAAATTCAGCGAAAATTGCGCGCGCGCAAGGAAGCGGCGGCACCGGCGACGAAGGAATAACCGGTCTTCGCACAGGAGGTGTGTAATCGCCGGGCTCTTAGTGGAACAGGCATTCCTGCCTGTTCCGAGATACCCCTAGGTCGGAACCAAGCCCACAGGCAAGAATGCCTGTGCCACGACGGAATCACCTGTCCGCGTTAATCGCGTAGCAACGCCTGCAGGTCGCTGAGTTCGAGCTTGGCGTTGGCGGCGTCGCTGGCTTCGAAGACGTCGGCGAGCAGCGCCCGCTTGGTCTCCTGCAAGGCCATGACCTTTTCCTCAACAGTGCCGCTGCAGATGAGCTTGTAGCTGGTGACCACGCGGGTCTGGCCGATACGGTGGGCACGGTCGGTCGCCTGGGCCTCGACGGCGGGATTCCACCACGGGTCGAAGTGCACGACGGTGTCGGCGCCGGTGAGGTTGAGACCGGTGCCGCCGGCCTTGAGCGAAATGAGAAACACGGGAACATCGTCGCTATCGTTGAAGCGATCGACCTCGGCCTGACGCGCCTTGGCGGACATGGAGCCATCCAAGTAACAGTGCACGATGCCCTGTTCTTCGAGCTCTTCGCGCAGGTGGGCGAGCAGCGAGGTGAACTGCGAGAAGACCAACATGCGGTGACCGTCGTCGATACCCTCGGCGAGGAGTTCGCGGAAGGCTTCCAGTTTGGACGAATCGTCCGCAGTGGCCGTCGGGGCGACCAATCGCGGATCGCAGCAGATCTGACGCAGGCGCAGGAGCTGGGTGAGCGTGGCCATACGCACGGCGTTTTGCGATGCGCCCTTGCCGGCGAGTTCGTCGAGCTGCGCCTCCGAGGCGAGCTGGAACTCCTTGTAGAGCGCGGACTGCCGGGCGCTGGGTTCGCAGTAGATGACTTGCTCGATTTTCTCCGGAAGCTCGGGCGCGACGGCGAGTTTGGTGCGGCGTAAAATGTAAGGCGCAGTCTGGATGCGCAGGCGTTCTTCCTGGAAGGAACGTTCGTCGGCCTTGAGGCCGGTCGGGAGCTTTTCGACCATGCCGGGCAACAGGGTTTCGAACAGCGAGCGCAGGTCGTCGATGGAGTTTTCCAGCGGAGTGCCGGTCAGGAAAAAGCGGGCGTGGGCGCGCAACGAGCGCAGCGCCTTGGCGTTTTGCGAGCGACGGTTTTTGACGTGCTGGGCCTCGTCGGCGATCAGGCAGGCGAGATCGAGTTCGGCAAACAGCTCCCGATCGCGCGACGCGGTGCCATAGGAGGTGATGATGATGTCGTGCGCAGTGGCGTCCATCGTGCGGGCCAGACGCTTGGCGCCGTGGTGAATAAACACCCGCAGCGAAGGCGCAAAACGGGCGGTTTCACGACGCCAGTTTTCCACCAGCGAGGCAGGGCAAATGACGAGCGACGGAGCGGCCTGTGGCTTGAGATGAATCGCGGACAGCAGGGCGATGGCCTGGGCGGTTTTGCCGAGACCCATCTCGTCGGCGAGGATGCCGCCGAGACGGTGCCGGTGCAGATGCCAGAGCCAGGCGACGCCGAGTTGTTGATAGGGACGCAGGACGGCGGCGAAGTCGTCGGGCAACGGAGCGGGTTCGAGTTTCGCGAGGTTTTTAAGCGCCTCGGCGCGGCGTCGCCAGCTGGCGGGCGGACGGAAATCGGGCGCGAGCTCGGTGATGAGTTCATCGACTTCCGAAATACGTGCGGAGGAAATTTGATGAGTGCGACGGGCGGAGAGCGGGGCGGCGCCACCGCCGGCGAGGATGCGTTGGGCGCGGGTGAGTTTTTCGAGTGTATCGGGGGCGAGCAGGTAGATTTTGCCGTTGTCCTCGACGTAACCGCGGTTGGTGGCGACGGCGTTGCGAAGTTGGTCGGCGGCCACCTTGCCGGCGTCGAGGCCGAGGGTGAGCGCGTAGTCGGCGCCGGCGGCGGTGATCTCGCAGGAGATCTCGGCCTTGGCGAAGTTGGCGGTGTTCTTTTCGAAGTTTCCGGTGAACTCGGCGAAGTATTCGGTTTCCAGTGCGCCGCGATGAGTGGCGAGGAAGTTGAGAACCTTGTGTCGGTCGCGCAGCCACCATTTCCGGTTGGCGGGTTCAAGGGTGAAGCTGTTGGTTTTGACCAGTTCGAGCGCGGCTGCGTAGCCGCTGTGTTCGCGGGAGGGCAGGCTGATCGCGAGGAAGTGTTCGCTACCGTCGACCACCATGGGAGTGGTCGGTTCGTCGGCGGATGCGCCCCGATGGTAAGACGAGGAATTGGGCAGGGCGCGACGCGCCGGCGCGCGGACGGGATCGGCGGAGGAAACCGGTTTGTCGGCGGCGAGGAATTCGCTGACGCCGCGCAGACGCGGGCCGATCCAGAGGATGTTTTTGTCGGGTTCGCGCAGCCAGCCGAAGACGGGTTGGCCGGGCAGGGAGTTGACGAGTTGGCGGAGTTGTTCGCGGCTGACTTGAATGAACGGGGGAGGGGTGGCCGCGCCTCCACAGAGGGTTTGGAGAATCGCCAGTCCGGCAAAGAGAGCGGGCCGGGGCGTCGCCTTCAGATCAAGTTCGACCTTGATTGAAATGGCATCGCGGATGGCGGCGTCCGGAAGATTGGGAGGGAGAAGCAGTCGAAGCACGGAGGAGGGCGAGGGTCAGTTAACCCCTGTCGGGTTAACTACGAAGTTGAGGAGAACGCGGACGGGCAAAAAAAAACCGGGCGCTCAGGCCCGGCTGAAAAGGGATGGCTCGGGCCGGGTGATCAGTAGAAGCGCACGTAGGCGTTTTTGCGCAGGCGTGCCAGCCACTGGTCCATGGACTGGCGGGTCATCTGGTCGGAAAGCACCAACTCAATCTGGTCGCGCACATCGTCAATGACAGGGACGCCAGCCTCATGGCGTTCCACACAATAGAGCAGATAAACACCTTCGGTCTGCACGATCGGGGCGCTGACCTCGCCGGCCTTGAGGGCAAAGAGGGGTTCGCTGAACTCGGCCTTGAGATCGGAGCGTTTTTGCCAGCCCCAGTCGCCGCCCCGGCTCTTGCTGGCGTCGTCGGTAAAGTCTTTGGCGAGTTCTTCGAAGGAGGTGCCGGCCTTTAATTTTTCAAGGATGACGTTGGCTCGTGCGGTCAGCTCGGTGTCGGTCTCGCCTTCTTTGCGGAGCAACTGAATCAGGCGCAGGTGGCTTTTCTCGACTTCGAAAAATTTGTCCTTGTTGGTCTTGTAGTAGTCCTCGACGAGGGCGGGGCTGACCACGCTTTGGCTGCGGCGTTGCTGGGAGCGTTGATAACCGTAGATCAGATCCTCCTCAACTTCCTGACGGTAATCGCGCAGGGTGAAACCGCGGGAGCGTAGGTAGGCGAGAAACTTTGCCCGGTCGCCGCCAAACTGGGTGGTCATCTGCTCGGAGATGGCGTTGTCGACGTAGCTGGCGGGGATTTTGCGGCGCTCGTCCTTGTAGAAATCCTTAACGATCAGCACGCGGTCCACGAGTTTGCGCACGATTTCGTTTTGGGCGGTTTCCAGTTTGTCTTGGAACTCCTTGGCGTTTTTCGAGTTGCTGCGGATTTGTGGCAGGATGGGGGCGAGTTCGCGACGGATGTCGTCGACGGTGATCACGCGATCCTCAACCACGGCGGCGATGCCGTTGGCGAAGCGCAGATCGAGTCCGTCATCGGCCTGCTGGGCCGGAAGAACCGGCACAAAAGCCACGCTGAATATGAAAAGGAAACGGGATGCTAGGCTACGGCCAAAGGTCATGGAACGGGCGGGTTGTTCGATAGAAGCGAAAAGTTTTTCCAAAGTAGGTCCGCCGTTAGGGCGGTCAACCTTGGAAACGGGATTGGGCGGGGAGTTCCGGTTAATCGGAGGTGGTTGGCGGAAAGGGGTTTTGAGCGAGTTGGGTTTAAACGCTCGGCGGCCGGGGCTCCGGTGAGGATTACAGGTTTATGGCGTTTGACGTTTATGACTGGCTGGCTTGCTGCTCCTTGTGGAGCCTCGGGTTGTTTTAAACCGCGGTTTTTGCTCATGAAAATCCATTGCACCCGCCTGAAAGGCTTTAAATACCCTGTTTGGGAGAGGGACTTTGTCGGCGTTGCCCGTAAGGAGCTCCGGGCCGCCGGCAGCCCCTACGAGATAGTGGAGCGACCGGAAGAGGCCGACCTGATTATCGTTTTGGAGAGTAATGCGGATAAAACCTACCGCGATATCGCGCGCTATGAACGCGAACCCTTGGTGCGTCTCCATGGGGACAGGTTGTTTACGATCAATTACGAGCCGACCCCGGCGGGCTTTTTACCCGGCCTCTACACGGGTCTGACTCCGGCCGTTTTTAATCCGAACCGGCACCGGGGATGGGCCTACCTGTTTCCGCCTCTGCATTCGCGTTTCCTTTTGTCGCCGGATTCAGTGGAGCCGACCTTGCTTTTTAGTTTTCGCGGGGCGCGCTCCCACCCGGTGCGCGAGCGTTTGCTAACCCTGACATTTCAGTCCGGGCATCCTTTCCGGATCACGCATATGGACCGGTGGTTTAATCACACGGAGGACGAAACGGTTTCGTATGTGCAAGAGATCCTGGCCAGCCACTTTGTGCTGTGCCCGCGCGGATTGAGTCCTTCATCGCATCGTTGTTATGAGGTGATGGCTCTCGGACGATGCCCGGTGATCATTGCCGACGATTGGATTCCGCCCAGAGGGATCGATTGGGAAACCTGCAGTGTGCGTGTGGCCGAGGCGGATATTGATCGTCTGCCGGAGATATTGACGCGGCTGTTGCCTGAGGCGCCGGTGATGGGCGCGGCGGCGCGGGCTGCTTGGCAACATTCGTTTGGGTATGACCGACGTTTTGTATCCGCGGTCAACGAGTTGGTTGATCTACAGCGTTCCCGACCGGTCGAGCATGACGAGCGGTTGGAGCGGCGCTACTGGCGGTCCAAGGAGTTTTATACGGTCAACCATTGGACTCTGCGTGAACGCCTCGCCCGCCCTTTTCAGCGGCTATTCAAATCGATGTCGCCCGGTTGAGCCGGCCTGCGTCGGTTTACCGTTTGACCTGACTTGCCGTGAGGTAGGGACGGAGTTTTTCGAGTGTGGCGGGGCCGATGCCTTTGACTTTCGTGAGATCGTCGACGCTGGCATACGGGCGGCCTGCGATGATGTTTTTGGCGGTGGCCGGCCCGATGCCGGAGAGGGAGGTCAGTTCTTCCTCGCTGGCGGTATTCAGATCGACGGGTTCGCCCGGATTGGCCTCGGTGCGTCCGGCCTTTTTGGTGGCATCGGAGATGGCATTGAGCTCGGCCTCGTCTTTACGTTCCTCGGCGCGCAGGGCGACGATGCGGTCGGGTGAGCTTTCCGCCCACACGCCTTTTTTGCCGATGGCGGCTGCGAGTTCCAGGTCAGAGAGGAAGGCGCGCTCGTCAGCTTGTGAAACGTTCTTCCAGTTGCCACGGCCGATCCCGTAGGCGCGGGCGTAGCCGTTTTTGACGAGCAGTTCGCTGAGGTCCTGACCGTCGGCGGTGACAATAAAGGCGTAATGTCGCGGCGTGGCGGACCGTCCCAGTCCGCGGGCCCAGGCGGTGTGGGCGGTGAAGGGGCGGGCGAGCCATTTCTCAACTTGAGCCTTGGCGGCCTCGCCGTAGCGGATGACGGCCTCCGGCTCCTCGAGGCCGAAGTAGCGGGTTTGTTCCCGCACGCGCCGGGCCTGGGTGGCGTCGCTGGCGTCGGTCTCGGGCGCGTCGACGAAGTAGAGCCGGAAATTGTAGGACTTCACGCCATCGGTCACTGTGAAGCTGTCGGCGTCGTTAAACTCACGTGGAACCAGACGCAGGTTATCGAGTTTTTCAAGCTCGTCGGCGGCGCGCAGGCCGACACTCAGCAGACAGAGAAAACTGAGTAGTCGGATCAGGCGCATGGTGGGGATCAAGAGATGGAGTCAGCGGGGGGATGCGTGGTCCCTCAAGCCCAAGCGTCGGGTAAACGCCGTCCGGTCGTAAAATCTACCAGAGTTGCTGCGCGAATTTGTAGCTTTCGGCTTCACGGCACCACTTGGACTGTAGCTCGCAAAGTTCTTGGGTGAGTTGTTTGTCCAGCGGATGCGCGCTACCGACCGCATTGGCGAGCTCGTCGAGGTGGGTGGCGTTGGCCGTTCCCGCGATGGTCGTCTTTACCAGTGGTTGAGAGGCCAGAAAACGCAGGCTCAATTCGATCAACGTGTCACAGCCGGATTTTTCCAGCAGCGGGGCGAGTTCCTCCAATCGTCGAAAGGCCGGGTGGGCGGGATCTTTGAGTTTACGCTCCTGCACCTTGGGGCCGTTCGACAGAAACGCCCCGGCCAACGGACGCAGGGAAAGGATGGGGAGGTTCCTGGCTTCCAGTTGTGCCCAGATCTCGTTGCTGACCTGACGCTCCAGCAGGCTGTAGTAGAAAATATAGCCGTCGAACAGGTCGTGGGTCACGGCCTTGAGACCATCGGCGGAGTAGCTGTAGAAAATCTCAAAGACGAACTTGTCGACCAGGCCCTGTTCCTTGAGTTGCCGGCAGGTTTGGAACATGGGGCCCTCGCGCAGGAAGTCGTCGACGATGTCGCGCTTGTCGTGGGAAGTGCCCGCCAGCTGGGCGATTTCCATCTTGGGCAGGCCGAGCGTTTTTAAGGTGAAGTCGACGTCGCCCCGGATGAGCTCGGCGCTTTCGCAGGCGACCTTAAACATCATCTTCGGGATCTGACCGGGGGCTTCGGCGAAGGCCTGTTTTAAAACCTTAAACGTGCCGCCATCCCCATGCCCATAGGCGCGGCTGGAATGGAACCAGACGTCTTTCTCCATGGCCTGTCGGGCGACAGCCACATCTTTGGTCATATCGGCGCCAGCGCGTCCGAGTGACATGGTCCCGTAGGTAAATGGGGTGATTTTGGGCAACCGGGGTTCTGAATGCATCGAGGCCCAAAGAAGGGCGTGGTCTCCGAAACGTCAAACCGGACGGATGCACAACAAGTGATGTCGGGCAGTCCAATCCACTCAGCGGGTCCGGGTTTCGGACCAAGCCCGATTGGCCGGTGATTTCATTTCCAAAGTAGAGGTTGCTTGGATTGGATCGAAGGAATCGATGGCCAAATACCTGTTATGCCGACCCGAAGCCGGTCTCAATGACATGCTGAGACAGCTCAGTATCTGCGTCGACTACTGCCTGCTGCACGACCGGATACTGGTCATCGACACTGCATCAACGAACGTGTTTTCGGCGCCGTTTGCGGATTACTTCTCACTCGATATCGACGGATTGACTGTGCGTTTGGCGCCGGAAGATTTCCTCGATTTCGCCGAGGCAAACCAGCTTTCCATTTATCCGCCGGTCGGAAAACTCCGCCACGGAACCGAACGACTCCGATACGATCCGGAGCTGAAAAACACCTGCCTGGGCGACGTTCTCCTGACCTTCGATTTCACGCGCGAATATGCGGAGGATATCCTGCTGCACCATCAATCCGGTGGCGGCCCGCCCACCGATCGGCTTATGCGGGGTATGCGGGTTAGCCCGCGCCTCGCCGCCGATTTCCGGCAGCGTTGGTCCGCCCTGCCCAAGCCCTATATTGGTATCCATATACGCGATACCGATAAGAAGTCATCGTTCGAAACGGTGCAGCCGGTGCTCGAACGGGTTTCGGGGACGGTTTTTTTGGCCACCGATTCCGCCGCCGCCCAGCAGCGTGCCGCCCGGCTGAGGCCTGCGGGGCTATTCATGTCGGAAATCCCCGACTGCGGTGGCGCACCGATTCATTATCGATCGGTTTCGCCTGAACAAAAAATGACGAATAATACCACCGCTGTGGTTGATTTGTTATTACTCGCATTTGCGGAAAAAATCTACGTTAGCACGACCGAGTCCGGTTACTCCAGACTGGCCCTGCGCTTGAACCGCCGTCAGTCATGGGTGCTCCGTTGGTTTGCTGATGCCGGGGCTGGCCGGGCGTTCCGGCTGAAATTGTGGATTCACATCAGGCGCAACCAATGCCGCCGCCTGGTTCGATCAGTGTTTGGTAAACTCGCGAAGGCGTAGCAGCCGTTCGCCGGCGGCGTGTAAGGTCGCGGGCTTTTTGGCGAAATTGAGCCTCACGTAGCGGTGCTCCGGATACGGAAAAAAGCTCGACCCCGGCACCGGAGCGACGCCGATTTCACGGGTCATCCAGTGGGCGCATTCGACGTCGCTGGCGAAACCCAGTGGCGACACGTCAACCATCACAAAATAGGCGCCCTCGGGCCGTGTGTAGGCGAGTCCGGTCCGGTCGAGGTAGCCGCAAAGAATCTCGCGTTGCTCCGCGTATTCAGCGGCGAGTGCGGTGTAGTATTCTGGCGGGAAGTTGAGCGCGGTCACCACTGCGTGTTGCAACGGCGCGGCTGCGCCGACGGTGAGGAAGTCGTGGATCTTGCGTGCCTGCGCGATGATCGCAGCCGGGGCGTGCACGTAGCCGAGCCGCCAGCCGGTGATCGCAAAGGTCTTGGACAACGACGAACAGGCGATCGTGCGCGCGGCCATGCCGGGCAGGGCGGCGAAGTAAACGTGTTCGCGACCGTCGAAGATGATGTGCTCATAAACCTCGTCGGTGATGACAAAGGCATCGAACTCCTCGGCCAGCGCGGCGATCTGCAGCAGCTCTTCGCGGGTGAAGACGCGCCCGCAAGGGTTGGACGGATTGCACAGGATGAAGGCCTTTAAGCCCGACTCGAAGGCGGTGCGCAGCTCGGCGAGATCGAAGCGGTAGGTCGGCGGGTGTAGCTTGACGTGAACCGGCGTGGCCCCGGTGAGAATGGCGTCGGCGTTGTAGTTTTCGTAGAACGGCGAGAAGAGCCCGACGCGGTCACCCGGATCGCAGACGGTCATCATCGCAACCATCATGGCCTCGGTCGCACCGCAAGTGACCACGAGGTCGGTGAGTGGATCGACCGGCAGGCCGGTGAACGTGCGAAGTTTGGCGGCGAGCGCTTCGCGGATCTCGGGCGAACCCCAAGTGACGGCGTATTGGTGCCGGCCGGCGTCCATCGCATCTTTGGCGGCCTGCACAAGCGCGGCGGGCGGATCGCCATCGGGGAAACCTTGCGAGAGGTTGATCGCGTTGTGCTTTTGGGCGACGCGCGACATCTCTCGGATGATCGACTCGGTGAAACAGGCGGAGCGGCGGGAAGTGGAGGGCACGGTGGGGGAGAAATTACTGGATTGGCGAAGCACTGGGCGGTCTTCAATCCAGTTCGATGCTGGTGATGCCCAAGATGCGGCCGAGCGGAATGCAGGGGGCGAGGATCACTGATTGTGGGGAATGCTCACATAGCCGGTTTCATCGATCAACTGTTGGCCTTGTGGACTGAGAAACCACGCGATGAGTTCCGGCACGTGCGGGTTGGTCGTGCCGGCGGTCGCGGCGTAAACATCAACCGTGTAAGGGTAGGCGTCCGCGCGAATGGATTCACGGTCCGGCGGGACGCCGTCGATGCGGAGCAGTTTGATGTTATCCTCGAGGTTCATCGTGGTGGCGAAGGTGCGGAACGAATAGCCGATTGCCTCTCTGGAGTTCTGATAGGACGCGACTTGCTGTATGACGCCACCCATTCCTCTGGCAAATTCCTCGCGCGGTGGAGTCGGCAGGGGTTCGCCGCGCATGACCTTGAGTTCGAGTGCCGTCTGGCTGCCCGAGCCTTCCGGACGCTGGAAGGGCAGAATTTTTTCGTCACGTCCGCCGACTGCCTTCCAGTTGGTGATTTTCTTGGTGTAGATGGCGCGGATCTGATCGCTGGTCAGACCGTCCACGGGATTGTCCTGATGCACAAAAAACACGAACGCCTCGCGGGCAATCGGGGTGAGTTGCAACGGGTGTCCGGCGGCTTCGGCGGCGGCGCGCTGCGCATTCGAAGGCTGGGCAACAAAGATCAGGTCGGTCTCGCCCTTGATCAGGCGATCGTAGGCTTCGGGAGTGGTCGAGTGGCGCACGAGTTTGCGCGTTTCATTCGCCAGATTCGGATAGATGGCCTGCACGGCCGCCGCGTAAATCGGATAAGCTGCGGTGGCGCCGTCCAACCGCGGGGCATCGCTGCTGATAGTCAGCGTTGGCTTGGCGACTTTGACCAATTCATTGTCGGCTTGGAACGGGTGGTAGCGGTCGGTGAAGGTTCTTTCCGCATACCAGGCTTCCGAACCTCCCCGCAGAATTCCGCGCATCATAAAATCGGCGCGCCAAATCATGGCGCCGACCGCCAGCGCGATCAGCAGTGCGGTGCCAATCAGTGCCGAAGACGCGGTTCTTGGAGCACGGAGTTCACGAAAACCCTGACCGAGCCCAAATCCATAGGCGGCGTAAATGCACAGCGGCGGGATGACCACCGGCCAGATCGATGGCACTCCGAATACTTGGATCATGCCCGCAACCAACGCGGAGAAAAAATGAGCTATAAAAATCACGCCGCTGGCCGGACCAAAGATCGCTCCATCGCTGGGGACGGGTTGCAGCAAGGCCAGCAGCGAGATCGTCAGCGTGTAGGCAAAAGCCAGCAAAACCGGCAGGTAGCGCGTCACGAAAAGAGCCTTATCTAAGAAGCCGGTTTTCGCTTCAGTCGGCTCATCGAGGGCGAACTGCTTTCTGATCAGGTTGCGGCCGGCCCGGAAACACAGAAACAAAAAACCGGCGGCAAAAGGCGTGCCCACCGCGATGAACATTCCATCGCTACTGTTTGAATTGAGGACGGCGGCCACGAGGGATGTGGCGAGGAGTGCCACTATTGCGAAGACCTGCAGAAGGAGCGGGAGCAGTATAAACAAACTCAACAACGCGCGGCCGAGATACGGGGGCTTTGGCATGGAAAAATGAATAGATACGTGGGGTTGCCGTCAGTGGAGCCACGATGGCCGGTCTAGGCAATGCGGTCCTTGTCCAATATCGGCAACGTGGGGAACGCTTTGGGCTTTCTGAGTGATCTTTTACCGCTGTCGGGTTTTAGCCCTTGCTGCCGGACGGGTGCGGCCTGCAAAAACAGCGCCTTTTTCCCTCATGCAGACTCAAGAAATCCCCCTGACCTCGATCGATATCTACAGCGGCACGCAAGCGCGTGTGAAGACCAGCGAGGAGGCGATCGACAGTTATGCCGAGGAGATGGCCAACGGTGCGATTTTTCCGCCGATAGCGGTCTACTTTGACGGCGCCACCTACTGGCTCGCCGACGGGTTTCACCGCTATCTCGCCACCAAGCGCAATGACCAGCCCGCGATCACCGCCGAGGTGCAACCGGGCGGCCGCGTCGATGCCCTCCGCCACGCACTCGGGGCCAACGCGACCAACGGCGTTTACCGCAACAACCACGACAAGCGAAACGCCGTCGAAATCGCGCTCGAAGAGTGGACCGACCGCTCCAATGCCTACATCGCCGACATCTGCAAAGTGTCCGCCGACCTCGTGCGTTCGCGCCGCAAAGGCCTTGAGCAATCCGGCCGCATCGAAAAACCTGAACGCGTCACCGGACGCGACGGCAAGGAATACGCCTCGCACATCGAACGCGAACCCTCGGGCGGCGAGCCGGACGGTGTTGAACGCGAAGAGCGCGCCGACGGAGCCTCCGCGAGCGGCGGGGGAGGTGGCGGACGCCAGAAAGGCCCCAAGGACGGCGGCGGTTCATTTGGCGGCTCCAGCATGGAGCTCGAGAGCGACGCGCGAAAAATGATCCACACCGGTGAGATCAATCCCTTCGAGCTCAAGACCATCATGAGCGCCAACGCCCACGACTACGCCATCACGGTGATCAATCTGCTCGGCACCATGAAGCCCTCCGACCCGCAACGCCGCGACGGCCTCCTACGCATCAAGCGTTGGGTGGAAAACGCCCTGGCCGGCGTGGTCGAAGGCGCCGAGCAGTGAGTCGCGTTGACTGAAGCAAGATTTCCCACCCGGCTGGCGCGGCCCACAAAAAAGCCTGTTTCCGATGACAGGGAAACAGGCCTGAAGGGATAAGCGGATGTTGTGCTGTCTTGAATGAGCCAAATGTTAACACGTTTCGGTCCGACCCCCTTGGGGTCGACCGTGAGGCAACCCAAGAGGGTCGGCTCTCTGATGGTTGAATTTCCACGCCTCATACCATCGTTCCTTAAAATTTAGACTAAATCCAAGGTAGGGCCGGAGGGCTGCGCCGGCCGGTTCGACGGATACAAACCGTGAGCGATTGGCTCACGCGGCGGGCCCAGCGGTCCCGCCCCACCTCAAGTCTAGTTCATTCGGGCTGTTGGCCTCAGCTCTTGCGGCGAACCTGCACAAAGGTGCCACCTCCGGCCAGCTGGGTCTTTTTCATCTCGAACAAGTCAATGGCCGCCACGATGTCGCCGAGTCTGGGGAAACCGTAGTTGCGGGGGTCGAACGAACCTTGATTTCCGATGTGGGAACCGACCGGTCCGAGGCCGGCCCAGCCGTCGGCGTCCGCTTGGGCATCGACTGCGGTGCGCAGCATGTTGATCAGTTTGGTATCCTGCTTGAGCTGGTTGGCGGTGGACTTCGTGCGAGCCGGTGACGCGGCGGTCGGCTTGACGTCCTCCAAATAGAGAAAGCGGGTGCAGCTCGCCACGAACGGAGCCGCGGCGTTTTTGCCGCCAAAGCCGATGACCTGTTTGCCGTCCGCGCGCAGTCGCAGGACGAGTGGCGTAAAATCGCAGTCCGACGACACCAGGCAAAACGTGCCGACCGTCTTGGTGTAGAGAATGTCCATCGCCTCGATCAGCAGGGCCATGTCGGAGGCGTTTTTACCCTTCACCAAATCAAAGTGCTGCATCGGTTGGATCGCGTAGTCGTGGAGCACCTTTTGCCTGCCGGAGAGTTCAGGTTTCTGCCAATTGCCGTAGGCGCGCCGGATGTTGACGGTGCCATAGGAGGCGAGCTCGGCGATGATGAAGTCTATCCGCGCTGCGGGAGCGTTGTCGGCGTCGATCAGGAGGGCGATACTGTCCGAGGCGGTTCCGGGGCTGTTCATGGGGAATGAGCTAGCCCGAGAGTCCGGCGGTGTGCAAGCGAAGCAACCGGTTCGCCAAGAGATGGCTTTGGTTCACAAAAAAGCCTGCATCCGAATACACGAAGGCAGGCTTGAGAGGGGAGGGCGGTGGAGCCGGCGCGGTTTAGAGACCCTTGGCCTTCAGCAGCGCGTCGAGCTCGGCGGCGTCGGCCGTGCCTTGCACGGTATTGAGGAGGCCGAGGACCTTGAGGCGCTCGTCTTCGCTGCAGCTGGAGATCTCGACCATCCAATCTTCGGTTTTGTCGGCGGCGACGATGACTTCGTCGGACCACGCGATGACTTCGTCGGCGTCAATTGCGCCGGCGGTGATGCCTTTGATGTAATACTCTGCCTTGGTGCGGTAGTTCATGGAAACCCGCACTGTGCAGGCGCAGCATGGCGGGCCAAGGCGAAAACGCGGCAACACTACATTCGGGGCTGTTTCGGAAATAACCAGTGGTTGGATGCGTTGTTCTCGCAGGCAGCCTGCTAGCAGGCGCGAGGATCGTTCCTGTGAGTTGGTATCCAACGCGCCTGCAAGCAGGCTGCCTGCATCTCAACACCTCGATTTATTTCAAAAATACGGCCGGTCTACGCCGTTACGTAAATATTGTCGCCGGGGCTCTGGCTCCGGTTGAATGAGCAGGGTTTTAGTTTGTAGTGATGAGTTTACCCCGATGTGTCGGGGCAAGGACTCGCGGAGCGAGGCCAAGGCGTTGTGCGATGTAGGTGGCGCGGCAGGCGTCAAACACGGTCTAATCCCGGCTGCGCCGTGCTCGCGACCGCACTACGAACGCAGACTCGGCGTAGGGGAATCAGGCTCTAACCCAGATTAGCAGGATTTTGGGTCCATGTAACGGAGTCGTGCTAGGCAGCTTTGGCCCTCCAATCGCGCTGACGGGCCAAATAGTTACCCTTTCCGCCCGGAACGAACGGTGAAACACCATTGAAAACCGTCTATGCAGCGAGCTTGCCAGCGGACTTTGCTTCGGGCTGACTCCGCCGCTTTTACCGACACACGCTCATGATCAAAGTCAGCATCATCTCCCTTGGCTGCGCCAAAAATTTAGTGGATAGCGAGGTCATGATTGGCCACCTCCACCAAGCTGGCATGACCGTGATTCCCCAGGCCGAACTGGCCGACGTGGTCGTGGTCAACACCTGCTCGTTCATCGACTCGTCCAAGGAGGAATCGATCAACCACATCCTTGAGGTGAACCAGAACCGCGGCATGCGTAAACGCAATCAGGCTCAGAAGCTGATCGTCGCCGGTTGCATGGCCCAGCGCTTCAATAAAGAGCTGCCTGACGCCATGCCTGAGGTGGACGCCTTCATCAGTCTCGACCAGGTCACCAAGATCGTCCCGATCATCGAGGAAATCTACGCCAAGGAACGCGCCAAGGGCGACCGCCCCGTCAGCTTTCACGAAGGCCGCTCGACCTGGATTCCCGACTACGACACGCCCCGCTTTCGCCTGACGCCGAAACACTTTGCCTACATCAAGATCGCCGAAGGCTGCAACCACCCTTGCACCTTCTGCATCATCCCGCAGATCCGTGGCCGTCACCGCTCGCGCACCGTCGAGTCCGTGGTCAAAGAGGCCCGCCAACTCGTCGCCGAAGGCGTGAAGGAGATCAACTTGATCTCACAAGACACCACCTACTTCGGCATGGACACCTGGGAACAGCGTCCCAACCCGCGCACGCCCGTGGACTCGGCTCGCGGCACCGCGTTGACCACCCTGTTGCGTCAGCTCAACGCCATCGAGGGCGACTTCATTGTGCGCCTGCTCTACACGCATCCGGCGCACTGGTCCGACGAACTCATCAAGACCATTGCCGAGTGCCCGAAGGTCGCGCGCTACATCGACATTCCGCTGCAACACATCAGCGACCGCATGCTCGACCGCATGCAACGCGAGACCAGCGGCGACTACATCCGCGATCTGATTGCCCGCATCCGCGCCGGCATTCCCGGCATTGCGGTGCGCACCACCTTCATCGTCGGTTTCCCCGGCGAGACCAAGGCGGACGTTGACGAGCTCGCCGAGTTCATCGAGCAGACCAAGTTCGAGCGTCTGGGCGTGTTCCGCTACTCGCAGGAAGACGGCACTCGCGGCGCCAAAATGGATGAGCAAGTCGCCCCCAAGACCAAGGAGTCGCGCTGGCACCGTCTGATGGGTTTGCAGAAGGATATCGCCGCACAAGTCAGCTCGACCTTCGTCGGCAAAACCCTGCGCGTGCTCGTTGAAGAGCCCGGCGTGGCCCGCGGCGAAGCCGATGCACCGGACATCGACGGCCGCGTTTACGTGGACAAGAAACTCGCGGTCGGTGAATTCCACGACGTGTTGATCACCGGTTACCATGACTACGATCTGCTGGCCCTGCCTCCCGGCGTTGAACCTCAGGAATACAAGGTGGCCCGCCAGGCGCAGTGATCGGGGGAGGGCGGTCTCAATCAATAGCGATGGCCCCGCGCTCCTTTCCCTCGACAGGCCCAGCCGGTAAGTCTTTTGGCTGGGGCCCTCACGCGGCTTTGCGTTTGCGGCAAGCGTGTTCAGACTGCGGTAATGTCTACCGAAGTGCCCGTGGCTCCTGCTCGTGATCTTACTACGGTAAACCGGGAATTTTACGATGCACTCTGGACCGCCACCTACGTGGAGCGGCCGGAGCGTTTCAACACCTGGCCGCTGGTGGCCTCGTTACTGCCGGATGCTCCTTCCCGACTTGAAATTGGTCCGGGCTTGCGGCCGCGGCTGCCGGTGGAAGGAACGCATTTTCTGGATCTCAGTGCACCGGCGGTCGAGCAGCTCAATGCCCGCCAAGGTCGTGCGCAGGTCGGGCAACTCACCGCGCTGCCGTTTGCCGACGGACAGTTTGATCTGGTGGCGGCATTCGACGTGATCGAACACGTCGAGGACGATCGGCGGGCCTTTGATGAACTCGCGCGCGTATTGAAACCCGGCGGCGTGTTGCTCTGCTCGATGCCGCTGCATAC
>JBBKWO010000028.1:0-27485 GCA_037969015.1 Opitutaceae bacterium
ACGGATCTGGCGGATGTGAACGCCTCGGCGAATACCGTGGCGGAAAACGCTTCGAACGGCACGGTGGTGGGCATCACCGCGCTGGCGACCGACGCCGACAGCGGCGCCACGGTGACCTACTCGCTGACCGCCGACGCCGGCGGCCGTTTTACGATCAACGCGACTACGGGTGTCATCACGGTGCTCGACGGAACACTGCTCGACTACGAGACGGCGACGTCGCACGACGTGACAGTCAAGGCGCTCAGCTCCGACGGTTCGGAGCAGTCCGCTACGCTCACGATTCAGGTCACCAACGTAAACGATAACACGATCACGGATCTGGCGGATGTGAACGCCTCGGCGAATACCGTGGCGGAAAACGCTTCGAACGGCACGGTGGTGGGCATCACCGCCTTGGCGACCGACGCCGACAGCGGCGCCACGGTGACCTACTCGCTGACCGCCGACGCCGGCGGCCGCTTCACGATCAACGCGACCACGGGAGTTATCACGGTGCTCGACGGCACGCTGCTCGACTACGAGACGGCGACCTCGCACGACGTGACGGTCAAGGCGCTCAGCTCCGACGGTTCGGAGCAGTCCAAGACGCTCACGATTCAGGTCACCAACGTAGCCGACAACGATATCACAGACCTCGCCGACGTGAACGCCTCCGCGAACACGGTGGCGGAAAACGCTTCGAACGGCACGGTGGTGGGCATCACCGCGCTGGCGACCGACGCCGACTCCGGCGCCACGGTGACCTACTCGCTGACCGCCGATGCCGGAGGTCGTTTCACGATCAACGCGACTACGGGTGTCATCACGGTGCTCGACGGAACGCTGCTCGACTACGAGACGGCGACGTCGCACGACGTGACAGTCAAGGCGCTCAGCTCCGATGGTTCGGAGCAGTCCAAGACGCTCACGATTCAGATCACCAACGTAAACGACAACGCGATCACGGATCTGGCGGATGTGAACGCCTCGGCCAACACGGTGGCGGAGAACGCTTCGAACGGCACGGTGGTGGGCATTACCGCGCTGGCGACCGATGCCGACGCCGGAGCGACGGTGACCTACTCGCTGACCGCCGATGCGGGCGGCCGTTTCACGATCAACGCGACCACGGGAGTGATCACGGTGCTCGACGGCACGCTGCTCGACTACGAGACGGCGACCTCGCACGACGTGACGGTCAAGGCGACCAGCTCCGACGGTTCGGAGCAATCCGCGACGCTCACGATTCAGGTCACCAACGTGAACGACAACGACCCGGTTCTTGGCAACTACACCGTGTCGCTCGCCGAAAACTCGGCCAACGACACGGCGGTGCAGACGGTCAACGCTACTGATGCGGACGGTGATACGGTCACCTACAGCATCACCGGCGGTAATACGTCGGGTGCCTTTAAGATCGATGCTGATACCGGTGCGATCACCGTGGCCGATGTCACCAAGCTCGATTACGAGACGACCAGTCAGTTTGTGCTGACGGTCACCGCATCGGACGGCAGCCGCACCGATACCGGCACCGTCACCATCAACCTGACCGATGTCAATGAGCCGCCGGTCGCGCCCGATCTCGATCCGCACACCGTCATCGTTGGCGAGCCGTTCGAGCCGATCACCATCCCCGAGTTTACCGACCCGGAGGGTGGGGAACTGGTCTACACCGCGACCCTCGGAGACGGTTCACCGCTGCCCGACTGGATCTCGTTTGATCCGGTCACCCGCATCCTCACCGGAACTCCGCCGGCCGGCACGCCGGAGGTTGGGCTGATCATCCGCATCACCGCCGATGACGGCACAAATCAGGTCAGCGCGGACTTTGCACTTACTCCGGAGAATCCTCCGGCTCCTGTCGCGGGCACCGATAACCTCAGTGCGACCGAGACCAGTGGCGTGGGTAACTCCGTCGCTGGCGTCAACCCGTCCGGCAACTTGCTGACCAACGACACCGGCTCCGGCATCGGCCTGACTTCGGCTCAGGCCGGCACCGTCATCACCGGAGACGCGGTAACTGTCCCGTCCGAGGGCATCTCGATCGCGGGCCAATACGGCACTCTGTTGATCCACCCTGACGGCACTTACACCTACACGGTCGACAACGCCAATCCGGTGGTCGAGAGGCTCTCCTCTGGTCAAAATCTGGTCGAAAACTTCGTCTATCAGGTCACCGATCAGGCCGGCCAAACCTCCTCCGCCGGCATCGCCATCACGATCAACGGTGTCACCGATGCGCAAGAAATTGTCCATCGTGCGCAGGGTCCCGGTCTGCCCACTCCGACCCCGTTCGGTGCCCTCGGCCTGCCGGGTGATCTGCCGGATTGGCGTCCGAGCGACTTCGGTCTGCCTGCCATCGGTTTTGGCCGGGTCTATGAACTCGATGAGGTCGATCGTTACTTCTCGCCGGAAATCGCGGTCACCAGCCGCGGGTTCCCGGTTACGGTCATCCGTAGTGAACTGCCAAACTTGCTGCTCTACCGCGGCGTTCCAGACAATTTTGTCGAGTCCAACGATCCGTTCTCGTTCACCATTCCGATCGATGCCTTTGTCCACTCCGACACGGGTGCGCAGGTGGTGCTGAATGCCACGATGATCGACGGTTCACCGTTGCCCGACTGGCTGGCCTTTGACCGTGTCACCGGCACCTTTGCCGGCGTCCCGCCGGCGGGCTTTAACGGCGAGCTGCGCATCAAAGTGGTGGCACGCGACACCATGGGACTCGAGGCCGAGGCCATCTTCCGTCTCTTCATCGGAGCCAGAAAGGTGGACGTTTCCATCGGACGAACCGGCTTTGCCGCCCAGCTCCATGGTCTCGATTACCTGCCGGCAAATTCCCGCACGCCTGAGCTGGCATCCCTTTGAGGACCTTGCCAACTTGCGTTCGTGAGTGAACCCACCGTCAGGCCGCCCGCCACACCCCATCCGCTTGAAATCCTGCTCGGTCTGATCCGGCGTGCCCGGTCAGCCGAGTCGGGTGCGGCGTTGCGTTTCATCGCGGTCAATGACTCGCACTTGCTCTCGCCGTTTCAGCAATCGGCGCTCTGGTTACATGGCAAGATCGAGACACTTTCGGGCCTGACCGAGGTGGAGGCCAACGCGCCCTTTGCCCAATGGCTGACCAAGGTTTGCCTGCATCTGGAAAAAGCCGCGGAGGGCAAACCGCTCATTTTTAGTGTCACCGACCTACCGCCCGAGCTGGCCGGCGAGTGGAGTGAATGGCTGCCGGTTCATGCGCTCTGGGTGCCCTTTGGTCGTGCCGGCACCGCCGACGCCGGCGCGTTGTTGTTGGTCCGCGACATGGCTTGGCGAGAGATCGAGCCGCGACTGTTTTTGGAATGGATGGAAACCTGGTCCTGCGCCTATCGGGCCATCCACCGGCCGGGGCCGTTTGCCGTATTGGCCCGCAAGCTTCGTCGGGTGCCACGGATGCTGGCCAGCCGGCCGCTGGTCTGGACCGTGATCGTTTTGGCCATCCTGCTTTTCCCAGTGCGGCTTTCCGTGCTGGTGCCCGGCGAGCTGGTGCCGTCCAATCCGGTGGCGGTGCGTGCGCCATTGGAAGGCGTGATCAAAGACATTCTGGTCAAAACCAATGAAATGGTGGGGGCCGGCCAGATCCTTTTTGTCTATGACGACGCCATTTTGACCAGCCGCCTGGAAGTTGCCTCCGAGTCCTTGCGCACCGCCGAGGCCGAGGAGCGGCAATTGAGTCAACAGGCACTCTTCGATTCACGGGCTCGTGCCTCGCTCAGCTCCGCGCGCGGCAACGTCGAGGAGAAGCGACTCGAGGTCGATTACCTCAAGAGTCAGCTCGATCGCAACCAGGTGCCCGCGCCGCGCGCTGGTATTGCGCTGGTTGGCGACCCGTCGGAGTGGATCGGCCGGCCGGTGGTGGCTGGGCAACGCATCCTGCGCATCGCCGAACCCGATGACCGTGAAATCGAGGCTTGGTTGCCGCTGGGTGACGCGATCAGCCTGCAGGAAGGATCGCCTGCCAAGCTCTACCTTTCGGCCAGTCCGTTGTCACCGGTCACCGGCGAACTGCGTTACGTATCCTACGAGGCGCTGCGCCGCCCCGACGGAACCTTCGCCTACCGCGTGCGCGCCGGTCTGGATGGTCCCACCGAGCATCGCGCCGGCCTCAAGGGAACGGTGCGGCTATCGGGCGACCGGGTGCCGTTGATTTACTGGATGCTGCGTCGCCCGCTCGCGGCGGCGCGCGAGTTTACGGGATTCTGACGCTTGGAACTGCCACCCCTCAGAGACGAACTCCGCATCACGGAGGGACCGCGCTCGCACGACGGGCAGCCCGGCTGGACCTTGCATGATCCCGCGCGCAGTCGTTTCTTCCGGCTCGACTGGCCGACCTTTGAAATCCTCAAACGCTGGACGGTCGGCAGTCCGGATCTGATTGCGCGGCTGATCTGCGAACAGACCACCTTGAAACCCACGTCGGCGGACGTCGTCGGGGTGCTGGAGTTCGCCAACCAGAATCAACTTCTACGTCTGGCCGGCGCGGATAATTCCGCGGCGATGGCGGATCTGTATCACCGGGCCCAGCCGGGCTTCATCCAGTGGATGATTCATAATTATCTGTTTTTCCGGGTGCCGTTGATCAACCCGGCGAAGCTGCTGCAGCGGCTTGATCGAGTGTTGGCATTTCTGTTCCGTCCGGCGTTCTGGATTCTGACCTTTGTCGTGTTGGTCACCGGCCTGGTGTTGCTTTGGCGCAACTGGGCGACGTTCAAGATGGCGTGGGTGGACTTCGCGGACTTTCACGGATTCCTCGGCTATTTTTTCGTGTTGGTCGGCATCAAGGTCTTTCACGAATTCGGCCATGGGCTTGTCGCCACCCATTACGGGTGTCGGGTGCCGGCCATGGGGATCGCCTTTCTGGTGATGACGCCGGTGGCCTATACCGACACGAACGAGGCCTGGCTGCTCAACCGCCGCCGGCCGCGTTTGATGATTGGTGCGGCGGGTATCATCACCGAGCTCACGTTGGCGGCGTGGGCTACCTTGGCTTGGGGGCTGTTGCCGGACGGAATGTTGCGCTCGGCCGCCTACATGGTGGCGACGGTGACCTGGATCAAATCCCTGATCGTGAACCTGAGTCCGATCATGCGTTTCGACGGCTATTACCTGATGTCCGACGCGCTGGACTTGCCCAACCTGCATGCGAGGTGTTTTGCGCTGGCGAGGTGGAAACTACGCGAGTGGCTGTTTGACCTGCGCGAGGAGCCGCCGGAATACTACCGGCGTCCGTTGCCGGGCGGGTTGGTTGCCCTGGCGTTCTTTATCTGGATTTACCGGCTGGTGGTTTTTGTTGGTATCGCGATTTTTGTTTACCACTTCTTTTTCAAGGCACTCGGTATCATCCTGTTTCTCGTGGAGATATCCGTCTTTGTGGTTCTCCCCATTATCTCCGAAATGAAGGTCTGGTATACCAAGCGCGCCGCCATCATGGCCACCTCTCGTTCCCGTATCACGGGGATGATTTTTCTGCTGTTACTCGCGTTTGTCTGCGTGCCGCTGCCGCAACGTATCGGGCTGGCCGGTCAGCTGTATCCGGGGCGTGAGTATCGTATCGTCACCACGGAGAGTTCGCAGCTCGTCCAGCTGCCTTTCAGTAACGGCCAATCCGTCACGGTGGGCGCGACCTTGGTCCGGCTCGACTCACCGGTGCTGACCGAGCGTTTGGCCGAGGCACGTGCGCGGGCGGCTAAACTGGCCGCGCAGGTTGGTGCCGCCGCCGCCGAGCCGGAGCTGCGCGGCCGACTGCCGGTCATGCAGGCTGAGTTGGATACCTCACGGGCGGCCGTGGCCGAAGCGGAGGTCGCCCTGGACCGCCTGACACCGGCCGCGCCGTTTGCCGGAACCTATTATCAAACCGAAATCGATCTGCGCACCGGCGAGTGGCTGAGTCGCGATGAACATATCGGCACCTTGGTCGATCCGGAGCGTTGGGCAGTCGTGGCTTATCTGGACGAAGCGCATTCGCATTTGGTGAAGGAAGGGCAGATTGCGCGATTTTATCCGGATGGACGTGCCCAGGATGTGGTGACGCTCAAAGTGGTGAGTATCGAGTTTGATGCCACCCGGGTGCTCACGCATCCGATGTTGGTCACGACTGCGGGAGGCGATGTCCAGGCCCGCGCGGTCGATGGCGATATTGTCCCGGAGAAGTCCGTCTATCGGGTGACCTTTGCCGTCGAATCGTTGGGTAATTTGTCCGACATCCACATTCGCCGTGGCAAGGTGGTGATCAAGGCCGGTAGTGAATCCGTGCTGACCCGGCTGGGTCGCAACAGTCTCTCGGTGCTCTGGCGCGAACTGGGCTTCTGAGCAAAACCCGAGGGTAAGGGGGGAGGGGGGCTAAGCCAAACCGGCTCGCTTGTTGTTGCCATATTGAATCCGCGAGGGAGGGCTGATCCGCTCAGTGGCTCTTCAGCCGTCGTAATCCTAGAGAATTTTAAATAAAACTGTAGCCGCAATGGGCGAACCAACCGAGGGCATCGTCGGGAGTGACGGCGTTCAAAGCGGAGGCGATGGCGGCGAGTAGATCGGGATGGTTGCGGGCCTGGGCTTTGCGGAGGAGGGCCTTGACCTTGCTCCACATCATCTCGATGGGGTTGAGGTCGGGGGAGTAGGCGGGCAGGAATCGGACTTCGGCACCGGCCTGTTCGATCAGGGCGAGGGTGCGTTCGTTTTTATGGGCGCCGAGATTGTCCATGACGACGATGTCGCCGGGGCGCAGCGAGGGGACAAGCACCTCGCGCACATAGGCCTGGAAAACCTCGGTGTTGGTCGCGCCCTCGATGGTCATGCAGGCGGTAGTGCCGTCCAGCCTGACCGAGGAGATCATCGTGGTGGTGCACCAATGCCCGTGCGGAGCGTGGCAGACCAATCGTTCGCCCTTGGGCGAACGACCGTGCAAACGCGTCATGTTCGTCTTGGCGGCCGACTCGTCGATGAAGACAAGCCGGACCGGATCGAGCCCGCCCTGACCGCGTTTCCATCCCCGCCGGGCCTTGGCGAGGTCCGGTCGGTTTTGTTCGGCCGCATGCAGAGTCTTTTTTTATATGTCAGCCCCAGCTTCGCGAGCACCTGATGGATCGCGGGAATGGAGCACGCCAGGCTCAGGCGCTCTTTGATCTCCGCCAAGGTCAGATCCGGCTGCTTCGTCACCAACGCCTTCAGCTCTTGGCCTCGCTCAGGCAACAACCGCGCCTTCCTCCCAGAAAACCGATGCCTTGCCTCGATCTGCCCGGTCCGCCGCCGTTGCTGCAACAGCTTCTCACTCCCGGGCCAGCGGGTCGGTCGTGTTCCAAGTGAAGGTGCAAGAGTAAGGAACAGGCCGTCGATGGGAGGTGTCATCGTAAGCTGTCGGGAACTTGCCAAACCTCAGAGGCGGGGACAGCTTTCGTCCATGCGCTCTGTTTTGGGTTTCAGTCGGTTGACCTTGTTTTTTCTGATGGTGTCCTCGCTGGCCTCGGCCGGTTTGGTTTTCCCCGACAACCGCATCCAGCTTAAATCGACGGTTAGTGAGGATGTCATTGTGGCGAAGTATCCCTTTACCAATACGAGCAAGGAAACGGTCACCGTGGTAAAGATGGAATCCAGCTGCGGGTGCACGGTGCCGGAGCTGGAGAAAAAGGTATACGCCCCCGGTGAGAGCGGTGTGGTGGTCGCGCGTTTTTCGGTTGGTGATCGCCAGGGGGAACAACGCAAAACCATCACGGTTCAGACCAATGAAAACAACTACCCGCTGACATTGCTCGTGACGTTGCCTGAACGCATGCAGGCGGTGCCTCGTCTGGTGATATTTCGTCCCGCTGATCTTGAGCCGAAGTCCATTGATTTGAAATTCATGGCCGACACTCCGATCGAGGTGGTGAGCGTCGAATCTCTGGAACCGAAATTTTCGGTGGAGACGGAGATTAAGGAAGCGGGCACTCATTTCGTGGTTAAGGTGACCGCCACGGACGACCTCAAGGAAACGGTGCGCGGCAATATCCGGGTTCGCACCAAAGGCGCCTCGGGTCGTGAATATACCGACATGCTCTATGCACGCTTTGCCCCCTGAGCGTCGCCCGCTACGGGTTGATTTGTGGGTGGGGCTGACGGTGTTGCTGCTGGTTCCGCTGCTGCCTGCGGGGTTGGCTGTCTGGCTGCATCCTCGTGCTCCGGATTGGACGGCGCTGCGGGCGGAGGTGACGATGCTTTCAGTGTCGGCAGCCGAGGCACTGGACAACGTGTTGTGGGTGGACGCGCGTGATGTGGCGGCCTTTGAAAATGGGCATGTGCCGGGCGCGGTTAATCTGAGTGAAGACGCCTGGGAGTCACAATTGACCGGCTTGCTCGATGTCTGGGAACCGGGGCAACGGCTGGTCGTTTACTGTGACGGCGAGGCGTGTCTGGCGAGTCGTCAGGTTGCGTTGCGCATCCGGCGCGAACTGGCACTCGATAACGTGGCTGTTTTGACCGGCGGCTGGCCGGCGTGGCAGGAGGCGCACCCATGAAATCGAAAGTGAACGGAGTGATGCTGGCGCGCTTGGCGGTGTCGCTGGTTCTGCTGGTGGCGGCGACGGGCAAGTTGCTCGATCCTGCTGGATTTGGTGCCGCGATCGAACGCTATCGTCTGGTGCCGCCGTTGGTGGCCGGCGGGCTGGCGCTGTATTTGCCCTGGCTGGAGCTGGCGCTGGCGCTGGCTTGGTGGTCGTCCCGCTGGCGTCGTTCTGCCGGAGTGCTCATCTGCGCGTTGCTGGCGGTTTTTGTGTTCGCCGTGGCCTCGTCTTGGATGCGTGGTCTGGATATCCGGTGCGGCTGTTTCGGCAAGGCGCTGGACTCAAGCCTGCCGCTGGCCTTGGCGCGCAACGTTGTCCTGCTGCTGGCGGCCGGCTGGGTGTGGCGCACCGATCAAAACAGAAAAAGGGTAGGGGAGTTCGAATAAGGGCGCAGCGGGTTTTATCCTTTGGAGGACAGAATACCCCGGGGCTTGCTCCGGATATCGTTGCTCAGAAAAAACTGTTAGCGGTCATTTTCTGCGCTACGTTCAGGTTTTTCCTTATGAGCAACTCGCCCCGTCGCCCCAATATCATCTACTTTCACACTCACGACACCGGTCGTTACATCAGCCCTTATGGTTATGGCGTGCCGACGCCAAACTACCTGCGACTGGCCGAGTCGGGGCTGACGTTTAAGGACATGCATTGCGTCGCGCCGACGTGTAGCCCCAGTCGCGCCGGGTTGCTCACGGGCCAGTATCCGCATCAGTGCGGCATGATCTCGCTCGCGCACCGAGGAGCCGAGTTAAACGATCTCAACAAACATCTGATCCATACCTTGCAACCGGCGGGTTATCACACCGCGTTGATCGGGTTTCATCACGAGATTGATTGGCCGAAATACGCGGACCTCGGTTACCACGAGGCGGTGCTGCCGGGATGTGGAGCGTCCGCTGAGCACATCGGTCCTGCGGCCGCCGATTTTCTGGATCGCCAAAGCCAGAAACCGGACCAGCCGTTTTTCGTCAGCGTCGGCATCACTCAGACTCATCGGCCTTTTCCCGTCGATGTGCCGAGCGACGAGGCACGTTATCTGCGT
This sequence comes from Opitutaceae bacterium, assembly GCA_037969015.1. Classification (GTDB taxonomy): domain Bacteria; phylum Verrucomicrobiota; class Verrucomicrobiia; order Opitutales; family Opitutaceae; genus JAUWBF01. Next base: position 9,595 of record JBBKWO010000028.1, read on the forward strand.
CCGCCCGCACCGTTTCCCGATACCGATGTGTTTCGCCAGGACATGGCGGGTTATGTGGCCTTGGTAAAACGGGTGGACGTCGCCCTCGGGTTGATTCTCGACAAGCTCGAAGCGACCGGCCAACGCGAAAACACGCTCATCATTTGCACGACCGATCACGGCGTGGCTTTTCCCTCGATGAAGAACAATCTCACCGACCACGGCACCGGCGTATTGTTTATCCTCAGTGGTCCCGGCGTGCCGCGCGGTCAGGTCACCGATGCGCTCACCACCCAGCTTGATGTGTTCCCGACCATCTGCGACGTCGCCGGTATTGCCAAACCCGACTGGTTGGAGGGGTGCAGCCTGCAGCCGGTGTTGAACGGCGAGGCCGACCAACTGCATGAGGCTATCTTTACCGAGAGCAATTATCACGGTTACAGTTACCATCCCTTCCGTTGCATTCGCACCAGCCGCTGGGCTTACATCGAGGGTTTTGAGGATAACGAGTGGACCACGTTTCCGCGCAGTGATGCCAGCCCGTCCGATGTCGCTTGGACCGCTGCCGGTTGGGGCGGAGAACTCGCGCCCAAGGTTCGCCTGTTTGACCGCATGTTCGACCCGCACGAGGTGCATAATCTCGCGGGCGATTCGGCCCATCAGGCGATCGTAGCCGAACTCAAGGCCCGTCTTTATCAACATCTGGACGCCACCGCCGACCCGATCCGGCAAGCCCCGATTCCGGCACCCAAAGGAGCGACGCACGGTTGAGTTTATCTGGTGGCTACGAGGTGCCTGTAAAAGCGGTTACGTGTTCTCCTTTTTGAACAACGCATCGAAAAAACGGATACCTGATTAATTACATGAAACTTCCCCGTTTTAACTTACTCCGTGTCTGGTTGGAATTGAGCCTGTGCGGGCTGATCGGCTCCACGGTTTTGACCGCCGTGCCGGCACAGACAGACGTGCGTTTGGATGAGTTCTTGGGACTGTGCGTGCACACGGTGAAATTTCATCCTGATCGCTACACGGGAGTGGTGAAGGTCGTCCGCGACTACCATCCCGTTTCATGGGATCTTGGTGAGGATACGTCAGTGTTACCTGGATTACCCTTCGCCAAAAATAAGGTGAGTTGGGAGGCGCTCTACGGCAGTTGGCGCAAAGCTGGGTTGCGCGTTCACGCGAGCCTCATGTTCTCGAATCTGCCGGCGGATCATTGGAAGAACCTCGATGCCGACGCCCGCGACTACGCCGAGGCATTTGCCCGCATGGCCGGCCCCGGCGGACGAGATTGGCTGGAGGCGGTGGAGATCGGTAATGAGCCGGGCAACTACTCGGACGCCGACTACGTGCGCGTCTTTAAAGCCATGTCGGCCGGCATCCGCGCCGGTGATCCGCAGCTCAAAATCGCGACATGTAACGTCACCGCCAAGGCCAAGAGCGGTAAATACGACAAATCGCTCAACCTGTTTCTTCCGATGCTCGATCGCGTTGATATTCTCACGGTGCACACCTATGCGCAGACCGAGGGTTGGCCGACTTGGCGACGCACGTTTCCGGAAGATCCGGCCGCGCCTTATCTGGATGACGTGCGCAAGGTGGTGGCTTGGCGCGATGCCCATGCGACCGGCAAACCAGTCTGGGTAACTGAGTTTGGCTGGGACTCCGTCACCAGTCTTGCCGGCCGCAAGGACGAGTTCGCCAAGTGGGAGGGCAACGTCAGCGACGCCGCGCAGGCAGCCTACTTGTTACGCTCGATTCCGCTGTTTATGGCCGAAGGTGTGGAGCGGGCACACATCTACTTTTTCGATGATCAGGATGAGCCCAAGCTCCACGCCGCCAGCGGCATCCTGCGCAAAGGCAAACCCAAGCCGTCCTGGTATGCCCTGCGCCAAATGCAGCAGCTGCTGGGCGATGCGCGGCTGGAGCGACTGGACCAAAAAGACGGCCTCTACGCGGCTCGCTGGCGTAAACCGGATGGCGCGACTTGGCTGATGCTCTGGAGCGCCGAGGCGGACAGTGAGCATACCACCAGCCGGGTGCTGAGCGTGCGTCCGGCCGGTGAAGCGATTCCCATGGCGCTGGGGCCTGAAGCCCCCACGTCATTTAAGGTAAATGAGGTCGGGGGCGGGCAGTGCAGTCTGCCCATTGGGCCCAGGCCGGTGTTTTTGCCGATTTTATCGGTCAGATAAGGAGTATCTCCGGCGGGATGTTGGTTAAGTTGGCAACCTACCTGCTTACTCAGGAGGGCTTTGATGTCTTTCCCCACTTCCAGCGCCTCCCCTGCGGTGTCGGCCTTTCCGGTCGGCGCGGTTCATTCACGCACCAGCGAACGGCGTTTGCAGTCCGAAGCCGAGGCCGGGGCCAAACAGGAGGCGCTCGAGCGCATGGAGCAACTGCGCGGCGAGATGCTGCGGACCATGGAAATTCTCCATGCGGTGCAGGCTTTGTTTGAGGTGAAGCCGGAGGTATCCCGCGCGGAGTTTCGCCGGTTTGTGCGTTCGGCGCTGAATCGGTTGCCTGAATTGCAGGCCTTGGAATGGATTCCAAATGTATCCGCGGCAGAGCGAGCGACATTTGAAGCGGCGGCGCAGGCGGATGGTTTGTCGGGTTTTCATTTTACCGAAATCGGTCCAGGCGGACGGCTGCAGATCGCGGGTCAACGGGAGGCGTATTTGCCGGTGTTTTATGTGGAGCCGGTCACGGAGAATTTTCCGGTGCTGGGTCTGGATTTGCTGGCCGATGCGCGTCGGCGCGAGGCCTTGGAAATCGCGGGGCGCACGGGTTTGCCAACTGCCACCAGTCCGTTGCGTCTCGCCCAGGTGCGGGACCGGGGGTTGGGCTTTTTGGTGGTGATGTCGGTGCGCGATCCGGGGGCGGATCGTATTCAAGGATTTTGCCTGGCGGTGTTTCGCGTCGAGCGGCTGATCGAGGATATTTTTGCACCGTTGGTTGGTCGTGGCATGCGCATGGAGATCCGTGACATGAGCGAGGAGGGTGAGGTGCTCTATTCGTCGGGTCGAGGTGAGGTCGCTTCGGGGGCCTGGACTTACGAACAGGATCTGCCGCTGGTCGGTCGGGTGTGGCGGTTTCGGTTTCGGCCGACGGTCGATTTCCACACGGCTGATCCGGACTGGCTGCGCCGTGCGGCCGAAAGCCTGCAACGCACCAACGAAATTTTGGAAGAACGGGTTCAGGAGCGCACCGAGCAGATGGCCGAACTAAACGGGGCACTGCAGATCGAGATCGAGGAGCGTAAACGGGCCGAGGCTTTGGCTGAATCGGCAAACCGGGCGAAGTCACTTTTTTTGGCGGAGATGAGTCACGAGATTCGCACGCCGCTCAATGCCATCCTAGGCTACACCCAGTTGTTGCAGCGTGATCCCCGGCTGGCGGATACGCAGTTGGAGGCGGTTCGCGCGATCACCGAGGGGGGGAACCATTTGTTGTGTCTGGTCGATGGTGTGCTCGATTTGACCAAGATCGAATCGGGTTTGATGGAGCTCAATCCGGTGGACTTTGATCTCACGGTATTGGTCAACGGCCTGGCCGCGATGTTCGGTCCACGTTGCCAGCAAAAGGGACTACGCCTGCGCGTCGAGAGTCTTGGGCCCATCCCCGTGTGGGTGCATGGTGACGAACGCAAGCTGCGTCAGATCGTGGTCAACCTGTTGGGTAACGCGGTGAAGTTCACCGAGACCGGCGAAGTGCGCCTGCGCGTGGTGCCGGTGGGGGCCTCAGGCACTTATCGTTTTGAAGTCATCGACACCGGGCCGGGTATTCCCGAGCGCTCGCAGCGGGCGGTGTTCGAGCCGTTTAAACAGGAAGAGGCTGGTCGCATTGCGGGCGGCACGGGCCTCGGTCTGAGCCTGGGTCGGAGATTGGTCGAGTTGATGGGCGGGTCGCTGGAGGTGAATTCGCGGCCGGGGTGGGGGAGCAACTTTTTCTTTGCACTGGCCTTGCCTCCGGCCCGCCACACGCGCTCCGAGCACGAAACGGGCGGGCGTCAGACCGAGCGGTTGGCGGAGGGGGTGAGGGTGCGCGCACTGGTGGCCGACGATGTGCCGGTGAATCGTGAACTGCTGGGCGAAGTGCTCGGTTCGCTGGGTTGCTCGGTCCGTCTGGTTTCCGGAGGTGATGAGACGCTCGCGGCGTTGCGTGCCGAACCCGCGGAGATCGTGTTCATGGATGTGCGTATGCCGGGGCTGGACGGGTATGAGACCGTGCAGGCCATGCGGCACGCCGGGGGGCTTTGCCCACGGTTGGTGCGATATTCAACGGGTGTGTTTGCCCACGATCGCAAAGCGGCGGTGGAAGCCGGATTCGATGATCATTTGCCCAAACCTTTTCGATTTGAACAGGTGGCCACGTGCCTGCGTGCGCTGCCCGGTATGAAGTGGGTAAAGCCTATGTCCGTCTTGGCAAGCCCCCCGCCGGATATCGCACCCGTCGTGGACTATAAACTCGAAACAGCCCGGGGCGAGGCACTGCGGGCCGCCGCAGAGATAGGTGACTTTTCCGAGCTTCGCAGTCTGATCGATTCACTGCCTCCGGGCGCCTCCGAATTGCGTTCACAGTTGCGGTTGGCGGTGGAGCGGTTTGATACCGCCGCCTTGCTGGCCGAACTGGATCGCGCACCGCTGCAATCAGCATGACCAAACTCTGCCAACACCCCGCGACCATTCTGGTGGTTGATGACGTTGCCGCCAACATCGGTGCGCTCAGTCGTGCGCTGGAGAGTGTCGGTCACCGCGTGCTGGCTGCGCTCTCTGGAGAAGCCGCGCTCAAGTCGGTCGCCAAGGCAAAACCCAACCTTATCCTGCTCGATGTCATGATGCCGGAAATGGACGGCTTCGAAACCTGTCGCCGCCTCAAGGCCGATCCGGCGACCGCGGGCATCCCGGTGATTTTTGTGACCGCCAATCATGAAATCCCCTCGCTGGTGGACGGGTTTCAGGCGGGTGCGGTCGATTACATTCCCAAGCCGTTTCGCATCGATGAAGTGTTGGCCCGCGTGGATACGCATTTGCGACTGCGGCGTATGCAATGTGAACTCGCCGCCCGCACCGGTGAACTTGAATCGACCAACAACACCCTCCGTGCCGAGATCAAGCGCCGTGAACAAGCCGAGGAATTGCTCCGTATCGCCGACGACAAGCTGACCCTTTTGTCCGAGGCCGAGACCCGCGAATGGGGACTGGCAGGTTTTGTTGGCAACAGTCCCGCCTTTAGCCGTCTGTTACGCACCACCCGCAACGTGCAGGCGTATCCAAAAACCAATGTTCTGCTGACCGGCGAGAGCGGCACGGGCAAGGAGTTGATCGCCCGCGCGATTCACTACGGCGGTCCCCACGGCAAGGCGCCCTTTGTGGCGATGAATTGTTCGGCCCTGCCGGCCGAGCTGGCCGAGTCGCACCTGTTTGGCCACCTTCGCGGAGCCTTTGCCGGCGCTATGTCAGATCGTCGGGGTTACTTCGAAATGGCCCATGGCGGCACCCTGTTCCTCGACGAGATCGGCGACATGCCGCTCGCCATGCAGTCCAAGCTGCTTCGTGTGCTGGAGGACGGCGAAGTCGTGCCGGTCGGCGCTAACTCGGGTCGCAAGGTCGCGGTGCGCGTGATCGCCGCCACCAACGCCAATCTTCCCGCCAGGGTGGCCGACGGTGAGTTTCGTCAGGATCTTTATTATCGCCTGATGCATTTCCACGTCGAGGTGCCCGCGCTGCGCGAGCGCATCGAGGATGTGCCGATGCTGGCCGCGCATTTTGTGCGCCTGTTTGCCAACGAACTCAAACGTCCCGCCCCCGCGCTGCGCACCGATGTCGTGGACCGGCTGCTCGCCCATCGTTACCCGGGCAACATCCGCGAACTCAAAAATACCATCGAGCGCGCCATGATCCATGCCGGCGAAGGCGATTTGCGTGGTGAACACATCGTATTTGCACCGCAGGCCGTGGCCGGCGGCGTGCTCGCCAATACTCCCGGAGCCGACCCTCGCGCCAGCGGCTCCTTCCACGATCTGCCCTTCAATCTGGAGGAAGCTGAAGCGCTCCTGATCACTCGCGCGCTAGCCGTCAGCGGAGGCAATATCTCGGCGGCGGCACGTCTGCTTGGCGTGCACCGCTCGCGACTACATCGCCGCCAGATCAAGGCGGGTGGCGAGCCGGTTACGGTCGATAATTAATGTCGTAACCAACTTGTTCGTTTTGGTTTAAGATAAATCATTACCTTAATCTTTACTTAGGACATAAACTAACTAGGTATTTAGCTATGTCGCTGACCTTGCCAACCGAAGCTCCCGTGCCCGTATCCTTGGATATTGCCTCGGCGGAGGATCGTGTGCGTTGGGCGGTCAATACCTTTGGTGATGGGCTGATTCTCACGACCAGCTTTGGCATTCAAGCCTCGGCGATGTTGCACCTGGTCACGCAAGTCGCGCCGCGCATTCCGGTGGTTTTTATCGATACCGGTTATTTGTTTCCCGAGACCTATCGTTTTGCCGACGCGCTGACCAAGCGTCTCGATTTGAATCTGAAGACCTACACTCCGAAGCTCACCGCCGCCCATCAGGAAGCCCGCTTTGGCAAACGTTGGGAAGACGGTCTGGATGGTCTCAAGGCCTACAATTTTGATAACAAGGTCGAGCCCATGGATCGTGCCGTGCGCGAGCTCAAGGCCACCGCCTGGCTTGCCGGTCTGCGTCGCACTCAGGCAACCACCCGCGAGGCGCTCCCGGTTGTGCAGGTGCAGAATAAGATCACCAAGGTCCACCCCATCATCGACTGGGACAACCGCACTCTGCATCGCTACCTGACCAAGCACGACCTGCCGTATCACCCGCTCTGGGATCAAGGTTACGTGTCGGTCGGCGACTGGCACAGCAGCGCCCCCTTGCAACCCGGCCAGGCCGAGCAAGACACCCGCTTCAACGGACTCAAACGCGAGTGCGGTCTACACGAGACCTCCGGCGGCGACTTTCAGATTTAAACAAGGAGGGCGGGCACTCTGGCCCGCCCATGGCGACGTCGGCCGGAGCGGGCAATCTAAGCCAACGATGCAGTTGAGGTGGAGCGCATTGTCCTCAATGCGCTGGTTCGGAGCGGCTTCACCGCAACGCGTTGGGGACAACGCGTTCCATCGTTCCAACTCCAGTTTACCATTGATGAAAGCTCCGACTGCATTTCTACGGCTATGCGGCGTTACGACGTTTCACTGGGTGGGCAGGAGTTCCCACCCTCCTCTTTAGCCACCCGCGCTTCGTAGGCACGTTTGACGCAAAGCACGATGGCGATTCCGGGCGCCCACATCAGGAAATAAAAACTCAGCGTGCGTATGCCGAACACGGCCAATTCGCCTGAGGATTTCTGCAGCGAGAAAACCACGCCCCAAAGGGGAAATAGCACCGCGCCTAAAACCGCACCCAACGCGGTGATTCCCACGATCAAAAGCAGGGCATATAAGGACCAGTGTAGACGTTTCATGATTTGAGCACGTTGTAGGTGAGTCGCACCGGTCCGCCATCGGCCAGCGGAGTGCAGTCGGTCAGCCGCAGACGAATGTCGAGCGGCACTTCGCCGGTCAGCGGCCGTCCCGTGCCGAAAAGTCGTGGCTCCACCGTGAGGATAATTTCATCGACCAGACCCGCCGCCAGAAATTGACCGTAAACCTGCCCGCCGCCCAACAACGCACAGCGCTCACAACCGGCCGCAGCCAGTCGGGCTACGATTTCGGCCGGAGACGCGTCGCTAAACTCCAGCAAATCCGCCACCACCTGATCCGCATAATCTGCCGGTGATCGTGTCCAAACGATCCGCCGCAGACCTGACCGCCATGGCGCCCCCGTATCCCGTTGTGAGCGCATCCAGCGGTAGCTTTCGCCGCCCATAACCCAGGCGTCGTGTTGCTGCATAGCCTCGCGAAACTGGGCCTTGTCCGCATCCGACGAGAACCGGTCGCCCGGCTCGTTGTGCCGGGTGATACGACCGTCCAGAGATTGTGCCGCGAAAAGCGTGACCCACATAAGCAGCCAACGTTGCCCGCCTGACCGTGACGCGCAAGCCCGCCGGATTAACAACCGGAAAGACTGAGAGTGTGCACGCGTGATGTCTGAAACGAGAAAGGGACTGTTTGCGTTCGTAGTGCGCGCCGCGAGCCCGGCAACGCCGGGATTAGGCCGTGGTTTGAGGAAACGCCTTGGGCTGCGGCCTGGGCTGTGTTTTTGAAATAAACCGGTGCAGCGTGAGTGAGAAAGGGCGCTCGGCCAAGGCGACCGAGGCGGATGCGGGCCAACGGCCCGTGCCGCTGAAGGATAACGCCGGCCCAGCGTGCTTTCTCGCCTCACTCGTAGCGCGACTGCGATGGACCGGTTTATTTCGAAAACACAGCCTAGCGGCGTCACTACAAACTACTGATCACCAAGTCCTGCCTTATTCATTCGTGTCCATTAGCGTCCATTCGCGGTTAAAAAAGAGGTTTCCCCCGAGGTCAATTCTCCCTTCGCTGATGCCTTACCCGTTACATGAAGATCCATATTGCAGGACATCAAGGCATGGTTGGCTCGGCCCTCGTGCGTCGTTTTCAAAACGACCCCGGCGTCGAACTCATCCTCCGCACTCGTCGCGAGGTCGACCTCACCGACCACGCCGCCGTGCGTGTGTTCTACGCGGCCGAAAAGCCTGACGTCACCATCATTGCCGCGGCCAAGGTCGGTGGCATCCACGCGAACAACACTTTCCCTGCGGAATTCATCTACGACAACCTCAACGTCGCCACCTCAACCATCGACGGCGCCTACCGCGCCGGGGTGCAGCGCCTGCTCTTTCTCGGCAGCTCCTGCATCTATCCCAAGCACGCCCCGCAGCCCATGCCTGAAGACTGCCTGTTGACCGGCGAACTCGAGCCAACCAACGAAGCCTACGCCATCGCCAAGATCGCCGGCCTCAAGCTCGCCCAGTATTACCGCAAGCAATACGGCGTGTGTTACCACTCCGCGATGCCGACCAATCTCTACGGCCCCGGCGACAACTACCACCCGACCAACTCGCACGTGTTGCCCGCGCTGATCCGCCGCTTCCACGAAGCCAAGTTGGCCAACGCTCCCGTGGTCACCGCGTGGGGCACTGGTTCCCCGATGCGCGAGTTCCTGCACGTCGACGACCTGGCCGACGGCTGCGCTTTCCTGCTCGGCCTGGACAACCCGCCCGACTGGGTAAACCTCGGCACCGGCACCGACGTGACCATCAAAGAGCTGACCGAAACCGTCGCGTCCGTGGTTGGTTATCCCGGCAAGATCGAGTGGGACGCCACCAAACCCGACGGCACCCCGCGCAAGCTCATGGACGTCTCGCGCCTGTCCAACCTCGGTTGGAAAGCCACGACCGCCCTCCGCGCCGGCATCGAAAAAACCTACCAAAGCTTCCTCTCCGAATCCGCCGCCGGCACCCTGCGCAGCTAAGGTGTGATCAATGTAGCGTCAGCCGCTTGGGCTCGGACCGGTAGGGCCGTCGCGCCGTGTTAGTTTGTAAAGTAGCAAGTAACGTCGCGGTCCCATCGGGCTGTGGGAACGCAGCGGAACGACGGAGTCGTTTCGCCTTAAGCGAGCACGCGGCGCTTGCCAGTCCGGCGTTTGGCGGTGGCGCGAGGTTTTTTTGCAGCGGTCGTGTCCTGCTGCTGCAGCAGCACTTCAGCGGGAATGCCGAGACGGGTCAGGTTGCGGATCATGGCGAGGCTCAATCGACGTCGCCCGGAGAGCACTTCGGAAACCTTGGAGGCGTTGCCGAGGTAGGGCACGAGGTCTTTGGACTTCATGTCCTCTTGTTCCATGCGGAAGCGGATCGCGGCGATGGGGGAGGGGAAATCGATGGGGAAGTTTTTCTCCTCGTAGAGGCGGATGAGCGTTGCGAGAACCTCCGCCTCATCACCCTTGGGCGTGCCGGGAGCGGTGTCGAAAATGGCGTCCAGCCGGGCAAGCGCAGCTTGGTGATCGGCGTCGGTTTTGATGGGTTTGATGTTCATGGGATGGTGCTCAGATGGTGCGGGCGTCGATCTTGTCGTATTGGGCATGTGTGCCGACGAAGCGGATAAAGATGCAGCCAGATTGATAGTTGATGCGGACGACGAGTCGGTAGGTGTTGCCCTTGAGGTCGAATACCACGCGGTTGTCCGCTAGGACGTCAGCGTGGCGATAGCGTTTTTTGATGTCTTGAAACGAGCGCCAGTTGGAGATTCTGGCCTCATGATACCAAGCCTTCAACGGAGCTTCGGCGGAGGCATGTGCCTGCCAAAAATCCCTGAGAGTCTTGATCGAGATGATCTGCATCGAATCGTGTTCTGCTCATACCATACCCCAATAGTTCCCAAAATGGGAAGTTTTATTTTTGGGGCACCGTTTGTGATTGAGGCCCGAGAATACGGCTGCTCTTGAATGAAAATAAAGGAGCGTTCTCATAGACCTGTCCCTTTAAAATCGCATGTTTGGCAAAACCCCATTCCTGCGAAAGCGCAAAAGTGCGGCTCGGTGCTCTTGGGATCATGGGGACTTTTAGAACTCCGGAAATACAACAATCAGTGGCCCGACCTTCTAATATCGGCGTCAGGCACCGCCCGAAACCAACCTAACCCCAAACCCCAAGGCCTGACCCTTTTTCGATCCGTGGTAAGGGAGGCAGGGTTTACTGAACTGCTCGGCGTTTGCGCACCAACTCGTCGAGCGCATCGCGGGTAGCATTGGCGGAGCGAACGATGTCCTCTTGCGCCTGTTTATGCTGCACGTTCGGGGTCTTGGACGTGTGGGCACCCATCGGTGGAGGCATGGTGAAATTGCCGTAGCTGACCCGGGGCGTCTGAATCGGTCTTTGTGTGGCGCGATAAATGATCCAGCCGAACAACGGGAGCAGCAGGATGATCAGCACCCACATGAGCTTGTCATGTGAATCGCTGCGGGCGGCCTGTATCAAGGTGGTGACGGTAAACACCATATTTAGCAGCACGAGCAGCATTGCGACCATGTATAATGCTAGCATCAAAAGCCCGATACCAGCTGCTACGCCTGCGGCCTGATTCATGGCTGCGTTGGCAGCAGCGACTGGGTCTGGAGTAGGGTTCATGTTTAAATTTTGGGTAGCTGGGCCGAGTCAGACTTAGCTTTGGCCTCGGCCTTTATCTTCGCTCTCAAATACGCTTGGTGGGTTAGGTTGAAACCTTGCCCCAGTTGCCATACCGCAGTTGCTCCGTCAGTCCTGACCCATTCGCGCTTAAGTTTCTTGATACCACTCGATGAGGTTTCTGTCCAAAGGGCTCCTTGTGCATTGGCCGTTAAAACCAACGTTATTTGATCTTCGGTCCATTCGCCGGACTTGGCTAAACGTTCACGGGCACTGCGGCCTTCGACGATGTGAGCATAGATGATCCAATCGTCCTGTCTGAAGTGTAGTATGGTTCCAATTTCGACCATCTTCCCTTGAGCGATAATTCGATCTGGCTGGACCATTTTAGGTTTACCAAACCGATTTGTGAGTTGGTCCTCAGCTTCACCTAATCGACCAAAGGCGAATAATGGAATCAATCCGACCAGACAGATAAGTATCTTTTTCATAATTGGAAAAAATGTTTCAGTGCCTTCAGGCGGTCGCAGTAGGTCTGTTTGATTAGGCGTGCGCAAGTAATTGATGCCATGAGTCCTGCGTAAATCAGTCGGTCTTATCCAACTGATGGGCTGACGCTGTGTCGGTCAGAAAAGTAGCAAGTAACGACCCACCCCCATCGGATCGTTGGGCTTGTTACGGGATCACTTCCAGTTGCGAGGCGATCACTGTAATTACGGATGACTCTATATCGTTTTTCACTACTTCAACCGCGAAGGCTTCGCCGTAATTGTAAACGCTCACGATAGCTCCTGTCGTGCCTGCCGGGAAAGTTTCGCCGTCGTCTTCCACTTCCGTGATCAGCCGAACGTAATCGTGTTCATGAAAAATCGGGCGGGATTGCATGGCACTGTGGGCTGCCGAATTTACTGGCGCGAAGCTACGTCCAGTAGGTCGTGCAATCGGGTGACGTTGTCGTAGGGGCCAAAGTAGTCGCAGACAGCCTCGCCGATGGCGGTGGCGGTGGAGTCCACATCCTGCACGGCGGGGTCGTAGAGCATCACGCGTAGCAGACTCGGGTGTGCATCGTGCAAATCACGCCAGCGAAAGCCCCACTGTTCCATATAGCTCGTTACCACACCGCGCCGACCAAGCACTTGCACCGCCACTGAGCGACGTGGAGATGCAAAGTAGTCCACGGTGATACGCTTCTCCAGTTTCCCTTCCAAGCGATGGTTGGTTTTGGTCTCGATGTGTCTTTCGCGGAAAACCTTTTCCACGGTTTCGCGTGCAACGTTTAACGTTTTGGGGGCAGGGTCATGCAGATAGTTCAGGTGGGCGATGCTCACCAGTGCTTCCGTGAAAAGGTGAATGTCCGTGCCGGGTGCGGGCCAGGGGATGAAGCGAAATAACTCCCAGCCGTCGCGCTTAATCTGGTAGGTCTCGCACAGCTCGCGAATGCGTTGAGCGGGGACACCCTCATCGATGTTTTGGCCGGTCTGGGCCAGTTGCCAGAGTGTCTTTCCACCGTCGCTGAGTCGTGCGGTGGTGCCGGTGGGTAATTCTAACCTTAGGACGATTTGCCAGCCGTCGGGGTAAGACTGGGGCACGGCAAATTCAAGGCCGTGAGGTGTTTGGGCGATCTCAAGCGATTCCTGCCAGAAGTTCTGGAGGCTTTCGCGGAGTAGTGATGGAGAAGGCGTGGTTTCGACAGGGTTCACAGCAGCACCTCCGGGGTCTTCAAGTCAATCGCCCAGAGTCGGGAGCATTTCCCAATAAAATCAGCTAAGTCGGTTGGGGCAAAGTCTAGCAGCGGTTCGTGTCGATTATACTCGTCGTCAGTCGTCGGAAGGTTCGGGTTTACACGATTCTGATGCCAGCCGCCGGGGATACGTTGTTTGGCGCGGAGGTTGTTTCGTCCGACGTAATTATGCCCGACTCCGCGCACCCGATGGCCTGCCAAAATCAAGTTTCCATCATAGGTCGTCGGTTGGCTGACAGTCGTTGCTTTGCCGAGGTAACGCAGATCGGTGAATGCGCCGCCGACGATGTCGAGATTTGCGCTGAAACGTGCGCCGTGTTCCCCGTGTTTATTGATTTCCAATTCGGAGTTCTCGCGCACGACCTTGGGGGCCTGCACGAACTCGTGGATTTGCGTTGGTGTGTAGGGATAGGTCATGACTTGTGATCACTCTGACTCGAAATAGTCGCTGTCGAGGCGCTTGATGGGGTAGGTTTTATCACACGAAACGCCTACGTTATATTCGATCATTAGGGCGGCCATCTTGGTTCCGTCAATCAGCACGACCTTCTGGCCTTTCTGACTGATGGTTTCGACATAGTCCTTTGCGGTGCTAGCAAATTCACCCGAGGTGATGAAAACGCCTTTGCTTGCCCCCTGGCCGGCAAGGGCTCCGACAAAAGCTTGGAGCTCTTTTCTGCCGACCGCGTTTTGCCAGCGCTTGGCCTGGATGTAGATGGTTTCCAAGCCGAGCCGGTCTTCCTTGATGACGCCGTCAATGCCTTCGTCGCCGCTTCGTTGGGTGACTCGTGCGGCTTCCGCCCGGGACCCGCCGTAGCCCATGGCAACGAGTAGATCGACCACGAGTTTCTCGAAGGCGAAGGGGTCCATCTTCCCGACGGTATCGAGCAGGTCCTGTTTGAGCGCGGATTGTATTTCTTCGAAGGCTGCTTCGAGTCGTTCTGTGGCGGTTTGAGTGTAGGCCTCGGAACTGTTGGCGGAAACTTTAGCTTCGTTGGACTTAGCCGTGCCCTTGTCCCATTCAAGGAATTCAGGGAATTGTCGCAGATATGTCCGATCGAGATTGGCAGGGTTCTGGGACAGGATTTTCCGGCCAAGATCTGTGATCTGGTAATGTCCGCGTTTCGGGCGCTGGAGTATCCCTGCTTTGTAAAGATCGTAGCAGGCCCAGTTCACTCGATTGTTCCAACGCAGCTGAGTTCCGCTGGGCAGAAGCTCTGCGCGCTCCTCTGGAGTCAGGCCAAAGTTTTCAGCGACCTCATCGTAAACATCACGCAGTCGCCTGACTTGACCGTCAGACAAAAGCGCTAAAGCAGGCAACTTGACTTGTTCGTAATCGGGAATGGGCATGGCGTTAAAGCGATCAGTGCAAATACGTCCCCGGGGTGTCGCCGGGGTGGGCGCGGCCTAGGGTGACTAGGGTTTCTAGGATTTCTTGGATGTCGGGCTGTTTGGCTCGGATGAAGTGTTTGGTGAGCTCGGCCGCCGTTACGGGTTTGGCGGCGGCGGATAGGGTCGCTTCGACCGCTTTTACTCGCTCGGCGAGGGTCTTGGGCCAGGGGGTCTTTTTGGCCTTGGCGGGTTTCTTGGGCTTCGCGTCACTGGATTTTGAGTCTAGCGCGTCGAGCTTGAGTTTGCCTTGTTTGGTGCCGGAAAAGAGGGGCTTTTGGTAGTCGGGGCGGAGCCAGCGGATGTGGCCTTCGGCTTCCTCGGCGGCTCGTTGGGCGTTCAGGGCGACGACGCGTTCGAGGATGTCGGCGTCGGTCAATGGCCAGGGCCAGCCGTAGGCGTCGGCTACGGCGGCGTCGAGGTCGTCGTGGAGCTGACGGAGCGTGGATACGAGCGCGGCGTCGTGGACGGTCTTGTCCTTGGCCGTGAGCAGCTCACCGGCACGGACCTTTTCGAGGACGTTGTAGATGGTGGTCAGGCCGAGGCCGTGCTGCGTCTGCGCTCGCTTGCGGTGGGCGTCGAGGCTCTCGGCGATGGCGCGGATGCGGTCCTTCTGGTGCTCGGTGCAGTTGGGGAAGGGGAAGGGATCGAAGCAGCGGGATTTATTGTAGCGCGGATCGTTGCCCACTCCGAGTCGACCGCCGGCAGCGAGGGCGTAGGTTGTGTGGATGCGACTGCTGAGCACGCCGAGGTAGAAGGCGTCATCCGTCGCGATGGCGATAAGCATGTTGTCGGGCAAAACCGTTCCATCAAGGAACTGGAAGTGTCGATGTTTGCCGGTTTCACCAGTGGCGATGTAGCGGGGAAGGTCATCTAGAGCGGGGCGTAGGTCGCGGCGTGGTTCACCAAATAGCCACCAATTATCTCGATACGTGGCCCGGTTGTTCGCGTCTCGCTCAGGTTTAACGGCATTGAGCACGTGCTCGTAAACTTTGGGGAAACGCGTGCGCACTTCGTCTACCGTTAAGCCGAAGAGGTCGATGACCATGACGCCTCGCGGTTTGTCGGCGAGGTCGCGTCCGTTGCGATATTCTCGGATGTGTTTTTCGAGGCCTGTGATGGTTCCAAGTCCCATGACTTTGGCTTCATCTACCGTGACGATGAATCCTGAGCCGTGGAGTTTTACGCCGGGAGAGGAGAGGCCGGCATTGGCCTTGATTTCTACGGTGCCGGACACGTCGGCACCGGCGGTGAAGTCGGCGCTGACTTTGCCGAGGGTGAGGTCGAGCTGGACTTCGTTTTCGCCGGTGGACTCGTCGGCGGTTTCTTGGATGACGCGGTGGAGGTGCGGTTCGGGCGGCGGTAGTGACGATGCCCCTACGCTCATGGCGATGCGCACGGCGGCGCATTCGGTGGCGTCGATCCACGGGTGATCGGGAATGGCGAAGGTGAGGTAGAGGCCTTGGTCCATCGCGGACTGCACGACGCGGCGGTTGAAGGTCTGGCGGATGGAGTTGGTGGTGATGAAACCGAAGCGGCGGGTGCGGTTGGCGAGGGTTTCGAGGGCGGCTTTGTGCCACCAGAACATGACGAAGTCGGCGCTCTCGGGCATGGCCGGGTAGGTGGCGCGGAGGGTTTCGGTGTAGCCGTCGCCGAGTTCTTCGCGCATGCGGCTGGTGCCGAGGAAGGGCGGGTTGCCGATGATGTATTCGGCTTCGGGCCAGGTGGCGGGGCGCGGGTTTTCGAAGGTGTCGAGTGGGCGGACGGCTTTGTCGTCGGGGACGTCGCGGCTGGTGACGGGATCGACTTTGGTGGTCTTGCGATCCCAGACGTAGCGGATGTTGCCGGCTGGGTCTTTGGCGAAGGTTTTGGCGTCGTAGGCGAGGACGGCGTCGCGGCACTCGATGTTGTTGAACTTTTTGAGGACGGGTTCGGCGGGCATGGCTTCGCCGTGGACGCGGAAGTGCCATTGCAGGTAGCCGATCCAGAGGACGAGTTCGGCGATGGCGGCGGCGCGGGGGTTGATCTCGATGCCGAGGAATTGGTGCGGATCGACGGTGACGCCTTGGAGGTTGAGCAGGTCGGTCTCGCCGAGGTCGCCGAGCAGGTGGACGACTTCGCCTTCGAGGCGTTTCATTTGCTCGAGGGCGACGTAGAGAAAGTTGCCGGAGCCGCAGGCGGGGTCGAGGACGCGGGTGGCGCAGAGTTTTTGGTGGAAGCGGGTGAGCTCGGCCTTGGCTTTTTTGAGGTCGGTGTCGGTGCCGCGTTCGGCGAGGGCGACGGCGGCGACGCGCACACCGGACCATTCCTCGCGGAGGGGTTCGATGAGGGTGGGCAGGACGAGGCGTTCGACGTAGGCGCGGGGTGTGTAGTGGGCGCCGAGTTTATGGCGTTCCTCGGGGGAGAGGGCGCGTTCGAGGAGAGTGCCGAAGATGGCGGGTTCAACGTGGCGCCATTCGAGGGAGGCGGCGCGGCGGAGGAGGGCGAGCTGGGCGGCGTTGACGGGGAGGGCGCGGGCGGAGGCGAAGAGGCCGCCGTTGAAGTAGAGGAGTTTGGTTTTGAGGAGGCCGGAGTAGCGGCCTTGGTTCATGTCCTCAAAGAGGAGCTCCATCATGGGGACGAAGGAGCCGGGGTCGGCTTTGGCGGAATCGAGCAGGCCGAGGAAGCCGTCTTTGGGCAGGAGGCCGACGTCTTCGGCGAACATGCAGAAGAGGCAGCGGGAGAGAAAGGAGGCGACGTTCTGGGGCTCGTGGTGTTGCTCGAAGGATTTGGCGAGTTCGGCGAGGTAGCCGGCGACTTCGCGGGTGACGGCGGCGGCGTGCTTGGAGGGGTCGAGCGTCTGGGGGGCGGTCCAGACTTGGCGCAGGCGTTCGCGGAGTTCGGGCCGGGCGAGGTCGGCGAGTTTTATCCGGTGCGAGCGGGAGTCGGGGAAGGGGAGGTAGTTTTTTCCCTTTTGGGTGAAGTCGGCGTAGAGCTCGATGACGTGGCCGACGTCGACGACGAGGAGGAAGGGCGGCGGGTCTTCCTCGGTGGGAAGGGAGCGGGCGTAGCGTTCGGCCTGGCCGAGGGCTTCGAGCATGGCGCGGTCCCAGGCGGCGGTGCCGCGGGCGATCTTGGGGGATTTGGGCGCGTGGTCGTCGAGCGCGAGGATGATGGCGTCGGGCTGCTCTTTGGCGGTGGCGTATTGCTTGGCTTCGAGGACAAAGCAGTCGCGTTTGTAGAGGTCGATGCGGCCGGTGCTGGTCTTGGTGGTGCCGCGGTGGTGAAAGGTGACGGAGCGCTCGAAGACGTAGGCGTTTTGCTCGGTGTCGGGGCCGGCGGGGTCGGGTCGGGCGACGCCGAGAAGGTCGCTCAGCTCGGAGAGGAAGAGGACGTAGTTGGCGCGTTCGGCGGCTCCGGTCTTGGACCAGCGGGCGATGAAGGCGGCAATGGCGGTTTCGGAGGTGGTAGGGGTCTGCGCGTCGGGTGCGGCCATGCGTAAAGCGTTTGTGAGCAGGCGGACGACGGGGGGCAAGGTGTTAGCGCGGAAAGCTGTGAGCTAAGAGCGGTTAGCTACGAGCAGGGACGCTGCTCAGTATTTCACGGAGATTTTGGTGGCGGTGCGCAGGGCAAGGCTGGCGGGGAGAGGGATAGCAAAAAGCCCGCCGGGCGGGGCGGGCGGTTCTGATGCACAGGCAGGA
>JBBKWO010000029.1:0-28462 GCA_037969015.1 Opitutaceae bacterium
CCCCATGAATTACCCTGCCCGCATCCGTCAGGTCGGCGTTCGCTACGTGCTGCTCGCCCCCCTGCTATTAACCGCCATCCGAGCCCAGACCACCGGCTTTAACCAAAGCGGCGTGGGCCCGCACGACTACAACAACACGACCAACTGGGTCGACAGTGACATCAACGGTATTTGGGACACCACTCTGGATATTCCCTCCTCACAGA
The DNA here is from genome assembly GCA_037969015.1 of Opitutaceae bacterium. GTDB lineage: Bacteria > Verrucomicrobiota > Verrucomicrobiia > Opitutales > Opitutaceae > JAUWBF01. Next base: position 207 of record JBBKWO010000029.1, read on the forward strand.
CCGTCACCTTCGGAGCCGATACCACCCTCACCACCGGCCTGTCGTTTCAATACACCGGCAACGGTAACTTCACCCTCCGCGGCACCGGCGGAAACTTCACCCTCACGCTCGGCGGCGACATCCTACACAACACCGGTTCCACTTCCCGCACCGTCAACATCGGCATCAGCAGCGCCAACCAAGCGCTCAACATAGATCTCGGTGGAGTTACCCGCACCTTCAATGTCGGCAGCGGTCGCTCACTCAGCTTCGTCAACGTCATTTCCAACGGCGGCGTCATCACCAATGGAGGCACCGTCAACTTCTCCGGCGCGAACACCTACACCGGCAACACCACCGTCGCCTCCGGCACACTCGCGTTGAACGCCTCCTCCGGCAGCTCGGCCAACTCCGACATCACCGTGCAAGGCGGCGGGTCCGGCACCTCCACATTACAGTTCAACAGCAACTCCTCCGGCAATACCGGCACCACTCGCGCCCAGAGCGTCACCCTCGACGGCGCCGGCAGCAGCGGCGGCACCTACTTCACCGTCTCCGGCAACTCCGGCGCCAACTCAGTCGATACCATCACCGGCGCGTTAACCGCACGTGAAGGTTACGTCGTCACCGGCGTCACCGGCCAGTCCACCCGCTCGGTGCAGTTGTCCGCCGCCAGCTTCAGCCGCGAGGCCGGCTCCACCCTGCTCTTCCGCGGCACCAACCTCGGCACCGACACCATCGCCAACCAGACCGTCAACGTCACCAACATCAGCTTTGCCTCCGGCCCCACACTGACCGGCGCCGGCGGCTCCTCCGGCCAGTCCACCATCAGCATCATCAAAGGCGCCTACGGCGATAACACCTCCGGCGGCGATGGCCGGGCCGGCGGGCTGGTCACTTACAACGCCTCCAACGGCGTGCGTCTGCTCACCGGCTCCGAATACACCGCCACCATTTCCGACGGACAGACCCAGCTCGACAACGTCCGCTTTGCCCGCGCCTCCGGCAGCGCCTCCCAGGACGTCAACCTCACGGCCTCCACCACCACGATCAACTCACTCTCGTTCAACATCACCGGCGCCGGCACCAACTCCGGCGTCACCATCAGTGGCGACGCCGGCACGACCCTCAAAATCAACAGTGGCGTCATCTACGCCAGCCAGCAGGTCACCACCGCCAACGCCACTGACAAGATCCTCATCAGCGCACCCACCCTCGACCTCAACGGCGGTGAAGGCGTCATCCTCGCCTTCACCACCGGCCTCAACAACAGCAACACCAGCGCCCCGCTGGAAATCAGCAGCGTCATCACCAACGACGGCGGCAACGGCGTCACCTTCGGCGGCACCGGCCAGACGATCCTCACCGGCTCCTCCGCCAATACCTACACCGGCATAACCACTCTCAACAGCGGCATCCTCCGCCTCAATAAAACCGCCGGTGCCAACATCGGCCTGACCACCGATCTCGTGATCAACGGCGGCACCTTGCTCAAGAACAGCAACGCCATCGCCGACACCGCCAGCGTCACCATCAATGGCGGCACCTTTTGGATGGATAGCACCTCCAGCAGCGGAAACAACGGACACCAGGAGACCATCAACAACCTCACCATGAACGGCGGCGCGGTTGGCAATCACGGCACCGGCGCCGTTCTGAACATCAACGGCAACCTCACCCTCAACGCCAGCCAGCTCGGCATGAACCAGGGCGGCGACATCAACGTGCTCGGCAACACCACCCTCGCCGGCGGCCTGCTCCTCGCCCGCGAATCCACCAGCACATCCACGTTCAACGGCCTCACCACACTCAACACCATCGGCATCCACAACACCGCCTCCGACGCCTACACCGCCATCACCCTCAACTCGCATGCCACCAACAAAGGCGCTCAGCTCAACCTCCAGGGCGACCTCACCTTCACCGGCAACGGGACCAACACCAACACCGTGCTGATCGCCTCCTCGGACAGCGGCCTGACCAACCAGGGCGTCCTGCTGCTCAACGGCATCCGCACCTTCAACATCGGCGACGGTGCCGCAACCGACGACCTCACCATCGCCGTCTCCCTCGGCGACGGCACCGCCTCCGGCGGCATCATCAAAACCGGAGCCGGCACACTCGTCCTCAGCGCGGTCAATACCTTCACCGGCGCGACCACCATCAACGCCGGCCGGGTCTCGCTCGGGGCCGCTAACCTCATCGCCGACACCAGCAACCTCGTCCTCGGCGGCGGCACTCTCGGCACCGGCGGCTTCAACGAAACCCTCGGCACGCTGGAACTCACCGCCAGCTCGACCATCGACTTCGGCGCCGGCGCATCAGCACTGGTCTTCGGAGACAGCAGCGGTGTCGTCTGGAGCGCGTTGTCCGCTCTCGGCATCACCAACTTCACCGAAGGCGTCGACAGCCTCCGCTTCGGCACCAGCGCCGGAGCGCTGACCGAAACCCAACTCGGTCAAATCACCATCAACGGCTTTGGCGCGGCGATCGACGCCGACGGATTCATCTCCATCACCAGCGCCGTGCCCGAGCCCTCCGCCTTTGCCCTGCTGGCCGGCGCCAGCGTGATGCTCGCCGCCGGAGCCCGCCGCCGCCGCCGCTAGAATGTTTCAAGTTAAACTGTTACCTAAAAAGTAGCGCAGGCTTCCAGCCTGCTTCGCGTAAAGATGTAGGCTGGAAGCCTGTGATACAGCAGGTGGAATCGACTACCGATTTATTTGAAATGCACTAAAGACTACAGCCAACACCGGACAGCTTACTCCGTAATTTCAGAGGCATCCCCGGCCGGCTGACAGTGCAGATCCAACCCCGGCAGCTTGCGGCAAAAGGCATCGTCGATGCGCGCATGCCCTCCGCATGAAGACCGCACCATCAACTGCGGACGCGGCGGGCTGCCAGACTGATCCAGCTCACCCCGAGCCAGAGCCAAAGCACTCCGGATCAACCAGTGCCCGACATAGTCGGGCTTGTGCCCCACCGAACTCAACGCCGGCTCGGCCAACGCGGCCGCCTTGCTGTCATTGCAGCCCAGGATGACAAAGTCGTCGGGCGCCTTCAGTCCGCGCTTTTCCATCGCCGCCATGAAACGTAGCGCGTGCTCGTCATCATAAGCGATGACCGCCAGATCCCTGCGAAACTCGGCCCAGCGCTCCGCCAGTTGCTCCATCGCCAGGCTGCCCGGACGCACCAGACCGCAAAGCGCCGATCCGTTCGCCTTCGAAATGTGACAGACATAGCCGCTGAGAAACCGCTGCAGCACGGGATCGTCCGACAACGCCGGCCCGATCAGCGCAATCCGCCGATGCCCGAGCGCATGAAAATAATCGCAAAGCTGTTCGGCCAAACCAACCAGGTTTCCGCCGAACACTTCCTGGTTCTCGAAACAATTCGACTCAAACCCCGGCACCACCATCGGCAGGCTGACCGGCAGCGAGCATTGACGCAGAAAGGTCCGCACCTCGTCCAGACGGTCGTGCGGAAACCATGGCAACGTGATCGCGCGACACCCCTCCTCCGCCAAACGGCGAACACTCTCCACACCGTCGCGCGCAAAGTCACCGATCTTGCTCGTCCGCAAATCGACCTTCAGCCCGCGGGCCGCATCGGCCAGTCCCTGCACCACCCGGTTGGCGTAGGCGTCGCCACGATTCCAAATCAAAACGCCGAGACGGTCATGCAGGACACCGTCCTCCGTATCCACCGCCACATTACGCGCGATGAAGGTGCCGATACCCACACGGCGCACCACCGTGCCCTCCTCGACCAACACCTTTAAGGCCCGTCGCACCGTGAGAAAATTACACCCGAAGTGCTGGGCCAGACTGCGCTCCGCCGGTAGACGTGAGCCCACCGGAAGCGTCGCCGCCAACAGGCGCAGCTCGGCCTCCACCTGCTGGTGCTTAAAGGACGAAGACTGGACTGAAATAACTTCCATGGCGCAGGGCGGGGATGCCGTCAGAACGGGTTGATCTGCTTTTAACGTCAACTAATTTAAAATAATGGCTATATTTGTTAAACTGCAATTTATAACGACAATATTTATTTAATACCAATTACTTATAATACTTTTAACGGGCAGTTTTCCGGCATTTTTTTAGTCTTGTTAAATACATTTTTATAGGAAAAGCAAAGCCATGGGGTAATACCTTCTCACGACATTGGTCATCCCCGCCGGACACTCCGGATTAATCGAACCCCTTAGTGCCTTCCATCATGTATCTTCACCGCACCACGCTCCGCCCGGCAATCACCGCCCTCACCCTGCTGGCCACCCCTTTTATCCTCTGCCCGCTGGCTCAAGCCGGCTTCCTGCCCACCGCCGGCGGCACCTACGATTACAACAACACTGCCAATTGGAGCAGTAGCACCATCAATAACCAGTGGACCTCAACCCTGAGCGGTAATCAGCTGATCACCTTTGGTGCCGACACCACCCTGTCGAGTAGTATGCAGATCAACTATGGCGGGATATTTGATCTCACCTTTGTCGGCACCGGCGGAAACCGCACCCTGACCATGGGCGGCAACCTATCAACCACCAGCGCATCCAGCCCGACAACCATCACCTTCGGCAGCACCACCGAAGGACAAAAGCTCAATATCGAACTGGGCTCGTCAACCCGCACAATCGGAACCAGCACCAATCGCACCCTGACATTCCTTAATGTCATTTCAGGCACCGGCGGCATAACTCAGACCGGCAGCGGCACCCTTCAACTCAAGGGACTCAACACCTTTACCGGCGCCGTCAGCGTTCAGAGCGGTGCCACTATGGAAGTGACCAAATTGGCCGACGCCGGCCAGGCCAGCAACATTGGTGCAGGCCTGTTGAGCTCGAGCTCCAGAATCGTCTTCAGTGGCGGCACCTTAAAATACTTGGGGGCTGGTGATTCAACTAATCATAAAATCTTGATTGGAAGTGCAGGGGCCATCTTCGACTCCTCTGGCACGGGTGCGGTTCAATTTACCAATACAAGCTCCCCGGACGTCTCCCCCAGCGCCGGCCAAGCCCGCACCGTCACCCTCAAAGGCACGAACACCGACGACAACGCCTTATTCGCAGCCGTGACGAACAGCGGTTCCGGCGCCACCTCATTCACCAAGGAAGGTTCCGGCACCTGGTTGCTCTCCGGCGACAACACCGCCACCGGCGATATCACCATTACCCAGGGCAGGCTCGCCATCGGTGCGGCCAACCGCCTCGCCGACACCGCCCGTCTCGTCATGAACGGCGGCACCTTCGCCACCCGCGGTTTCAGCGAGACGCTCGGCACCGTCAGCCTCGGTGCCAACTCCACCATCGATCTCGGTTCAGGCACCTCCGCCTTGGTCTTCGCCGACAGCAGCGCCGAGACTTGGGGCGCCTCTTTCAGCCTGAGCTTCGTGAACTTCACCAACGGCGTGGACACCATCCGTTTTGGCACAAACCAAAACGGCCTGACCCTCACCCAACTCAGTCAGATCACCATAAACGGTTCCGGTGCCGCCATCGATGGATCAGGTTTCCTCAGTCTGGCTACCATCCCCGAACCGTCGTCCTACGCATTGCTTGCCGGTGCTGCAGGACTGCTTGTGGTCGGCCTGCGCCGCCGTCAGGTTCGCTGATACTCCGTCCCTCCCGGCTTCACCTGACCACAGGTGAAGCCCGTTCCGGCCGGCCCCCAACCGGACACCACCTCACCCCCGCTCCCTCTCCGCGATGTCAGCATCCTTGCCACATGGCTCCTTGCCATCGGCCTTTCGCTCGGCGCGCCCGCGCGATGGTTTTGCGCTGCTGATTACCATCACTCTGGTGGCCTTTCTGGTGCTCGTGCTGGTGAGCCTCGCAACCCTGACCCGGGTCGAGACCCAGGTTGCCGCCAATAGCCAGCAACTCGACCAAGCCCGGCAAAATGCCCTCATGGCGCTCAACCTCGCCCTCGGCCAACTCCAGAAAACCGCCGGCCCCGATCAACGCGTCACCGCCCGCGCCGACGTCATCGCACCCGCCTCCCTCGGCTGGTCCACGGCTTCCGATCCCGTCCTAGCCAGAGCCGCTGACGCCGCCGCGATCAAGAGTCAGTGGACAGCCTCCCCGCGCAACCGCAACTGGACCGGCGTCTGGCTCAACACCAAAGGCCACCCCGCCGCCTACACCCCCGACAGCCCGGCCGACTTTAATCCCGCTCCCGCGCTGCAAGCCTGGCTGGTCAGTGGCAACGAAAACTCCACCACGGGTGACACCTTTAAACCCGTCGACATCGTCACCGGCCTGAGCCCGACCAGCACCGCGCTCGACCGGATCGACGACGCCAACGGTAACCCGCACCGCCTACTGCTCAAAGCCACCGCAGGCGTCACCGCGGCAACCGACCTCTCCCGGGCAGTCACCGCACCCGAGATTGAGATCCGCTCCACTGCCACTCCCGGTAATGGCGGTTCGGATACCTTGGTCGGCCACTATGCCTGGTGGATCGGCGACGAGGGCGTCAAGGCGCGCGCCAACTTGGTCGACCCCTACGCCGCCACCGGCACCAGTGAAGCCAACCTCACCCGCCTACAATCGGCCCAACGCCCCGCCATCGAGGCCATGACCTCCAACGGCACCGACGGCCTCGCCGCCACCTGGCCGGCCAACGATGCAAAGTTGTCCAAGGTCTACAATCAGTCGCAGCTCGACTACCTCAGCCCTGCCGCCGCTTTCCCTGCCGAGCTAAAAACCCGCTACCACGATCTCAGCGTCACCTCCCGCGGAGTCCTCGCAGACACCAAACACGGCGGCCTCAAAGTCGATCTGTCCTACCTGTTCGGCCAGCCCGACCTAGCCAGTTTCCAAACCGCCCTTCAGGCCGCCTACGGCACGTCATCGATCGCCCCGGCTTCCTCGTCTAACACGGTTTTTTCGTCCGTCGCCACCCCCTACGCCACATTGCCTTCCGACGCTTCCGGAAGCTCCCAGCGTTACTCGGACGGCATTTTCAACAACAGCTCCACTTGGGAGCAGCTCTGGTCGTTTGCCAACCAAGGCTCGACGATCAACACCGACGACGAGGCTCCGCCACGCCGACAGACCGCCACGCAGCACGGCATCTCGCCATTGATCATGCAGACCAAGTTATTCTTCAGCCTGCGTGTCGACGGCGGCACCGTCTGGGTGGACGCGCAACCGGTCGTCGTGCTGGCCAATCCCTATAATATAAAACTCGCCCCGGCCGACTACGTGGTTCGATTCAGCGGCACCCAACCCCGGCTGCGTTTCGCCACGTCGGATGACCCCACTGCATTCCAACCCGCCGCCAGCACCATGAGCGGCCAGGTCGCCCTCGCCAACGTCTTCACCGGACAAACCCGTTTTGTGCTGAAATCCAAAGGTCTCGAGGCCGGCGAGGCCCAGATCTTCACCATCGATCCATCCACTCCCGGCATCACCGGAGATCGGGTCGAGATCGACTCCGGCTCCATCAAAGAGGTCTACATGCAAAACGACTTCGATCCGCTCACCGCCATCACCTACAACAGTGGCAAGTCCCTCCCCTCAACCGACTCGCCGCCCAACACTCACGCCGCCCTGCTCGTCGGCCAATCCGGCATGCACACCGCACTGTATCTGGATACGGCCGGACCCGATGATCCCAGCCAGGTGCTGCAATATTGCTTCAATCAATTCACCACCGATCCCGTCAATGGCAGCGTGCTGTTTTTCCTGGTTGATCCCATTTCAAGCGGTTCACGCGTCGGCGGCGGTTTGATGACATTCTACAATCAGCCGCCCGGCTCCGCCGCGACCTCAACTCCGCAGCAAGCCCCGTTCTATCAGGTCAACTACCGGGCCATTTGGGAAAATTATTCCTCCTCCAATTCAGGCGCCAACCACCCGGTCGAATGGGCCCGCACCTACGCCAAAAACTCCGCCACCGCCCCCTCCGGCAGTCCCTTTAATCCCTGGCTCGACGCCCATCATCTCCGCCCCTCGGGCAGCTCCCAAACCACCCGCTGGGGCATAGTTAACCGCGGCGAAAATTCTTCCCAAGACCAGGCCGCCCCGCAAACCCTCGTGCCCACATCCATTCGCGGCACCGACGTCGGTTATAAAAACTTCCTCTACGACCTTCCACGTCCCGGGCAGCCCCTCGCCTCTATCGGTCAGCTCGAACATTTTAACACCGCCGGTTTCATCACCGCCCCCTCCTACGGCAGCCAGGGACTGCCCACCTACAACACCAACATCGTCAACTCCTGGCAAAATAACTACGCGATCGCCAACTCCTACCCACAGCCACGCGTGCCGCGCGACAGCCTCTTTTTTTCCAGCTCCAACTTCGGCTTCCACTACGACGGCTCCTACCTCTGGAACGACCTGCTGTCGGACCGTTTTTATTTTTCGACCTACCCACAAACCGGCTCCTTCGACTACGCCGCCTCGGCCGACCGGTTGATCAACGCCCGCCTCCGGCCTTTCCGCGATCAGGCGACCACCGCCTGGGACGACGAAACCAAATTCCGCGGCAACGGCGCGCCGGGCAATTCCGCCAACCCCCGCAAGGCCGCCGAAAATCTCCTACTGACCGGCGCGTTCAACATTAACTCCACCTCCGTCGAAGCCTGGAAGGCCGTGCTCTCCAGCTTGAAGAACGTGCCCGTCGGATCCGAGTCGACCACCTCCGCGCCCTTCGCCCGCACCCTCCACCAATCCGACGGATCGGCCGCCGCGGCCGGCGGAATCGATGCCGACGGATGGAGCGGATTCCGCGACCTCTCCCAAGATCAGATTCAGGCAATCGCCGAGGAAATGGTGCTGCAGGTGCTCAAACGCGGCCCGTTTCTCTCGCTCTCGGAATTCGTCAACCGCCGTCTGGTCAAGGCCACCGACGACCCCCTCGAACTCGGACTGCGCGGCGCGTTGCAAAGCGCCATCGATCACGTCGTAAACCAAAAGTCCGACATCACCGCGCCGCTCAACGTCACCACCGAAACCACCCTGTCCAAAAACGCGCTCCAGGAAAAAGCCTACGTCATGTCCACCGGCCTCGCCGGTTTCCCCGGTTACCTTCTGCAGGGCGATGTGCTCTCAGCCCTCGGCTCCACGCTCAGCGCCCGCTCCGACACCTTCACCATCCGCACCTACGGCGACAGCGTGAACCCGGCCACCGGCGAGATTAACAGCCGCGCCTGGTGCGAAGCCATCGTGCAGCGCACCCCCGACTACGTGGACAACACGCCCGCCACCGAGACCCCTGCCGCCGGCTCAGCCGCCGAAACCTTCGGCCGTCGTTTCCAAATCGTCAGCTTCCGCTGGCTCGCCCCCGACGAGATATGATCCGCCTTCGCCCTTTCACCCTCCTACTCTGTCTGCTGCCCTCCGTCCTCGTCGCGCAATCCGAACCACCGCAACCCGCCCGACTGCGCTTTCTCTTCATCGACGAAAGTCCCGGTCAATACACGATCAAGCTTCCCGACGGTTACCGTCCCGTCAGCGCCAATCCCTACGAGATCAGCGCCCCGTTCTTCCCCGCCGACCTCAAGCCGCTCGCCGTCTATAAAACCCTGCCCGACCCCGAGACCGGCAAACCCGTCCCCATAAAGATCGCCACGGTCAACTCGCCGACCAACACCCCCTCGGCTCTTGTCATCATCACGCCGCGTCCGGCCGCCTCGCCTGACACCACTCCGGTTTACCAAGTCGAGTTGCTCGATAGTAATCCGGCCGACTTCCCCGCAGGCTCGATCCGGATCATCAACCGCAGCCCGGTCAACATGGCCGGACAATTCAGTGACAGCCGGGTCGTCATCGCCCCGGGTCAGGCCAGCGTCGTCCGCCCCGCCGCCGACGCCCGCCATCGCATTCTCTTCAAAATCGCCATCCAAGTCCAACGTGACGCCGGCTGGGAACTCATTCAGGACAGCATGACCGTGATCCGCCCCGCCGAACGTATGGTCGGCATACTCGTCTACTCGCCCGGAGGCATGCGTCACATGCTGACCCCCGCCGAGCTCGCCGAGTTTGGCCCGCCAAAACCGGGCTGCTTCTGGCTCACGTTCTCAGACACGCCCTGACCTCGCCCCTCCCCATTACCAACCACGGCCAAACGCCGCGGCCAGCTACTGCTTTCCCCTAAAACCCATAACACATGAACACATCCCAACACCTACACACCCCGCCTCCACGCCGGACGCTCCGTCGTCCGCTCGTCGCGTTGCTCGCCGCAATCATCACCGTCACCTCCGCCTCCGCAGCCGAGTGGTTCCTCGATAAAAACCAGCCCCGCTACGCCAGTTGGGACACCCTCGCCGACTGGAAACCCAATGCCAACGGCACCGGCACCAGCCCGGTCGCCCTGTCCTCAGCCGACACCTATCACCTCAACGGGTTCATGCTCCGCACCCCGGAGGGGAGCTCCACCTACACCTTCGGCGGCGGGCTGCTCGTTTTTGAAAACAGCTCTGACACGTTTTCTCTCAAAACCACCGGTGCCGGCGTCTCGGTCATCCCCTCGCTGCTCACCAGCGCAGGCCTGATCCAGAACGTGGGCTCCGGCACGCAAAACATCCAAGTCGGCCACTACGAAAACCGCTCCGGCACCACGTCCTACAACGCTCAGACCGGTCGCGGCATCAGTCTCGCCACCGGCACCCTCGTCGGCTCGGGGAAATTCCGCTTCTACGGCGGCGGCACCTACTACCTGGACCTCGCCAACGCCCAAGCCTACGACGGCGAGATCTACGTCCAGTCCGGCACGGTCGACTTCAACAGCGCCGTCGACTCCGCCGGCCGGCTCACCATCGATACCGGCGCCAAGGTCAACCTCGACCAGAGCGTCACCTTCACCGGACTCAACGTCGCCGGCACCGAGTATCCCGCGGGCAACTATAGCTATGCGACGCTCCAGACCGCCCACCCCGCCGTCTTTGTCAGCGGCACCGCCGGCGGCTTCATCAACGTCCGCGCGCCCGCCAACTGGTATCTGTCCGTCAACCAGCCCGTCGGCGGCAGCTGGAATACCCTCGCCCACTGGAAATCGAACCCCAACGGCACCGGCACCAGCCCAGTCGCCATCAACTCGTTCGACAACTACATCAACCAGACCGCCAACTACAATCTGCGCACGCCCGAAGCCGACGCCACCTTTGGCGGCGGCGCGTTGGTCATCGCCGACGGCGGCTACCTGCGTCTCAAGGCTCCGGCCGGCAAGACTAGCACCGTGCCCGCCCTCGCCACTTCCGGCACCGCCTACATCGCCAACGGGTTCAACAACATCACCCAGCCGCTCATCATCAACGACTGGCATGTCGGCACCGGCAACGCCCGATTCGCTCTCGGCAGCGGCAACTCGGTAAACCTCACGGTCGACAAGCTCTCCGGCCCCGGCGAACTCAGCTTCGACTCCGGCTATGCTTTCTACGTGTCGATTCGCGGCGCCTCTGCCTTCACCGGCACCCTGCACCACAAGGCCGGCACGTTGCACGTCGGCACACAGCTCGGCTCCGGCGGCCCCCTCGTCGTTGAGTCCAGCGGCAAGATCCATCTCGATAATCCGGCTTTCTTCACCGCAGCCACCATTGCCGGAACGTCGTTGCCCGCCGGATACACCGACTACGCGACCCTGCATGCCGCGCACCCGTCGCAGATCACCGACGGCGATTCCGACGCCTTTATCGCGGTCTACACCGCCGACACCACCGGTCCCGCCCACATGTTCGGCGTCAACCTCGCCGGCGGTGAGTTCGGCTCACCACTGCCCGGCAGCTACGGCTACGACTACATCTACCCCAGCGCCGCCGAGTTTGATTACTACAACAGCAAGGGCCTCAAGCTCATCCGCCTGCCCTTCAAGTGGGAACGTATCCAGCACACGCTCAACAGCTCGCTGAACAGCTCCGAGCTCGCCCGCCTCGACACCGTCGTCGGCTACGCCTCGGCCCGCGGGATGAAAATCGTCCTAGACATGCACAACTACGCCCGCCGCAAGGAAAGCGGCACGCAATACCTCATCGGCACCGGCCCAGTCACCATGGACTCCTTCGGCGACGTCTGGCGCCGTCTCGCCGACCACTACAAGGGCAACTCCGCCATCTACGGCTACGGCATCATGAACGAGCCCTACTCGACCAACGGCACCTGGCCGACCATGGCCCAGACCGCCGTCAACGCCATCCGCACCGTCGACCTCACCAGCTACGTGCTCGTCTGCGGTGACGGATGGGGCAACGCCACCGGCTGGCGTTCCAAGAACCCAAACCTCGACACCCAGGATCCGGTTGGCCGCCTCATCTACGAGGCCCACTGCTACTTCGACAACAACCTCTCCGGCACCTACGACCAGAGCTACGACGGCGAGGGCGCCTATCCCATGATCGGCGTCGACCGAGTGAAGGAGTTCGTCGAATGGCTGCAGGAAACCGGCAACAAGGGTTTGATCGGTGAATACGGCGTGCCCGGCAACGACAGCCGCTGGAATACCGTGCTCGACAACTTCCTCGCCTACCTAGACGCCAACGGTGTATCCGGCACCTACTGGGCCGGCGGTCCCTGGTGGGGCAGCTATCCGCTCAGCTGCGAACCCACGTCCAACTTCACCGTGGACAAGCCTCAGATGACCATCCTCGAAGACTACAACTGATCCGTTCCGATAATTCCTAACAAGGCCGGCGTCCCTCTTGGCACGCCGGCCTTTTTCGTCTCACATCACCGCTGAATCTGTATGCATTAAGATTGGTTTTCACCCCGGCTGTCGTGCCCTACTTCTGATTGTTACCCATGAGCCTCCAACTCGCTTCTCCCTTTCAAGACCACGCCGTGCTCCAGCGCGACCAGCCCATCCCCGTCTGGGGCTGGACCACGCCACGCACCCGCGTCTGCGTCACCCTCGCCGGAAACCAGGCGATCTGCTTCAGCAACCCCCGCGGTGATTTTTCCGTCCGCCTGCCCGCGCTGCCCGCCGGCGGCCCGCACTCCCTCAAGGTCGAACTCACCGCGACCGGCGAAAGTCTGGTGATTAACGATCTGCTCGTTGGTGAAGTCTGGCTCGCCTCCGGCCAGTCCAATATGAATTGGACTCTGGAAAAAAGCCTCCCGCTCAGCACCGAGGCCATCGACACCGCCGACTTCCCCGCGATCCGGTTTTTCGAGACCGCCCGCACCACCAATCTCGGCTCCCAAGACACCACCGAAGGCCGGTGGGTGGCCGCAACCCCGGAAAGCGCCCCGCAGTTTTCCGCCGTCGCTTTCATCTTCGCCCGCCGCCTGCATCGCGAACTCGGCGTGCCGGTCGGAGTGCTCAGCTCGTCCTGGGGCGGCACTTTCGTGCAAACCTGGACCAGCCGCTCCACCCTCGCCCACAACCCCGATCTCACCAAGTGGCTCGCCGACTACGAAGCCCAAACCTGGACCGTCGAGCGTTGGAAACATGCCGACGACGCCGGACCGGACGGTGTCATCCCCGTGGGACCAAAGGATCCCGGCATCACCCAAGCTTGGCATACGGCGGACCTTGATGACTCGCAATGGTCCGCGATGACCCTCCCCGCCAACTGGCAATCCGCCGGACACAAACACTCCGGCGTGTTTTGGTTCCGCCGCGCAATCAAGATCCCTGCGGACTGGATCGGTCGTGATCTCCAGCTTAACCTCGGCCGCGCCGACAAACAGGACATCACCTACGTCAACGGCGCCGAAGTCGGCCGCACTGGCAAGGATCGCGAAGAGCAGTATTGGAGCGTTCCACGCGAATACACCATTCCCGCTGCAGTCGTCACCGGCGACACGCTGATCATCGCCTCTCGCGTGTATTCATTTATTTACGACGGCGGACTCATCGGCCCCGCCGGCATCATGTCGGTGCATCCGTCCGGCAATGCCGACGCCGCCCTGCCGCTGGCCGGCGACTGGCGCTACCGCTGCGAACACGACCTCGGCCTCGTGGTTCAACCCACCCCCATCATGGGCCAGGGAGTCTCGAACTCCCCTCACATGCTGTTCGACAACATGATCCAACCGCTCATCCCCTACGCCCTGCGCGGGGCCATCTGGTATCAGGGCGAAAGCAACGCCGACGGCCATGCCCTCTATGCCCGACTCATGTGCGACTTGATCGAGGACTGGCGCCGCCAGTGGGGCCAACCCAACCTCGCCTTCCATCAGGTGCAATTGCCCGGTTTCAAACCCGCGCAAGCCTATCAGCCCGACAACACCTGGGCCTACCTCCGCGAAGCCCAATCAGCCGCGCTTGCACTGCCCAACTCCGGCATGGCGGTGATCATCGACCTCGGTGAGGCCGGTGACATCCATCCCATCAACAAGGTTCCCGTTGGCGAACGCCTCGCCCAGAGCGCCCTTGCCCGCACCTATGGCCGGCCCGTCGTGCCCAACGGACCACTGGCCGCAACCTTCACTGCGCAGGACGGCTCTCTTCGTATCACCTTTAATGATACGGACGGTAAACTGACCACCACCGACGGCGCCGCCCCCAGCCACTTCTATGTCGCCGGCGAGGATCGCGCCTTCCACCCTGCTGTCGCCCACCTCGACGGCACCGACGTGATCGTATCCTGCCCCGCCGTGCCGGCTCCCGTCGCCGTCCGCTACGCCTGGGCCGACAACCCCGAAGGCTGCAACCTCGCCGGTGCCTCCGGTCTGCCCGCCTCACCCTTCCGCTCGGATCGCTGGTAACTCAGCCTCTTTCTCTTTCCTCCTTCTCCATCGAGTCCACCCTCAAACTCTGTGCACCTCTGTGTCCGAGCTCTGTGTCCTCTGTGACCCGACTCCGTCTCAGCCCATTGTAATGCCCGACTACACCGCCCTCGTCGAACCGCGCCTTGGCAACACCATCGGCCGCTGGATTTCCTTCGCGTCCGCTTGCCGGCCGTTTGGCCTCGTCGCCCTCTCGCCCGATACTCGCGTCAACGGCGACTGGGGTTGCGGCTACAATCTGGCGGACAACCACATCGTCGGTTTCAGCCACATCCACGACTGGCAAAGCGGCGGCATCCTCGTGATGCCCGTCACTGGTGATGTCCCCGCGACCGCAGGACCCGAGGGCTGGCAGTCGCCGTTCTCCCGCGACACCGAGATCTGCAAACCCGGCTACCATCGCGTCCACCTCGACCGCTACGGCATCACCGCCGAGCTCACCGCTACCACCCGAGCCGGTGCCCACCGTTACACGTTCCCCGCTGACACCGACGCCGCCATCCTCATCGACCTCGCCAGCCAATGCGGCCCTTGCGAGATGCTCGATGCGCAGCTTGTTCAAATCAACGCGCGCACGCTCGAAGGCTCCGTCGTCAACGGCCCAACCGTGCGAAAACCCAAAACGCATCCCGTCTACTTCGTCCTCACGCTCGACACCGACGCCACGCTCGAAGCCTTCGATCCCGCCCGCGTGCAAGCCCGCCTCTCGCTCGGCCGTCCCACCGCGCCAGTCACCATCAAGGTCGGCGTCAGCTACACTTCGCTCGCCGCCGCCCGTGCCAACCTCGCCGCCGAGATGGGCGACAAAACCTTCGACGTCCTGCGCGCCGAAGCCCGCGACGACTGGAACGCCCACCTCGGACGCATCGCCATCGAAGGCGGCGACTCGACGCGCCACGCTCGCTTCTACACCGACCTCTACTTTGCACTGCTCGGCCGCCGCACCGTCAGCGACGCCACCGGCACTTACTTCGACAACACCGGCGCCACGCCCGTAGTCCGCCAGATCCCGCTCACGTCTGACGGCCGGCCGCATCACCGGCACTTCAGCTCCGACGCCTTCTGGGGCGTGCAATGGTCCCTCGCTCCGCTTTGGGCCATCGTGTATCCGGAAATCGTCGACGAGTTCTGCCACAGCCTGATGGATATGTATCGCAACGGCGGACTCATCCCGCGCGGTCCCGCCGGCGGCGCCGATACGTTTGTGATGACCAGCGCGCAAACCACGCCGTTCTTCGCCTGCGCGCTCAACAACGGCCTCTACACCCCCGACGACGCCGAAGAGGTTTACCAAGCTCTGCGCAAAAACCATTTCCCCGGCGGCCTCATGAGTAAGGCCGGCTACGAACACACCACCTGCCAAGGCGGCGGCATCGAGGACTACATCGCCCTCGGCTACATCCCTGAAGACCTTCCCAAAACCGGCTTCCACACCAACGGAGCCGCCCAGACCATCGAACACGCCTTCAACGATTGGGCGCTCGCTCAAGTCGCCACCACCCTCGGCCACACCGACGACGCGAAGCTCTTCACCCAACGCTCGCAAAACTACCGCAACCTCTTCGATCCATCCGTCGGTTTCTGCCGTCCACGCGAACGCGACGGTTCCTGGACCGAGCCGTTTGAGCCGTCGCAAAAGAAGGGCTGGACCGAAGCCAACGCCTGGACTTTCACCTACCACTCCGCGCACGACGTGCCCGGCCTCATCGCGTGTTTCGGTTCGCGTGATGCCTTTGTCGCCCGACTTGAAGAAGCATTTGAGCGCTCCGAAAAACAAAAGTTCTTTGCGCCACGCGATCACCACAATCTGATCCCGCTCGACTTCGGCAACGAGCCCGCGCTCGCCACCGCGCACCTCTTCCAACTCGCCGGTCGACCCGACCGCACGCAGTTCTGGCTCCGCCGCGTGATCGACACCATCAAAGCCGGCAACAGCCCCGAAGACACCTGGGGTGGCGACGAAGACCAAGGTATCATGGGCGCCTGGAACGTGCTCGTTTCCATCGGCCTTTTCAGTGCCACCGGCGCCTGCGAAAACCCCGCCCGTTACCAACTCACCGCACCGCTCTTCGAACGCGTAACCATCCAACTCCCCGCCGGTCGCACGCTCGTCATCACCACGTCCGGCCTCACCCCCGACGCGACCAACTACACCGAGTCCATCACCTTCAACGGCAAACCGCTCAACACGCTCGAGCTCACCCACGCCGCCCTCTTCGCCGGTGGCGAACTGCACGTAGGATTATCGCCCGCGCCCGCCGGGCTTAGTCTTTCTCGCATCTAGAGCAGTTCAGGTAAAACGGTAGTCTCGGTTTCGTAGGGCCGCCGCTTGTCGGCGGCCGCGTTTTGCACATGCGGACCTATATGGCAATCGCGCGTCACAACGGCGAATTGGACACCGTTTAATTTTAACCGTTCTAAGATTACGGCACCAAGGTTTCCGCTTCCGCAGCCACGGTGATCACGAGGGAAACCAAATCCGCCCTAACGAGAACCCGCGGATAATTCATGAGTTGAACGTTACCTCCACCAGATCGGCAGGCAATCTAAAGTCCGCCGGGGTAAGTCCACCGGCGGACCGTCACCGATCATTTACAGGCCACTGCCCGCCGGAGTAAACTTCACGGCGTCCACGATCACGTAACCATTCGTGCCGGTATTGCTGATGGTAATTCCGTCGGCACCACTAATGCCAAAAGCGTAGGTGCCGATTGAGTTCCAAACCCCGCCATTCACCGTCTGGTCAAGCGTCGGAGCGGACACCGTGCCACCCGGGGTATGAACGCTTACTGGCACGTTGGTCGCCCGGTTCGCCTCCGACGTCCAATTCACCCAAACCTCGTAATTCCCCGCCGTGGCAAAGAAAGGCGTGAATGTCACCGCCTTCGTTCCTTTACCGGCATTACCGTCATGCAGATAACCCGAGCCGATGTATCCAGATGCGGAGGAGGACGTGCCCCACGAGCCCGTCAAAATGACCGCCGAGGCGTTGGTATCGTCCACCATGATAGCGGAGCCGGCCGGGGTGAATTTCACCGCGTCAGCAACCACGTAGCCGTTGGTCCCGGTATTCGAGAGCATCACACTGCCGCTCGTGCCAGCTGCGAATTCATACACCCCGATGGAGTTCCACTCACCACCATTCACCGTCTGATCAAGCGACTGAGCGGCCACCGTTCCTTGTAACGTCGTCACGGATACAGGCACATTGGTTGCCCGATTGGAGTTGGCTGTCCACCGCACGAATACCTCATAGTATCCAGCGGTCGCGAGATCAGGTGTGAAGGTCACGGTTTTGGTGCCCTTGGCCGCATTTTGATCGTGACGATAATCCGTGCCATAGTAGCCCGGCGAAGCCGATGAGACTCCCCATGCAGTAGTGCCGGTGGGCGAAAATACGACCGCTCCTCCGCCCGTGGTGTTATCTACAATGACTTCGACGGCGGACGGAAGATTGCCGAAGCTCTGCAGCACAGCCATCTGAGGCTTATCCGGCGAGGTGATCGCAGGCTGCGGATTGCACACCGTCGCGCTGGGTTGCCAATTGTTGCCGCCGGCCCAGTAGGTGCCGCCCATATTATTATCGCGCAGGTATTGGAGGAAGTTGCCGAGAGCGACGTTCCAATCGCTGGAATGATTATCGTTAGGCACCGCGTATTCACCGACGTTGCCGTAAGCGTAGGGCCGTGTCTTCAGCCAATTTACGAAAGGTGCGACATGGTTAACACCGATATCCGCAGAGGGAACGTCATCAATGCGATAAATGCCATCGGAACCATAGTAGGGCGGATTCGCGTAGACGTTGCTTTTATAATCCCAATACGAATGCGCCGAGTAGATCAGCCGACCAACCGGATCCTTAATGTCGAGGGTGGCATTATTGGCGGTATTGACCGCCCAATTGTAAGCATTCGACCAGTAGATCCCCTCAACCAAAACAAAGTGCGTGGTGTCCTTTTTCCGGATGGCATCCATCGACAACTGAGCCGCCTCCGTCCAGACCGAGATAGAAATGTCCTTGGGCTCGTTCATCAGATCGTAGCCATAGATAGTCGGCTCGTTTTTATAGTGATCAGCAATTTTGCTCCAGACATCGACCATGGCGCTGATCGGTAAACTGGCGGAACCGAGGCGGGGCGGATTTTTACCGTCGGCATAGGCCGCATAGTTGTGCAGATCGATGATAACTTTCATGTCGCGGGCAGCGGCAAGCGCGACGCACGCATCCATCTGCGTGAAGTCAACCGTGCCGTAGAGAGCGGACTGGATGCGGTTCCATTTCACGGGCAGGCGGATGAGGGTCAGTCCTTTGGCTTGGTAGTAATCCCAGACCGCCGGATTGGTCTGCCACTGAGCACCGCCGTCAAACTCGGCCCCCGCTAGGTTGACCCCGAACAGTTGCGGTGAATCAACCAGCGCCGTGCTATAAACGGTGATGCTGCCGGTGCCACTCCAGCCGAAGGAGGCTGCGGTGTAAGTGCCAGCCGGTTTGAGCACGTCATTGACAGTCAAGCTGGTGAAGTAGGCCCAGTCGTTGAGCGTGACGTTGCCACCCGCATTAACGACGAGTGCACCGGCGGTCGCCAGGGTCGTCTGGACGGTCAGAGTGGCTCCAGCGTTAACGGTAATCGTGCCGGTGAAGTGATTGGCATGGGTCAGCCATGGACGTAGCTGCCCGGAGCCGCTAACCACCCAATCACCATAGCCAGTCAAATCGTGGATCGCGACATCCAGCACACCGCCGCTGGTGGTTGAAATTGTGGTGCTCCCAGCGGTGGTTGCCCACGCGCTCACCTCCAACAACTGGGCGGCTCCACTCAAACCACTGCTAATCGTGGTCGCGCCCGAGGTGACCAACACTGGAACGGTGCTAACCTGCCCGGCGGGTGCACAAAGCTGAAGACTACCACCGGCGCTCAACCGGAGAGCGTCACCGCCAAACATCGAGGTCGTCGTAGGCGTGCGCAAAATACGGCCGGACGCTTGATTCGAGTAGGTGTCGTAGAGATTGACCGAGTCGGCGGTGACACCGGTCCCGTTGGCGTTGGATTTCCAGTGCGCCAGCGTGTTCCAGTCGGAACCGGAACTTTGGCTGGTGGAGAGATACCACGTGAGCGGCGGACGAACGGTGATCGTCCCGCTACCCGAGGCAAAGATCGCCGGATACTCGGCGTGCAACGTCGCGTAGTCGTAGGTGCCGACCGCCTTGGATGAACCGGCAATGGTCAGCGCGGTGAAAACAACATCCTGATCGAGAGCGACCTTGGCGGTGGACTCGATGGTGAGCTTGCCAGCGGAGCTGAAGTCGTTTTCGAAATCGACCGTGCCCTGCTGCACGTAGAGCTCGCCCAGATAGGACGTGGCATCGGTGACATCGATCAGGAACGTGCCGCCGCCGGTCAACCGGGTCGTGCCCGAGCCGATGAGTTTGTCCGCATCGAGCTTCAGGGAGAAACCGCTGGTGGCGGACAAGTCCGTGCTACCCGTGCGGTTTTCAAATTCACCAACCCCGAGGGTCACCAAACCACCCGAGTAATTGAAGATCGCGCCCGCAGTCGTCAGCAGCTTCGGCACGATGATGCCGCCGCCGGGAGACGCTTTGATATACAGCGCGGTGGACGGACTCTCAATCACCAGCAATCCGCCGGGGAAGGAGCTCGTGCCCGCGGTATACGGACTGCGCAGATCCTTGACGTTGCAATGGTAGGTGTCGGTTAAGAACAACGCGGTGGGCGTCGTGCCGCTGCCGTTGGGCTCGGAGTTCCAATCGCTGAGTTTATTCCAGTCGGTGGGGTGCGCCTGGTCCTTGTTGAGATACCAATCGGCCGCCGATACGGAAGAGGTGCAGGCGAGCGTGGCGGCTAAAAAGGCGAATATTGAACGCAGTTGCGTTCGGCGTATCGCGGACTTCGGGGGTAGTTTTGTATTCATAGTTTTGTGGATTTAGGGGAAAGCAGTAGCTGTCCGTATGGCTTGGATACGGCGCGTCAAAGTCGGTTGATGGGATCAGGGTTGGTCGGTGCAGGTCAGCCAGAAGTGACCGGGTTTTGGGGGGCCAAATTCGTAGAGCTCGGCCGGGGTGAGCATGTGTTTCATGCCGGCGGGAGAATAAACCAGAATGCCAATCATGCGTTCCTGAGGGCGGATAATCACCAGACTGTCCTGGAGTAATTCCCAGCCGGCGGACTGTTCGATTTGAATGGCGATCTTGAAAAAGGAACGGTGACGGGCGTCGGTGGTGGGCTGGATCACCCGCGCCTGACCGGCCGGAATCACGGCTTCGCTGGTGCCAAAACGCGCGGCCATGGCCAGCTGACCGCGATTGATGATGCGCAGTGAGCCCGGCGGGAAGTCCGTCGGGTTGCTGTCGATGAACTCGACGGCGTAAACGGGGACCTCGTCCGGCTTGGCCGGGGGACGCGGAGTGACCACCACGATGGCCGCCGTGGTGGTGGACGGCGGGGTCATGCTGCCGATTTTAAGCCGTTCGGTTTTTCCAGTCTCGGGATCGGGGGCCGGTGCGGCCTTGTAAAGGTCGATGCGGTTAAACGTCGTGGGGATAAACGGAGCACTGATCTCGTAAGGATTAGCGCTGACCTGAAGATCGGTTCCATCAACTTTGATGAAGTAAGCGCCAGGGGTTTCATCGAGAAACAGAAAGCGCAGTTTGGGCGGTTGCGGCGCGTCGGGTTGCTGGCTCCACAACGTGGACGAAACCAGACAGACGATGCAGGCAATGGATCGGAGGCGGATCATATTTCGTTGGGACTGAGCCAGCGGAAACTGACGATTTGGAAGCGCCGGCCGAAGGTGGCGTTGACCGAGTTGGCCGCCGGAATTTCGTCGGGAGCGTTGCCTCCGGCGATGTCTGCGGGGACCACATAATCGGGCGTGCGTTGCACGACGGCTTCACACCAGGAGCGTCCAATGACCTCACCGGTGGCGGGATTGGTGGTATCGCCATAGGTGCGAATCGTGAAGGTGTCCGAACGCGCGCTAAGCGAGGCACCGAGTGCAGAAAGCACATCGCCCTGCAGGAGGTAGCCCGGAAATCCGGCCAGACCGTTGGACAGGATGTAGCCGTTTTCGATCAACGCGTTTGCCGGATTCGTGGTGAGGTTGGGGTTCGTGACGGTGTTGAACGGGGCGGTCACGTCGTTCTTTTTATTGATGACGTGGTCGATGGCGCTTTGCAGCGCACCGCTGAGCCCGAGGCCGAGGGTGTCGTCGGAAGCTTTGATCAGGCGACGATTGACGAACTCGGAGAGCGAAAGGAACGGGCCGCGTTTACGCACCTGCATGACCATTTCTTCAGCGATGGCCTGGATCTGAACGCGGGTAAGATCGCGGAAGCCGTTCCATGAATCGGGCTCAACACCGGTGCCCGCCAAGTCGGAGCCTCCGGCTGGGTAGAGCGTGCGGGCGTAGGGAGCGGTGCTGTTATTGACGACTCCGCCGGCCGTATCGACGGGCACGTTTTTCAGACTGGATAAGATCGCCTTCCATGCTTCGACGGAGGTGGAGTTGATATTAAACGCGCCTTCGACGAGTAGGTTTTCGCCGGCGGCGCGGGAGTTGGCGACGGTGCCGGGATTACCATCGCCGCGGAAATTCGTGGGGACGTCCCAGGCGACTTGGTTGCGATCACGGAAGGGCCGGAGGCGGGCGTTGACGAGCTGGTCGGAGGCGAAGTCGAAGGAGCCGGATTGAGGAAAGGTAGAGAACAGGAACCGATCCCAAAGCAAATCGTTCCAGAGGTAGGAGCCATCGAAGTGAAAGCTAAAAGCCGAACTGGAGGAGAATAGCTGGTCGCGCGGCACCCGCGGGTGCGGGTAGGAGTTGGCGATGGGATAGTTGACCTGCCAGGAATTGACGATGTTGGCGTTATAGGTGGCCGAGCCTTGGTTGTAACTGGTGACCCCTGAAATGAAGCCCGCCGTATCGAAGTGCTGGAGTTGCCCCAGCGAGGCGGGCGGACGATCCGCGCGAGGGAGATCGTAAAGGAAGTTCTCGAATCCCACATCGCCGGCAGACGCACCGCCGATGGATTGAGGCACCAGCGTGCGCGGCGCGACGTTGTCTTGGGATGCGTTGGAACCGTAATTCACAATGCCCCAGCGTGTGGTGAAGTCCGACGGACCACGTAACATGAGGTGTGCGGCCAGCCAGGGATTAAAGCTATTCCCGCCAGCGGTGGTGCTGTGTTTGGTAAAGGCGCGCGCCCACTCCGTCGGATGGCTAAGGCCCGAGTTGACCGCGCTGTAATTGATCCAGGGCGCGCGATAGTTGACTTGATAAAAGGGGGCCTGTTGCGGCCGATAGTTATCCGCCGCGCCGGTCGGTGGTTCATTGACCAGCAGCATGATGCCCCCACCGACTCGGGACTCTCCGCTCGTGATGGGCTCGACCAAAAAGAACAGTCCGTTGGTCGATGGGTCCGCGGTCGCCTGGCCAAAAACATAATGGATGCCCGCCTCGGGATCATCGGTGCCGGCGTAGTCGGATTTGATGTAGAGCGCGGCAGTGAGTGGCGCGCTGCCACCGGTGAGCGCGGCGTGGGTCTTGATGTTGCCGCTGATCGTATACGGGAGCGAAATCCCCGTGTCGTAGGTGAGCGTCGTGAGCGGATAAAAATCGTTGATCAAGACCACCTCTTTCGCGGTGGTCGCGTCGATGGGAATACGGTCGCCGACCACAGCCGGATCGGCCGAATCGAGGGTAAATACATAGGCTTTGCCTGCCTTCATGCCGGTCGAATTGCGGAGCACAAACCGGGTCTTACCAGTGAAGACCTTCTTCACCTCCACTTGTCCGGACGTGCTCGCATAACCCGCATCGGTGATGTTCGCAGACGTGCCGAAACGCACCCGGGGCTGAAAGACGTCGAAGAGGATAACGTAGTCTTCGGGGGCTAGGTTAACGTTGTATGGATTTGCCAATACAACCACCGGAGTCACATCCACCCGGATCGTGCCGCCCTCGGTGCGCAGACCGTAGAACAGTTTTGCCTGAATAATCATCGGGTGGACGCCGTGACGGATGTTATTTTGCCTGCGCGGCACGACCTCGCCGGCCGCATTAAACGAACCGGCGCGCGAGGCGGGCGTCGCGGTCGTGAGGTTGCCCATGTTATAAAACGACCAGAGCTGCTCCCAGGTAGACCCGTGGCTGAAAATGCCGGTGACTCCATCGTAAGCCGGAGCGCCGCTGATGTTGTTGGGCAACGTGGCATGGAGCGTCGTCTGGCTGTTAAAAACGAAATTTGCGGTGACGTCCGGAGCCACGGAAGTGCCGTAAGCCCCATTCAGAGCGGTGCGAAAATCGGCCAAGTCTGGTTGCGACAAAATATAACTGAGATCGGTTTTGAGTCCGCCGTGTTTGGTATCGGACAGCACGCCTCGCGAAGAAACCGAAAGATCATGGAAGCGCGCCTGAAGCTCTGCCGGGAACGTGGCTGCGGGACTAAGATAGCCGAGTTGTGTCGGGGTGAAGACGTTAAGCAGATCCGCCTGGAAACCGGTGAGATTCGCACGGGCGGCAGGATCGAGGGCGGTGAGGCCGTCGCTGCCAGTGGCGGTCATGGCCTCGATGGCGGGGCGTTGAGCCGACTGAAGACGGGTGCGGTTGGTCTCGGAGGTGGTCGTGATCGCGAAAGGATCGACAAGGTTGGCGCGGGCTTTGATGCCCTCGTCACCGACCCACCAGGCGTAGTGACCGACGGTGGTGACACTGCCGTCGGTGCCCGGGACGGCAGTGGACTGGATCGCCACTTCCGGAGCAGTCACCGCTCGGTCGAGCGAAGCGGCATCGGAGACACCGGCACTGGCCTTTACGAGTAGTCGATGAAACCGGCCGTTGGCGTCGGTGATTTTATCCTGCGCAGTGCTGGAAGCCGAAAGCCCGGAAACGATCGTATCGGGCGAAAAGGTAGCGGCGTTTTCGTTGCCACTAACAAGCCAGCATTGGCGCGAAGGAATCGGGTTAAACTTGGCCGGGTTGTCTTTTTCGTAGTCGGCGGGGTTGTTGTTCGAGTTAAGCCAAACGCCGGTCCACTGACGGTTGCGCGAGGCACGCCAATAGGTGTCGATCGAGGACAAGGCGTCACTGGCAACGGTGGACGCGGTAACGGTGACACCGGCGGGAATGCTTACATCAGCGCGCGCGGTAACGCGCTGATCCGGACCGGCGGTTTTCTGCAATTGCCCGAGGGCGAGGTTGAGCGCCATGAGCGCGTTTTGCCTCGCCTGACCGAGCTGCTGGCTATTGGCGGCCACCTGTGTCTCTACCCGGGTCATCGTAGCCAGGCTCACTAACACCAGCACCAGAAACGCCACCAACGTAATGGTGATCAGCAGTGCAAAACCGCGTTTGGTTCCATGCGACGCATTCACATGACCGACGCGGCACTGAATGCCGGTGGACGAGCGGCGGGTGGAGAATGGGGGCATCGGGTAAGGTGAAGCGAACGCGCATGCGGATTAACGCATGCGTTGCATTAAAACTGATTCCCAACAAGACGGCGCGGCGATGAATTATCCGCAGCTAGATTTAAGTCGTCCGAGGGCCGCGACGGCGACGCCCGCCCACGACCAACAGCAGTCCACCGGCCCCCATCAACAGCGCAGAGCTGGACGGCTCCGGGATACTAGCGGTGGAGGCATCGGAAATGCCGGACAGGGTGATATTATCAAAACGCAAGATGGCTGACGACGATGTGCTTGTATCTGAATATACGATACGAAATGTGATCGTATTAAGATTCTGATATGTCGACGCGGTTAGACCCACACTGGCCCCACTCCAGACTATGGCCGCCGATGTCGTGTCCTGAGCGAACTGCGTGAACGAGCCCACCGTGCTGGAAAATCCATCCAAACTCGACCGCACTTCAAAAGTCGCGCTGTCGGAGGTGGTGACCGAAGCACCGGTAAAGGTATACCCGTATTCAAAAGTAAGCGCACTCAGGTCCAGATTATTTCCAGAGGTCGCATCGATTTTAAAAGAGATGAAGTCGTTGCTCGTATTGGAAATCGCCTCATCGGCATTTGATCCGGTAACAAAGAGCGAACCGGCCGGACTGCCCGAGCCGGAGCTCGACGACCTCGTGATGCCCGAGGAGGCGCCAAAGACCAGCAAGTTGGGCGTCACGTTGGTTCCGGCTGAAGACTGTGTATACGTCGCGCTACTGAAATTATACTGCACCAGCGTCTCTGCCGTCAGAGCGGAAGCCGAAGCCAAACCAAGGAAGACAAAGCCGACGCGACCAGTAAAAGCGGGGTAGTTCATGCCAAAATAGTCCGGCCAAGGCCCTCCTCAAGCAATCGGGGTAGCTGCAACTATTTTATCTTTTTATTTAAATATTTCATCATCACATAATTTTAGCCCCGTAAATCCCCCGATTTTCCTGCAGCATTCAAGTCATGACCCCGACACCCTCTCACTGGGATTCACTGCAGCTGGAGCTCATTCACATCCACGATGCGGAGGTGTTGCCATGGGGCCGGAAGGTGAAAGCCATTCCGCCCGCTAACTATTACCGGGTCTGGCTGCTGCGTGCCGGACGCGGCAGGATCAAGGTCGGCAGTCGCTGGCATACACTGGCTCCCGATGAATGGATGGTGCCCTCCCCCTCGATGTCTGCCCAGGAGTTTTCAAATGACTCGAGGATACTCTCGCTGCATTTTCGCGCACGCTGGCCGGATGGAGGCCTGCTCTTCGACATCGATACCAAGGTCAAGTGGCCGGCCACACGTTATCCCGAGTTGGAAGCGGCCAGTCTCGCCATCCATAACAGCTGCCGCCAAAGCTCTCCGCCGCCATACGGCGAGTCCGCGTTGCCCGAGACCCTCTCATTTGATCAATACCTGCAGATGGCTGAAGTTTTCCGGCGATGGTTGCGCCTTTTCTGCGCGAGTATGACCGCGGAAGGCCATCCCCCGACAACCCAAGCCGTGCTCGACGAACGTGTGCGCACCGGGTTGCGCTGGCTCAATCGACTGCCACTAAACGCCACGTTCCGTGAACCCACCCTCGCCGAGCATCTCGGCCTTAGTGTTATCCACCTCAACCGGCTGTTTGAGCGTGAAATCAAAATCTCACCGACAGCCTATCTCGAACAAAGACGCTGGGACCGAGCCTCCTATCAGCTGCTTAACTCGAATCGTAGTGCCAAGGAAATCGCCTACGAACTCGGCTTCTGTGCACCGTCTTATTTCTCATCTTGGGTGAAAACCCGCTCCGGTAAAACTCCGACCCAATTTCGTAATCGAGCAGGCTGAGCCCGTTCTGACAGAAGGACGAATCAAGCCCGCCATTCAGCCTTAACCGATAACCGGCTCCTTCGTGGTAACGAGGTCCACCGGCAAACTGGTCGCAGTATTTCGTCAAACCAACACCAACACTGCGACGGGCCTCAAACGCAGCGCAGTGTCTTGATCTCAAACGGACCGAAACGCAGCAATCCGTTCGCGGCGCCCATCGCGTTCTCCATCAGATCGCACTCAACCGCGTTTGGATCTGGGAAAATAATTTCAACAGCGTGCTCCGTCACGTTCACCAGACGCCAGACCCAGCCGTGCCCGTCCTCGGCGGGTTTCACCGCGACGACCTCAATCGCCGGAGAGTCAATCGGCACACCGGCATCTACACCAACGCCGCTCACCACACGCAGCGGTGTATTAAACGCCCTCGCTTCCGCGGTAAGTCGGGCCGCGTCGGCTTCGCCTGAATGCGGACGCAGAGCATAACGAAACGTGTGCCGTTCGAGATCACCGTAGACCTTGCCCCCTCCATCTCCATCCGCGACATCCGCCTTACCGATCAACGGCGCGCCAGGGTAAGGCACGCTGCGAATGAGCGCCATATCGATCACGTTACCTTTGATACGAAAGCCGTGTTTACAGTCGTTGTAGAGCGCCACGCCGTAGTCGGATTGGGAAAGGTCCACCCATTGCAACGCCGCCACCTCCAGTTGTGCACGCTCGATCAAGGTCTCGTCCTTGGTCGTGCGGCGAATGTGGCCGAAAGGAATCTCAAATCGCGCCTCGTCAGCCGTGACCGCCACGGGAAAACGCACGCGCAACATCGTCGCCGTCTCCTGCCAATCCACCTCGGTCTCGAACTCCACGTGCTTCGAGCCCGCCAACAAACGCACCGTCTGGCGAATCTCCGATTTTCCATAAACCCACACCTGCCGCACCTCTGCACTCGGCCCGTCCACCCGCGCCACGCTCTCGCGCAACACCGGACGCACCATATCGCGCCGCAAGTAACCCCACACGTCTTTCTTCGAAAGATCGTTTTCAAAATCCCACGCATCACCCGTATCGGCGATGATCACGAAGTCGTTGCCCGCCCCGCCGGTAGCCAACACTTCACGATGCGCCCGCTTGTCCCACATCGACTCGATCCGTCCGTCGTCCCCCAAAATTACGCGCAGATACTCATTCGCCAGCAACCGCTCCGAAACAGGTAGGGCGGGACCGCTGGGCCCGCCGCTCCGAAGTTCTGCGCACGCCAAGCCCGCCACGTCCGCTCGATACCACGCGCCGTCGTGCTTCACCCACTCGCATCGTGCCCATGACAATGAATTGAACACCATCAACCCACT
>JBBKWO010000030.1:0-4747 GCA_037969015.1 Opitutaceae bacterium
GAGTCGCAAAAAACAATCCATCAGTCATACCGCCCGTTATTTTTGCGCTTCTTTGTGACTCTTTGCGGCTATCTCTGCCGAAGGAATTATTAAGGGCATTTGAATGACAGGACACTAGTAGCCGAATATAATTCATTTTGAATTGAAATCCATCTGAGCGACCACCAGCGTCCCGAGGCTTACCCCTCCCCATGTCTTCAACCACCTCAGTCAACTCCGGTGTTCGTGCCGCTGCCATGTCGGCGGGTGAGGGGGCGGATGCAGGCTTGAATGCCTTTGAGTCGGAGATTGTCGCTGGTTTTGTTGATCTCATGCAACTCCTTGGAATGCCTAAGTCTTACGGGGAAATATACGGGTTGCTTTATGCTTCGTCCGAGGCGCTGACCTTTGCGCAGATCGAGCAAAAACTGACCCTCAGCAAAGGATCGATCAGCCAGGGGTTGCGGGCCTTGCGGGATTTGGGCGCGGTCACTGCCGCCGCGGCTCCCAGTGGTATGGGTGCGCGCGAAGTGTTTTCGCCCCAGACGGAGCTACGCAGCCTCGTCAGTGTGCTTC
Organism: Opitutaceae bacterium; assembly: GCA_037969015.1. GTDB lineage: Bacteria > Verrucomicrobiota > Verrucomicrobiia > Opitutales > Opitutaceae > JAUWBF01. The sequence goes on from JBBKWO010000030.1 coordinate 556, forward strand.
TGCAGGAGCGACTCGTGCCCTATTTGCGCAACGGCAAGCAGCGCATCGCCGCGATCGAAGCCGCCTTGGGCGGGCAGGGGAGCTCCGACGATGATCCGCCCGCGCAACGCACCCTGCACGGTCGCGCAACGAAGCTGAAAGCCTGGCAAAAACGTTCCGCTACGTTTCTTCCATTGATAGCCAAGATTTTACGTTAGCCCGAAGTCCCGGTCCGCCGTCCGTCGGCCGGATCGTTTTACAGTTCATGTTCCCGCAACCGGCCAAACCCGCCGCCAAGTCGCCTCTTCACCATAGACGCGACGGGGCGAAGCCTTGCCGCGATTCGCGACCGTATAAGTCTGAAGTTTAAGATTAAGTTCTAAACCACGGACACGGGCAGAGACGCCCGTGGCCACAATTCCGAATGTAGCCGCCCTCGTTTACCCAGAGCCTGTGTCGAAGGGTCCCCGGGGGCGCGATCGATCCGAACCGTTTTTAAACCACGACGTAGCCGAGAGGCGTAGATGGTAAATCCGCAGGATTTGCCCCGCAGGGGTGACTGATGCGGGTGCCCTTCGGGCCGCAGATGAAACAACGTTCACGAAGAAACACGAAGCCGGAAGATGCTGGATTCCCTGTTCGTAGTGCGGTCGCGAGCCCGGCGCAGCCGGGATTAGACCGTCGCACTGCCCCTCAGTCGGAAACGCCTTGGTCTTCGCCCTTGCCCCGACAGGTCGGGGTAAACTTATCACTACAAACGACAAACCTCCCCGCTCCCAGCTCCCAGCTAACCGCTTTTTACATGAAAACCGCATTCATCACCGGCATTACCGGGCAGGACGGGTCTTACCTCGCCGAGCTCTTGCTGGAAAAGGGTTACACCGTGCACGGGCTCGTGCACCGGCCCGACTCGCTCGCCAACGGACACATCCGGCACCTGGTGGCCGACGGCTCGATCCTCGGCAAACGCCTCCACTTGCACACCGGTTCCTATGAGGACGCTACCCACCTGAGGCGCATCATTGGCAAGGCCAAGCCCGACGAGTTTTATCATCTGGCCGGCCAGTCCAGCCCGCGCCTCAGCCTCGAACTGCCCGAGACCACCGTCGACAGCATCGGCATGGCCACCCTGCGCCTCTTGGAGATCATTCGCGATCTGCCCAACCCGCCGCGTTTCCTCTACGCCTCCAGCGCCGAAATCTTCGGATCCCCCGTGCAATCGCCGCAGGATGAACTCACCCCCGTCGATCCCACCACGCCCTACGGCGCCGCCAAGTGCTTCTCGCAGCAGATGTGCCGGATCTACCGCTCGGCATTCAGCATGCCCACCTGTTCGGCCATCCTCTACAACCACGAATCACCGCGCCGCAGCGGACAGTTTGTGACCATGAAAGTCGCCCGTGCCGCCGCCCGCATCAAACACGGCCAGCAAAAAGAACTTCAGCTCGGCAGCCTCACCGGCCGGCGTGACTGGGGCTGGGCCCCCGACTACGTGCGCGGCATGTGGCTCATGCTGCAGCAAGATCCGGTCGATGACTTTGTGCTCGCGACCGGAGTGTTGCACTCGGTGGAAGACTACGTCGCCGCCGCCTTTGCCGCCGTGGACCTCAACTGGCGCGACCACGTCAAGTTCGACCCGGGTCTGGTCACGACCGTCGAACCCACCGCCCCCTGCGGCAACCCCGCCAAAGCCCGCCGCGTCCTCGGCTGGGAAAACACCGTGCCCTTCGCACAAATCGCCCAACGCCTCGTAGAGGCAGAGCTGGCGAAACTTTCTAGCAACTAGCCACTAGCAACTAGCCCCTAGTCAGTGTCACAGTTACACTCGACAGTTTATTAAAAAAGTGTCTCGGTTACACCATGGTTTCCATATCGATTAAGCAACTGCACGCCGCTACGGGCGAAGCAGTCAGGCAGGCCGGTGCGTCCAGGACGCCTGTTGTGGTCACTGATCGCGGGCACCCGATTGCGGTGTTGGCCAACGCCAATCTCATTCCAGCCCGTAAGCGGGCGCGCATTTTACTGCCGGAGTTTGTCGCTTTGATGCAACGCGAGCCCGGTAGTGATTTGCAGGCAGACCTGGATGCTGTCCGTGGCGACCGATGATTTTTTGCGACACATCCACCATCGCCAAGCTCTACGTCCCCGAAGCCGAATCGCCGGCCGTTCGCCAAAGGCTTGAAGCGGAGGACGTCGTGCAAGTGTCTGAGCTGGCGCGGGCCGAGCTAATGGGGGTTTTTCATCGGCGACTGCGCGAAGGCAAGTGGACTCAATCCGATTTCACTGCGGTGGTTCGTCAGTTTTCGTCGGATGACATCAGTGGGTTCTGGTCATGGTTGCCTCTGGATTCGGACATAACGGAAGCGGCTGCTAAAATCTACGCAACGCTCCCTGCCACGGTCTATCTACGAGCCGCCGACTGCCTTCATCTGGTGACTGCTCTGCACCACAACTTTCCTGAGATCTATACGCATGATAAACACCAATCGGTTGCTGCTGCTGCGCTGGGAATCAGTCCGGTAGCTCTTAACTAGTCACTAGCCACTAGCTCCTATCTGTGTAATCTGTGGTTAAAGTCTGAATGTTTAGGGCTGTTGATATAAACCACACGGGCAGGGACGCCCGTGGCTACAACTCGCAATCTAACCGGATCGAAATGTAGCCGCCCTCGTCCCCGGGGGCGCGATCGATCCGAACCGTTTTTGAACCACCAAGATCACGAAGAAACACGAAGCCGGAAGATGCTGGGTTCCCTGTTCGTAGTGCGGTCGCGAGCCTGGCGCAGCCGGGATTAGACCGTCGCTCTGCCACTCAGTCGGGAAACGCCTTGGGCTTCCTACTAGCTACTAGCCCAGTCCCTTGACTTTACACACGCTGGACCCAGAAATTGGCATCAAGATGACCTTGGATGATTTACAAGCCGCAGGGCCGCGTTTGGCGCAAATTTGTAGCAAGTATGAGGTTGCCCAGCTCTATGCCTTTGGCTCCGTGGTTACCGGAGAAGCAGGCTCTGACAGTGATCTGGATCTGCTTGTCACTTTTTCCGGCGATACCGTCGATGGAGCATTTATACGTTACATGAGTTTGAAGGAGGATTTGGAAGCGCTGTTTGGTTGTTCGGTCGATCTGCTGACGCTCAAACCTTTCAGGAACCCCGTGTTTCAAGCTGCGGTCGATGCTCAAAAGACACTGGTTTATGCAGCCTAGGGTCGAAAAACTATTGATGGATGTCAGCTTGGCCTGCGAAGAAACCAGCGGGTTTTGTCAGGGGAAAACGTATCTGGATTTTACGACTGATCGAATGCTGCAACTCGTGGTCGAGCGTGAGGGGCTGTTTGGGAAATAAAACAGGTCAGCGTAAGCGAGAAGGGGCTCTCGGCCAAGGCGACCGAGTTGGAGGCGGGCCAGCCGGCCCTTGCCAACGAGGGTAACGCCGGCCCAGTGCTCTTTATCGCTTTACTCGAAGAGCGGCAGCGATGGCCTGATTTTTTTCCCAAACAGCCCCTGGTTCGAGATCATCGGTGAAGCACTGTATCGCTTGGAAAAAGTAGATGAGACAGCCCTGAACCTCAAAATACCAGAATACCGTAAAATAATCGGATTACGTAATATCATTGCTCACGGCTACGACATTGTAGACGACAAGGCGCTCTGGGACTTTGTTCAAAACCGCATACCTGAATTAAAGCAGCAGGTAGATAATTATTAAGTGTCTACAAGGTGCGTGGACAATCCTGTCCACGTCGAGCGATCCAATCCGTTGTTTAACCGCAAAAGACGCAAATAAACGCGAAATTAAAAACATAAGGTGGAGCGCATTGACTCCAATGCGCTGGCTCCCAATCCACACGGGCGGGGACGCCCGTGGCTACATCGGGTGTAGCCGCCCCCGTCCCCGTGGGCGTTTCGATACGAACCGGAGTTTTAACCTCATATTACACAGATAAATACAGGATTAAACCCTCGGCGCCACGACTCTGCTGCCTTCTATCCGGTTCGTCTCTGTGTAATCTGTGGTTCAAGTCTGAATGTTTAGTGCTGTTGATATAAACCACACGGGCAGAGACGCCCGTGGCCACAACTCGGAACTAGCCACTAGTGTCCTGTCATTCAAATGCCCTTAATAATTCCTTCGGCAGAGATAGCCGCAAAGAGTCACAAAGAAGCGCAAAAATAACGGGCGGTATGACTGATGGATTGTTTTTTGCGACTC
>JBBKWO010000031.1:0-33679 GCA_037969015.1 Opitutaceae bacterium
CTCGGGGGGGCGGGCCGGCCTTGGGAAAGCGGCCGGGGGCTGGTATCGGGGAAACGGGAGAGCTCGACCAAGCTGAGCACGACGGTCTGCGGCGAGGCGAGGGCGAGTAGGATCTTGCCTTCGGCGGGGTTGGTTGTCGCGGTGGCCGGGTCTTGTTTGGCGTGGCTGACCATTTCGCAGACGCCGCAGAGGTTATCGGCGGTGAAGGTCAGTTGAATAGCCCGGGCCAGCGGCATGCTTTGCGAGTAGGTCGCGACCATCTTTCCCCAGGCAAACGTCTGCACCAAATCCCAGTGGCTGCCGGTGGCGAGAAGCCAGGCGCAGAGGGCGATGATGGTGGTGACGCGGGAACGCATGAAGCGGGTGGCAATGCCAACGGATGCGCAGGCATGGCAAGGCAATACCCGCGTCGTCGTCAGGTAGGCGTTGCGATTATGGCGGGAATGGGACGGCTTATGCGCGGCTCATAACGAAGCATCATGCAAGAACCGGAATCTTTTAACCGCGAATGGACGCGAATGGACGCGAATGACGCCCAATTAGCGGCGTTGTCCGTGGCTTCGACGGTGCAGGTGATCATCCCCGCGTTGGACGAGGAGGCTACCATCGGCGCGGTGGTGATGGGTTTGCGGGAGCTCGGTCTCTTGCGGATCCGGGTGGTGGACAACGGGAGTCGCGACAACACGGTGGCCGTTGCCCAGGCCGCCGGAGCCGAGGTGTTGGTGGAGAGCCGACGGGGTTATGGTCAGGCTTGTTGGACTGGTTCGCAGGGGTTGCCCGCCGACGTGGAGTGGCTGCTGTTTGCGGATGCGGACGGGAGCGATGATTTGGCCGACGTGGTGCGATTGATGATGGCGGCGGAACAGGCGGACTTTGTGCTCGGTGACCGGCGAGCCCGTCCTGAAGCGCGGGCGGTGATGACGCCGGTGCAGCAATTTGGAAACGGTCTGGCCACGACCTTGATGCGGTGGGGGTGGGGTAAGGCCTACAATGATCTCGGCCCCTTGCGGTTGGTGCGGCGCTCGCTTTACGAGCGCATCGCGATGGAGGACCGAGGATTTGGATGGACGATTGAGATGCAGGTGCGAGCGGTTGAGCTCGGCGCACGAATCGTGGAACTGCCGGTCGGCTACATGCGACGCAAGGGGGGGCGTTCGAAAATCTCGGGCACGGTGAAAGGGAGCGTGCAGGCGGGGACGATTATCCTGGGCACGCTGGCTAAATTATGGGGACGTCGGATGGCGAAGCGTCAGAGGGTCTGGCGGATTCTGTCGGGCATGCTGCTGGTGGCGGGCGCGATGATGATGATGCCGTTTGGTGACTTCGCACAAGAAGGGGTGGTGCCGTGGTTCTTGATCGCCGCGGTGGTGATGAGCGCGGGCTTTGTGGCGAGTTGGGGAGTGCGGGTGATTTCGCCGGCTTGGTTTTGGGTGCTGGCGGTGATCTTGCGCCTACTGCTCGTGCCGATGGTGCCGGGCGACGATGTGTGGCGTTATCTGTGGGAAGGGAAAATTCAGCTGGCGGGCTTTTCTCCTTATCTGCACGCACCGCTTGATCCGGCGTTGGTCGAGCTGCGCACGGGCTGGTGGGAGTGGATCAATCATCCGGAGCTGACAGCGATCTACCCGCCGTTGACTCAGCTGGTATTCAGACTGATCGCCGCGCTGAGCACGACGGTGGTTGCCTTTAAGTTGGTGTTTGTGGCGGCGGACCTTGCGGTGTGCGGACTACTGTCGCGGAGGTTTGGATACACCGCGGCGTTGCTCTACGCTTGGAATCCGCTGGTGATCTATTCGATGGCAGGCGGGGCTCACTATGAGTCGTTGTTTGTGCTGCCGTTGGTGGCGGGCTGGCTGGCTTGGGAGCGTTCGGTGGAATCGGGCCGTTCCGGTTGGTGGCTGGGGGTGAGCGTGGCGGTGAAGGTGATGTCGGCGCCGCTGGCGGCGTGGTGTGTCTGGCAGCGGTTGCGGGCGAGGCGCTGGTGGTCGGCGCTGACTTTGGCGGGTTGTGCGGTGTTGCCGGTGGTGACGGGGTTGGTGTGGTTCAAGGTGGAGTTTGGCGAGTTGGGGGCGTTGGCACCGGCCGACTTCGTCGACAAGGCGAGGGGAATGGATCTGGTGCCGTGGCTGGTGTCGTCGATGTGGCCGGCGGCGTTGGAGTCGAACCGGTGGATTCTGGTGGCGTTTGCCCCGGTAGTGATGGCGTTGTTTTTTCTGGCGCGTCGGTTGCGGGATTTCGGCGAGTGGTATTTTACGGCGCTGCTGATGTTTGCGCCGTCGATTCATTTTTGGTATTTTGTCTGGCTGATGCCCTGGGCGGTGGCATCGCGGAATCTGGGCATCCGGCTGCTCTCGGTCAGCGGCTTCGTCTATTTCTGGGTTTGGGAAACCAAGAGCCGCACGGGTGAATGGGTGGTGTCGCCGCTTGAGCGTTGGCTGATCTGGGGACCGTTGGTGCTTGGAGCAATCTGGACTTGGTCGCGAAATCGGAAGAGCGTGGCGGCATGAAGCCAACTTTGGTCTTAATGGCGAAGGCTCCGCGGCTAGGTCGGGTGAAGACCCGGTTGGCCGCCGCGTTGGGGGACGCGGAGGCGGTGCGGATTTATCGGCTGTTAGTTGAGCGTCAGTTGCGCGCGGTGCCGCCGGATTGGTCGTTGGAAGTCCATTTCGATCCACCGGAGGCCGAGGAGGAAATGCGGGCTTGGCTGGAACCCCAGGCTTCGGGTCGTGAGTTGGTATTTAACGCGCAGTGCGAGGGTGATTTGGGCGAGCGTCTGGGACATGCGATGTTGAATGCGTTCGCGCGTCGGGCGGAGTCGCTGATTTTTGTGGGCGGGGATTGCCCGGGCCTCAGTGCCGCAGTGCTGACCGAGGCGGCGGAGGCGCTGGCGGTGTCGGATGTAGTCATCGGACCGGCTATGGACGGCGGGTATGTTTTTATCGGTCTGCGCAGCCACCGGTATGACCTGTTCCACGGTATTTATTGGGGGACCGCAGAAGTGTTTGCACAGACCCTGGCCCGGGTGGCTAAGGGAGGGCTGACGTGTGTGACATTGGCCGGTTTGGCCGATGTGGATAACCTCTCTGATTGGAAACGTGCCAAGCAGGAGTTCGGACTGGTCTAGCGCGAACCGGCTACGCAGGCTGCGCGCCATGAAATTGTCCCTGCCATCTTTGCGTGATCCCCGGGTGATGGCCGTATTGGCGGTCGGGCTCGTGTTCGCACTTGGTGCGGGAGCAATCGTTTGGATGAATGCCGCCCAGTTGCGATCCTGGGCGGAGGTGGGTATCGAGTGGGTGAGGGGGCTGGGGCCGGTGGCGTTTTTTACGGCCATGGCGATCCTGCCGGCCGCGGCGGTGCCGTTGTCGGTGTTTACTCTGACGGCGGGCACCGTCTTTGCCCCGACCTTGGGGATGCCTGTGGTTTTGCTGTTGGTGGCGCTGAGTCTGGCGGTTAATCAGACGCTGACCTATGTGCTGGCCCGGTGGGTATTGCGGCCGTGGCTGCTGAAGCTTTGTCGCTGGTTGGGCTACAACGTGCCGGTGGTTTCGCCGGAGGATCAAGTGAAGCTGGTGGTGCTGGTTCGGGTGACACCGGGGCCGCCCTACGTATTGCAGAGTTACCTGCTTGGTTTGGCGGCGATTCCGTTTCGGGTGTATTTCGGAATATCGTGGGGGATCGCGGTGTTTTACTCCTTTGCCTTTGTGATGTTTGGCAACGCGTTGATGCAGGGGCATGCGCGCGTTGCGTTGGCGGCGGTGGGTCTTTTTGTGGCGCTGACCGTCGGTATCCGTTGGCTCAAAGGCCGGGTCGCCAGCAAAAAGGCCGAAGGCAAGGTTGCCGAGATCACCGACTGAGTTTGAACTGATTCAATGAGCCCCCCGGTCAATCTCAAGGACGACGATACCCAGGAAACACGAGTGGAGAGCGTGTCGGCTTTCACGCGTCGGGTGAAGACAGTGCTGGAGCGCGAGATCCGGCCGGGCTGGGTGCGGGGAGAGGTATCCAACCTGCGGAGACAAGCCAGCGGACACGTTTATTTTTCATTAAAGGATGCCGGGGCCCAGCTGTCGGCGGTGATGTTTCGGGGCGATGCCTCGCGGCAGAGCGTGCAACTGCGTGACGGTGTGCAGGTGGTGGTTTATGGAGAGGTTTCGGTCTACGAGGCGCGCGGCAATTATCAGTTGATTGTGCGGGCGGTGATCGAGGACGGCGTGGGTCGGCTGCAACAGGAATTTGAGTCACTGAAACGTAAGCTGGCGGATGAGGGGTTGTTCGCGCCGGAGCGCAAGCGGGCGATTCCGACGATGCCGCGAACAGTGGGTTTTGTGACGTCTCCGACGGGGGCGGCGGTGCAGGATTTTCTGCGTATTCTTGCCCGGCGTGGCTGGCGTGGCCGGGTGATCGTATTGCCGGCCAAAGTGCAGGGCGTCGGCGCGGCGGAAGAGTGCGCGGCGATGATCACGGCGGCGGAGAAGCTGGGGATTTTTGACCTGCTGGTGGTTGGACGCGGCGGCGGTTCCTTGGAGGACCTGTGGGCGTTTAACGAAGAGGTCTTGGTGCGGGCAGTGGCGTCATGCGTGATACCGGTGATCTCGGCGGTGGGGCACGAGATTGATTTTACATTGTGTGATTTTGCGGCGGATGTGCGTGCGGAGACGCCGAGTGCGGCGGCGGAGTTGATCTCGAGCGGCTTTGTGGCGGCGGTGGAGAAATTGCAGCGGCTTGACGAGGATCTGCGTCATCACACCGGCGCGGCCCTGGAGTCGGCGACCGAGCGGCTTGATCATGCGCGTTCGCGGCTGCGGTTGTTGTCACCCAAGGCCCAGATAGAGCGTGAGCAGCTCAGGTTGGACGATGTCGGTAACCGGCTGGCGGTGGCGCTGGAGCGCGGGGTGCGCAAGGGCCGGGATCGTTTGAGCGGCGCGGCGTCGTTGCTGCGCGAGCGGACGCCGGCGCGGCGGGTGGAGCGTGAGTCGCAGCGATTGCTCGGATTATGGAAACGACTGCAGGCGGCGAGTCCAGAGTCGGTGTTGAACCGGGGTTTCGTGATCATGCGCGATGAGGATGGAATGCCGGTGCAGAAAAAAGCAGCGGTCAGGAGGGGGCAGCGTCTCGCGGCGGAGTTTGCCGACGGAACGGTGCCGGTGAAGGCGGATTGATACCTTCTGCAGTAAGGCAGTTGGGAAAATCACTTCATGCCGAAAAGCACGATCTTGTCGTTTATCTTCGACGGCTCAAAGTAAGCGGATGGCCACGAACCTCGGTGCTCCTAATATCATCTTCATCCTGATCGACGACTTGGGTTGTCGTGACCTTGGTTGTTATGGGTCGTCTTTCTACGAAACGCCCAACCTCGATCGGTTTGCCAAACGCGGGGTCCGCTTTGAAAATGCCTATGCTTCCGCACCGGTTTGTTCGCCGACCCGGGCCTCGGTGATGAGCGGCCAACATCCCGCGCGGGTTGGCGTCACCCACTACATCGGTGGTAATGATGAAGGCCGGTTGGCTTCAGTGCCCTACCTCCACTACCTGCCGCTGGAGCAGAAATCCATCGCTAGCGCGCTCAAGGAAGGCGGCTACCAGACTTGGCATGTCGGCAAATGGCACCTCGGCGACGAGGCCTTTTATCCGGAGCATCACGGGTTTGATCTCAATATCGGAGGCTGCCACATGGGCTGTCCTTACCATGGTTTTTTCGCGCCTTGGAATATCCCGACTTTAGAAAATGCCCCGGATGGAACCTACCTGACAGATCATCTCACCGATCAGGCCATCGACCTGATCCGCCGGCGTGGAGAAACTCCCTTTTTCCTTAATCTTTGGCACTACGCAGTGCACACCCCGATTCAAGCACCTGCCCACTTGGTGGAGAAATACCGGAGGAAGGCGGAACGACTGAAACTCGACCAGATCAACCCCATCGTAGAAGGGGACTTTTTCCCCTGCATTCACAAGTCGGACCAGCGGATCACCCGTCGCATCCTGCAATCGGATCCCGCTTATGCGGCGATGATCGAAAATCTGGATACAAACATCGGACGCCTGCTCGATGTCTTGGACGCAGAAGGCATCGTGGAAAACACCCTTGTCGTCTTCACATCGGACAACGGCGGTCTGGCCACCGCGGAGGGCGCCCCGACCTGCAATGCTCCGATGAGCGAAGGCAAGGGCTGGGCTTACGAAGGCGGAGTGCGGGTCTGTCAGCTCGCTTGTTGGCCGGGCAAAATCCCTGCTGGCAGCGTCTGCACCGACAACGTGGCCAGCATGGATTTCTATCCCACGTTTTTGGAGGCGGCCGGCCTGCCACTGATCCCTGAGCAGCATGTTGATGGTATCAGCTTGCTTGATACGATGACGAATCATCAAACCTTGCCGGAAAGACCGATTTTCTGGCATTTCCCTCACTACGGAAATCAGGGTGATTCACCGTCGGGCTCGGTTCTGGAGGGGGATTGGAAGCTGATTCAGCATTTCGAGCGGGAGAGGATTGAGCTCTACAACCTGACCCGCGACGTCAGCGAATCTTGCGATGTCGCCGACGACTATCCGGAGATCCGCGATCGCCTGTTTCAAAAACTCCAGAATTGGCAGCACGAGGTGGAGGCCAATATCCCCAAGCTCAATCCAGATTGGGAGCAAAAGCTCAAGCGTCCACGAATCGAGAACAACGCGCATATCTGACGCACCTGCGGAAGCCGCGGGTTTTGTCGTTGGCGTAGCGGTTTGTCTTGTGGTGCGACTTGCCGCGCGAGTGCCAGTCGCTCTAGGCTGACGGCTACATGATGCAGAAGACGTTTTCCTCGCTCGGCTGTTCTGAACTGGATCTGCCTGCGATCGTGGTGCTGGCCAAAAAATACGGGATCACCGCGTTGGAGTTGCGGGCGGTCAATGGCACCATGGAGCTGCCGGCGTTTCTATGCGAACGATTTGGATCGCCCGAAACCTGGTCGGACTGGCTACGCGAACAAGGCGTCACCGTGTGCTCGCTCGACACGTCGTTTCGTTTGATCGACGGAGACGAGGATGCCCGTCAGGCGTTGCTCGCCTATGTGCCTTGGGCTGAGGCGGCCGGCGTGCGTTGGATGCGGATTTTTGACGGAGGCAAAACCGGCGAAGCGACCGAGATTGCGCGTGCGGCCGAGGTGCTGGCTTGGTGGCGCGGTCTTCAGGACAAGCATGGCTGGACGGTCGGCTTGATGATCGAGACGCATGACGCGTTGGTGACCTCGGATAAATTGCAGGCGCTCTTTGCAGCCGCACCCGACGCACGCCTGCTCTGGGACGCGCACCACACATGGAAAAAGGGTGGAGAGGATCCGGTGGCAACCTGGGCGGTCGTGCGAGATCACACGGTGCACATCCATGTGAAGGACAGCATCAGTGTGTCGACCGCGCGGCATCCGTTTACCTATGTGCTGCCGGGAGACGGCGAGTTTCCGATTGCGCCGATGTTGTCGGCATTAGCGAAATCTGGATACGCCGGCATGCTGAGTCTGGAGTGGGAACGGTTGTGGCACCCTTACCTAGTCGACCTCGACACGGCACTGCGCGCCGCGTCAGAGCGCAGGTGGTGGTGACCTATCACCCGAAAGACGCCGCGCCCCTTACTGTGTCTCGCATTACTCCGCTGGGTGTGTTCACAAAAACCTACTGATCAAAGCTGTAGTCCGATTCGCCTTCGCCGGGTCTGCGTTCGTAGTGCGGTCGCGAGCCCGGCATTGCCGGGATGAGACCGTATTTGATATCTGTCGCGCTACCTACATCGCCCAACGCCTTGGCCTCGCTCTGGCGAGTCCTTGCCCCGACACATCGGGGTAAACTCATCACTACAAACTAAAACCCTGCTCATTCATGCTTTGGTTACCGTTTTTACGTAACGGAGTATAACTAGCCGGTTGGCTTGAATTGGACCGCGGTCAGGCGTCGACCCATTTGCCGGGAATATGCACGCGGAAGGGTAGGCCGGCGCGGTCGACGAGGCTGCGTTGCATTTCCATCAGCAGTAGCTCCACCGCGGTCTCGGCCATCTGGTCGACGTTGAGGTCGATGCCTTGGCCTCCCTTTGCTTCAACGTTGAAAATCGCCAGCTCCGGCGGATTCTCCAGCACGGTATTCCATTCCGGCAGTTCGTAGACGCTGCTGATTACCGCGTCGACCCGGTGTTGTTTCACCCACGCGAGATAGGCCTCGTTCTCCTCGGGCCCGCCGTTCGCCGCCAATTCCAGCGGAGGCAGATCGCCCGGAGCGTGCCCCGCCAGCGTTTTCTCAACATAGTGCGCGGCCTGCCAGGCATGGCTGGTGCGCCAGCCCTGTCGCTTGTGATGAATCAGACCGATGCGCCGTCTGCCCCGCGCGTGTAGAACGCGCCAGGCGAGTCGCAGGTTCTCGTAAAAGTCGAATTGCACGGTGTGATGATCCGGATAGAGATGCCCGGGCCCGAAGGTCACGACTTGAAACGGACCGCGGGGTATTTCCACTCTGGGTTCTTCCGGGGTTAGCCCTGGCGGGGCGACGAAGACGCCGGTGATGCCTTGGTTGCGCAGGCGGCGAAAGACCGTTTTTGTGCGCTCGCCCTGCGAGCCCAGCCAGTGGGTGGAGAGGTCGATGCCGCGTGATTTGGCCGAGCGGGTGATGTGTCGCAGCCAATCTACGTGAAAGGTGCTCTCAATGCGGGTCGAGGCGGACGCCCAGTTATGCACCACGGCGATTTGATTCCAGCGAGTGGACACGCCGCGTTGGCGGGTTCTGTAGTCTGACAGCGCCCGCAGTCCGGGGTCGGGTAGGTAGCCGAGCTCGTTCGCTTTTTGTCGAATACGCTCACGGGTGCCGAGGGCGATGTCTTGATGGTCGCGCAGTGCCATCGAGACGGCCTGCACGCTCAGGCCCACCTCGGTCGCGATCATTTTAAGAGTTACCCGTTGTTTCATGAGGTTATACTTTACTGTTAAAGGTAATTGAGGGCTGTCCTTGGGCAATGCTCAACCCAAGCTTGATTCACCCTCAAAACGGTATCGTTCCGGTTTTCCTTGCCCCCTTTCCCTTCGCGCGGTGATGCGCGCCACAAGCCCTCCCCATGCAGACCTCTGATTGGATTGTTCTCACGTTGGTATTACTCGCGACGCTAGTCGTGGGCGTGTCGCTCTCACGCTTGGTCAAAAACAGCTCCGACCTGTTCGCTGCCGGCGGTCAGTCACCGTGGTGGCTGAGCGGGTTGAGTGCGTTTATGACCATGTTCTCGGCCAATACTTTTGTGGTCTGGGGTGGCATTGCCTACCGGCATGGCCTCGTCGCGGTGGTCATCAACACCTGCTATGGCATCGCCGCGATTCTGGTCGGCTATACGGTGGCGGGACGGTGGAAGCGCATGGGGATTCGCACGCCGGCTGAGTATATTGAGCGCCGTTTTGGACGCGGGGCCCTGCATTTCTACACGTGGTTTATGATGGCCTTCCGCATCGTGGGCACGGGTGGAGCGCTTTACGCCATCGCGACGCTCATGCTGACGGCGATGGGCGACGGGCAGGCGATTCTTTCAACGACCCAGCTCAATATAGCCATCGGTGTGTTCGCGGTAATCGTGATCGGCTACACCATGGTGGGCGGTCTCTGGGCGGTGTTGGTGACGGACACCTTGCAGTTCATCATTCTTAACCTGGCGGTGCTTGTCGTCATTCCGCTTTCACTGGTGGGAACCGGTGGGTTTTCGGAGATCGTCAAGGCGGCGCCCGCCGGATTCCTTAACCTGACCAACGATCACTACACTTGGTTCTTTCTCGTGGGGTGGGTGGCGATTCACTACTTCATGATTGGTGCGGAGTGGGCCTTTGTGCAGCGCTACCTCTGTGTGCCAACCCCGCGCGATGCCCGCAAATCGGCATTTCTCTTTGGCGGGCTCTATCTGATCAGCCCGATGATCTGGCTCTTGCCGCCGCTGCTCTGGCGGATTAAGTCGCCCATCCCGGTCGGGGCCGATGAGACGATGATCACCCGTCTCGCTGAGACCGCCTACATGGTGTCGTGCAAGGCGGTGCTGCCGGTTGGCATGTTGGGCTTGATGGTCGCCGCGTTGTTCTCTGCGACGGCCAGTATGATCTCGTCGCAGCTCAACGTCTTTTCCGGTGTGCTCACGGAAAACATCTATCGCCCGTTGGCCAAGACCAACGATGAACGCCGCCTGCTTCGCGCGGGGCGTTTGTTCACCTGCCTGCTTGGGGTTTTGATCGCCGGCATCGCACTGGTGACGCCCTACCTCGGTGGCGCCGCCAAGCTGGTGATTTCGGTTACCGAGTTGATGGTCACCCCGTTGCTCGCGCCTGTGTTGGCCGCGCTGTTTATCCGGCGCATCCGGGCAAACGCCATCTGGGTTACGGTTGGAATCTGTTTCCCGGTGGGACTGATCGCCCGTTTCACCGACTTGCTGGCCGGAACACCCTTTGGCAACTCCACGTTCAGCGGAGTGGTGCTCCCGTTGATGATTGTTGGTGCGATGACGTTGAAGAGCGGACCGGCCGGGACCGACGATACAGTGGGCTTTAACCTTCAGGTTGAGGACGATGAGGCGGCGCTCCCCGAGAATCCCATGCCGCTTCGCATCGTGGCGCTCTGCCTCGCGTTTTGCGGGCTGCTGCTGCTCGCGCTGATTCCATTGAACCAACAACACCTGGTGTTGTTGAGCGGTTTCGCAGGGGCCCAGCTCCTGCTCGCGGCGGTGCTCTGGCGCAAAACCCTGAGTGCCGCCTGAACCTGTTCCCTCGTTTATGTCACCCCGAATTCTTCTTATTGCCCTGTTGATGCCGTCGCTCTGTGCCGCACTTCCTCAACCGATAAGCCCGCTGCGCGCATTGGCTGACAGCGAACGCCCCGACGCTCCAGCCTCGCTGGCGGTGGACGGCAAGACCAACGAAGAATCGCGTTGGCTTAGCTCAGGCGAGAAACCTGAGAGCTGGTTGGAAATCGGATTGCCCGTGCTCTGCCGCGTGGGAGGGCTGCATGTATCTTCGGGCTACCGCGGCAAGGACCCGCTGGTTGATTTCTCAGTGCAGTTTCTGCGCGATGGAGAGTGGGTCGCCATTCCTTCGGCGACGGTCGTGGGTAATAAAAGCACCGCCTTGGCGCTGATCTTTGATGACACGGTTGATGTGACCACAAATCGCATCCGGATTACCATCACGCGCACGTCTCAGAATGTTGCCCGGGTTGCCGAAGTGGTGGTGTGGCCTTACTCGGAAGATGGCGTTCCGGAGATTCTGAAAACGTCCGGTGGCCCGCTGCCGCCCGCACCGTTGATACCGGTCTTTCTTAATCAAAGCGGGTTTAACCGCGGTGCGCCCAAACGTTTCACCACGCCGAACGTGGAGGATGGCACCGCATTCGCGATTCGACCGGCCGGCGGTGGCGAGGCGGTCTTTAAGGGCACGGTGCTGGGGCGCATCGGTGACTTCACGAAGTTCGAGCCCGTGGACGAACAGTCGTATGTGGTCGTGGTCGCCGACATGACGTCGGTGCCGTTTCGCGTCGGACCATGGTGGTTGGAGCGGGTGACCTACCAGGGGGCGATAGACTTCATGATCGACAGCCGGCACTACCTTGGCACCTACCGTGGAGTTTGTGTCGGTTCATTCGGTTGGCGGGACGATCATCACTTTGGCTGGGAGCTGAACACGCTGGTGCCGCAGTGGCTGTCCAACCCGTCCGCCTACGAAAACATGCCGCGGCAGATCGTCTACGAGCGTCCGACCAACCCGGCCTTGTGGGGCGCGTTGGAACCACCCGCGCAGGATGCGCCGGATATCGTGAAGCTCATTCACTGGGGCGCGGATGTGATCGTGACGCAGGGGCGAACCCACGAGCTGCTCAAGGCCCAGCTGGCCTATTTTCTTTACGCCTGGCCGACGCTCGCAACCTGGTTGCCCGAGCAAAACCGTCGTGTGGTGAGTGAGTTTGTCTTTCGGCATTGGCGGGATGTCGCTGCCGACGATAAATACCGCTACGATCTCAGCCCCGAACACGACTTGTTGGCGTTGAAAATCCAAATCGGATCGACCAAGGGCTCCTATCCCCCGGGTTTTTCCATCGAGCCCAATCTGTTGATGTATGCCGTGGAGTTACGTGAGCAACGCGCCGACGCGGAGCGATATCTCGAAGCCGCCGTGCGTCAGGCCGACTGGATCGTTCAAAATCTGGACTGGGAAGACCCGTTGACCACCAAGGGGCAACGCGTCGGTGAGTTCGTCACCATGACCGGTTTGGCTCACCTGCTCGCCGCTTATCCGGACCGCGCACCAGCCGGTTTGCGGGAGAAGATCCAGAGTTGGGCCAAGGTCATTATCCGGCGTTCCGATAATCTCTGGGACTTTCGTAAACTTGGCGACGATCCGGATCAGTGGGTGCCCACCGGTTCAAAGCCGACCATGTGGAACGAGGTTGGCAATGTAGTGGGTCTGCCCGCGGAGATCCTCGCAGCGCGGCCTTTTGTGGATGACCCTGGTATGCGCGCGAGACTCGACCAAATCATGTGGGCGCACTTCGACGCCATGTTTGGTCGCAACCCCGTTGGACGGCATTTCAGCTATGCAGCCGCCAAGGAACTCGAGGGCGTGGAGCTGGGTTGGTTCAGCCGTTACCAGGGTGGCATCGGTCAACTCAAAGATGCCCGCTTTGTGCTCGATGGTAGTCCGAAAAACGAGCACTACCCCTACCATCCGGAACGAGGCAATGTGGGCTGGAGCGAAGGTTGGATTCAGCACAACACCCCCTTCAATCTCAGCCTAGCCTACCTGGCGCGAGCCGATACGCGCGTTGCTGCCGAGTTCGAGAAAGAAGCGCTCTCGGTGACCTTACATGCGCCGTTGAATTTCGACTACCACCGGGCGGAGTCAGGCACGGTGATCGTGACCTCTTCGTCGGGTGATCGTGAGGCGGTGACCGTCACGGAACTCGATTCAAGCGCGGAGGCATTGATTGGCCGGCTGCCGCTTTCATCCAACGCGACTGCGCATCCGGGAGATGGAAAACTACAGGTGGCCGATGGTGGCACGGTTACCGTGTCCTACGGATTTGGATACTTCGGTCACGAGGTCGTGGTCATTCGGCAACCTACGGTGAAGCCAGAGTGAGCATGGCGGCGCGACGGTTGTTGGACGTGTCTTGATCGGTGACGCCGGTCGGGAGTTGTAGATCGATGATCAGGAGTGTGCGGCCATCGACCGTGTGAACGTCGGCGGGGACCGCGACCTTGGTGGTGCTGCTGGCGGTCGGGTTGAGCAAAGGCAGGGAATTAACCGAAGTGGCAGTGCCGAGGGTGATGGTCAGCGTTAGACCAGTGAGTGGGTTATAGCCGTGGTTTTGCACGACGACAGTGATGGCTTTCGCTGTTGGGTCGTAGCTGAAACTGGTGATGGCGGCGTCGACGCGATCCGGATTATTGCGATCAAGCGCCCAGCCGGGATTCACCGTGGCACGGCCGTAGTCGGGGTCGGGTCCGGCGGCACCACCGTCGTTGCCATAGGTGGCCAGCAGGTCGGCGGCAGCGAGCGGGGTCAGGGTGGAGTCCGCGGCAAGCAACGTGGCGATGGAGCCTGAAACCACCGGAGCGCTGGCCGAGGTGCCGCTGAAGGCGACGCGGGTGTCGGAGATGCCGACGGTGGTGATGGCGTAACCGGGAGCAGTCAGCTGCAACGTGTTGCCGGAATTGGAGAAGATCGCCTGTTGGCCGGCGGCGTCGGTTGCGCCGACGGATACGACGCCGGCATAGGCGGCGGGCCAAACGAGTTGGCCGGCTTGGTCGTTGCCGGAGGAGGCGACCACGGCGATGCCGGCGGCGACAGCCTGCTCGATGGCGGCGGCCAGCACCGGGGCGTCGCCGTAGGCCCCAAGGCTGATGTTGATGACCTGGGCGCCGGCGTCGATGGCCGCGAGCACGCCCCGGGCGAGTGAAAAGGAATCGGCCAAACCGTCGATGCCGGTGACTTTGATGCTGAGCAGACTGGCGGCGGAGGCCACGCCGGGCGCGTCGGATGCAGAGCCGCCGGCGATCGCCGCCACCGAGGTCGCGTGCAAGCCATCCTCGCCGTAGCCGGTGATTCCGTAACCAATATCCAGATACGAAAGGCGTGTGCCGAAGGCCGAACCGGGAGCGGCGCCGCCGTCGAGGATAGCGATGGTGACGCCCTGGCCGCGAGTGGGGTCCGTCGGGTCGAGACCGAGAAGGCCGAGTAAATTATTGCCGACGGGAGCGGCGTAGCCGGCGATGCGGGCTTCGGCGGCTGGTGGCGGCGGGGGAGTGAAAATGAGGTTGGCGCTGATACCAGCGTAGTCCTGGGCGTTGGCGGCCAGTTCGCGAGTAAGGGCGTCGTAATCGCGGACCCGCACGCGGACGGCGTTGAGTCCGTTGATTTGTCCGAGGACGTTGATGCCCGCAATGGCTTTGGCGCGGGCCAGGAACCGGCGAAGGGCATCGGCATCCTTGAACGTGAGCACGGCCTCGTCGGCGCGGGCATGCGTGCGGTTGAGGTAGTCGCGCAGTTTGGCGGAGAACCGGGAGTTGGTTTCAGCTGCGTCGTGCGGAATATCGACTTTTTCGATCTCAACCAAGGCGGCCGGGGAACGGGGCGTATCAACGCTCGTGTGCGTTGGCGTGCGCGGATCGAGCAACCAAAGCATCGTGCAGATACCGAGAATGAATGAGAGAAGCAGCAGGTTACGTTTCATCGCAGACGCACGGAAAGGCGGGCATGGCAGCCGCCTTGGGGGCGGTTGGTGATGGTGAATTCGCCGCCGTGGCGATGGGCGACTTCGCGCACAAGACTCAGGCCGAGGCCGCTGCTTTTACGCCCAGTGCCGGGTCGGGGCAGCGAGAAGAATCGTTCGTAGATTTTGTCCCGGGCGTAGGCAGGAATGCCAGGGCCGGTGTCGTCCACGGTGAACGTAGCGTAGCGCCAGTCGACCAGCAGCGAGAGCGTGACGGTGCCGCCGGTCGGGGTGAAATCGAGGGCGTTTTGCAGCAGGTTGTCCAGAGCCTGGCTGAGCAGGCTGGCCTCGCCCGAGGTGTTGGCGGCGGGGCGGTGCAGGATGATCAGGTGGATGTTGCGCGCGGCGGCGGCGGTCTCGGCCGAGCGTGCGGTGTTGTTGAGCAGGGCCTGCAAATCGACCGGGCCGAGGTCACGATCGCCGGGGCGGGCTTCGAGGCCGGTGAGTTGAAGCAGGCGGTCGATGATGTTTTGGATGCGGGCGGATTCGCCGGTGATGTTGGCGAGGAAACGCGTGCGTTGCTCGACCGGCATGGTGCCGGTGTCGTCGGAGAGTAACTCGGACGCGCCACGGATGCCGGCGAGCGGGGACTTGAGCTGGTGGGCGAGCGCCTCGGTGTAGCGTTCGACGTGTTGTTTGCCTTCGAGGGTCGCGCGCATCTCGTCGAAGGCGAGTTGCAGGTCGCCGACTTCCTGACCGGCGAGGCGGGTGGGCAGTTGGTCGGCTTTGCCGTCGCGGATGTTGCGCACGTAGGCGGTCAGGCGGTTGAGCGGTGTGGTCAACCAGATGGAGAACCCGACGCCGATGGCGATGACCAGCAGTCCGCCAAAGGCTCCGCCGATGAGCACGCGTTGGCGGCTGGCCTCCACGAGGGCATTGATGTTGTCGGTGGGTTTGCCGACCGAGAGCACACCGATGATGCGGTCCTGATAATTAATCGGAGCGGCGACGTAGATGCGCAGCGAGTTTTCGTCGGTCGGGTTTTCCCGGGTGGCGCGTGCGCCGTATTCACCGCGAAGGGTGCGCAGGATGTCGTTCCAGATGTGGTAGTCCTGGCCGACGTCGCGGCCATTGTCCGAGTCGTAGCGAACGATGCCGGCGGCGTCGGTCATGTAGACGCGCAGGTCGATGGAGTGTTTGCGAATGGTGTAAACCTGCGCGTCGAGTTTGCGCTGGTAGGCGGCGTCGAAGACGAGCCGAAGCGAGTCGGCCGGGAGCGAGCCGTCGGTCACCCGGCTCTCGACAAAGGCGGCGAGGATGTTGGCCGTGTCGACCAGAGACTCCTCCATCGATTCGAGGTAACGCGGACGGATGCCGCCGATCACCCAACCCACGAGCCAGATGTAGCCGCCGCCGATCAGCAGCAGGTAGACAAGCAGGATACGAGTGCGGATGGTCACGGCTTCGTCGGAATTCGGAGTTTTAACGCAGAGTCGCGAAGGCGCAGAGGTAGACGGTCAGCTGTCCTTGAGCGAGTAACCGAGGCCGCGGTGGGTCTGGATGGGGTCATCGGACGGCGCGACGGCGCGGATTTTGGCGCGCAGGGTTTTGATGTGTGCGTCGACTGTGCGATCCAGCGAAGCCTCAGGTTCGGTCCAGGCGGCGCCGAGCAATTGTTCGCGGGTGAACACGCGGCCCGGTTGATCAAGC
Source organism: Opitutaceae bacterium (assembly GCA_037969015.1). Classification (GTDB taxonomy): domain Bacteria; phylum Verrucomicrobiota; class Verrucomicrobiia; order Opitutales; family Opitutaceae; genus JAUWBF01. Next base: position 16,402 of record JBBKWO010000031.1, read on the forward strand.
AGGGTTTTCAGCAGGCGGAATTCGGTGGCGGTCAGGTCGAGCGGTTGTCCGCGCCAGTGGATGCGGCAACGCAGTTCGTCCACGGTGGCGAGCTGAGGCGCGTCGGAGCGCACAGGCAGGAATGCCTGTGCCACGGCGGGACCGCGCCGAAGGATGGCTTTCACGCGAGCGGTGAGTTCGCGGGGGCTGAAGGGTTTGGTGAGGTAATCGTCGCCGCCGATTTCGAGGCCGACGACGCGATCGATCTCACTGTTTCGCGCGGTGAGAAAAAGAATCGGCACGGCCGAATCGGCGCGGATCTGTTTGCAGAGTTCGAAACCATTGATGTCCGGCAAGCCGACATCGAGGATGACCAGCGCGGGATTAAGTTCAGGGACCGCGGCCAGACCGCTGGCTCCGTCGGCCCGCCAAACCGGAGCAAAGCCCTCGGCGGACAGGGCGTAGAGCAGAGTGTCGGCAATGGCCGGCTCGTCTTCGATGATGAGAATGGGGAGAGGCAAGCGCGCTCAGTAAGAAGCAGTAATCGCCAAGTATGAAGGCGGAAGTGTGAGCCCGTATATTTTCACCAGTCCTCTGATGAAATATCCGCCCTGTCGGGCCGACTCTGTCGGGGCTAACCGCGATAAAATCGCTTCTACCGGAGGTAAAACGAATATTTCGGACTCAAATGATTTCATAGTGTTGAAATATCCGGGTCAGGTTTTGGGCGAGATTTCGGTGATCATCCACCACGGGCCTGGGCTGCGGCCGAACACCGTTTGCCAATACCAAGAGGACACGTCGGTCCAGGTGTGCCGTCCATCGCTTGAGGTGAGGCGTTCCTGAATCTCCAAGCGTGAGTGGTCTTGATCGGCGATGGCGGTGTTCCAGCGAGTGCCGTCGGAACGCGCCTGAATGGGCCCCGGACTGATGGTGAAGCCCATCGCCCGCATGCAGTAACTGGCAGGGTGCAGCCACCGGGTGGGGTGGTCCACCCAGCGGACTACGCAAGTGGAGGCACCATCGCCAAACACGGCCAGTCGGCCGGGGAATTCTTGGGCAAAGCGCGCCTCCTGCGGCCCGAGTTCGCGGATCTGCCAGCGGGAATCGAGCGGGGCCGACTGCCAGCCGGGGAAATTATCGTGGCGGATTTGAGAAACGCCGGCCCCGGGCCTGAAAGGCAGGAGACCGGCGGTGATGAACAACCCACACAGGCAAAATTGGGCGACGGGCCGGAGCGGCGTCACGGGCGGTCCGGTTTCCGGCTTGGGTGAAGTCTGCGTCGGTGCCAGTTGGTCGGCCCGTCGCAGGATTAACAGCATGGCGGCGCCGAACAAAATCAGTCCGGTGCCTTTGTGATGACCGGGCCAGTGCGGCCAGAGGTTGGTGCCGTAGAAAAACAACGCCGCGGCCCGGAGCACGTTGGCCGCGAAGACGGTGAGGCTGGTGAACTGCAGGAGTCGCAGGCAGGCGCGGCTATCGAGGCGAAACCAACACGCGGTGAGGGATGCAAAAAACAGGCCGGTCCAGAGCATGTGGATACCGCTGCACGGCGCATCGAGCACGACCTGTTCGCCGCGCCAGAGCAAGGTGGTGCCGGCGGTGTCGACCGACTGACCAAACAAAGCGATCACCGGCACAGTGAGTTTGGTGGTGATGAACCGCATCGGATAGCCGGCGTAAAACTGCGCCGATGCGATGACAGGTAACGAAAGGAACAACAACGCGCCCCACGCCACCGGCGCACGTCGGTCGGCAGCCGCGATGGCCAGCGCGGTGACAAATAGCAGTGCCCTCACCATTGGCGGGGCAAACGGCAACGCCGCGACATAGACCACTAGTGCTGCGCAAAACCACGGCCAACGTCGCGCGGGAAACGGCTCCAGCCAACTGCGCCAGGGAGCAAAGATCAGGGCCGCGATGAGTGCGGCAATCCCCCAGCGCTCGTCGGAACCGTCATCCGCGCGGATCGCATACCACCGGAGCACAGGCCAGCCGGCTAATAGCAGTGCAACGAGGATGACGGCCCTGGAGCGCATTGGGGATGTTTGCAAAGTAAGATGGTTGAAGGGAAATGGACGATGTGAAGACGTCGCTTGTGTCGTTCGTGTTTGTAGTGACGCCGCAAGGGCGCAGCCCAAGGCGTTTCCGTGCTCGGTTGAGTGGTTACGGCTGAGAGGCAGCGCGACGGTCTAATCCCGGCTGCGCCGGGCTCGCGACGCGCACTACAAACATAGGAACGGTTAAGTGGAGGTTTTTGCTACGGTCCGGCGGCGGCGCCAGCCGACGAGGCCAAGGGCGGCGAGTCCGACGATCACCAGCAGCAGGGTGCCGGGCTCGGGTGAAACGGGCACGTTTTGTCCGACTGCCGAGTTCGTGACGCCTTGGGGCAAAGACAGGGGTTGTTTGACGGTGTTGAGCGCGTCGGCGGGATCGCGGCGGATGACGGTGTCGACGGCGACGAACGAGGTGAACTGGGTCAGCAGATTGTAGCCGAGTCCGAGCGAGGTGATCTCCGCCTTGAGCTTGCCGGCGGGAGAGTCGTCCTCTTGTCGCGATCCGTTGGATACAGCTAGATCGTCGGACAGGCGGGCGATGCGGGTGCGGGCCCAGAGCTGCGACAAAACATCGGGCGCGTCGATACGGGTGGCTTCGGCGACCGACAGGCGGGTGGAGTAGGGGGCACCACCAGTGTGTCCGGTGAGCACGATTTGGCCCGTGGCGGGGCCGCGCCATTTGCCGTGCAGGATGACGGGGCGGGCGGCAAAGACATCGGGCACGGAGAGCGGTTCAACATCGTAGGCGTCGAAGCCCTCGAACTGCACGTTGATGCCGGTGAGCACGGGCGAGCGGATGTATTCAGCGAAGCGGTTGGCCGCGTTTACGGCGTCGTTGTCACCGGTGACGATGAATGGTTCGCCCTGACCGGCGCGGGCAAGTCCCTCGATAAGCTCGCGATTTACGCTGGAGCCGATGCCGAAGGTGAAGACGTTGCCCTGGCCAAGGTTGTTGCGAATGAAGGCGTAGGCCTCGGCTTCGACGGAAACGTAGCCGTCGGTGAGAATGACCACGGTGCGGGCGGTGCCTTCGGCGCGAGGCAGGGCGAAGGCGCTGTGCAGAGCGGCCAACAGTTCGGTGCCACCGCCGCCTTGCTGGCGATCAATGAAGTCGATGGCGCGGGCGACGTTTTTATCAGAGGCGGGCAGGGATTGGTTGGATAGGGTGCGGTTGTCGCCGGCGAAAAGCAGCAGGTTAAAGGTATCCTTCGGACGCGGCGTGGTGAGCAGGTCGCGCAGCAGCGTCTTGGCGGTGTCGAGCGGGAAGCCGCTCATGGAACCGGATACATCGAGAATGAAGAGGTAGTCACGCGGCGGCAGGTCGGCGGACGACGGACGCGCGGGCGGCTGGATCATGGCGAGGAAGGTGTTCTCGTTGTCACCTTGGGCGAGTAGCAGGCCGGCTTGGAGGGCGGGGCCGGTGAGGCGGTAACGCAGAATGAAGTCGCGATTGCCGGCGTCGGCTTGGGTTCCATCGAGGGTGACGTCGACTGTGGTCGTCGTGGTGTAGCGGATACGAGTGCTGTGCGTGGCGCAGACGGCGTCGCGCACCGGAACGCCGCCATCAAGATGCACCGCGAGGTCGAAGGCGGGCGGCTCCACACCGGAGTTTTCCGACAGGTAGGGATTTTGCACAAAGGCCTCGGTCGGATCGGTGTTGCTGGCCGGCTGGTTGGAGTAGCGCGGACCGACAACGCCGGGCGAAACGAAGCGGTATTCACCATCCACGGGGGCGAGCAGCTCGGTGTAGCGCAGCTCCACTTTGACGAGGTCGCCGGGGAGGATGTTGGCGACGTTCATTTGGAAAACGTTGGGCCGTTGTTGTTCGAGCAACGAGGCGGTGCGGCCCTCGGACTTGGCTTGTTCGTAGACCTGGCGGGCTTCGCCGCGCTCCTTGATGGTGGCCTCGATCTGCCGGTCGCCGACGCGGAGGGTGAGCCCGTGAACGGCGGCGCGAGTGGAGCCGGGGAAGATGTAGATCGCCTCCAGCGGCGTGGTGCCGGTGTTGGCGTAGGTTTGGGTAACGCGCACCTCGGCGATGACGCCGGCGATGATGGCGTCGATCTTGGTGGATTTCAGCGGCAATGTGTCGAGACCGTTGGCTTCGGCTGGGCGCTCGGTCTTGACGTAGAAGTAAGGCGAGAGCGTGCGGTCATCGGCATCAGCGCGGGCGACGAGAACCGGAAGGAGCAGGCAGGCGAGGAGAAGCAGGCGTTTCATAGCCCGCAGTGTGAACCGGCCCTGTGTGTTCCGTGTGAAGCGGGGATGAAGTTTCGATGAAAACCGCCGCTGCTGCTAACAAATCAGGACCAACCGAGCAGGAGTTTGGTAGTCATTAAAATCACGCCGACGAGTCCGCCGATCATGGCGCCGTTGAGGCGGATGTATTGCAGGTCGTTGCCCACCTTGGCCTCCATCTGGCTGACCAGTTCGCGGTCGTCGAGGCGGTTGAGCGAATGGCGGGCGGTGCTGCCGATGATGCCGTGATGTCGGGTGACGATGTTTTCCAAGGCTTCGCGCGCCCAGCGATCGAGTCCGGTCCGGGTGGGTTGGTCGGCTTTTAAGCGGGTGAGACCACGCTCGATCAGGTCGGTAATGGCGGCGTCGAACTCTGCGTTGGGGCCGCTGAGCTTGGCTTCGGCGAGTTTGCGCAGATCGCTTAGCATGTGTCCGACTACGCCATCCAAATCGGGGTTTTCGGCGAGGCGTTGTTGAAACTCAAAAACGCGTGCGGTCGCCTCCGGTTGATTGGCCTGCAAGTCCGCCGCGTAGTTACGCACGGCTGCATCCAAATGTGCGGACAGCGGGTGCGTTTCCTTATGGGAAATGGAACGCAGCGTGCGCACGAGACCATCGCGGAGGCGGCGGGTGTCGGTGTTGGAGTCGATGGCTATGGAGGCGATCCAGCCCTTGAGTGTGGCGATGCCGCGCAGCTCGTTTTTGTAGGCCTGCAGGCTTAGTTGGAGTAGGTCGCGGATGAGTTCATCCAGGTCGCCGCGCTCGGCTTGCTCGGCCAGAGACGCGGCCAGGGTTTGCCAGAGAATGATGGTGTCGCCGGCCTGCACGCGGGCCTGCAGCCAACGTCCCCAGAGTGGTGCGAGATTGGCGGTCTTGATTTGTTCACGCAAAAGCGCGGTCAGAAATTCACGGAGCTTGTGGTCTTCGAGTTCGGAGGAAACGTGACTCGCCAAGAGGCGCAAAGTAGCGGCGGTCATCTCGCGGCCGGTCTGATCTTCAAGCTGTTCAAACAAGACCTGGCTGATGGAGAAGTCCTGAAGTTTTTCGCGAACCGATGCGGGGCTGAGCAACTGGTTCTCGACCAAATCGACCACGCCGTCGGTGAGCTTGGCGCGGTTGCGCACGATGATGTCGGTGTGCGGCAGGGCGAACTTTCCGTTGGGCACGCGTCGGAACAGTGCGGTGACGGCGAACCAGTCGGCGATGCCGCCGATCAATGCCGCCTCAAATCCCGAGCGCACGACCAGCCACCATGGACCCGCGACCAGTTGAAAATGGTGGGCAGCCTCACAGACGAGGAACCCACCAAAGGCGATGGCCAACGAAATGGTGCCGATACGATTGCGGCTGGGGGGCGGATTTATCATGCGAAAAACGACTCCCCGAAACTACACACAGGGCCGCCCGAAGCGCAACGCACCTGACTCAAGGCAACGCAGGCGGCTCGGCTCCGACGGGACGCGACCAGTCGAGATGGCGGGTGGTGAACATGATGATGGCGAGGACCGCGAAGAGTGCGCCGGTGCCGGAGATGAGCGCGTAGTCCTGCATCTGGAGAATCATCCACAACGTGCCGTAGGTGGCGGTGAGCACTCCCGCGACGATCAACGAACGTCGTCCGCTACCGAGAATGGCTGCGCTGTAACCGGTGATGAGTCCACCGGACGCGACCGCGGCAATCAGGTAGGCCAGGCCAAACGCCATGAACTCGGCGAGCGCCAGCAGCGCGAGGTAGAAGAGCACCAACGACGCACCGACCAGCAGGTAGTGCAGTGCGTTGAGCCGGAGCGAGGCGAGCACCTCGAACAGGAAAAACGCGATGAAAACGAGAGTGATAAACAACAACGCGTATTTGGTGGAACGCTCGACGGTGCGGTAGGCGTCCACCGGACGCATGAGCTCAACACCGAAGGACGAGTTTTGCATAACCTCGTCAGAGGGGGCGCCACGAGTCGCGGTCCATTGTTGTGCGTATTCGCGAGCGTAATACGGGATGTTCCAAGTGGCGGCAAAACCATCGAGGCGAACCTCGCGAGTGGAGGGGAGGAAACCGCCGTCAAAACCGGGGTCGGCCCAGGGCGCGGTGATTTTAACATCGGTTTGGCGGGCGAGGGGCAGGAAGGAGATGCGACCGCTGCCGTTGAGCTTTAGGTGCAGGCTGAATTCGCCGGGCGCGGTATCGGCGGAGAGGCCGACTACATCGGCGTGCAGGCCCGACTGTGGAAACGCACTGCGGGTGCCCGGTTCGAGCGACAGGGACTTCCCGGCCAAATCCAGTGAGAGGGCGGCTTGGGTGCCGCGCAGGTCGGACAAACCAAGGGCGATCCACGCTTTGTCCCAGAGCAAGTCGGCGGGGACGAGTTCCAGCGAGTTGACGTCGGCGGCGTTGAAACGGCCGGTCATCTTGAGGTCGGCGGTGTAGACCACGGCTTCGTAGATGCCGCGGTGGCGGATGTCTGGCGCGATCTCGCCTTCGATGGCGAGGGTCTCAGGGAGAAATACGGCGTGTTGTTCGATCCAGTTTTCCTCGGTGGTTTGGATGACGCGGCCGTTGATGAGACGGTCGTGGCTCTGCGTGTTGTGCACTCGATAAGGAACGATGAGCACGGGGCCGGTGAGCTGTTGGGCGCGTCCCCAGGTGGCGGTGATTTCTTCGACGGCCTCGTCGCGGCGCTGGGTGCGTTCGCCGAGCAGGTTGTCAATCAGCGCGACTGGGATCAGCAGCAGGAGCGCGAGGGCAAAAATGCCGAGCACTTTGAGTAGCGAGGAGCTGCGAGAGAAAAAGCCGCGAGTCGGGTAAGCGGGGCCGGAGGAAAAGGAGTCCATGCCCGCAGGATGCGCGTGCTCTGTGGGCTCTGTGTGAAGCTAGGATGAAGTTGTTATGAAAAAGCTGGGCGCACAAAAAAGCCCCGCCGGTGAAGGCGAGGCTTTTTCGAGTTGAGCGATACGAGCGATACGAGCGATTCGTGCGCGTGCGCCGCGGACGTTGACGGTTCAGTTCGTGGCGGTGGCGAGGACGGGGAGGGCGGCTTCCCGTTTGCGTTCGGCTTGCACGGCGGCGAGAGCGATAGCGCGCAGGTTGGCGGTGTCGCCGGTGGTGAGGCCGGGGGGCGTGAAGTTGTCGGCCAGAGTGTCGGTTTCGAAGAGCGTCGCATACCAGACGTTGGCACCGAGGTATTGGCCGGCGTTATTGCAGTGAATGGCGTCGAGGCCGAAGGCGGATTCGCCGGCTTTGTTTTTACTCCAGCGCCAACCGACGTTGAGACTGGTGCGTTGCTCGGGGAGTTCGCCGGCGGGCGGGTTTTTGAAATCAAAACTGGGGTCGGGGACGTAGGTCCAGCGCGGGGTCTGCCGGGCGAGGTGAAGGGCGTCGCCGGTGGGGAGGATACGGAAACCTTTTTCGTCGGCGAAGTGGCGGTAGTTGGCGGTGAGGTCTTCATACATTTTCAGCGGAGTGAAGCCGTCATTGCGTTTAAAAAAGTCGTGGTCTTCGCGGTAGGCCCAGGTCTGGTGAATGACGATCTCGGCCTTGGGGGCGTGTTCGCGAACGGCGGCGATGAGTTGATCCATATACGGTTGGAAGGACTCGCGCTTATAGCTCAGGCTGCTGACCTGCTGGATGGTGACGATATCCCAATCGGTTGCTTGGAGCGCTTCGATGAGGCTGACGTCGCGTTTAGCGCCAGTCTTGGGGTCTTCGAAGGCCTTGTAGGCGCGGCCATTTTCGTCGCCGGCAATGGCTTCGGAGAGGTGGCGGGCATGGCGTTCGAGGGAGCAACCGCCGATGGTGGCGCGTCCGATGGTGAGCTCTTTACCTTTGGCCTTGGCGATCTGCGGGAGCTGTCGCACGGCGTCGTTAGAGAAGCTGTTGCCAATGGTAAGCAGCTTGAGGGAGTCGCGTTCGGCGGAGTAGGCCGGAAACGCGAGTGTGATCGCTAGGATGAGGGTAAGCAGGGGACGAAACATAAGGGGAGAAAATGAGTGGGTTTCCGGTGGACAGCAAACCTCCGAATACGGGCGGCGTGCACTAAAATCAGGCGGACGCGAATGCTCTCGATGATGGGGGAGGTCTGCGTGTGTTCCGTGTGAACCGATGCTGAGGTTTTATGACAACTCCGCGTTGGGAGGACGGACAGGACTCTTCGTATCACGCGCCTGCTTGGCGGCGACGTTGTGTCAGATAAAGCGTGATTGAGCCCAGTCCGATGAGCAGTGCGGCGGTGGCGGGCTCAGGAATGGCGGCGAACGGTGTGGCTCCGGCAAGGTCGCTGCTGAAGCGGATTTCGTCGAACGTGCCGACGTCGTTCACCGTGACGATGCTGAATGCCATGGCAGACGAGAAGATGTTAATCGAACCGGAGGTGGCGGACTGGGTGGACGTGGCGGTGATGGTGACCGAGTTGAGCGCGGCCTCGTCGGCGCCCGCAGCGATGAAGCTGGCAAACTGAGTCTCGTTGAGTGCCCACTGGGTGGCTACGCCGGGCGAGGAGACATTGATGCTCTGGCCGACCCGGGTGAATTTGCTGATGATGATGTAGGTGGTGCCGAGGGTGAGGGCACCGCTGCCGTTGGAACCAGAGGAGTTGTAGCCTACGGCAATGTTGGGCGAGCTGCTGCGTGAGTCGGCCCAGCTGTTGAAATGAGAGTTATTGCTGTCGGCGGGTGTGCTGCCGATGCGCAACACGGCACCGTCGCTGGCGGATGATCCGCTCGTGGTTAAATTGACGAGATAACTGCCCCACAACGTGCCGGTGTAGGCGGTGGCTCCAATCTCGATGTCGGCGCCGATGACGTTGGTGCCAGTGGTAAAGTGGAGCGCGCCCCCGGCAGTGGTCAGGCTGCCAAGTGACAGGCCGGTGGATTGGATCGAAAAATTATCGGTGCGGGCGCTGGGTCCATCGTAGTAGCCCACCGTGGTGTCGAGGCCGATGGTGTTACCGTTGGGGTTTACTCCGGCAAGGCCACCAACGGTGTAGCCATTAAAACCCTCGTAGACCAACACGGCGGCGCTCACGGCGGCGGCGGGCAACACCAATGATAACAGGAAAAACGTGAGCAGCTTGGCGCGAAATTGGGGAAAAGAGACGGGGAACATAGGAAATAGGGGAGAATACCTATCCTGTATCAGGTTCCCACGCGTCGCAATCCCCGAGTGTATGTAATGTGTAGCAGACATAAAAATGGCGGAACCGATGCTGGTTCCGCCATGAGGCCTAAATGCGCTTTTCGCGGGCTCTCAGAGTTTTGGGAACTTGACCCACTTGGCACCGAGCTTGGAGCTCTTAACCACGGTCTCGATGAAGGCCATGCCCTCGACGCCGTCGATGATCGTCGGGTAGTCGAGGTCCTTGGGGAGTTTTTTTCCGGATACCTGTGCGCGAATGGCGCGGAACACATCCTGATAGATGTTACCAAAAGCTTCGAGGTAACCCTCGGGGTGGCCGGCGGGCGTGCGGGTGAAACGGGCGGCGGCGGGCGCGATGTAACCGTTGCCACGTCCCCAGACCTCGGCGGGTTTGTCAGGGTATTTGACGACGAGCTGGTTGGGGTGTTCCTGCTTCCATTCGAGGCCGGCCTTTTCGCCGTAGATGCGGATATTGAGGTTGTTCTCTTCGCCGACGCTGATCTGGGAGGCGTGGAGCACGCCCTTGGCGCCGCCCTCGTAGCGAACGAGGATGTTGCCGTCGTCGTCGAGCTGACGGCCTTTGACGAAAGTCGTGAGGTCTGCGCAAAGGCTTTCGATTCCGAGGCCGGTGATGTAGCGGGCGAGGTTTTCGGCGTGGGTGCCGATGTCGCCGATGCAGCCGGCGGCGCCGGAGCGTTTGGGGTCGGTGCGCCAGCCGGCTTGTTTCTGGCCGGTCTGTTCCAGTGCGGTGGAGAGCCAGCCTTGCGGATACTCAACGACGATCTTGCGGATCTTGCCGAGCTGGCCGGTGCGCACGAGTTCGCGGGCCTGCTTCACCATGACGTTGCCAGTGTAGTTGTGCGTGAGGGCAAAAACCTGACCGGACTTGGCGACGATTTTTTGCAGCGCCTTGGCTTCTTTGAGGTCGAAGGTGACGGGTTTGTCGCAGACGACGTTGAAGCCGGCTTCGAGGAACAACTTGGCCGGCGGGAAGTGTTGGTGGTTGGGCGTGACGATGACGATGAAGTCGAGGCGGTCAGCGGCGGGGCGGGCGGCCTCGGCCTCGGCCATTTCGGGGTAGGAACCGTAGACGCGGGACGGGTCGAGGAAGAAGTCGGCGCCGGAGTCCTTGGAGCGTTTGGCGTCGGAGGAAAAGGCGCCGGCGACGAGTTCGGCCTGGCCGTCCATTTGGGCGGCGATGCGGTGGACGGCGCCGATGAAGGCACCACGGCCTCCACCGATCATGCCGTAGCGAAGTTTGCGGGAAGTAGACATGGGTGTGGGTTTCGGAGTTTGGTCACAGAGCCAAGCCGGAGCTCGGACACAGAGTGCACGGAGTTAGGAGAAAATTGGATTGGCTCCGTGTTCTCTGTGTCCGAGCTCTGTGCTCTCTGTGGCTAAGATCGGGGTTACTGGTTCTTTTTGTCGAAGGCGGCGTCGAAGGCCAGGGTGCTGGAGGGGAAGTCGACCTTGCGGACGTAGGCGGCGGCTTCGGTGCCACCGTGAACGCGGTCCATGCGGATGTCTTCCCACTCGACGGAGAGCGGGCCGGCGTAGCCGATGTCGTTGAGGGCGACGATGACTTCCTCGAAGTTGATGTCGCCGTGGCCGAGCGAGCGGAAGTCCCACTGGCGGCGAGCATCGCCGAAGTTAGTGTGGCCGCCGAACACGCCGACGGTGCCGTCACCGTGACCCCACCAGACGTCCTTCATGTGGGCGTGGTAGATGCGGTCGGAAAAGGTGCGGATGAACTTCACGTAGTCGACGCCCTGATAACCGAGGTGGGACGGGTCGTAGTTGAAGCCGAACCGCTTGTGGTTTTTGACCGCGGCGAGGGCGCGCTGGGCGCTGGCGATGTCGAAGGCGATCTCGGTCGGGTGGACCTCGAGGGCGAAGTTAACGTTGGCTTTGTCGAAGGCTTCGAGAATGGGGCCGAAGCGTTTGGCGAAGTCGGCGTATCCGGCGTCATAATACGCCTGCGAGGTCGGCGGGAAGGCGTAGATGGAGTGCCAGATGGAGGAGCCGGTGAAGCCGTTGACGACGGCGGGGAAGTCGTCGCGTTTACCGCGGCCGGGTTTGGCGTCCATGAAGGCGCGGGCGGCCTTGGCGGTGAGCGAGAGCTTTTTGGCGGCACGCTTGCGCACACCTTCGGGTTTGCCGTCGCCCCAGACGTCGGGCGGCAGGATGGCCTTGTGGCGTTCGTCGATGAGATCGCAAACAGCCTGGCCGACGAGGTGGCTGGAGATGGCGTAGCAAGTGAGACCGTGGTCGGCGAGGAGCTCCCATTTGGCCTTTAGGTAGGCCTTGGAGCGGGCGGCTTGATCGACATCGAAGTGGTCGCCCCAACAGGCGAGTTCGAGGCCGTCGTAGCCCATGCTCTTGGCGAGCGGGGCGAGTTTTTCGAGGGGGAGGTCGGCCCATTGGCCGGTGAACAGGGTTACAGGACGTGGCATATGTGGAGTGGGATAGGTGAAGGAACCCAGCCCAATGCTGACGCAGGTGCAAGGGCATCAACTGGTATACACTTATTTTTTTGCCCAAGGCTGCCAACAAACTTGCGTAAAAATCCCGTAAGCAGCAGGGTTCGGGCAACCCCCCTTTACCCCTATGATGATGCACTCGTTTTCGACGTTGGGCTGTCCGGAGCTGGATCTGGATGGCGTGGTGGCTTTAGCGGCGCGGCACGGTTTTCATACCGTGGAGCTCCGTGCGCTTTCCGGGCGCTTGGATTTGCCGGCTTTTTTTACCGAGCAATTCGAGACGCCGGAGAAATGGGCCGAGTATTTACACGCCCGCCGCATCCGTGTCTGTGCCTTGGACACGTCGTTTAAATTGATCGGTTCTACCGACGAGGAAAAAGCTGAGTTACTGGAATATGTGCGTTGGGCCGATGCCGCCGATGTGTTGTGGCTGCGGGTGTTTGACGGTGGTGGCACTGGCACTCCCGAGGCGATCGAGGCGGCGGCGGCCACCATGGCGTGGTGGAAGGCTGAACGCATGAAAAACTTTTGGGCCGTTGACCTGATGGTTGAGCCGCACGATGCGCTGGCCACCAATGTCGCGCTGAAATCGTTTTTGGATAAGGCTCCGGGCACCGCACTGCTTTGGGACAGCCACCGCACATGGAAACATGGCGGCGAGGATCCGGTAACCACCTGGGCCTTGGTCCGTGACTGCACGGTGCATGTGCATGTGAAAGACAGCGTGAGCCAACCCAGTGAGAAATTCCCGTTCACCTACGTTATGCCCGGCGAGGGGGAATTCCCGATGGTTCCGCTGCGCGACGCGCTCAAGGCGGATCAATTTACCGGTGTGCTCAGTCTGGAGTGGGACCGTTACTGGCACCCTTATCTACCGGAGTTGGACAAAGCTCTGCACGCGGCAGCTCGCACGCGTTGGTGGTGACCGTCTGCACGAATCACCGGCTTTGTGGTAAGCGGCGCTCCTTGGCGCCGAGTTTTGTGCAGGCTGGCTACTGGCCGTAGATCCACCAGTAGCGCATGGTTTGCTGCTGATAGATGGCGCACTGGTTGCGCCACTGGGCTTCGAAACCGTTTAGATCAACCGCCGCGCCGTTGCGTGAAAGCGCCTGCCACCAGGCGGTGGAGCCGACGTGGATATTAAAGGAGCGCATTTTGGTGGCATCCAGATTGGCGAACGGATTCGGCGGATCGTAGCGACAGGCCAGGCGCATCAACTCGAAGCTGAGTTCAGTGGGTTTCCAGGCGTTCCAATCGGTGACGGAAACGTAGACCGCCTGGAGCGTGTGGCCCTGATCGTCTTTGCTGGTGATTTTGCGAAAGGTCAGACCCTGCATGTTGAGGGCTTGAAGATCGGCGATGATTTGGTCGGGGCTTTTGCCGCGAAAGGTGATGGCGCGGAAGGGGTGGTCTTTGCCTATGCCGTGTTTGAATCCGCTGTATTCACAGCCGAGGCCGACCATGGCGTAGCCCACCACGGCGGCGAAATCCCGGATCATGGGTGAGGTGGGCACAAAGGTCAGGCCGGTCTCGGGCCAACGCATCGAGCGCCGCCAGCCGCGCATGGGCACGATGGTGAGCTGTCCGCGCTGACGCACCGACTCGGGAACCTCGAGCACGCCGGGCGCATTCGCGGCCATGCGGGCGAGTTCGCCCATGGTGAGGCCATGGACATACGGGATGCGAAAGGCACCGACGCCGCTCATCCATTCGCGATCCAGAAAGGGACCGTCGACCTTGAGGCCGCCGAGTGGATTGGGGCGGTCGAGCAGAATGACCTCCACCCCGGCGGTGAAGCAGGCCTCCATGGCGTAACGCATGGTGACGTTATAGGTGTAGGAACGGACGCCGATGTCCTGCAGGTCGATGACAAGGGCGTCGAGGCCCTTGAGTTGTTCAGGGGTGGGGCGGCGGTTTTTGCCGTGCAGAGAGTAGACGGGCAGACCGCTGCGTGAGTCGATGGTGTCGCCGACGTTCTCGCTGGCCTTGACGTCGCCGTAGAGGCTGTGCTCGGGCGAAAAGAGGCAGACGAGGCGGGTGTTGGATGCGCGTCGCAGGACGCTGATGGTGCTTTCGCCGCGTCGATTCACCCCGGCGGGGTGGGTGAGCAGGCCGATGGTTTTTCCGGCGACGGCGCGGAAGCCGGTGGATTCGAGCACATCGATACCGAGCATGACCGGCTGGGTCGGCACAAAGGGCAACGTGACGGTGGGCGTGGCGGGCCGAATGGGCGTTGACGAGGTGCTGGGAGCGGAAGGGCGGGCGGCACTGCAGCCGAGAAATCCAATGGCTACAGTGGCGAGCAGAAGGTGGCAGCGAATTAAGGAGTGGCGGAGAAGGGCGGTCATGCGATCGGGCTGGAGGACGGCGGTTCGGAGGGTGTGGTGGCGCGTTTAAGCAAAGTTTTGCGACGATGGGCTTCGGCCTGATTGACGGAGATCATCCAGAGCAGGTCGATGATCGCGCCGACAAAAAGTCCGACAATGATGCCGCCGATGATAAGCGCGTTGATCTGGGTGCCGATGCCACTGGTCCAGCGATGGAGGCGACCATTGGGTTCAACAGGTTCCGGCGGTGGTATGTTTTCAATCACCGGAGTGGCTTTGAAGTCCGCCTTGTCCGAGACGTGGATGTTTTCGACAGGCTCGATACTGCGGCCAAAGCCGGAGTGCTCGATGATCGAAATGCCGATCTGATGGGTGCCGATGAAAACAGGCAGCGTCAGCGGATTGGTGATGAACTGCAGTCCGGCCAGCACCATGACGTTGCGCCGCAGCAGCACGGCCAGCGCAAAGGCCAGCACAAGTTGCAGACCGGGCACCGGCATGAAGGCGAGCACGGAACCGACGTAGATGGCGGGGCGAACTTCTGAGGAGCGAAACGACCAGAGGAAGGAGCGTTTGCGGGCGAAGGCGGCGAAGCGCCCGATGACCGGGTAGGTGTGGAAGCGGGCACGCCGGGGCATGAAGCGCAAAAAGAACTTCGCCCGGCGGATGCGGGCGAAACGTTCGCGCAGATGCAGATGATGCTGTTCCTCGGCGGTCATTGGGGGTGGTTCACCAGCAACAAACGGAAGCGGCGTGGCTGCAAACGGAATCCGGATGAATTGCGCCGTGCGTCACAGGTTTCGCTTATTCCGGTCCGACGTAGGCGAAGCGGGGGCGGGTTTCGCCGTCGATTTCGATGGTTTCCATAAACATGCCTCGCGGGCGGACCCACAGGCCGAAGTCACCGTAGAGGAGTTGATAGACAACCAGCTCTTCCTGGGTCTCGGAGTGGCGGGCGACACCGATGACGCGGTAGTCCTTGCCTTTGTAATGGCGGTAGCGACCGGGGCGGGGGCCGTCGGTCGGTGCGGGGATGGCGGGGAATGTAACGGGCATGTGACGGATGGTAAATCAGAGTTCAGACCGCGGACAGGGCGCCGCCGCAGCTGGAGCCGGCGCCGGCGGTGCAGCCAAAGCAGTGTTCGGCGGTGCGGATGGGGGCGCCGGCGAGCGTGGCGGGGTCGAGGTCCCAAAGGTGTAGTTTTGATTCGGATACGCCGGCGGGGAGGTGGAGCATCTGGTTGAAGTCGCAGTCGTGGACTTCGCCCTGCCAGCTGATGTTGACGGTGTCGCGGCACATCAGGCCGTCGACGGAAGCGGGGTTGAAGGCGTCGCGCAGGAGGGTGAGGTAGTCGTCGTAGCGGTGGTTGTTGCGTAACCAGGAGGCGAAGCGGGCGACAGGGAGATTCGTAAGGGCGTAGAGATCGTTGAAGACGATGCCGAAGTGGTCGTGGAGCTCGCGTTTGTAGTCGGCCTGCAGTTCCGCTTGATCGCCGGGCAGGAAGTCGCCGTTGGGGTTGTAGACGAGGTGAAGCGGCAGCGCGGGGTCGATGCCGTAGCCGAGCGCGTTGAGTTTTTGCAGGGCGGCGATGCTGCCGTCGAATACACCGTCGCCTCGCTGGGCGTTGACGTTTTCCGGCGAGTAACAGGGCATTGAGGCGACGATTTGCACGCGGTTTTTTGCGAGGAAGGCAGCGGTATCCTCGTGGCCGGGTTCGAGCAGAATAGTGAGGTTGCAGCGGTCGATGATGTCGGCCTCGGGGTGGTCGGCGCGGAGCGATTCGATGAGCCAGCGAAAGTCGGGAATCATCTCGGGGGCGCCACCGGTGAGGTCGATTACGGGAAGGTTGGCGTGGCGTTGCCAGTCGAGGATACGGGCGAGGGTGTCGCGGGTGATGATTTCCTTGCGGGCGGGACCGGCGTTTACGTGGCAGTGGATGCAGGTGAGGTTGCAGAGTTTTCCGACGTTGATCTGGAGCACGCGCGGCGTGGTGCGACGCAAGGTCTGTTCGTGGGCGGCGAGCGTATCGGCAAAAGTGGTCATGCAGGGGTGGGAGTAGCGTGGACGAGGGATCATTCCCCGCAAGCCGGCGGGTTCGAAATTATGCGTGGCGGTGGAATAGCCCGACGGGCAGACTGCGAAAGTGGGCACGCCTTTCAAATGGGTGATCGGGCATCGGGGAGCTTGCGGCTACTGGCCGGAGAATACCCTCGCGTCGATTGCCGGTGCGCACGGGTTGGGCGCGGACATGATTGAAGTGGATGTGGTGCTGTCGCGGGATGGCGAGGCGGTGTTGAGTCACGATTTGCATCTGGAGCCGACGACTGATGTGGCGGTGCGCTTTCCCGGACGGGCACGGGCGGACGGGCGGTTTTATGCGGTGGATTTTGATTGGTCCGAGTTGCTGACATTGCGGGCGAGGGCTCGGGTGGATGTCGAGACCGGCGGCTTGGTTTATCCGTCCCGAGTGATGCGCGGAGAAGCGGTTGAGCGGCTGTGTCGGTTGGGTGAAGCGCTTGTGTGTGTGGCTGATCTAAACCGGCAAACAGGCCGGCGGGTCGCGCTGGTGGTGGAGGTGAAGATGCCGGCGTGGCATCGCAGGGAAGGAAGGGATGTCGGTCAGGCGGTGCGGGAGGTTTTGGCGAGAGCGCCGGATGGAGTCCCGTTGGTGGTGGAGACCTTTGATCCGGTTGAGTTGCGCCGCTGGAGGGCGCAGTGGACGGAGCTTTCGGGGTGTGGCTGGTGGCAGTTGTTGGGGGAAAACGACTGGGGCGAGGCGGAGTGTGATTATGATGTGATGCGAACGGCCGCGGGTCTACGGGTGATTGCCGGCTATGCGGACGGGGTGGGGGTGAATATTGAGCGGGTGACACCGGATTTTCTAGCGTCGGCCAAAATGTGTGGATTATCGACTTTCGGATACACCGCCCGAGTGGATGTCGGTGGGGAAGAATTGCGCAGTTGGCTGTTGGGTGTGGGGTTGGAGGGGGTTTTCACCGATCAACCTGATGTGGTCCGCAGCTGGCGCGACGAGGCATGATTATTGCAAATGCGGGCGGGGAGGTAAGGGC
>JBBKWO010000032.1:0-3870 GCA_037969015.1 Opitutaceae bacterium
CCCGCGTCACACAGCAGCAACGCACGGGCGTAGATGAACTTTGCCGCCGTGGATTTACCACTGCGTGCAAGTTCCGTTAACTGGTCCCTCTCCGCTTGCGTAAGCGTGACTTTGTATCGATTGGCCATGCCGGACATAACCGGTTTCCACCCTTGGAATCAATGCGAAATATATTACGTTACGAGATACTAGCCGTCCCTGTCCCCTGGGGCGTGTTGGACGTGGGTTCGCCGGCGACGTCGCTCACCCGGCTGGGTATAGCCGTGGCTACATTTTTTACGTAACGGAGTAGTGCTAAGGACAAAGGTCAGGCGCTTCAAATGAAGTCATGGCCGAAAGGTGGGGACGGACGGCCGGGCCGTCCGGTTCGACGATAGCCAACCCGGGGGCTACAATCCCGGCGGGCCCAGCGGTCCCGCCCTACCAACGATCCGTAATAAACGTGATACAGCCTACTCGTTGAGATGCCCTATTTCCCGGCATCGGCCGTGGCGGGAACGGCGGCGGCTGCGGCGGCATCGACCTCGTCGGTGAGGCTGGAGAGCAGGGCCTTGGAGACGCGCTCGATACCGGTGCGGGCGATACTGCTGGGGGGGTAGAGCGCCTGTGCGGCCAGATACTGGGTGAGGCTGGCGGCGTATTGGTCGTCGTCCTCGTAGCGGGTGGCTTGGTCGAGGCGGCCGACGAAGTTGGCGACGCGGGGGGCGAGGGCGGCCTTGCGTTGGTTGAGCTCCACGTCATCGGGAGCGAGAGGGGTGGCGGCGACGAGTGCTTCCCAGGCGCCGAAGGAGTTGTTGGAGGCGATGAGTTCCTTGGCTTGAATCAGGTAGATTTCGAGGCGGCTCATGCGCTCGACGATGACTTTCAGTTCGTTGGCGCGGACGGGGTCGTTGATCAGGCCGATGCCGAGTTCGGAGCGTTGATCGAAGATGCGGCGCTGGTCGTTGCGCTTCATGGCGTCGTCAAAGAGCTTGGCGGCCTGTGAGCCGGCGTTGACCTGGCTGGCGAGGTTTTCGGTGTAGGTCTCGATGGCGGGATTGAGCGGCCAGAGCTGGGCGGCGCGTTCGACGGCGGCCTGGGCAGCGACAAAGTTTTCTTCCATCACGGCCTGACGGGCGGCGTGCAGGGCGAGGGTGCTCATGCGCTGGGCGGAGCGGATGGCGGAGTTGATTTCGTTGGCGCGGAAGTCCTTGGTGAGATCGCCGATTTCGGTGACGACGCCGGAGACGGCTTCGTAGTCCTTGAGGTCGGAGAGTTTCCGGGCGGTGTCGATCTTGCGGTAGAGGTCGAGCAGGACCTGTTTTTTGGTCCGGTCGAACTGGGCGACGGAGGGAACGTATTCACCGATGAAGAAGGTTTCCTGCAGGCGCTCGAGGGCGTTGATCAACTGGCCGTCGTCGTAGCTGAGGGTGATGGCCTGCATGGACGCGTTGACGTCGTTCATGGCCTCGCGGGAGAGGGATTCGAGGGCTTCGACGGTGACGGCGAGGTCGGAGTCAGGGAAGTAGTCGGCGAGCTCCTTGCGACCGACCTCGAGGCGTTGGGCGCTGCCTTTGAAGATGTAGCGGTAGAAGTTGGAGGCGATCAGGCAGTGCTGGTAGCGGCGGGAGAGGAAGAGGCCGACGATCTGGGTCTGGAATTGCAGCTTGGCCTGGGTGGCGGTGAGCAGGGAGCCGGCTTCGGAGGCCTTGATGCGGGACTCGGTTTCGGCGAGTTCGCGCACGCGGAAAAACTGGGAGACGGTGCCGGCTGCGGCGGCCGAGGGGCTTTGTTTGGCGGAGCCGGCCTGATTGGATTTGTTGTTGGTGCCGGACTTGTTGCCGGCGCTGCCGGAGACGGTGGTGCCGTTGGTGCCGCCGGTGGACACGGAGCCCGTGGCGTTGCTGTTGGTGTTGCCGGAGTTGGAGGTGCCGGAAGAGTTGGTCGAGCCGGAGGATGAGCCCGAATTGGCCAGCTGGCCGGCGACGTCGGTGGCGTTGTTGACGCCCTCGGCCACGAGGAGATCGCCCGAGTAGCTCACCGAACCCTGTTGTTGGCGGCGGATGCGCTCCAGCTCGATCTGGGTGATGCGGTAGGCTTCCTTTTCATCGCGGATGCGCCAGGCGTTGAAGACCTGGTTGGCGATGGCGATGCTGGCGCCGCCGTCCTCGTTGTATTCGGATGCACGATACAGCAGTTGCCAGGCTTTTTTGATCTCGGTGCCGGCTTCGTCGCCGGCGCGGGTGGAGAGAAGGTTTTCAATCTCGGCCACGATGGCCTGATGGATCTCGCTGTCGTTGGTGGCGGGGAGGGCCAGGTAGCGTTCGAAGCGGGCGCGGAAGGCGCGAAATTGGCCGATGTTGTAGGTCTTGCCCTTCCAGACCATGGTGCCGTCTTCGGGGTTGATCGAATCGCTCTTGGTGTCGAAGGCGCGATCGATGATCTGGATGAGGGTGTTGCTTTCGAGACTGGTCGGTCCGGAGGGGATGACGCCTTGCTGGGCGGGTTTGGCGGCGGGGGTTGCGGCGGCGGCGGGAGCAGGGGCCGAGTCGAACGGGCCGGACTGGGCGGACAGCCCCGCGGGGAGAAGGAGGGCGGTGGCGAGGGCGAGTCCGGGGTAGCGGAAGGGGGCGTTCATGACGAGGTTGAGACGTTTGCGGGGGATCAAAGTTTCTTCAGGTCGGTGACGGTGAGCAGGCCGCCTTTGCGCACGGTGATTTCAAACCGGTAGCGTTGGGCAACCATGAGGTTCACCTTCAGGGTGTCGGCGACATAGACAGGCAGGCGCAGGTCGTGGCCGAGTGGGCGGACGGCGATCAGGCGTCCGACGTTTTCCACGCCGTTGAGCTGGGAATCGATTTCGGCGTCGAGGGTGTAGCGGTTGCCTTGCAGATTGGCCGGTGCGGAGAGGTAGGCGTCGACCGGAAACGGTTCACCTTTGGGGCCGCCGCAGGCGGTAAGGAACAGTGAGATCAGGACGAGGGGGAAGACGAGGCGAAGGGCACGCATGGGGGATGGGTGGTGACATTACTTAGGGCCACCGTTGTTTGGAGCAACCCCAGAAGGTAAGGGCCGCACCAACCGAGAGATGTAAGGCCAGCACGGCACCGGCAATGGCCGGCGGGGCAAACGGGCCGTGGTCCAGCATAACCACGGCGTCGTAAAAGCGGGATTGAGTCATGGCGGTGAGGTAACCGGACCAGCCCCAGTAGGTGGCAATGAAAGGCCGCACGATGCCAACGAGCATGTCGGGCAGGGCGAGCACCACTCCGGAGAGCGGAAGTTGAAAGCCCACCAGGTAGATGGACAGCAGGGAGGCTTTGTCGGCGGAGGTGAGCAGGGCGGATATACCCAGACAAACGGTGCTCATGGCCGCGCCGGTGCCGGCGAGGATGCCCAGTTGGATGCCCCAGTCGCCGGGGAAATCGCACATAAGTTTCACGAAGGTGGTCATCCACATGCCTTGGGCGGCACCGATGGCGGCGGCAAAGATGAGCTTGGACGTGGCGTAAGAGGCGGGGCGCAGGCCGGCCATACGTTCCTTTTCAAACAAGGTGCGTTCGCCGGCGATTTCGCGGGCGCCGTTGTTGCTGCCCATCAGGCAAAGCAGGATGACCTGAAATACGATCAGGCCGGAAACCAAGGTGGCGGTGTCGGCGGCATCGCGGCGGAATTCGGCCCGGGCTTGCAGGTTTTCCAACATGCCGCCGGATTGGGCGAGCGCGAGATCCTGCATCTGGGGCAGCCCGCCGAGGGCAAAGATAACCACCAAACAGGGGAAGCCAAAAGTGATCGCGGCGGTCAGGCCCAGATAACCGCGGTCGCGGAAAAACAGCCGGAGACGACGGGCCAGCAGGGTGACGGTCTGGGAAACGAAGGAGGGGCGGGGGG
>JBBKWO010000033.1:0-36593 GCA_037969015.1 Opitutaceae bacterium
TTCACCGACGAGGAAAGCCGCATCATGCCGACCAAGGACGGCTTCCAACAGGCCTACAACGCGCAGGCCGGAGTGGAAACCTCGTCGCGGCTGATCGTCGGAGCCCGAGTCACGCAGGCGCCCAACGACAAACAACAACTCGCGCCCACCCTCGGCGCGGTATGCGGGCACGTGAGCCCGGTGCAACCGTTATTAACCTGTCCCTTTTTAGCGCCTTTGCTGGGGAGTAGTCGCTCTGCGTGGACAAGAATGTCCACGCTCCTTCAGGCCAGCTCCAGGCCGGGCTCGATCATGAGGTCGGCGGGGGCTACGGGCGTGACGGACGGATCGATCCAGGCGGCGAAGGCGATCATGCCGGCGTTGTCGCCGGTGTGTTTAGGTTCGGCGGCGAGTAGCGGCAAGCGGTGCTTTTTTGCCAGTCCGGCGAGCGTGGTGCGCAGGGTCTGATTGTTGGCCACGCCCCCAGACAAACCGAGGCTGCGATACTTGCCAAGGCGTAGGGCCGCACCGGCTTTGCGGGCGAGCGCGTCGATGACCGCCTGCTGATACGAAGCACAGAGGTCGGCGCGGCGGAGGGCGATTTCGTCGGGCGTCATTTTCTCCAGTTGATAACGCAAGCTGGTTTTCAGGCCGGAGAAGCTGAAATCGAGTTCATCGCGTCGACCGATGCCGCGCGGAAAATCGTAGGCTGCCGGGTCACCGTTGCGGGCTTCGCGTTCGATGATCGGTCCGCCGGGGTAACCGAGGCCGAGCAGCTTGGCGCCTTTGTCCAAGGCCTCGCCGGCGGCATCGTCGCGGGTGGAGGAGAGCACGGTGATGGAGCGATCTTTATCGACCCGCGCCAAGAGAGTGTTGCCGCCGGAAACCACCAGCGCGAGGTGCGGCAACCAGGCGTCGAGTGCCGCGTCAAAGCGGATGGGGTCCGCCTGATGGGTGGTGATGAACGGAGAAAAAACGTGTCCACGCAGGTGGTTCACCCCGAGCAGCGGCACGCCGAGGGCGAGCGATAGCGACTTGGCGGCGGCCGTGCCGATGGCCAGACAACCGGCCAGACCGGGGCCGTGGGTGACGGCGACTTGGGTGACCGCCGACCAAGGCGTGTGCGCGCCGACCTTGGTCAACAAGGGCGCGATGGTTTGCAGGTGTTCGCGGGTGGCGAGGTCGGGAACCACGCCGCCATGGGCGGCGTGCAGTGCGATCTGACTGTGTATCCACTCACCAGTCAGGCCGATGGCGGGATCAAACACCGCGAGGGCGGTTTCATCGCAGGAGCTTTCGATGGCGACGATCACGCGGAACCTCCCGGCGAGGCCAAAATCCTAAATCCTGAAATCCTAAATCCTAAAAGTCGGCAGAGAATCACGGCGTGATGATTTGGGGTTGGGTGGCGGGGGCTAGTTTTTCCCGCAGGGCGGTCTTGGCTGCTTCGAGCTGACGGTCGGGCACGAGCTCGACGTCAAAGCGCTCTTTGAATTCGGCGGGATCGGTGACGTCAGCCCGCAGGTGTTGCAGACTGACCGCCTTATCCTCGTCGGGAGTGAGCTTCACCTCGATGTCGGGCTGAATACCCTTTCCGTGAATCACCACGCCCGAGGGCGTAAAATACTTGGCGGTGGTGAGTCGGAGGGCTTCTTCGCCTTTCAACGGGAACAGAGTCTGCACGGAGCCTTTACCAAAGGATTTCTCGCCCACGAGCACGGCGCGACCGGTGTCCTTGAGCGCGCCGGCAACGATCTCGGAGGCGCTGGCACTGCCGCCGTTGATGAGCACAACGATGGGAAGATTGGGTTGAACGGGATCGCGACCGTCGCCGCGCAGTTCTATCCGGTCTCCCGGTTCGCGACCTTGGGTGTAGACGATGAGTTCGTTACGATTAAAGAACGGTCCGGCCACCTCGACGGCTGCATCCAGCAAACCGCCGGGGTTGTTGCGCAGATCGATGATGAGGGCGCGCATGCCGGCGGTGCGGAGCTGGTCCAACCCGCGACGAAATTCGGCACCGGTGGTTTCACCAAAATGGGTGATCTCGATGTCGCCGATGCCATCCGCATCGATGGGGATGACTTTGACGCTATCAACCTGGATGAGCTCGCGTTTGATAGTGAGCTCAAAGCTCCGATCTTCCGAGGGACGGCGAAACCCAACGGTTACCTCGGTGCCGGGCTTGCCGCGAAGCTGAGTGATAATGCCCATCATGTCTGTCTCGCCGACGGGTTTGCCGGCGATGCTGATGATCTGGTCACCGCGCAACAGCCCGGCGCGATCACCGGGGGTGCCGCGGATCGGGGCAATGATGGTGAGGATTTTCTCAACCATCTCCACCTGCACGCCGATGCCGCCGAATTCGTTGCCAATCTCCTCTTGCAGCAGGTGATATTCCTTGGCCGGCATGTAGCTGGAGTGCGGATCGAGCGAGGCAGTGATGCCATCTAGGGCCGCTTTTTGCAGTTTTTCATAGGAAACCGCATCGCCATCGACGTAGCGTTCATGGGCCAGACGCATGACTTCGCGGACTTGGGCAGTGCTGCGTTCGAGTTCGCGATCGGGCCATAATCCCCAGAAAGCCCCCAGGTGAAGGGTGCCGATGGAGAACAAGGCGCCGGCACCAATGCCGGCTCCGATGGCGAAAATGCGTTTGAGCATCCGGCGGACTGTGGTCATCTGAGCGGCTTTGTAAATGGGATCATCCACTTCCAACGACCTTCCTCCCTGCTCTGGACCCGCCCCGGAGTTTCTCGCCGCCTTTCGTTTGGCTGCGAATGCCGATGGCGTGATGTCGTTTGCGGATTTCATGGGGCTGGCGCTGTATCATCCGGAACTGGGTTATTACCGGCGTGAACAAATCCGGGTGGGCCGCACACCGGAGGCTGATTTTTATACCGCAACGAGCAGTGGCCCGATTTTCGGCGAACTGATCGCGGCGGCCGCGGTGCAGTTGTTGGGCAAGCATAGGGGTGAAATTGATCCGGCCGACTATACCTTTATCGAAATCGGTGCGGAGCCGAGCGGCGGCGTGCTGACCGGAGTTGAGCATGGGTTTGGCGCGACACGCACGGTGCGGGTCGGCGAGGAGGCGGCGCTGTCGGGCAAGTGCGTAGTGTTTTCCAACGAGTTGTTTGATGCGCAGCCGCTACGGCGGTTTGTGCACACGGGTGGTGTCTGGCTGGAATTGGGCGTCAGGCTGAACGCCGAGGGCCAATTGGAAAACTGCCGACTACCGGGCGCCGTCAACGAGCCGTGGCTACCATCCGCTTCACTGGCGACGGTGGACGATGGTTACGTATTTGATGCCCCGCGCGCGGCGGCTAAACTGGCCGGTAATTTGGCGGCGGCGGATTGGGAGGGCTTGTTTATCGCCTTCGACTACGGAAAATCGGCCATCGCGTTATCGACCGAATGCCCGGAGGGCACCCTGCGCGCCTACCATCGGCATCGCCAAAGCAACGCATTGCTGGACCGCCCCGGAGAACAGGACCTGACCGGCCATGTCTGCTGGGACTGGTTGGCGGAGGCCTTGGTCGACAAGGGTTTCGCCGAGCCGGTGCTGGAGTCGCAGGAGGCGTTTTTCATGAAGAATGCCGGCGATTACCTTTCCCAAGTGTTCGCGAAGGAGGGCGGGAACTTCAGTCAACGCAAGATGGCGCTGATGCAATTGCTCCACCCGGGGAACCTTGGGCAGAAGTTTCAGGTGCTGCATGCA
Organism: Opitutaceae bacterium; assembly: GCA_037969015.1. Taxonomy (GTDB): domain Bacteria; phylum Verrucomicrobiota; class Verrucomicrobiia; order Opitutales; family Opitutaceae; genus JAUWBF01. The sequence continues at coordinate 3,701 of JBBKWO010000033.1, forward strand.
CGACGGTAAAAACGAAGGAAACTTTCCCCTTGCCTAGCAAAGAGCCCGCCCTTTACTTCTGACCCTTTAACCACTTCCAACCATGGCCAGAATTTGTGCAATCACAGGTAAACGTCCCACGATCGGTTCCCGAATCAATCGTAAGGGTCAATCTAAGAAGAGCGGCGGCATCGGCACGCACGTGACCAGCATCACGAAGCGTAAGTTCCGTCCGAACCTCCAGCGCATCCGCGTGAAACTGCCCAACGGCAGCATCAAGCGCCTCTGGGTCTCGGTCAAAGCCATCAAGGCCGGCCTCGTCCAGAAAGCATAAGCTGATAACACGTTACGCTTTTACAAAACCGCGTCCCATTCATTTGGGCCGCGGTTTTTTTGTGCCCCGACGGATCGGTCGGATCGACCGAAAATCAACGGCTCTTGGCCGTGGCCAGAGCATTGGCGTAGGCCTTGACGCCATTGGCAACCGCCTCGGCGATATCCGCCCGGTAACGGGCGTCGGCAATACGGCGGGCTTCATCGGGATTGGACAGGTAACCAGCTTCCACCAAAACCCCAGGGCAAGTCGCCAGACGCAAAACGGCAAAGCGGGCCCGCTTCAGGCCGCGATCCTCGGTGCCGAGTTTATCGAGTAACTGGCGGTGAATGTTGTAACCCAGCACCGCGTTCCACTGGTCGTAGGCGTTGCCGGGCTGGTCGTCGTCGTCCGAGGAGTGACGACGATCGGACGAAGTGGAGCGTTGGTGCCGCGGGGTCAGCACGTAGGTCTCGGTGCCTTTGACCGAGGGCGCATCCGCCACGGCGTTGAAATGGATACTGATGAACAGATCGGCTCCGGCTGCGGTGTTCTTGGCGGCACGGTCGGCCAGCTCGATAAAACGGTCATCGGTGCGTGTAAGCACCACGCGCCATTCGCCGGTGCCGAGCAGAGCAGCCAGACGGCGGGTGACATCGAGCGTGAAGTTTTTCTCTTCCAGTTTTAGCGCGGAATTCGTCGTGCCGGAGTCCCTGCCGCCGTGGCCGGCATCAATGACGATGGTGCGAAGAGGCTTGGCCACGGTGAGCCCAGCCGGACGGAGGACCGGCCCGAGCAGGCGCTCGGCGTCGATCTGCGGAATGTAGAGCGAACGGTTACGCATGATCGCGGCCTCTCCCATAAAGACCCGCATGCCGTTGTAGGTGATCTCGCGTTGATCAAACTCGACTTCGATCTGTGTCCAGCTGCTGGAGAAGGACTGACGCTTGTTGGGCTCGATCCACTTGGCCTTCAGTCCGTAGCGGGCAAAAAAGGCGTCGGCCTCGACGTAGCTGACGCCGTTCACCGAGGCCCGCGCCGGATTGGGTGCGGCCGCGAGATGAGTCGGCCCGGCCAGCACCGCGGTCGAAACCACCGTTACGAGGAGGCATGACAGCAGTCGCAAGCCGGCGATGAAACCCGCGGGGCGCATTGCCGACCGGGGTTCTCGACTGAGGCGAAAACGAATCACAACGCTCAGCTCTTGGAGGAGCTATCGTCGTTATCGTCGTCGTTGTCGCTTTCGTCCGAACCAGTATCGTCGATGGCTTGTTCGTCCGCCTCGAGCGTGTATTTACGCTTCCGCTTGTTGGGCGGGTTGGGCGTCAGCATGACGTTGATTTGTTTACCGGTGAGACGGGGCTCCGAATCGGGGTGCCCCATGCCTTCGAGTTCAAGGAGGGCGCGCTTCATCATTTCGAAGCCGATCTCGGTGTGGGCGAGTTCGCGGCCACGGAACTTGAGGCGGAGTTTGACCTTGCTGCCGTGGTCGAGGAAGTCCTCGGCGTGGCGGATCTTGGTCATGAAATCGCCATTGGCGATACGGGGCGTAAATTCGACTTCCTTGATCTTGCTCGCGGTAACCTTGGCGTGGGAGGTCTTTTTAGACTCCTCATACACATATTTGCCGAAATCCATGATGCGGCAAACCGGAGGCGTGGCCGTGGCGGCCATCTCGACCAGATCGAGATTAAACTGCTGAGCCAGTGCGAGGGCTCGTTCGGTGGCCATGATGCCGAGCTGCTTTCCCTCGGGAGAGATCACGCGAATCTCGGGGACACGAATGCGTTGGTTGCGACGGATGTGCGCGAACGGGTCGTTGTTACGACGTTTATAGTAGCTGTTGTTGGGACGGTTAGAGCCGCCGCCGAAGGGGGATGAATTGGCCATTCAGTAGGTATTAATCAGGTAATGCGAGCATCCGAGTTTTCGCCATAGTGCCGTTGTTTGACAACAACGAAGTGCCGCCACCCATCGGACAACGGGGCGTAGACAGCGGAAAAGGAGTCAAACGCTGAAGCTTTCTCCGCAGGAGCAACTGGCCTTGGCGTTCGGATTGGTGAACTTAAAACCACCGGCAATGAGCTGGTTTGAGTAGTCGATAACCGTTCCCTTGAGGTAAAGGGCGGTCTTGGGATCAACCAGCACGGGGATACCGGCGGTCTGAACCAATATGTCGCCACGACGCGGCTCCGGGGTAAAACGCAGTTTGTAGCTAAGTCCGTTGCACCCGCCGCCTGAAATGGCGGCACGCAGGTAGTCGCCCTTGCCCTCGCGGGTGATCAGCGCACGCACCTTGACGCCGGCGGACTCGGTGAGACACACGAGCTTCTCATTACCCGCGCGCACGCCTTCGGGCAAAACAGAGGCGACTGACGGTGCGGGACTGACGGCGGTTTCGGACATTAACGGATACTATTGTCCTGCGCGTGCGAGAATCAAGCGCCGTGCCATTTTGACCGCGTTGTCGAAACTACCGCCATTCGCCCGTCCGGTTCCGGCCAGATCAAAAGCCGTGCCGTGATCCGGACTGGTTCGCACATGCGGCAGACCCAACGTGATGTTCACCGCCTGGTCAAAATCCACGACTTTCAGCGGAGCGAGTCCCTGATCGTGATAAAGCGCGATCACCACATCAAATTCACCCCGAAGTTGTCGGCCAAAAATCGTGTCGCCGGGCAAGCAACGCGAAAGCCCGGGAAACTCGGCCCGCAGTTCATTCAAGATCGGGTCGATCAGCTGAAGCTCTTCCATTCCCAGCAGGCCTCCTTCACCCGCATGAGGATTCAAACCGCACACCCCGATCCGCGGCGACTCGATGCCTTCACTGCGAACCAACTCCGCCGCGGCCCGCACCGATCGGGCAAACGCCGCCGGTGTAAGTGTCGAGGGCACCATGGCCAGCGGAATGTGCCAGGTCAGCAAAACCACCCGCAGCCGTCCGCCGGCAAACGCCATGACCGGCTCCCCTCCCCAGCGAGCCGCAAAAAATTCGGTCTGGCCGGGAAACTGAAACCCGATCTTCGCCAGCTCCGCCTTACTCACCGGTCCGGTGACCACGCCGCAAAATTCACCCTCACGACAACCCCCAGCCGCCCGCTCCATCGCCGCGAGTGCCACCCGCGCTCCGTCGGCGGTGGGCTTGCCCGGTTCAGCAACATAATCTGCCGGCCCCACCGGAATCGTGCGAATGTCCGTGGGCAAAGTTTTCAGCCAGCTGGCGGCACCGATCACCGTCAGAAAATGACGTTCCTCAGTTTGTTTGCCGAGCCAGTCGACAATGATCTCGGGACCGATTCCGGCCGGATCTCCACAGGTGATGACGATCCTAGGCATCGGATTCCTCCTCTCCCTTCGCCAAACGACGCGCCTGCACAAAGCCGCGTTTACCGCCGGTCAAAAACTCCAGAAAACGCACCGCCTCCGGGGAAACCACCCGGCCGGCCGTGAGTCTATCAGTCGCCAGCACGCGCACATTGCCCGGCTGCCAAAGCAAATCACGAAACAACGTCTTCAACTCCGCAATCGTTTCGCGCGAAAAGCCACGGCGACGTAAACCGACCAGATTAAGCCCGACCAATTCATCGCGCTCGGCCATCATCGAGAAGCATGGAATATCACGAGAAACCCGGGCGAGTCCACCAACCATGACACTTTCGCCGACCCGACAAAATTGGTGAAAGCCCGCTCCGCCTCCGATGAAGCTGAACGCTCCTACATTAACATGGCCGGCCAGCATGACATTATTGGCCAGCACCACATTATTCGCCACCGAGCAATCATGGCCGACATGGGCGGCAGCCATCAGAAAACAATCAGCCCCGACCACCGTCTCGGCTCCGGCATGACTGGCACGATTGACCGTGACGTTCTCCCGTATCGTGGTGCCGTTTCCAATCCGCACACCCGAGACTGTCGCCAAATCAAAGGCCAATGATTGCGGCTCGCCGCCCAGCACCGCGCCCGGGTGCACCGTTACCCGATCACCCAAAATCGTGCCCGTGCGCAGCACTGTGTGGGCATGGATGTGGCAGTCATTACCAATAACAACGCCGTCTTCGATGACGGCGGTCGGGTGGATGAAATTACTCATGAAGCGGATCTAGGTTTGCGAGTGGGGAGCGGTGCGCGATCGACAGGAAAGTCGAGCTGACCGTCTTTGAGCAGTTCGTAATTTTTCAGGATACGGATCACCTGCAGGGTATCGCTTTTGCGGTAGTTGCGGTTGACCTCCACCTTGTCGATCAGATCCAGCAGCATCGCGCGAAAGGAAATGATCCCGTCGACACCACGCTCCTTCAACAGCTCGACACTCTGACTCCGGTAAGGCTCCTGTGTGGGCAGCCCCGGCAGCACCAGAATCTTGGCCAATCCACCGTCCTCGGAATCGACGTCCTGCGGAAATAAGTGGCTGACCTCTTTGATGACGTTGTCCGCCAGAAACCGGAAAATCTCCGGCGAGCTTCGCAGCATATTCGGCGTAAACACTCCGCTGTGCCACGGCTTCACCGCCACCACCGCCCGATGCAGGTAGGGCAGTTCGTTGGAGAATAGAAAGAAATCAGGCCGGCGTGAATCGCGCGCCCAGGTCGGATTGTAGACGATCAGGTCAATCTCCTCGTCATCGTTCTTCTTGCGCGACTGCACCTGATACTTGCGCACTTGGCGCACGAGAAAGCCGTTCTGCTCAAAATACTCGCGAACTATGCCTTCATCGATGGCGGACATGGATTCAGCTAAATCTCAAATTTCAAAAGTCCAAATCACAAAAGATAGACTCATTACTCCGCCCCGACCTCACGGAAACTCTCCGCGGCTAGTTCCGCGTCGATGCCGCCTTGGGTGATTGTAGTGCCGAGTGCGGTCATGACCACAAAGCGCAAGACTCCGGCGCGCACCTTTTTATCGCGCGACATCGCCGCCAACAGCGGTTCCAGCGGCAGGGCTTGACGCAGCTTCACCGGCAACCCGTGGGCCGCCACCACCGCGTCAACCCGCGCCACCTCAGCGTCGCCGATGTATCCGAGTTTTCGCGACAGGCGGGCCGCCGCGCACAAACCGACCGCCACGGCTTCACCGTGCAAGTAAGTGCCGTAACCGGTGACTTGTTCGATGGCATGACCAAAGGTGTGGCCGAGATTAAGTAGCGCGCGACCGCCATCCTTGGCGGTCTCACGCTCATCGGCGGCGACGATACCGGCCTTGATTTCGCAACAGCGACGGACCACTCCGGCCAGCGCCGGACTGTCCACGGTCAACGGGTTGGCCTCCAATTGAGTCAGGAGTTCAGCGTCGGCCAGCAGTCCGTATTTAATGACCTCGGCCATGCCGGCGGCAAATTCCCGCGGCGGCAGGGTTTTCAACAAATCCGTGCCGATATACACCGCCTGCGGCTGGTGAAACGCACCGACCAGATTCTTGCCGGCCTTGAGATTGATGCCCGTCTTGCCGCCCACCGAGCTGTCGACCATGGCCAGAAGCGTGGTCGGCACTTGGATAAAATCGATACCGCGCAGGTAGCTGGCTGCGGCAAACCCGGCCAGATCGCCGATCACGCCGCCACCCACCGCGACCAACACCGACGAACGGTCGAGCCGGTGTTCGGCTAGAAAATCGAGGATACGGCCCAACTCGGCTAGGCTCTTGGTTTGCTCGCCCGGATCGAGCACCAGTCGCGGCGCATCGCCGGCCAACAAGGTCAGCGCACTTTGCTGGGTGATTGCCAGATTTCGATCAGTGACCACCGCGACCTTGCGGCCGGCGGCTTGCAACGCGTCCAGCTCAGCCCGGATCGAACCGCTCACATCGGCGGAAAAATGAATCGGGTAACTACGTTCGCCGAGGGCGACGGTCAGAGTGTCCATTATCATGAAACCGCGAGCAAACGCCCCCCGCCCCGCCGGGTCAAGCGAGCCGCTCCAAACGATCCGGCGTCGCCGCACGCACGACATACGCGGCGCAACCCGGGAAACGCGCCAGCAACGCCGTCGCCTCCGTCGGAGCCACAACCGCCAGCGTGGTGGACAACCCGTCCGCTTCCAAAGCCGTCGGAGCCAGCACCGATACACTGGCAAACCCGTCGGCCCGGTTGGCACCGTTGCGCGCATCGAGCAGATGATGACGTCCACCACCATAGGGCGTGCCGTAGCCGCCGGACGTGGCCAACGCACCATCAGTCAAATCCAGCACCCCGGCCAGCGTGCCTCGCTCCGCAGGAGACTCGATGCCCAGCCGCCAAGGACGCTGTTCGATGTGCGGCCCAAGCGCGCGTTTTTCGCCAAGGTCAACCAGGGTGTGTTCGCAACCTCCGGCCCGCAGCACGGCGGCAACGCGGTCGGTGATGTAGCCTTGGGCGAGTCCATTTAATGTAACGCGCATGCCGGCGCGTCCAAGCGTGATACGAGCTTCGGAAACCTCGATTTCGCGGTAGTCCACCAGCGCACGAGCCGCGACCAATTCGGCGGCGTCCGGTTCACGATCACCGCTCGCAGACAACAACTCGCACAGCGGCTGCACACTCACGTCGAAGGCTCCGCCCGAGACCGCACCGAGTAGCGCACCGTGACGCAGCACCTCGACCAACTCGACCGAAGGGTTAGCCAAACTACCGTCGCGATTGAGCTGCGACAGCATGGAACGGCCATCGTAGAGGCTGAAAATCGATTCCAAGCGAACCAGCTCGCGGCGGCATTCGACGAGCAAGGCCTCGGCGCGTGACCGCGACATGCCCTGGATTTTGATCGAAGCTTCGGCGCCAAGTGCGATGCCCCGCCAAACAACCGGCCCGCTCCCCTCGCCTGCCTCCGCGAACGCACGGTGTCCACCGAGCAGCGTGGTGGCGGCTCCGATGGCGGCTATGTTCAAGAATCGGCGACGGTTCATGTTGCGAATCGCAGGTAAGTTCAGCCGGTTTGGCGGCGACGGATAACATACCATACGCCGGTGAGAGTCAGGAAAACCATGGCGAGCGCCGACAGGTCTACGACTGTGACTCCCGGCGGACCAAAAAAACGTCCCGAATGCACATCGAGGATGATGCGGTAGACCGTGAGGCCATCGCCGCGGTAAGCCTGCACAAGTCGATCCCGCAGGTCCACCGGCACGGCCACGGATGCAACCGGCGTGACCTCAGTATTGGCCGGCAGCTGAGTCCAGCCAACCAGATCCGCGTCGAACACGTAGCGCCCCGAGCTCATCTCCACCACCAAGCGCGCAGGGCTCGCGACCAACGCCAGCGCGCGCACCTCGCCGGGCGGCAGCGCCGCTGAGTCGAGGCGCTCAACCACTTCCCCGGCGGGCGTGAAGAGCAAGAGTTCGCGCGAGCCGGCGGCGACATTGACCGAGTCGAGCGAGACCGCGCCGCGCAGGTCGTCGAGATTGGTGATGGCACGGTCGTCCTGATAAAACGTGCCGGCCATGCCCACCGCGAGCCGGCCGCCGTCGAGCGCATAGCCGACCGGTTCGCCGGACGGCTGCATACCATACCAGCGGTAGAGCCAATCGGCCTCAATGGGACGATGTTGCAGATCGAGGCCAACGCTGTGGTTGAGCGCGACGCCGGTGGCCGCGACGAGCACAAAGACCAGACCAAAGACGAGTCCGACACGCCGGTGCCACGTCATGCGCACGCGACGGCGAACACGGCGAATGGTATCAGCGGCAAATTCCTCGGGGCTCGGGTCGGTCTGACTCATGGCGCGAGCGGGGCGGCGACGACGGGGATGACTTGCCCGTCAAAATAGAGTGCAAGCCGGCCGAGTTTGGTCAGGGCGTTGACCGAGAGTGTGGCGCCGGAGATACCGTCGATGTCCTGCGTGAGACGTTTGTTTTCATCCAGCGCGGCTCCACGAAACTGGTCGGTAAAAAACGGATGTTTAACCTCCCAGCCGTGGCTTTCCCGGTAGACGAGGACCTTGACGCGTTCGAGTTTTCCGGCGTTGACCACCAGTCCGGTGGTGATGGGTTTCACCTTGCCGATCTCTTCGAGAATCCAGGCAGTGCGCTCGCCCTCGCGCCAATAGCGGATACGCAGGGCCGGATAAGCGTGACCGAGGATTTCTTTCACCGTTGGTCGCATATCCTGGGTCATCCAGAGCAGTTGAGGCTCGGGCACGGCGGAAGACTCGACGAAGGTCTCGACGAGGAAGGCCTCGGGGGCCTGATACACGTCGTCATCGGCCCGCAAGCCGGAGGCAAGCAGACCAATGACGAGGAGTGCGACTGAACGAAGCAGAGACATCAGGGGTTGAACCTGATCAGAACTGGAAGCCAACGCCAAGGCTGACGGTTTCGTCGTCCCCAGCGGGGCGGTCGGCAAACTGCATGTCGGCCTTGAGCACGACTTGCGGATGCGGCCAGTAGTTAACTCCGAACTCGGTGAAGCGGTTCCCGGAGTCCACGTTGTCGCCGGCGACATTATCAACAAAACTGTAGCGGGCAAAGAAGCCGAGCTCCTGAGTCCCGTCCGCGATGGCGAAGCGGTAGGAGGGCTCGATGTAGTAACCATATTGTTCGTCACGCCCGAGGGCGGCGGCGGTGGGGCCATTGAGATCCCAGCGTGCATAGAGGGCGCGGAGGCCAAAGCCGCCCTTGCGCCAATCGGCATGGATCTCGGTAAGGATGGCGTCGGCAGTCTCGCCGGGCAGGGTGCCTTGGGCGATATCCTGTTGATATTGCACGGAGCCGGCCAGAGTCAGACCGGGGACGCCGGTGTATTTGAGGCGCATGGTGGCGGCTCCATCCTGAGCATCGGCATTGGCGACCTTTTGGCGACCGGAGCGGATATTGGCAGTGGTCGTGTTCAGACCGGAGTGCAGGGCGAAGTCTACGCTAAAGCCGCTCTCATAAGTGTGGGTGAGCGCCGCACCGGCCTCCCACCAGGTGGAAGGGATGATGGCGCTTTCAACCTGGTTGCGTTCGACGCCGTAGAACGTGTTGGGCTCGTGAGTCTCGTTGATGATGCCGATGGGCAGGAGAAACAGACCGGCCTTGGCGGTGGTGTGCTCGTTGAGATCAAACTCGATGAAGGCCTGCTCCAACTCGACTTCACCGGGAGCACCGGCACCGGAAAAGGCGTGCTCAACCTCCAGCTCGGAAAAGAGGCGGATCTTGTCGGAAAACTCATGGTTCACGAACAGGACAAAGCGGTGAAAGTCGATGCGGTCGGTCGCGCCGGTGTTGAAGTGAAGTTCACCATAACCGCCGATGGAGGTCTTTTTATACCAAGCATCACCAGAGGCGCCACCGTCGGCCACGAGCGTCTCGACGTAGGAGCTGGTGGCCTCGACCTTTTGTTCGACGCTCTTGGTCTGCTCGGCCACCTGCGTGGTGCGGGCGTTGGTGTCATCGAGACGCTTGGTGAGTTCCTCGATTTGTTTCTGCTGCTGCTGGATCATGCGCCACATCTCTTCAGGCGTCGGCATGGTCTCAGCGGCAGAGAGGTTAAGCACACCGGCCAGCACAAGGGCGGCACCGGCTACAAAATGTTTGGTTTGGTTGGTCATGGTCTTGATCGGAAAACCAAGACCGAAAATGAGACGCATCCTCAATTCAAGCCATTTAATGCGACCGAAACTCATTTTCACATAATTTCCATGAACACCGTCAAAATAAAAAACCCCGCCAACTCAGATGTCGACGGGGTTGAAGCACTTGCTGGTAAAATAGTTAGCTTACTCAGGCCAGAGTCGCGGCTTTTTCCTTGGTCAGGCCCCACTTGAGGCTGTCACCACGCGACCAGCGGTCGAACTCCTCGATCATCAGTTGCCCCATGCGCCGGCACTCCAAGTCCATCGAACCGGCAATGTGCGGGGTCAACACCACGTTGGGTAAACTCAGCAGAGGAGACCCCGGCTTCGGCGGTTCGTCGGGATAAGTGACGTCAAGCAGAGCCGTCAGGTCCGGACGCTCCTGCAACACCTCGATCAATTCATCCTCGCAGACCACCGCGCCACGGGCGGTGTTGATGAAGGTGGCGCCCGGCTTCATCGAGCGGAAGTGCGCGCCGGTGATCATGCGTTCGGTTTCCTTGAGCCAGGGAGTGTGCAGACTGACGACATCGCACTGTTTGAAAATCTCCTCGAGTGACACGATCTCGACCGAGAGCGCCGCAGCCTGCTCACGGGTCACGAAGGGATCGTAGGCCAACACCTCGAGATCAAACGGTCGCAGACGCTCGCGGACCAACCGGCCGATCATCCCCAGCGAAATCAAACCGACTTTGCTGCCGTAGGCACCGGCGCACGAGGTTTTGGCAGGGATTTTCCCGTCACGTTTGGTTCCGAGCACATAGCGCCAGGCGTTTTTCAAACTGAACAAAATCGAGGCCAGGGTAAACTCGGAGACCGGCACGGCGTTCATCGCGTAGGCCGAGGTCACCGTGATATTTCTCGCCCAGAACGCATCGGTGGTAAAACCACGGATGGAACCCGCCCCGTAGAATACCGCTTTCAGCTTGGGAGCCGCGGCCAGAAAAGCCTCGTCCATTACCGGAGCTCCCCAACCCGTAAAAATCACCTCAACCTCGGCCAGAATCGACGGATCGGCGGTTACCTCCGCTTTCGTCAGCGGTTTTTCATTCAGGAGTTTCACCCGATGAGCGATCTCCACCTGCAGCCGATCCCCGTAGATCAATTGGAAGGGATGCTGTTCGAGAATAATCAGGCCTTTGGTCATGGTTGGTAACGGCAAACCTCACCAGAGGAGCGCCGGGAAACCAACGCTAATTTAGCTCAGGCTATCATCATCACCTGAGTTGCAGTGGGCCGACCAGTCTCCTTATAACCGGTGCTTTATGATCAAAACCCGTCCACTCTCTTTCCCTAAAAACTTCAAGTGGGGCTTTGCCGCCGCCGCCGCCCAAATCGAAGGAGCCGCCTTTGTCGACAACAAGGGGCCGTCGGTCTGGGATGTCTTTGCCCGCCAACCTGGTAAAGTGCTCAACGGCGACACCCTCGACGTCGCCTGCGACCACTACCACCTCTACAAAAAAGACTTCGCCCTGATGAAAAAACTCGGGGCCAAAAACTACCGGCTCTCCATTGCCTGGCCCCGCATTTTCCCCACCGGCCAGGGCGCGGTGAACCCCAAGGGCATCGAATTCTACAACCGCCTGATCGACGCCTGCCTCGCCGCCGGCCTCACCCCTTGGGTCACCATGTTTCACTGGGACCTACCCCAGGCTCTGGAGGACGAATTTGGCGGCTGGCGTGATCGTCGCACCGCCGACGCATTCGCCGTCTACGCCGATACCATCGTGAAAGCCTTCGGCGACCGCGTGAAAAACTGGATCACGCTCAACGAGATCTTCTGTTTTACCACCCTTGGCTATGGCAACGGCCAGAAGGCCCCCGGCTTCAAACTCTCCGAGCAGGTTGTCAACCAGACCTACCACACCGCCCTACTCTGCCACGGCCACGGTGTGCGCGCCGTCCGCGAACACGGCGGCAAGGGCGCGAGGGTCGGCCTCACCGACAACGCCATAACCACCATACCCGTTACCGAGACTCCGGCCGACATCGCCGCCGCCCAAAAGGCCTTTATCGAGAAAAACGTGCGCGTGCTCGATCCCATCTACAAAGGCGGCTACACCGCGACCTACCGCAAAGTCGTCGGCAAAAACGCCGCCAAGTTCGAGAAGGATGACTTCAAACTCATCAGCCTGCCGACCGATTTCCTCGGTCTCAACGTTTACACCGGCGACTTCGTGCGCGCCGGTAAAGGAGGCAAGCCCGAGGTCCTCGCGACTCCGCCCGCCTTCCCCGCCGCCGACGCCCCTTGGCTTAAGCACATGCCGCAGTCTCTCTACTGGTGCCCCCGCCATGTCGCCGAGATCTATGGCGTGAAATCAATCTACATCACCGAGAACGGTGCCGGCTACAACGACGCCCCGCCCGTCAACGGCGAGGTGCTCGACCTGCATCGCCGTGACTACATCCGCAACTACCTGCGCGAACTGCACCGTGCCATCGTCGACGGCGTGCCGGTGCACGGTTACTTTCTGTGGTCCTTCATGGACAACTATGAGTGGGAAGACGGCTACCAACGTCGCTTCGGAGTCGTTTACAACGACTACGCCACCCAGAAGCGCACCCCCAAGCTCAGCGCCAAGTGGTTCAGCCAGGTCATGGCCGAAAATCGTATCGTCTGATCAATGAAGGGGCCTTGCTCGCAAGGCCCCTTCATTTCGGGAATGCGTCCAACGAGGTGGGCAAGAGTGCCCACCCTCCTTCAATTCCCGGCTCAATCCTCCAGCTCGACGTTCCAGTAGGCCAGGTCGAGGAAATGCTTCCAGCGTTCGCGTTGTTGGTTGTTCAGCACGAGCGAAATCACCGGGCGCCACTTCGGCCGGACCGGTTTACGGATCAACCGCATGTGCGCCTGGTGCGGCAGTCGGTTGGCCTTGCGGGAATTACACTTGATGCAGGAGCAAACGATGTTCTCCCAAGTTGTCCGGCCGCCGCGGTCCCGGGGGATCACGTGGTCGAGGTTGAGCTCCTCGGTCGGGAAGTGCTCCGCGCAATACTGACAGATGTTTTTGTCACGGGCGAAGACGTTGCCGCGCGTGAGCTTCAGCTCCTTCGACGGCAGCTTGTCGAACCACGTCAGCAGGATCACCCGGGGCAACCGGATCACCGTGCGCGGGGTGTGCACCGCTTCCATTTCCCCGACCGGCGGATTGTCGTTCGAGAAGTCCATCCAATCCATAAACGAGAACACGCGGAAATCATCCTCATTGTGATGAATGACGCTCGCGTGCCCACGGGACAGCAAAGCAAAGGCGCGTTTCGCGCCGATGACGTTAACCGCCTGCCAAAGGCGATTCAAAACCAACACCGGTTGTTCAAGGACAGCCTCCATGTCGGGATAAATCCGGTAACCAGCGAACCACTACGTGTCAAGCAGCGTGCCGTTACGAATTAAAGACGAAGCAAGGAGCGTGGACATTCCTGTCCACGCCGTGAGCCGCAATACGACCAAAGACGCCGTCGTCCAGTCGGGCCGAATCAAACTGCGTGGGCAGGAATGCCCACGCTCCTACGGGCAACTTACTCCGCTGCGGAGTCGGCCGCCGTCGCCAAAGCCGGCGCGAGGGTTTCGCCCTTCACGCGGATACCGGCGAGCTTGGCCAAAACGATCGGAACATTGTCCGTGCGCACATCGACCAGGCAATGGCGCTGGCGAATATCAATCGCGCCCACCACCGCCGCGTCCAACCGGGTGACCCCGGCGACCTTGCCAACGATGTCGGCCGGTGTGATCAGTTGCTTGCGGCCAACATTTAAGAACACCGTGGTGTAGCCCGGCTCGCGACCCGTGCGGGGCTCGCGTTCAAACTTGGTTTTTTTCGGGCGGGGCTGGCTCGGTGAAGCCACATTGGCGGCAAAAGCCGGCGGAGCCACCACCTGACGGGCGGCCTTCTCGGGTTTGTCGGCATAAGCCGGCTTGTCCGCGTAGGCTGGTTTGTCGGCATACGACGGCTTGTTACCATGGGCCGATGCAGCCGGCTTGGCGGCGGGGGCCTCGGCAGCGGCGGCCGCACCCTGCATCATGGCAATCAACGCCGACACGATATCGGTGCTGGCGTGGCCCTGCTCAAGCAAACGATCGACCATGCGGTCCTGCTTGCGGAAATCGCCGGTTTCCAGCGTGCGTTTGAGCTTTTCAAAAAACACATTCTCGCGTGCTTCCTCGACTTGGTCGAGGGACGGCACGTTTTCGCGACGGATCTTCAGCTTGCCGTAGCGCACCATGTTCTGGAGGCCGTAGATCTCACGACCGGAAACAAAAGTGAAGGCGCGGCCTTCGCGGCCGGCACGGCCGGTGCGGCCGATACGGTGCGTATAATCCTCGGCGTCGTTGGGCAGGTCGAAGTTGAACACAACCTCCAGGTCATCGACGTCGAGACCACGGGCGGCCACATCGGTGGCGATCAGGAACTCAAAGCCGCGGCGTTTAAATTTCTCCATCACGCGCGTGCGTTGCGCCTGGGTAATATCGCCATGCAGACGATCCGTGGCGTAGCCGCGGGAGTGCAGGTGCTCGTGGAGCTCGTCGACCATGATCTTGGTCGAACAAAAAACGATGCCGAAGCGGAAATCGTAGAGATCGATCAGACGGGTGAGCACCTCGATCTTGGAACGACGGTCCACCTCATAGTAGACTTGATCAACCTTGGGCGCGTTTTTGGCCTCGGACTCGATTTTAACCCACTCAGGATTGTTGGCGTGGCGGGTGATCAGGGCCTTGATCTGCGACGGCATGGTCGCCGAGAAGAACAGCAACTGACGGGGCGTCGGGGCCTGTTTGAGGATGTGGTCGATGTCATCACGGAAACCCATGTCGAGCATGCGGTCGCACTCGTCGAGGATGACCATCTTGAGTTTACCCAGGCGCAGGGTGCCGCGCTCCATATGATCCATCACGCGACCGGGCGTGCCGATGACCACTTGGGCGCCGGCCTCGAGGGCGCGGATTTGACGTTCGTAGGATTGACCGCCGTAGATCGGCACCTCGCGGACACCGCGTTTAAAGAAGGCCAGCTTGCCGATTTCCTCGGCCACCTGCACCGCCAGCTCACGCGTGGGGCAAAGAATAAGCACCTGCACGGCGCGAATCGCCGGGTCGACCAGCTCGACCGCGGGCAGACCGAAGGCGGCGGTTTTGCCGGAACCGGTGGAGGATTGCCCAATGACATCGCGACCGGACAGCAGCAGTGGAATCACCGCAGTCTGGATGGGCGAGGCCTCTTCAAAGCCCATCTTGTCCACGGCCTTCAATACCTCGGCGGACAGACCGAGTTCAGCGAATTTAAGTTTTTCCATAAAGGATCATCATGCCTCGCCCCACTGTTGAAAGATAGGAAAATCTCAGGGGGGCCGCCGCCTGCAACGAATTGCCACCCCAGTTTGCTGTCCGGAATCATAATTATCATCGGCCAAGGGTATGATCAAAGCCTTCGCGCCCGACCTCACCGAACATCCGCCCCGCAGCCCCCGTTGTAAACTCGGCGGCTACGTCCACCTGCCCCGCCTGCTCGACAAGGCCCGCGAGGACATCGCCGGCAAGGGCGGCGACTATCACTATAACTGTCCCCTCGACCGCCGCTTCTTCGACTTGCTCGACCTCGACGACTACCACTCCTACGGTGGCAAGTAAGCTGTCTCTCTCAAAAAAGCCGGAGTCCGCAAATGGCGGCTCCTTTCGGATTTGGGTAAATACCTTCTCGGCCATGGACTGGGTCATCAATACGTCCTCATTTGAATGCCCAGATCGAAACTGGACTCATAAAGAATTCAGTCGTGGCACCAGCACCTGTTTCTGAAACTACGTCCGAATCGATATGCACTATATCCCCCACGCACTTTGCCTGATCGGCAGCCTGGCCCTGATTTTTGGCTACTGGGGCATGCAGACCGTTCAAGGCCGGCAAACCTTCGACGAAATGGCCGGCATCATTCCCATGGCCGCGGGAGGGCTCGGCGGCTTGTTGGTTCTGATCGGAATCGTCTGGCTGGTCCTGCGGATGAGGACCTGACTTTTCGTCACCGGCAAAAAACATCACTGCTGCTCCCGTCAGCATGCCAATCAGATGCGCCAGCGGCACCGGGGCAAACACGTCCGACGAAGCAACAAACACGGTGTCCGCCGTGATCAGCTCATAGGCGCACTTGGCGGCAAAACCGGCCAGCGCCAACCCACCCACCGCCAAAGAAAACCCGTGCCGCGCCCGCCAGCCTTCGAGCAGCACTCCGGCCAGCACCAGACCAAACAGCGCCGAGTCGATCCCCGACAAACCCCGGTAGATCACAAACTGCGGCTGTGCGATCAAGACACCCAGTGAGATCAGCAAAGCCGACGCCCCGAGCGTAATCAAAAAACGACTACGCGACTGAAACTCGGCCGCCACACCAAGCGCCACGAAGGCCAGCAAATCCCAGCGCAGGTGGTCCGCACCGAAATGAGTCAGGTGTCCGGTCAACAGCCGCCACCCCTCGCCTTGCACAATCGCCGCGCGTTCGAATTGCAGCATCGGCGTCAACGCCGAGGTTACCTGGATCACCCAAGCAAGGAGCGCAAATACGAGAGTCCAACAGGGCAGGCGTTTCACGGGACCCCAGGGGTTAGCTGTCGTTACGGTCGCCGAATATTCCGTTAATAAACGCGAAGAGCAGCGTGCCGGCCGAGACGACCAGAAACGACGAAGCAAAACGCCAGAGCGTGTCGCGCTGCGCAAAGTCCCAAATCGCCAGGATACACACGATGACACCGGCCAGAATACAGAGAGAGATGATGTAGAACGCGGCAGTGCGGATGATCGCCGGCGGAAAAAATCCCGTGGCCACTTTTTTGCACGTGGGCGCACGCGGGGCAAATTCAGGACCGGCGGGAGGAGGGTCGGGAGGGGTGGTGTTCATATTATAGAAATGGGTGGCCTCCGGCCTGAGCCTTGGGCCACCCAAGGTTACTTGAATTACTCTTTGTTCGATTTACGTTTCATGGCCTGACGACCGAAGTAGGCCGCGCCGACGAGGACCAACAAACCGGAAAGGATAGCGATGTCCTCACGGTCGAGGGCACCACCGCCGCCACCAGACGAATGACCCACGTGGGGAGCCGGGGCGCTGTAGGCGGGTTGCTGCGCGTCGACCTGATAACTCTTCACGGGCTGGGCTGCGCGGACGCTTTGCGCGGTCTGTTCGATCGCGGTGCGTTGCTGATTCTTGCGGTCGATACCACGGCTGGCGTGAGTGGCGTCATCAAGCACGATCATCGACGTGTGATCGGTCACGATCTGGTAGGTCACGCCCAGGCTGGTGATGGCGTCCTTCGATTCCGACGGAGCCAGCTTTCCAATGGATTCTTTGAGCTCGATTTGTTCGATTTGCGCCATCGCCCAAAGCCGTTCGATCTCTGGGTTGTCCGTATCGACCTCCGGAAAGTCGAAGGTCGTCGTATAGGTTTTATCCTCACCGGTCAGTCGCGCGTTGAGCTTCACCGTGGCTTTGCCAGCGCCGTCGTAGCGGCCGAAAATCACCAACTGCTGACCGCGATAAATCTTCTGCGGATAGTCGCCGGTGGTCTCGGAGACTCGGGCGCCGGTGAACTTGAAGGAGGCGTCGTGCAACGACTCAAAGGCGATCTTCGATTTGGCCAGCAATAGCTGCCCCACGATGTCGTCGGCATTGGACACGCCCGCGTAGAAACCACCGGTCGCGTCGCCCATCGCACGCATCAGCGGCCAGTTGGCATTATTACCAAGCAGGAAGCCAAAAAAGCGAATGTCGTTTTGTTTCAGAAGCGAGTGAAACTTGGCCGGATCAACGATGCCTTGATTGGTCACGCCGTCGGTCACCAGCACCACACTGCTCGCGCGGTCGGCATCGAGGTCTTTCAGGACGAGCTGAAGACCGGAGTAGATATTGGTGCCACCGGAAATCCGCATGGCCTTCACGGCCTCCACACCGCGCTGCACGTTTTCCGGCGTGGCGGTCGTCCAGCCCAAGATCTCCTTGGCGTTGTCGCTAAAGGTGATCAGGCGAAAACGATCATTCGCACTCATCTGCCCGAGCGCCTGACTGACGCCATTGGCCAACGTGGCGACCTTGCCCTGCATCGAACCGGAGACGTCGAGCACGTAGGTGTAGTCCGCGCCCTGGGTGATCGGCTGCAGGTCGATGCCGGGGGTGACCACCATCATGAAGGTGCCGGGCTTGGATTTGTCGGCGCGGTAAGGAATCACCTCGACCCGACCGGGTAGATTGTCGGCTAGGCGGTAGTAGAGCACAAAGTCACGGTCGAGCTTCGCACCGGTGCGATCCAGCGAGAGCGTGTAGTGGCCGGCATCCAGTTTTTTGGTAACGGCCGCACCCTCGAAACCGGGGACGCGCACATCGTCAACCGGCCAGGCGGACTTGAGGTTCACATTGATCGAGAGCGTGCCCTCGACGGTGTTGTTGACCGGTTGCCAAAAGCTCTTGGCCACCTCGTCAGTGCCGCCCTCTTCAAGCGGGTAAAGGTAACGGCCGACGCCGGTGTCGATCTCCAGCGGTTGGTAATAAACGAAGCGGAGCTGCGTCTCGGCATTGGCGCGCACCGGGGTGATCTTGAACTCGTAATTTTGGTAACCGTTCTTGGTGGTCAGGCCGGCGTCGTTGCCCTTGGCCTTTTCCTCCTCGTAGATCGACTCGGCTTCCTTTTTCGGGAGCACCTCGCCGTTGAGGGTTTTTTCGCCGGAGGTGATCGTGACCTCGGAGAGGCTGGCGCTCTTCGGAACCGGAAAGGCGTAGAGCGCCTCCAGGTCGGTCGGGTTGGGATTGTAGAAGGTCTGCAGGACCTCGGTCTGGGCGAAGCCGTTGTTGATGGTGACGTTCACCTGATGGGAACGGATTTGGATCGGCGCGTTGGACGAACCGACCGGAGTCAACGTGCCGCCGGCAAACACCGGGGATAAACCGACGACTGCGGCTAGCAGACTGGTGAGAATCAAGGATTTGGTTTTCATAACACCGCTCCTCTTTGCTCAGCCGATGCCAACCAAACTGGACCAAATTTAACTAATTAACATAAACCGGTTAATGATTTTTAGCCGACTAGGTAAATATGCCAAATTGACATTATATGTTATCTAAATGGACATAAAATGCATACCATGCCTGCACTCTTTACCGCAGCCGAACGAGATTTCGCCCTAAAGATCGCCCAGATCAACACGTGTAATCCATTCCTGCCCGAGCGCATCGGCGCCGAGCGGGCGGCCTTGGGCAATGAGTTCATCGAGGCCGGTGCGGAGTGGAACCAATTGCCACCCACCGCGGAGGCTCACGGTAACCATGTGCGGCTCACGGAACGGGTTGGTGCATTGATCGAGAAAGTGCGGGTCGCCTGGCCGTCTGCGGGCAAGGTGTCCAAGGCGGACGCCACGACCTACATCGAACTGACGGTCTTCTGGCTCTACCAGATGTATTCGCTGCGCTTCGACGGGATCATCCTGAATGCGCTGGATACCCCAAAAGCCGGCGGCGTCCGGCTGGGCTTTTATCCGGCGTTTCAAAGCGACGTGAACCGGCTGCTCGCCTTGCCCGGGCTCGACTACTTGGAGACGCAGCCGGCTCCGCACCTCTTCGCCTGCGCCTTTCAAATCCGCCGGGCCTTTCACCACATCTTTCGTTCGCTGGTCGGTGGATCGGCACCGATGGCCCGGCTGCGCGCTGCGATCTGGCAATCGATCTTCACCCACGACCTTGGGCGTTATCGCCGCGTGCTGCATAATCGCATGGGGGACTTTGCCACCTTGATCACCGGCCCCTCGGGCACGGGCAAAGAACTGGTGGCGCGGGCGATCGCCTTGTCGCGCTACCTGCCGTTCGATCCGCGGCGCGGAGGTTTCGCCAACGATTTTTCGTCGGCGTTTTATCCGCTCAATCTCTCCGCGCTCTCCCCCACTCTCATCGAGTCTGAACTGTTTGGCCACCGGCGTGGCGCGTTCACGGGCGCGCTCGCGGATCGTGAAGGTTGGATGGAGGCTTGCCCGACCACCGGCGCGGTGTTTCTCGACGAGATCGGCGATGTCGACAGCGGCATTCAGGTCAAACTGCTGCGTGTGCTGCAATCGCGCACCTTTCAACGGCTCGGCGACACCGAGACGCGCACGTTTCAAGGCAAGATCATCGCCGCCACCAACCGCGACCTCGCTGCCGAAATCCGCGCCGGACGTTTCCGCGAAGACTTCTATTACCGACTCTGCTCGGACTTGATTCAAACGCCTTCACTGCGCGAGCAACTCGACGACAAGCCCGACGAGCTGCCGCTGCTCATCGCGCACATCACCCGCCGCCTGCTTGGCGAAGAAGAAGGCGACCGCTTCGCAACGGAGGCCGCCGCATGGATCAGCAAAAACCTCGGCAAGCACTACACGTGGCCGGGTAATTTCCGTGAGCTGGAGCAATGCGTGCGCAACTTGCTCGTTCGCGGCGACTACCGCCCTCCCCTTTCCTCCGCGACCGACAAACCGGAGGATTGGAATGCTTTGATGAACACCGGCACGCTCACCGCGGAGGAGGTGCTGCAACGCTACACGCGCCAAGTCCACATGCAGGCCGGCACCATCGAGGAAACCGCCCGACGCCTCGACCTCGACCGCCGCACAGTGAAGGCACGACTCAGGTAAGCCAGACCAGACAAAGGGCTGCGCCAGGCGGTCTGCTCAAATCAGGAATTCAACACATTACGGGCCATTTGACCCCGTGTGGTAATCGCCTAGCCTAATATCATGCCTACCCCAGACCCCACCAAGGCACGACGTGCCTCCATCCCGCGCCTCCTGATTATTGCCGTTGGCATTCTCTCGTTTGCAGTCGGACAAGCCCAAACTTTGCTTTCGCACTACACCCTTGATGGCACGACCGCCGACACCGGCAGCATTGGCATCAACGGCACCCTCAACGGCGACGCGGCTTTTTCCACCGCCGGCACCGGTGTCGGCAACTTCAGCCAAGCTCTGGCGACCGGACAGAACGACACCAACGACTACCTGGTGGTTTCAGGCTCGGCCAATAACGCCAACTATGCCCTCGACGCGATCACCATCAGCCTCTGGGTAAATCTCACATCGGGTGCCAACACCGATCGCCTCGTATCCAATATTACCGGCAGTAGCGGCTTCGACCTGCTGCTAAACAATTTTGGCACACCGACCACCACGAGCGGTGAATACAACCTCTCCTTCGGTTTCAACAGCACCAGCGGTGCAGTCCAGTCGGCCAGTCCCCTTTACGTCACCGGCAAGTGGCTGTTTGTCGCGGTGACCTACGACTCTTCACTCGGGAGTGACAACGTCATATTCTACAGTGGCGACGAGACCACCGGAGTCTCGCTGAACGACACCGAAACCAAGAGCGTCAGCATCGTCAGCAGCTCATCCAACCTTGAGATCGGCGGCACGCCCGCCACCGGTAATGACCGCAGTCCGGACGCACTCTTTAATGATGTGCGCATCTATAATGGCGTGCTCAATCTCGCCCAATTGGAGGCGCTCCGCAACGGCGCCATCGCCGTTCCCGAACCCTCCGGTGCCGCTTGGCTGGCCGGTCTTTGTGCCATTGGTTTCCTTGGATTCAAACGTCTCCGCCAACGGTAAGACCACGGGTTCCCGTCGGCGAACACCACCCCGCGACCGTCAGCCTGAAGCCGAGGCTTAGGCCAACAGTCCGAATGAACTCGGCTTTGGGTGGGGCGGGACCGCTGGGCCCGTCGTGTGCGACAACCGCTCACCGTTTGCATCCGTCGAGCCGGTCGGCGCAGCGCTCCGTCCCTACCTTCGGGTCGGTCTAAATATTAAGGGACGTTGGTTTTAGACCCGGCGACGGCGACGGAACATTGCGATACCGCCCACGGCCAAGGCGGCCAAGGCCGCGCAGGACGCCGGCTCGGGAACGGCCATGCCCACGGTGAGCGAACCGGTGAGGCTGTCATAGTTGTATTGAATGCCACTGGCTCCAATCAGAGTTTCCCCGGCAAAGGTGCCGGAGTCATTCCCTGCAAGCGTGATCGACATGAATGAACCCGACAGCGTGCCGGCATCGATGAGCTGCAACATGGCGGTCTGTTCCGGTGCCTCTTGCAAAGCGGTCAGGAAGACGCTGCCGATGTTGAGCAGCAGCGTGCCGTTTTGAGCAAAGGCACCCGTGACGTTGATCTGGTCGTAATCGGTGAGCGCGGAGGCGACTCCATCCAGATTAAAGCTGGCGGTGGCGGTTCCCGTGAAAGTGACGTCGCCGGTCACCGTGCCGGCGGTGAACTTGTCGGTGCTGGCGAGGATGCCTCCAACCGTCAAGCCGGTGCCGCCGGCGGTGAGATTAAAGCCGTTCAAATCCAAACGGGACGTAGCGCCATTGATATCGGCGCTGGTCACGACGCCAAGATTGGCGGTGAGTTTCGCCTGGGCTGCCGTGCCGGTAAGGGTGCCGGCCGAACCGTCACCGACGTGGAAATTACCGACAGTCGGAACGATCTTGATGGTCTGCGAACTGCCGGCACCCGTGTTGCCATTAAGCGTGAAGTGAGAGGCCGCGTTGATCCCGACGCCCGTGCCGGTGATGGTCGCGGTGACGCCGTTGACGGTCGCCGTGACATTCGAGCCCACGCCCCGGATGTCGACGTTGCCGCCGACCTTTACGGTGGCGTTGCTCTGGATGGCGAGGTTGTTGGTCGCGCCGACCGTGAGGTTGCCGACGACGTTAAGCGTGGCCTGGCTGGCATGGGCCAGACCCGTGGTCGGATCGATGCCACCCACCCGCAAAGTGGCTTGGTTGGACGCATTGGGTGCGTTGGCCAAAATCAGATTGCCGATGATCGTCGTATTGCCGGCGGCGATAAGGGCCGGGGTGGCGGCGGTCGAGCCCGTGCCGCCGGCGCCAGTCGGATCCTGCAGGTTGCTGGAAAGCGCGCCGGCAGATGCCTGCGCGGCACCGCCCGGGATGGTCGAAACCTGCACCTGATTACCGTTCACGCCTACGACATAATAGATAGTGTTGGCGATGAAACCAGCGGAGGTTCCGGAGAACTGCACAACATCACCCACGGAGTAGAGTTGTTCGGTGCCGAGGGTCAGGAAGGTGCTGCCGTTCGTCGCGGTCACGGCTTGAGATGCATTGCCGCGGATGATCACGTCGTTGAGCGTGGTATCGCTACCGCCGGTCGTATCGATCGTGCCGTTCGACCCAACCGGATTAAGGATATAATTACTCGCCTGAAACTTGCCGCCAATGACGCGGAACGTGCCATCGGTGCCGGCGCCGGTGGTGCCGGTGTTGCCGCCGGTGGCAGTGCCGCTGCCCAGAAAGCTCGTGAAGCTAGAGGCTCCGTTGCCGCTGGTGCTGGTGTTATCCGCAAGCAGGGTGCGCTTCACATCGTCACCCAGAGCGCCGTTGGGAGCGGCTGCGGTGTCGGCCACGATCGTGCCGACATTGCGCTGCCAGGCCATGCTATACCAGTCGCCGGCCTGGGTCTCGAGGGTGGCACCGTTCAACACCCGGAAACCGGCCGAAACCAATGGTCCGCTGGTGGCGGGATCGACCAGATTACGAATCACCGAGGTGCTGTTCGCAGCGTCATTGATGAATGACAGCGCCTTCCCCAGCGTCGGGGTAAAGGAATCAAAGTAGAGGTCCTGACCGTTGAGGTTGAAGAGCACGGTGCCGCCGGAGCCGTCTCCATAGGTGGTGCCAAAGGTGCCGGCATAGAGAGCCTCTTTGCCGGAGCCGCCGTCATTCTGCACGTTGTTGGTCAGTTTGATGACGCCGAGATGCGAACCACCGACACCAGCTAGGAGGAGGTTGGTAAACTTGTAATTAGACGATGTCGTCGGATTGACAGTGTTGGTCGAGGCTTCGATCAAACCGTATTGGCCCTGCGCGGTCAGGCTGACATCGGCACCCCACCTCGATGCATCAGTGAGGTTGTTGTCGAATAGCGGTAAGAACCGGGAAGTGCTATTCGCAGCCACGTTCCAGTTTTGGGTGCCTTTCAGCGACGCGGTCTCGCCGATGACGATGCCACTGCTGCCGCCGTTGCCAGAGCTGCCGACATAGGAATTGAGCGAGATGGTGATATTGTCCCCAGAGGACGTGCCAAGCTCACCGTTAACGATCAGGAGAGTGTTGCCGTTGGCGCTGCCGTTAACGGACCCAAAGGCACCGAGATTGCCATTGCCTAGAGTATTGCCGCCCAGATTGGTCCAACCGCTGCCATCAACAATCGAGCCGGAATAAATACCGCCAGAGCCGCCGAATGTGGTGCCGGTGTCGAGCGTGATGGTGCCGGAGTTGATGTAGAGATTGCCAGTGCCGGTTTGATTGGTGGCGATGTGAGCCGTGCCACCGAGTGCGTTGTTCAGCAGGCTGATGTCGTCGGAACCCTTGTCGCGGAGCAGCACCAGGTTTTGCGCTTTGCGAATATTTGCCGAGCTGGTGGCGGGCAGCGTGGTGTCGGGCGGCAGGATGTTCAGTGCGAAGGTGACCGTATTGCCCGAGATGCCGGTAATGACGAAGGTGCCGTTGTAGTATGCGCTATTGGTTCCGGAGGTGCTGTTCAGAATCAGCACACCGCCAACGCTCAAGCCGTAGGTATCGGCTGAGCTGGGCAGCGTGAGGCTGGCAGTGGTGCCACCAGCATAGGACAGGGCGGACGCGCCGAGACTGGCCTGGGTATTATTGGCCTGGCTGAAGCCAAACATGAAGTCGCCGGTTGCCGCCGTGGCGATGCCGACGTTGTTGTTTGTGGTCGGGGTCAGTGCGGAGAGCGTGCTGCTTTCACCAATGTAGTAGGTGGCCGAAGCGCTGGAGGTCGCGCTGTTTTTGGCAAAAAAGGTCGATCCGTTCCCGAGTGTCATCCGCACGACGGGAGCCACGCCGGAGGCCGATGTGGCAAAGGGCGACGCGTTGTTCATCGCCAGACCGTTGAGTCCGCTGTTGGCGGCGATCGTGTAGCCGGTGATGAGGCCCGCGGTAGTGGTCGCGGTGAGTCCGCCGGCGCCATCGTTGATGGTGTGACCGCCGCTGGCGTTGATGATGCCGCCGCTCCAGGTGCCGCCGCCGGTCTGCGTGCCAATGGAGATGAGGGAAGTGCCGGTGCCGCCGAGGGTGAAGGTGCCCGCGCCGCTGCCGTTCATGAAGATCGTGCGGTTATCGGCACCGACCGCCGTGGTGGAAATCGTGTAGGCGGCGGTGTCGTTGGACAGGGTAAGCTCGCCGCCGTTGCTGATCGTGATGGTGCTGGAGCTGGCGGCGAGGAGGTTGCCGCGCAGGATACCGCCGTCGATCGCCAGACTGATGTTGTTTTGGGTGATCGTGCCGGCGCCGGCAGCAGTGTTGCGGGTGCGGACGTCGATCGTGGCGACGTTGGTGGCCAGTCCCGAGGTGCTCGTGCCAAAGGTAAACGTCTGCGGCGCACCTGCCGCGGCAAAGGTGAGCGAGGTGATACCACTGGAGGTGCCCGGCCCGATCGAGGCAGTGCCTGCACCGTAGATGACGCCGCCGGTCATGCCCGTGGCCGTGCTGGCCACCGTAATCGGGTTGCTATTGGTGGTGGACGCGGTGGCCGACGACGTCCCCGTGCCAGAGTCGCGCGCAGCGACCAGCGCGCCGAGGTTGATCGAACCGGTCCAGCCGAGATTAATATTGGACTTCACCACCTGCAACTGACCGGTGCCGTCACCGAGGCTGGCGTTGATATTCACGTTATCAAAGTAGCCGGCGGTCTGGCCGTTGGTATCGCCGACGCGAACAAGGTTGTAATACAGCGAGCCGGGACCGGTGGCGGCTCCGGTGTAATCTTGCGTGGAGATGGTGGTGCCGTTGAAATTAAAAGAGACGTAATTGGATGCGGTCGTCGTGGCAGTGCTGTAGAGGGCACCGTTGCCGCTGCCCGCGGGGGTCCCTCCTGAATGGATCTGACCGTTGGCCCCGAGGTTGACCGTCGTGGTGATGCCGGGGCTCGTATTTGTGAACTGGACCGTGCCGATTCCCAGTCCATAGCCGCCGAGGGAAAGGACCGCCGGAGTAATGGCCGAGCCCTGAAGGTTGAGCACATTGGCACCCGAGCCGGTGATCTGGAGCGTAACCGCATTTCCACCGTCGTTTCCAATTTCAACCCGGGATGCGGTGCCGGCCGTGTCGGAAGGAGAGCCTATCACCAGCTTGTTGACGGCTTGATTGAAGTTGGAGGCCAAGGTCCAGTTACCACCGTTCAAGACGGTAACGGTGGAAGTCGGGGTGGTCCCAAAGTTGTTGGCCACCGTGGAGCGTAGCGTGCCTGAATCCGTGACGAGAACATTGCCCTTGATCACGCCGGTGGCGCTGGCCGTGAGCATACCTTCATTGACCGTGGTGAGACCGGTGTAGGTGTTGTTGCCGTTGGTCAGATTAAGCGTGCCGGCACCCGACTTGGTAAAGCCATTGGCGCCGCCACCGATGATACCGCTGAGTGTGACGGCGCTGTCGGTAGTCAGTATGGCGTTGGCGGTGCCCAGCGTGGTGACGCCAGAAAGGGTCAGTGTGCCCGTTTTAGTCACATCACCAAGCGCGACGTTGCCGCCGATGGACAAGACATTCGAGAGGGTGCGGGCCGCCGTGCTGTCGGAGCTGAGGCGTCCACCGTTGAGGGCAAGGGCACCGGTGCCAAAAGCGGTGTTGATCCCAGCTTGCAGGGTGCCGGCGGTGAGCGTGGTGCCGCCGACGTAGCTATTGGCAACCGAGAGAAGCGTAACCCCCGCGGCATGATTGATCAGCAGCCCACCCGCGCCCGAAATCGTGCCGCCCAGAGTAAGTTGCCCGGTGCCCGCGCCATCGATGGTCACGGAATTCGCCAACTTGATCCCGCTGTTGATCGTAACAGGGCCCGAACCGTCCTGCGTGATGCGCGGCCCGGCGGCGCCACTATCATTGAGAAAATTGAATGAACCGCTCGTAATGGTGGTCAGGCCGGAGGAACTGCTGTTCAGCAGAATCCGGTTCAAATTAAAATCTCCGGAAAAATCATTGGTAGCCGTATAGGTGCCGGCGGCACTGCCACCAAATGCGAGCGTGGTGTCCAACGATGAACTCGGAGCCAGACTGTCGGTCCAGTTGACATCGTTGTTCATGGTTCCGGTCACTGGGGACGTTTCACTTCCACCCGGGCCCTGATAGATGACGGTGTCACCCAACATCAGCCCGGGACTCAGGACCGTGGCAGTTACCGCAAGACTGAAGACAACAAGACGCTTCTTAGGGGATTTCATCGGGAGTATGTATTTGTTATCCAAATACGCACCCCAAGCGTGCGGCAGCCTCAGTGAACTGGACTAATGTGAGCTTGGGGTAAGTTATGGATGGGGGTTGGGCTCAATCAGCCTGCGCCGTTGGCAAAATCCATCCGGAATATTATGTATTATATGTGTCCACGCCCCCCTCCCCTCTGAGGCCCGGGCGCTGAACAACCGGCAGTTGCGCACGTCCTGCCACCGACTCAGGGTGCGATCACGCCATCGGCGCACTCCATGAACCCTACCCGCACCACCCGCCTCAAACGCATTGATCCCGGCGACCTCGCACTGCTCCTCGCGGCGGCGTCCTTCATCCTCTCGCTCCCCGTTGCGGTTTTTGCCCTGTTGTTCAGCGGCCCCGGACACACCGTCAAACTCAGTGGTTTTTTCACCTACACCTCCAGCGGCCCGATCAATATCGCCGTGGTGATGGCCTACCCCTTCATCAACGCCATTGGCGCAATGATCACCGGCTTCCTCTGCGCCTGGCTCTACAACGCCCTCGCCCGCCGCTTTGGCGGCGTCCGCGTGACACTGGATTGATGCGGCCGCTAACGAACTAATAGATTCAGCCAGAGATTGAGAAACCGAAACCCGGCGAATACGATCAGATCACGTTACCTATGAAATTCACCTCACTCGCTCTGCTCATCGCCGGCGTCATCCTGCTTTTCTACGGCCTCCAGTCCCACGACTCGATCGCCTCGACTGTCAACGAAACGGTCACCGGCTCGCCGACTAACAAGACCATCTGGCTGCTCGTGCTCGGCGTGATTTTAAGCATCTCCGGTGCCGCCGGTCTGTTTCGGGGAAGCAAGTAAGCGTCCGACAAAACCACGGACGGGCCAGCCTCAGACGTAGAGGTAAACGTAAACCGCGAACACGATCGCGATCAGGCCCGCGCCGGCCGCGAGTGACCACAGCAGGTTCCGCTGTTTGGCGGCCATTGCCAGCGTGCTGATGATCACGCCCATCTGCGCGCCCAGCATGCCAAAGAAAAAGCGTTGGCTGCGCAGGTGGTGCCGCTCTGCGCTCAGGTTGACCTTGCGCACCTGCAACTCGTAAAGCCGCGCGATCCCCGCGTTCAACTGCGCCTCGTGGTCGTAGCGCGTGGAGTTGAATCGCAACCGCGCCGGCACGGATCCGCCCTCCATGATCTTCTTGAGCAAGGGCGAGGTCCGTTCGTCGTATGCGGCGACATAAGCTTTCGCGTCGGCCAGGGCGGCGGCAATCACCTCG
Organism: Opitutaceae bacterium; assembly: GCA_037969015.1. GTDB lineage: Bacteria > Verrucomicrobiota > Verrucomicrobiia > Opitutales > Opitutaceae > JAUWBF01. The sequence goes on from JBBKWO010000033.1 coordinate 32,032, forward strand.
GGACGCAGTTTGAGCAAAAGTGGATCCATCACCTCGGCCGGGGCATCATCCCGCACCGCCTGCAACACCGCGGTCACCTCGGGGGCGACCTCGGGAGCCGGTGGCAGCTCGGGCGCATCCTCACCGGCCACCGCGTCGACGCCGGACGTGGCCGCCAGCATGTCGAGGGTATTGCGCTGCATCTCGCCGCGCAGGCGCTTGGCCTGGAAAAACGCCCACTGGTCACCGGCGCGCGACTGGAGCTGTGCGCCGTAGGCGCGATCATATTGAGCCTTGGTCATCTCGCTGGAGGCCAGACCGGCCAGCAACGTCGCCACCACCGTCATGATCACAGGAGTCGCCCCGAGCAGCTTGCCCCAGGCATTGTCGGGCAGATGGGCGGCGTCCTTGAGCTGTTCGAGCGGAGTGGGTTTGGCCATGGTGGGATTTGTTGAACGGTTCTAAATCAGGAACGCCCCGTTTAAACACGCCAATAAAAGCCCCCTGCCAGCAGCGCCGTATTCGATCCGTTTTAAACTACAAGTGAGCCGTAAGCCGGAGATGGTCAGCCCATCGCTGGCCCGCAGGGGTCTTGAGGTGGGTGCCCCTTTGGGCAAACGAAAGCACAAACCACGAAGCGCATGAAGGCCCAGAACCATCAGCCTCTGATCAGCTGCCTCCCTTGCGCTTTGTCGAAGAGGCCCTGGCTGATTTTATTCCTCGTCCAGAAACTCCACGTCCCCACGCCCCCGCGCCTCCGCGTGAATCTCTTCCGACTTCTGCTGTTCCGACCCTCCGTCATCTCGAATTCCGGACAGCGCTCCTCCGCATTACGATGGCTGCTGATGCGCCGGCCCTGGGCCGGCGACTCCAGACGTCATTTCCTTTGCTCGAAAAGCCACTTGAGCACTTCGGGGTTGGCGTAGGTTTGCTTCCACGAAAAATGGGCCACCCCGGGATATTCGGTGTATTGGATATGGGTGCCACCGTTCTTTTTAACCGCATCGACCATGTCACGAGACCGCTGAGTTTTGACTGCGGTGTCTTCAGCTCCGTGGAAAACCCAGATGGGCAGGTCTTTTAATTGCGCGGCCTCCGCTTGATCACCGCCACCGCAAACCGGGATGGCGGCGGCGAAAAGCTCCGGATTCCGCTGGATAATATCCCAGGTGCCAAAGCCTCCCATCGATAAACCGGTAACATAAATACGGCTGCGATCGACTGGTAGATTTTTGATGCTCTCAGCCAGTAGCTGCATGGTGGCGTGCATCGGTTTGGACGGTTCTTTCGGCATCACGTGGGAATCGCCGTTCCAAGGGACGTCCACCCATTGCATCCCAGCCGGGCATTGCGGGGCGATGATGATGGCAGGGATTTTATGATGCCGCGAATAGCGAAAAATCGAACCGGCGCCATTGACGAGTTGGGAGAGGTTGTTGTCGCCCCGCTCTCCGGCGCCGTGCAGTAAGAGGACGAGCGGAACTGTTTCACCCGGCTTGATTTCGGAGGGGATATAGATCCGGTAATTAAGTGAAAAGTCCCCATCGCTAAAGGACTTTGCCTCGAAAGAATCCTCAACCTTTTGGGCACTAAGCAGGGTTGCCATGAAAAAGAGGCACAGGGCGGGTAAGCACAGTTTCATGAAACGTAACCTTATGCCCAAAGCGCTTAGGTCAATTCCATTGCTTATCCCAAGTCAGTTGCTCGAACCCATTCGGGTTCTGGCCGGGCATTGGTGTATTTTACGAGCCCCTGCCGATTCACCGCTTTCACACCGCATCCCCGCGTCTCCGGGTGAACTGCTTCCGACCTCCGTAGTTCTGTCCCGCCGACACGCCGACTTCAATTCGCCCCTTCTGAACCAAAGTAGCGGGAGCTTCCAGCTCCCGTTCGTTTCCTTCGTCATCTTCTATAGCCTCCCCCTCCACCACCATTGATAAGATAAGGACAGGCACGGGCACTTGGTCCATTTACCCTGTTTGGCGAGGAATCCACACACGCATGGCACCCTGTTCGCGGTTGCTCCACGCGAAGTATGGAATCGCCCGGAAGGGAATGTTTCGCGGCTCTGCGGCGGGGGCTGAACGATAGAGGCTTTCGCCAATAGCTTCCGTGGGCGTTTCGAGTTCGGCGGACGTCTTGCCGACGCCTTCGAGGACAACAATGCCGTCGAGTAAGTCTGCGTCGAAGCGGGCGACGAGAGCTTGGGCATCCTCGCGGGAAAGTGCGACCGGGAGGACTCCACCCAGATCGGGGAAGTCGGCATCTTCGATGCAGTAGATGAAGGGGCCGCGTTGAAGCGCAACGTGGCCGGACGTGGCGGTCACGCGGGGATCGCTGGTCAGCTGACGCACGGGCACATCGAAGGTGAGCTCTACCTTGTCCCGGTCGCGCCAGGTGCGGCGCAGGCAGGCGTAACCACGGTCGGTTTTTAGCGGTGTCTCGGTTCCATTGATCGTGATGCGGAACTGGTCGACCCATGACGGGACGCGTATACGCAGCTCCCAGGGAAACGAGGACTCGCACGCGAGGGAGAGCTCGAGCTGGGCAGAGCCACCCCAAGGGAGATCACCCGAAAACCGCACGGAGCCAGCGGCGCCGTTGGTGAGCGAGAAAGGGATTTCCGATCCGACATAGAGATGGATCAGGAGTGTATCCGCGTCCGTGGAGGCGAGGCTTTCGCCGAGCGTGCCGAGTAGGCGCGAGAGGTTGGACGGGCAACAGGAGCACTCGAACCATTCCTGGCGGGAGTGTTGGCCGAGGGACGTGAGCGGATTTTGATAAAAGAACTTTTGCCCATCAAGTGACATGCCGGCGAGCGCGCCGTTGTAGAGCACGCGTTCCAACACTTCCGCGTAGGTGGCGTCGCCTTCAAGCTGAAGCATGCGACGAGCCCAGAAGGCCAGGGCAACGCTGCCGCAGGTCTCGCAGTAGGCTCGCTCGTTGGGCAGATCGAAGTTTTCGGTGAAGGCTTCGCTGGACCAAGAGCTGCCGATGCCGCCGGTGATGTAGAGCTTGTGACGGGTTACGCTGTCCCAGAGTCGTTGGCAGGCCTCGCGTAAGCTGGAATCGAGGGTGGCCGCGGCGACGTCGATCATACCGGTGTAGAGATACATGGCGCGCACGGCGTGGCCGACGGCTTCGCTCTGCTCGCGCACCGGTTTATGCGCCTGATAATAGTCGGCCGGGAAGCGGGCCAGACCGTGGATGGGCGGATGTTCGGTTTCGAACCAAAGCGGCTGCCGGCCGCGTTCGTCGATGAAATAGGAGGCGAGCCGGAGGTATCGCGCCTCAGCTGTGGCGTGATACAAACGCATGAGCGCGAGCTCGATTTCCTCGTGCCCGCAGTAGCCGCGCAACTTGTCCGGCGCGGTGCCAAATGTTCGGTCAATGCAATCGGCGAGCCGGCACGCGGTGTTCAGCAAGGTATCGTTTCCGGTGAGATCGTGGTGGGCCACCGCGGCTTCGACGATGTGTCCGGCGCAATACAGCTCATGCTCGTCACGAAGGTTTTTCCATCGCTCTTGAGGGCGCACCACGGAGAAGTGAGAGTTGAGATAGCCGTCTGGTTGTTGGGCGGAAACAAAGAGGGCGGCGACTTCATCGATCTTCTCACGAAGCGCGACGTCAGGACGGATGCGACAAGCGTAGCAGGCGGCCTCCAACCATTTGGCGGTGTCCGAGTCCCAGTAGATGTGTGGCTGATGCAGGGGACTGTCAGGGGTCCACTCCAAGCGAAGTGCCTCAATGCGTCCGGTGCGTTTGCAGAGATCATACTGCTTGGGCAGGGAGTGCTCGTGGTTCACTCGCTGGCGTTCGTCCCAGAATGAATCACAAATACGGACGCAGTGGTATGGGATTGGTTTCAATCGGAACATATACGTGATGCTCCAGGAGTTGATATCCTTTGCGAATGGACTTTTAAGTAGAAAACCGGACTAAATCCGCACAGTGACGGATCATCTCGATATAACGCTGCCGAACGGCCTGAGCGCGGAAAACGCCGGCCTGTTTGTCTCGTCCGGGCATGGAACCCATGCGAGCCGGGTGATCGCCTCGCACGAGTTGATTTTTGTGCGTTCGGGTTGTCTGGGGATTGCCGAAGAAGAGCGGTCGTTTGATGTCCGGGCAGGTGAAGCCTTGCTGCTTTGGCCGGGACGAAATCATCGCGGCACGGCTCCGTATGCCGCGAATCTGTCGTTCTACTGGGTGCACTTTCATTTGCCAAAGCGGACCGGTGCGGGGAACCGGTTGAGCATCCCGCAACAGGTGCGTGCAGCCAGGCCCGAGCGGGTGACGGAGCTGTTCCACCGGTTGCTGGATGATCAGGAGTCGGGCCTGCCTTCAACGGCGGAGTCGGCGTTATGGGTAACGCTTTTGTTGTCGGAGCTACAGCGTCAGGAGCTCGCGGTAACGGCGGGCTCGGGCAATGTGCTCGCAGGCAGGGCGGAGCGTTTCATCGCAGAGACATTCTCAAAGGGCATCCACGCGGGTGACGTGGCGCGGGCGATGTCGTGCAACCCGGACTATCTGGGACGCGCCTATCGCCTCGCGCATGGATGCACGTTGAGCGAGGCGATCCA
>JBBKWO010000034.1:0-2500 GCA_037969015.1 Opitutaceae bacterium
TCCTGCGCGCGCAGCGGATAGGGACCGAACTGTCTCACGACGTTCTAAACCCAGCTCGCGTACCGCTTTAATGGGCGAACAGCCCAACCCTTGGGACCTACTCCAGCCCCAGGATGCGATGAGCCGACATCGAGGTGCCAATCCTTCCCGTCGATATGGACTCTTGGGGAAGATAAGCCTGTTATCCCCGGGGTACCTTTTAGCCGTTGAACGACGGCGCACCCACTTGCCACCGCCGGTTCACTAGGTCCTGCTTTCGCACCTGCTCGACCTGTCAGTCTCGCAGTTAAGCTCCCTTATACCCTTACACTCTATAGTTGATTGCCAACCAACCTGAGGGAACCTTTGAGCGCCTCCGTTACTCTTTGGGAGGCAACCGCCCCAGTTAAACTGCCCGTCAGACGCTGTCCCTGATCCGGATAACGGACCGAGGTTAGAAACCCGGTAGTACAAGGGTGGTATTCCAAGGGCGACTCCACCCGAACTAGCGTCCTGGCTTCAAAGTCTCCCACCTATCCTACTCTAGCACTACCAGTTCCCAACATCAAACTGCAGTAAAGGTCCCGGGGTCTTTCCGTCCTGCTGCGCGTAATGAGCATCTTTACTCATATTGCAATTTCGCCGAGTCCCTGGTTGAGACAGTGCCCAAGTCGTTACGCCATTCGTGCAGGTCGGAACTTACCCGACAAGGAATTTCGCTACCTTAGGACCGTTATAGTTACGGCCGCCGTTTACTGGCGCTTAGTTTCGGGGCTTCGCCAAAGGCTAACCCCTCCACGTAACGTTCCAGCACCGGGCAGGCGTCAGTGCATATACCTCGTCTTACGACTTCGCATGCACCTGTGTTTTTAGTAAACAGTCGCTTGGGCCTGGTCACTGCGGCCCCTTACAGCTTCGGACGCGAAGTCCTACACCGTGAAGGGCACCCCTTCTCCCGAAGTTACGGGGCTAATTTGCCGAGTTCCTTAACCAGGGTTCACTCGATCGCCTCGGTATTCTCTACCTGTCCACCTGAGTCGGTTTGGGGTACGGGCGGCTCTAATCCTCGCTAGAGGCTTTTCTAGGCAGTATGGGACTTGGCACTTCCACTATTCGTGTCGGTATCGTATCTCAGTCTTGTGTGGCCCGGATTTCCCTGGTCCACGACCTACATACTTGCCCCCGGACTACCATCGCCGGGGATGCCATACCCTGCTGCGTCACCCCATCGCTGACCTACTAATAGCCGGGTCGGTAGCCCCCGAAGGGGTTTCCTTAGCAGACTACGCTCGGTCTTTGGCGGCTTAGAACCGGTACAGGAATATCAACCTGTTATCCATCGACTACGCCTTTCGGCCTCGCCTTAGGTCCCGACTTACCCTGGGCGGATGAACCTTCCCCAGGAACCCTTGGACATTCGGCGGAGGGGGTCCTCCCCCCTCTCTCGCTACTCATGCCGGCATTCTCACTTGACACGCGTCCACGGCTGGGTTACCCCGCCGCTTCAATCGCGTATCAACGCTCCCCTACCCCTCGTGCCTGCTTTCGCATATGCGGCACGAAGCCGTAGCTTCGGTACATGGCTTAGCCCCGTTACATTATCGGCGCGGGACTTCTTGACCAGTGAGCTATTACGCACTCTTTCAAGGATGGCTGCTTCTAAGCCAACCTCCTGGTTGTCTGTGACGTCCCACATCCTTTACCACTTAGCCATGATTTAGGGACCTTAGCTGACGATCTGGGCTGTTTCCCTCTCGACCATGGAGCTTATCCCCCACAGTCTCACTGCTGTGCTATGACATATCGGCATTCGGAGTTTGTCTGAAGTTAGTAAGCTTGTAGGCCCCTGCGTCCAAACAGTGCTCTACCTCCGATACGGAACACACAACGCTGCACCTAAATGCATTTCGGGGAGAACCAGCTATCACGAAGTTTGATTGGCCTTTCACCCCTATCCACAGGTCATCCCCCCAGTTTTCAACCTAGGTGGGTTCGGCCCTCCACACGGTCTTACCCGTGCTTCAGCCTGCCCATGGATAGATCACTTCGCTTCGGGTCTAGGACCAGCAACTCAACGCCCTATTAAGACTTGCTTTCGCTACGGCTACCCGTCAACCGGTTAACCTTGCTACTGATCGCTAACTCGCCGGCTCATTCTTCAAAAGGCACGCTGTCACCCAATCCGAAGATTGAGCTCCAACTGTTTGTAGGCACACGGTTTCAGGTACTATTTCACTCCCCTCCCGGGGTACTTTTCATCTTTCCCTCACGGTACTTGTCCGCTATCGGTCGCTGGAGAGTGTTTAGCCTTATGGGGTGGTCCCCACGGATTCGTACGGACTTTCACGGGTTCCGCACTACTCGGGATCACTGACGGGAGGCTCGACGGATTTCGCCTACAGGACTTTTACCTTCTGTGGATCATCTTTCCAGATGATTCGGCTATCCGCGAACTTTGTAACTCCCTGGAAGATCAGCAGCTCTTCCAGTCAGGTCCCACAACACCACAATGGCAACGCCT
>JBBKWO010000034.1:5000-84236 GCA_037969015.1 Opitutaceae bacterium
TTGCTTTGGTAAAGAACTTTTCCGCCAAGCCGTTAGGTGATGGGGGAAAGAGTTCAAATCGATCATTTCAACTTTCGCTCGTCAACTTCTTTTTTGGAAATCTTTTCAGCGACCGATGATTTAAACCGAATTGAGAAAGAACATTTCGAATGTCCCAACCGTGCTTTTCAGCAGGTGGTCCGTCGAAGGGAGAGCGGACAATGAAAACCCAAGTGCATGAGACAAGACCTTTTTGATTTATTTTTTATATAATTACAGAAATCACCAATTAACATAGGCTTAAATCAATTTAGTTTTTTAGTAAGACGCCAGATTCAGGTCAGTGAACGACCCTCCCGCCATTACTTAACACTGCCCCAACACCGTGAGAGAGACGTAATGTAGTCGTATTTCAAATACCCAGCGGCTTAGCGCTAGACAGTGACACCGAAAATTTTCCCCAGCCCCAGAGAGCCACGCCCCTGCTAGAGCCCTCTGTATTTGCGCGCCCGAATCGGGCCACGCCTCCCCCATTCACCCTCCAACTACTAAGCACACATCTCCCCGCTCCCCTTCTATGAGAGGCGCGGGAAGAAGAGGAGACGCATGGCAAGGCAGCCATCGCCTTACCCGAGTGTATATCCCTTAAGGGAATCAGCGCAGATCACAGGCGCCTCCCGCGCAGGCGACAACTTCCTTAAGGTTGGTTTCATCGGTTGCCTCACGCATTTTACGGTAATCCACGGTCTTTGAATGTAGTGTATTCCAGCGGGCAACATCCACCTCGGTTGTCACTTCTTCACGAGGTGCCTGCCGGTAGGCCTTGTCCCCGGCCTCCTGTAGAAGGGAGATACCCGTGAAATAGTGGCGGTTACTCCAAATGAATTCTGCGACCTCTTGCCATTCATGCTCCCTGACCGTGCAGGTATTTGAGACGTTGTGATGTAGACCGGGCGCACGGGATGAACGGTCACCACCGGGAATAACCCATGCCTCTTGAACCAAACGCACGATACGCAGGAACTGCACTGCGGTCAGATCCCTCCTGAGGATCGCCTTGGCGGGCGCCTCAACTGGGAACGTAATCACATCGTCCGTTTCCGGGCTGTAGACAGAAACTTCGGTCATCTGGGCGTTGGCCTCCTTAAAGAAGGCGTAGACCGGTTCCTTACGATTCGCCTGCACCCGACGGAAATACCGTCTGGCGTGATGCGGGTGAATGCCCGAAGCCGCATTGAGCAACAACGACGCCGTGCCCTCTGGCTTACATGTGGTGAGCTTAGCCGCCGGCTGGATACCGATTAAATCGGCCAACCAGCGATTAGCCGCACGGGCGAGGAGCGCTCCACGAGCTAGAGTCTCCGGTTCCAACAATATCTCCGGGTTGTCCATGAACCCACAGATGGAGACGCCCAGCAACGCATCATGCTCGTTGATGAGACGGGTCACCGGACCCAGATAAGGCATATCGGTGTAGGCAGCCTGTAGAGTTCCTATGGCCGCAGCATATACGCATGCCTCGTAGAATAATTCCTCCGAAATGGCCGAGCGACCGTTGATGGTTGTCAGATTACAGTGCTGAAAGCCGGACAGTCGCGCAGTGCCAGGCAACTCCCCGTGGTAGCCCTGCTCATAAAGTCGGGTGACTTCTGCATCCGACAGCTCCCAGTCAACAACCGGCAACAGGGCAATCTCCGCGCATGGATTGCAGCCCGCCTCTGGATTATCGCAGAAATAGAAACCCGGTTCGCCAAACTCCTGCTGCGCCTTGAACAGCTTGCGAAAATGCCCGGCGTTGTCCTCGCCCCGAGGAAGAACGGCGGAATTATTCGAAGCCGACCGCTGCGGGTGTTTGTCGAACCAATCACCGGTCTTGGCATTCATCATCTCCTCATCATCGGGAGAAAAGAGGCAGATCGTCGCCGAACGACGAATCCCTCCCGCCAACACCGCCTTGGCGATGAACATATTAATGTCATATACCTCGATCGGCCGCAGCGCCCGACCTGAAGCATGCTCCAAGATGTGCTCCACCTGCCGCAGGGCCTTTTTCAGAGGTAAATGGCCGGGAGCCTTGCCTCCGGATGTTTTCAGAGACGCCCCACGCGGACGAATCGCGGAGTAGTCGAACTCGACCTTTTGGCCCTCGTAAAACGATGCGACCAAAACATCCAAGGCATCCGCCCAGCCTTCAATGGTATCAACGACGTGATGATGCCGGACGGGCAAATCGTTCTCCGCCTGCCTTGGCGGCAATGACCGGAGCAAGGCGATATGATGCCTTTGCACCGAAAATCCCACGCCGCACCCACTGAGCAGCAGGTAAAAATACTCACGAAAGAAGGCCGGCCGATCCACGTTGGAAAAACTGCAATTAAACATGCGGCTGTGATTCGTAAGGATCGCCTCTCCACCGAATTGCATGGAGCGCATGCTGGGCAACACCCGCTTGGTCTTCACCTGTTCGAAGCACTGGTGGATGATGTCGCTTAGCGATTTACCACCGAGTAAGCGCCCAAGCACTTCCGCCTGCCCCTCCGCCAGACTGCGAACATCCGCCGGCATGCCACTTCCCTCTGGCAAAACATGGGTCAACCGGTCCGCGAAAAACGTCAGGTGCATATCACGCACTCGCTCGACGCCTTCGGTGAATATCTCGCGACGACCCAACTCAGGACGATAACGGGCGTATTTCGCCATCGCGATGTAGTCCGCCAAGCCATTGTCCTCATAATGCGCAAGCCGCCGCTCGGCATGACGTGCCCGATAAAGCATGTAGGCCCTGGCCTCATCCCAGCAGCCGGCCGCCGCGATCGCTTTTTCGGCCGCATCCTGGACTTGCTCGATATTGGGATGACGACCGTCCCTATAATAGAGCTCCAGCATCTGAGAAACACCCTCCGATATCTGCACAACCTGCGAAAAGTCATCCCCCGACAGTCCGAAACACGCCAACATGTCGTCGCGGTATGGGTTCTCGACATTCCCATGGCGCACCTCGTGAAAGGCCAAAGCGATCGCTCGAGTGACTTTATTGAGGTCAAAACGAACTTCACTCCCGTCGCGCTTACAGACCAAACGCCCATTCGGCGGAATCGCCCGGGTCAGGACTTGGACCCCGTTGATACGCGGGGTAACCGGCGAGCTGGAGGATGTATTGGTTTCTAGAGCGGATGAAATCATGATGAATTTACGATGAATGTGAGGGTTAAATGCGAAGGGGACTCCCGCCTCGTTCCTCGTCTGGCAGCTCGTTAAAGTGGGTCGACCAGACTAGGCTCAGGAGAGGCAATCGACACCACATATTGCTACGCGGAATACATCAAACCACAACAGGTAGTGGTTAGAACATATAACCCAACGTTATGCCCTGCCAAGGAATTCGTAACAAGATATGCAGTCCGGCCAAGATATGCCCACCCGTGAACGGCCTCCGCACGGGTCAAAATAGAGCAAAGCACCGATTCATCCTATCCAGCACCTGTGACTCGGCCCACGAACACAAAAAAGGCGCCACCAACTGGTGACGCCTGAGAGGCAGAGAAAGGAAAATTTGCGAGACGTCTCGATAGCAGATCAGAGGCGCTGCAGGTGGAAGCCGCCATCCACATCAAAGGCCGTGCCAGTCGAAAACGGGAACCGGTCCTCGGCAATCGCACGCACCGCACGACCGATGTCCTCGGGTTTACCCCAGCGGCGGATCGGCGTGATGCCGCGTTCGTCCTCGATGATGAGCTTGTCGTATTTGGCCTTCACCGTGCCGGTCATGTCGGTCGCGATCACCCCAGGGCGAATCTCGTAAACGTTGATGCCGTCGTTCGCGAGGCGATCAGCAAAGAGCTTGGTCATCATCGCCAGCCCCGCCTTCACCATGCAGTAGTCGCCGCGGTTGATAGATGCGGTGTAGACCGAGATCGAGGTGATGTTCACGATACGTCCGCGGAACCCCTCATCATCCACCGGCTGCTCCATCATCTGCTTGGCAACGAGCTGCGAGAGGAAAAACGGGCCCTTCAAATTGATCGCAAACAGCCGGTCAAAGCTCTCTTCACCGGCCTCCAGCAGGTCGGCGCGCACGTTGGGTGCCACACCGGCGTTGTTCACCAGCAAGTCGATACGGCCAAACTGCTTCACCGTCTCGGCCACCAAACGCTCGCGATCCGCCGCCACCGAAACATCGCCCTGCACGATAAAACCGTCGCCGCCAGCCGCCTTGACCAGCTCCAGCGCTTCGGCCGCCGCCGCCGCGTTACCGGCATAGTTGATGGCGACGCGGCAACCCGCCTTGGCCAATTCGATCGCGATGCCGCGGCCAATTCCGCGCGAAGCACCGGTAATAAGAACAGATTTCTGGGACATGAAGCTATCCAATCCTCCACCCGCACCGCCGCAAAACCAAAACCCAGCCTGCTAGCACGTGACCGCCTTATGCTAGCACGAAGCCGCCACCCACGACCTGGGGCTCACTCGCGCGGACCATTCCGCCCTCCACCCTCCACTTTAAACACCCGCAGCAGGAAAATCAGGCTCGGGAAAATGAAGAGACTCCCCACAACCAGAGCCAAAACCAGCTGAACCAACGTCGCCTGCGGGGCCGCCTGCTCATAAAAACTCAACGGTCCATCCGCCGTAATCATCACATTTGGCGCATAAAGCAGCAGCCACCCCGTCAAAATCAGGCCCACCTGACCGCCCGCGATCACCCGCGTCACCCAACCGCGCCGGCCCCTTCACCGAAAACCACAACGCGCCACTCAGCAGCGTCGCCAGTCCCATCACTCCGAATGTCAGCGGACTCCCCATGAATCCCGCAATCAGACTCACTCGCTCGCCCAGCGACGCGACAAACACCCCTCCACCCGCCATGATCGCCAAAACATTAAAAAACGCCGCATGCCCCGTAAAACGCCGCACCAACTCTGGTTCGTCCGTCTCCGAGATCAGGTAAATACAGGCCAAAAACACAAAAAGACACGCCACGAACACTCCCACCATCAACGGATACAAGCCCCACCACGGCGCCACATAGGCGTCCCAAACATCTGTCGTCCCCGTATCGATCACCCCACGATTGAGGCTCGCCGCGATGATCCCCAGCCACACCGCCGTCCACAGACTCGATACGCCGAACAACCACGTGTAAATCCGCTGCGACCAAGCGTCCTGCACCGCGTCATAATGCCGGAACGTGAACGCTGCCCCCCGCACCACGATTCCCAAAAGCAACGCCAGCATCGGGATGTGCAACGCGACCATCAGTGTCGTGAAGATCACCGGAAAGCCCATGAACAGGATCACCACGATCAAGATCAGCCACATGTGATTGGCCTCCCACACCGGTCCCATCGCCTCGTTGATCACATGCTTCTGCGCATCACGCAGCTTCCCGGCCGGCAACAGTTCCAGGATGCCCGCGCCATAGTCCGACCCGCCCAGCAGCGTATAGAGCAACAGCTACGCACCGATGAAAAAAATCAAAATATCGATCAACATGACGCACCGCCCGTCCCTGCCGTCGGCTCCTGCACCGCCTGAATCTGCCGCTTGAACAACCATACGGCGGTCACCGCCAACATGAAATACAGCCCCAGAAACAGATAAAAGTGATAAACCATGCCCGGCACCGGCGTCATCGCCTCCCCCGTGCGCATCACTCCGTAGATGATCCACGGCTGACGCCCAACCTCCGTGACCACCCAGCCCGCCACGATACCAATCATGCCCAACGGAATCGCCGCGCCCAGCGCCCACAAGAACCACCGAGGAAACGCCTTCTTTCGCAAAAACCAGAAAAACAGCACACCCAGCAGCGCCATCACCCCTCCGATCATCACCATGATTTGAAACGCCACGTGCACGATGACCACCGGCGGCCAATCTTTCTCTGGAAACTGATCCAGCCCAATCACCTCCGCGTTAAAATCATCGTGCGCCACGAAGCTCAGCAGCCACGGCAGCGGCACACCCCACTACATCGTGCGCGCCTTCACGTCCGGAATGCCTCCTATCTAGAGAGGCGCGCGAGACCCCGTTTCGAAGCGCCCTTCCATCGCTGCGAGCTTCGTCGGCTGCAATTCCGCGACCCGATGACCCGATAACGGCCCCGCCAGGGGCTGCAAAATCGCCGCCGACACGCTACAAACCATGGCGGTTTACAACGCCTTCAGGTTCTGCTCCGGCGATTTCCCCCGCAATCAAAGCACCGCGTGGATACCGCCCACCGCAAAGCCGATCGCCTGCAATGCAGCCAGTTGCATGTAAATCGTCTAAGCCGTTTTTTTGAAATAAACCACGGTCTTCAGATGTAGGCAGCCTGCTTGCAGGCGCGTTGGATACCAACCAACGGGAACGATACTCGCGCCTGCAAGCAGGCTGCCTACGAGAACCAACTCTCCAACGCTGGTTTATTTCGAAGACAGCCCCTTATTCACGTCTCTCACCGTCCGTGCTTCAGCAGCTCGCTCGGCGGCACGCCGTGCACGGCTTTGAAGCAGCGCGAGAAGTGATACGGGTCCGCGAAACCCACGCGCTGCGCCGCCTCCTTCACCCGTCCTTTGCCTTCCACGAGGAAGGCCGCGGCCAGATTCATCTTTCGGCGCAAAAGATACTGATACGGGCTCGTGTCTTCATACTTCCGGAAAAGCCGGCATACGCTCGATTCCTCCAGCCCCACCGCAGCGGCGATCTCACGCAGCGTCATCAAGCGCTCCGCCTCCGCGTCGATCAGCGCCTTGCAGCGCAAGAAATTTGCCTCCGCCGGATCACCCTGCCCCGCCGCGCCAGCCGCATCCTCGATCTTGAGCAACAACAGTTCAAACAACTGCGCGCAAATCGCCCGCGTCAACGCGCCAGTCCGCTGTCCCTCGCGCACCAGATCCTCAACCACGCTGCGGATCTCTGCGTGCGCCGCCAACTCGCGCACCGTGCCCGGCCCCACCCCGGCCTGACGCAACCGCTTCGCCACGTCCGCACCCGACACACACACAAAATACTTCAACATCGGCCGCGCCGCGTCCGTGCGCATCACACACCGCGTCGTCGGCGCATAGGCAAAAACACTCCCCGCCCGTAACACCCGCCGCTCTCCGTCCAACTCCACCTCGCCACTTCCATCGGCGACATACTCCAAGCCGAAATGCGCATACGAACGCCGGCGGATTTCGTAGTCGGGATTGCACCGCTCGCGTCCACCCAACGTCACCTCAACGCGCTTCGCCCCCGCTGTCGGTGCCAGGTTCAGGAAAAAGTAACGCGTCCCGCTGACCTGCTGGGAAAGCAACGCCTTCGCCGCCGATGTGCCAATTTTGTCCATTCTTGATCCCCGTTTATCCATTCTCCGCCCGACTAATCGAGAGTATAATGCGCACCCTACCCAAACCTCGGCCACGCGCCGATTATCTCTAGCCCCATACCAAAACCTTCCCATGCCTAAAACTCCTAAGAACACCGTCACGCTCATCGCCAACGGCGACCTGCGCCACACCGCCAACGCCGTCTGCTGGGCCGCTCAGCAGGAAATGGAAAAAACCCTCACCGCCTGCCTCGCCAATCTCGGCTACAAACTCGTGCGCGCCCACGGCTACAAGAAGGACGTGAAGCACGGCTTCATCTCCTCGCAAAAGGAAGGCATGGAGGTCTTCGCTAACATCGATCCCGACGCTCCCATCATCATCGCCGAGGCGGTCTGGCAGTATTCGCATCACATTCTCCACGGCCTGATCTCGCACCGCGGCCCAATCCTCACCGTCGCCAACTGGTCCGGCACTTGGCCCGGCCTCGTCGGCATGCTCAATCTCAACGGCGGCCTCACCAAGGCCGGCATCAAATACTCCACGCTTTGGAGCGACAACTTCGACGACGAGTATTTCCTAACCAAACTCTCCGAGTGGCTCACCAAGGGCGTCACCAAGCACAAGGTCTCCCACGTCAAACCCCTCGCCAAGACGACCGTCCCCGCCAAAGCCAAGGCTCTCGCCAAGAAGCTCGCCGACGAGCTCCGCGTGAAGAAGTCCATCATGGGCGTTTTCGACGAAGGCTGCATGGGCATGTATAACGCCATCATTCCCGACGAGCTCCTCTTCCAAACCGGCGTCTACAAAGAGCGCCTCTCCCAGTCCGCCCTCTACTACGGCGCCACCCAGGTCTCCGACGAAGAAGCCCAGGCCGTTTTCAACTGGTATAAAAAGGCCGGCCTCAAGTTCCACTTCGGCACCGACGAAGCCACCGAGCTCACCGAGGCACAGGTGATCTGGCAGTGCAAAACCTACATTGCCGCCGTGCGCATCGCCGACGAATTCGGCTGCGAGACCATCGGCATCCAATATCAGCAGGGCCTCAAGGACCTCCTGCCCGCCTCCGACCTCGTCGAAGGCACGCTCAACAACAGCGACCGTCCTCCGGTCAAAGACGCCAAGGGCAAAGTCATCCGCGCCGGTGAACCCATCCCACACTTCAACGAAGTCGACGAATGCGCCGGTCTCGATGGCCTCTTCACCTACCGCGTGCACAAGGCCCTCGGCCAGCCCGTCGAGAACACGCTCCACGATCTGCGTTGGGGTGATTGGGACAAGAGCGGCACCACGGGAGACTACGTCTGGGTATTCCTCATCTCCGGCAGCGCTCCGCCCGCGCACCACGTCGGCGGTTGGGCAGGTTCCGACTCGCTGCGTCAGCCCGGCATGTATTTCCGCCTCGGCGGCGGCACCCTTCGCGGCATCGCCAAAGTCGGCGAAATCGTCTGGAGCCGCGTGTTTGTCGAAAACGGCAAACTCAAGATGGACCTCGGCCGCGCCAAGGTCATCGCCCTCCCGCAGGAAGAGACCGATCGCCGCTGGAAAGAGACGACCGTGCAATGGCCGATCATGCACGCCGTCACCTATGGCGTGGATCGCGAAGCCATGATGGCCCGCCACAAGAGCAACCACATCCAGGTCGTTTACGCCAACTCCGCCAAGGACGCCGACCTCGCGCTCTACACGAAGGCCCAGCTCGCCGCCAATCTCGGCCTCGAGGTCGCCCTCTGCGGCACCAAGGCCAACGGCTCCGCGTTCTAAAGCCGCGCCGTAAGTTCCGCCTTCCTCACGAAGACCGCGTCTTAACCGACGCGGTCTTTTTTGTGCCCTGCTACTGCTGTAGCGCAGGCATCCCTGCCTGCATTTTTAATCGGAGCAGGCAGGAAGCCTGCGCTACGCTCAATCCACACGGGCGGGGACGCCCGTGGCCACAATTCCGGATGTAGCCGCCCTCGTCCCCGAGGGCGCGTTGGATAACAACTCACTGGAACGACACTCCCGCCTGCAAGCAGGCCGCCTACGAGACCGCCCCCTCCCCCACCGCGGTATTATTTCGGAAAAACCCTCTAAGGTTCGCGCAATGTCAGGACCACTTTGCCAATGTTTTCCTGATTCTGCAGGATCGAGTGGGCCTGCTCGGCATGCGTGGCCATGGGGAGCGTTTGGTGAATCACCGGTCGGAGTTCTCCGGACGCGAATTTTGCCCAGAGCAGCGACTCCAGCCCAGCCAAAATTTGGGCCTTCATCTCGGAGGTGCGGCTGCGCAGCGTGCTGCCGATCAGTTTGAGGCCGCGACGAAAAAAGACGTTCATGTCGATCTCGGTCTTCGCGCCGCCCAGAGTGGCAATCACGATCCAGCGACCACCCAGAGCCATCTTGACGACGTTCGCGCCGAGGCTGTTCCCGACCACGCAATCCATCGCAATATTCACCGGATGTTTATCCATGATCGCGCCAAGGTCGTCGGTCCGTCGATTGACGACGATGTCCGCGCCGATGCTGCGGACGAAGCGCGCCTTTTCCTCCGTGCCGACTGTGGTCATGACCGTTGCGCCGAGCTCCTTGGCCAGCTGGATGGCGGCGATGCCGAGTCCGCTGGCTCCGGCTTGGATAAACACTGTATCGCCGGACTTCATACCGCCTTCGAGGCAGAGGTTGAGGTAGGACGTGGCAAACGCTTCCGGTATCGCCGCGGCTTCAGCCATCGATAGGCCGGCCGGAATAGGCAGCGCCATATTCGCGGGCACGACAACTTTCTCCGCGTAGCCACCGCCGCCGAGCAGCGCGCACACTTTGTCGCCGCGCTTGAACCGGCCGTTTACAGGAGCTTCGAGCACGACGCCCGCAACCTCGAGTCCCATCCACTCGGGCCAGCCGGGAGGCGGCGGGTAGTTGCCTTCGCGCTGCATCAGGTCCGCGCGGTTCAAGGCCGCTGCGTGCACTTCGATCAGCAGTTCATTTTCTTTGGCGATTGGATCGGGCACTTCGGTCCAGATCAGGCGGCGTTGGTTGTCTATGAGAACGGCGTTCATGGTAATTTTTATTTAAGCGAGCCAATCACTGCAGGCTTCGAGCAGACAGCGTTGGACCAGCAGTTCGTGGTTGTAGGGATAGGGGTTGGCGATCTCACCGCGGACGATGGCGGCAAACTCCAGCAGTTGGTCATCGTAGCGACCTGTGTGCGGCGGTTGGGGCACTTCTTGCAGTCCCTTTTTGAAATCACCGGAGTCCTCCAACAGATTGAGAAATACCTTGGCTCCGGCCATGTTGGGCTGGATTTCGAGTGGCTGGACTACGATCGAACCCTTGTCGCCACAGAGCACCAGATTGCGTCGTTCAAAGCCGCCGACTTCGACAATGGAGGTGCGCAGTGTCGCGGTGCAGCCTCGGGTAAATTCCATCACGGCGAGGCCGTTATCAACCACACCATCTGACTGCGTGCAGGTTGACATGGGGACGATGCGTTTTGGTGCGCCGCACAGGATGACTGCCAGATCGATGAGGTGGCAGATAAAGATGTAGGGCGCGCCGGCTTTGAAGGTTTTGATGGCCTCACGAAGCGCCGGGTCTTCCTGTCGGCTCATCACCGCGTCAAACGTGGATAGCTTGCCGATGAGACCGCTTCTGACCGCCTCGATGCAGAACTGCACGGCCGGACTGTTCCGATACATGTAGCCCATCTGCACGGCGAGTCTGCGCTGCTCCGCCTCGTTCAACAGCTGTTGGAACGGGGCCAGTGATTCGCCACCGGGCTTGTCGAGATGGATATGTTTTCCGGCGCGGATGCAACGGAGGCCGGCGTCAACCAGCTCATGCTCCTCGGTCTCGACCATCACCGCGTCGAGACCCGGGATCGCGAGCAGTTCGTCGCTGCTCATCCACGGCAGTCCCCGATACATGTCGTTCTGCACGAAGGCCGCCTTTTGACGCGGGTCGTCCTCGGCCACGCCGACCACGTCGAACACCTCGGGGAATTGGCGCAGCGTTTGGATTTTGTAGGCGTGCATGTGACCCACGCCGAGTTGGCCGATTTTAATGCGTTTCATGGTTGTCGGCGATCCAGCCAAATTGAGGGTTTTGCTTTTTGACGATTTCGGTGATGCGGAAAACTTCCAGCGCGTCGGAGCTTTTCACCGGGAACGGAATGCCGTTGCGGATCGCTTCGAACAGATGACGGGCCAGCTCGATCTCGACTTGATCCCAGAGGCTGTTGGCCGGCATGACCGGTCGAGTTTCCTCGATCCACGGCAGCTTATCTTCCGCCGCCCAATTCGATCCTGGAGCCGGGGTTTTTGCGCCGACGACTGCCGCGGGCCAATGGAATTGCGGATCAAGATATTTGAGACGTATTTCTTTTTGATCCTGGTTGTAAACGAGAGAACCGCGGTCGCCGTAAATCGTGCAATACGGACTTGGCAACGCCACCGCGTTGCTGATCTCAAGTTCGACGACCACGTCGTTTTCGCCCTCGAGCAGGATGCGCACATGGTCGTCGGCGTCGCCTGGCGTGAGGATGCGCCGCAGGTAGCCATGCACCTCGCGGATGGGCGCGCCCAGCCATTGCAGGCCTTGGTCGAGAAGATGCGGGCCCCAAACGCTGAGCTGCCCGCCGCCGCAGTCCAACCGCATCTGCCAATCGTTACGTCGCGCGAAGGTATGGTGCTTGGCGAGCTTCACGACCTGGACATTTCCGAGCAGTCCTTCGGCGATAATCGCGCGGGCGTTTTCAAAGGCGGGTTCGAAGCGGTGATTATGACAAAAGTAGAGCTTCCCCGGATACGATTGATCGAGCTTTTGCAGGACTTGGTAATCCCCAGTCGTCACCCCGATGGGCTTTTCGAGCAGCACGATCTTCCCTGCTGCGAGGGCTTGCTCGGCGTTGCGCACGTGGTCGAGCGAAGGTGTTGCGATGATGGCCAGCTCAAGCTCTGGGTCCGCGAGAAACGCGGTGAAGCTGTTATAGGGCGTTCCGCCGTATTGATCCGTCACGGTTTGGGCGCGGGCCGCGTCAATGTCGCAAAAGGCGGTCGGTTGATAGTGATCACGATTCGCTTCAAAAAAACGGCAGTGCTCAACACCGATCCGGCCGAGACCGCAGACGCCAAATTTGATGGGGGCTTTCATCGTGCTGAATTTCAAGAAACGCGGCCACCGGCAAGTGGATGGCCACGATCAACCAGCGGTAGGTTCACGAAAGCGCTGTTTACCAAGTGGGACGCGTAGGCGCCTTGAATCATTTCCGCGACCAGCTGCGCGTCGTGGATGTCGGCGACGGGTGAACGGTCTTCCTCAATCGCACAAATCAGATCCCAGGCCGCGAAGCGCCCGGCTTCCAAGAACCAGCGAGCGTGGGGCACATCCGGTTGTCCGCACAACGTGTAGTCCAGCGGTTCGGACCCGGGGATGCCTCGGGTCTCGGTCAGGGAAACTTCCTCGAAGTGCGGCTCGCTCCCGATGAAGCCGGGCCGGCGGCTGATCAACAGCGGACGTCGGCTCGGGTTCATATCGTCAAATCGCAGTGACAGTATGCCTGTGGTCCCGATCACGGTGATGCCCATGTGTGGCCCATCGGATTCCGGGGTTCGCGGAGCACGTGTCAGATCGAAGAGTCCTCGACGGCTTTCAAAGGTGCCGCGCACACCGCCGGTAAACCGATAATTGGCGAATACCTCGTCGCCAACGGCGGGGCCGACGGGCTCCACCAGCTTTGTTTGCGGGACATCCGCGAGTGTTGCGGGGCGACCGTTGACGAGCACTTCCGCGCTCACTTGATGCGGGGCACCGAAGAAAAACGCCATCAGGTCCAGGATGTGCGTGCCCAGCACGATCATATCCTCGCCGCCGCCGCGGTGATCGCACTTGCCCCGTCCGACCACGGTAAGCGGCGAACCGATTTCGCCGGCCTCCACCAGTCGTTTCATCGTCAAAAACCCGAGGTCGCTTCGCGCGGGGTGCGCCATGGCGATTTTGATTCGATGGGCCTTTGCGAGACGCGCCATCTCGTCGATCTCGGTCAGCAGGGCGCTCGCGGGTTTCTCACAATAAATGTGACACCCCTTCTCTGCCGCCATGCGGACCTGGGCCAAATGATCGCCCGGATGCCGCGAGCAGAAAACCACGATGTCGGGCGTCTCGTGCTCCAGCAGCGCGGCAAATGTCGTGTAGTGACGCTTCGCTCCGGTTTGCGATAGCTTGGCGCTCAGGTTGTCGATGTTGGAATCCACCTGAGCGACGATCTCGACTCCGGGCAGCCCGCGAAACGCCACCTGAAGACCGTGCCCGCCGAGCATCGGCTTCGCGGTATCCTTCACAACTGCGACTTTCCAGTTCCGGCTCATGGTCAATCTCGGGCCCCGCAGCTACGACCGCCGTCGATGGTGTGGTTCGCGCCGGTGATGAAAGCCGCGTCATCGGAACTCAAATACATGATCAAGTTGACGACTTCTACCGGTTCGGCGGCGCGGCCGAGTAATGTCTTCATGTTCGCCATGGCGGCGCGCGTCAGCACGGGACCGGGGGAGACGCAACAGGCGCGCACACCATGGGGACCGCCACACAGGGCGAGAGATTTGGTCAGGCCGATGATGCCGCTCTTGGCCGCGCTGTATTCTACTGCCGATGCCGATCCGGTAAGTCCATCGACCGATCCGAGGCTGATAATCACGCCTCGCTTTTGGCGGATCATCGCGCCGAGCACTGCGTGGCTGAAAAAAACCGCGCCCTTCAGGTTCACGTCCACGCCCCATTCGATCGCCTCGGGCGGGAGCTCGTGCCACGCACTATCGTGATGGCCAAAGATACGCCGCGCGGCACCACCGGCGCTGTTCACCAGTATGTCAACGGCACCGAACTTCTCGATGGCAAGGTCCACGGCAGCCTTGATCTGGTCGTAATGACGCACGTCCACGACCGAACCAATCGCCTCGGCACCGGTTTTGCGGATGCCCTCGGCGGCGGCCTCGGCGGCCTCGCGGTTGACGTCGGTCAACACGACCTTGGCACCCTCGCGGGCATATTTTTGAGCGGCGAGCAGGCCCATTCCGGACGCTGCGCCAGTGATGATGGCAACTCGGTCTTTGAAGCGCATAAGGGGGGTCTCGATTGTCATAATTTCCTCCAGTCAAACACACCTCCAACCGGAAAATCGGCGGGAGCCTTGGCGAGCAGGTCGTAAACCGTCGTCGCCTCGTGCGGCGAATAGACCGCAGACAAGATTTTTGGCATGTCCAGTCGTCCGTCGGCCATGAAATCCAACAACGCCCGCGCATCGTCCTTCCACGTCCACGCATGAGGCCGCGACTCCTGCTTCGCCCGCGCATCCGTGTGCGCACCGATCAGTTCGATGCCCGGACGATGGACGTCCTGATAGAAGTCGATGTCGTTCTCCGCAATGCGGTTGCAGCCGAGCAAGGCCACGCGTCCAAACTTCGCCGTGAAGGCCAGGGACTGCTTCAGCGCGGCGGACAAACCCGTGACCTCGATGACCGCGTTCACGCCACCGCGCGACACGTCCCGGACCTTTTGAATGTAATCCTTGTCGGCGGGATCAAACACGTGATGGGCGCCGAGCGAGAGTGCCAGCGCCCGACGCCGCTCACTCGGATCCGCGGCGATCACCGGCGCACCGCCGGCTATGCGGCACAGCGCCACTGCAAACGCACCGAGGATGCCCATGCCGACCACCGCCGAGCTTTCGCCCAGTTCCAGACGCGTCTTGCGCAGGCCGTTGAGGGAAAAGCTGGCGATCACCGCAAAAACCGCGTGCTCGGAGGCGAGCGCATCGTGGTCAATTTTCAGCAGGTTGGCCTCGGTGATGTAATTGTAATTCGAGTGGCAGCTCCCCCAGTGAGTCAGGACACGGTCGCCCACCTTCACGCTGCCGACCTTTGCGCCGATTTGCTCGACGATCCCGACGCCACTGTAGCCCAGTTCTCTCGGAAACTTACCGTTGGGAGTTCGCTGATCCGCGAGATTGGGCATGTCCAGGAGCACGGCGCGCTCGGTGCCGGCGCTGATGGCGGACACCTCATTTCTCACGAGCACCTTGTCGTCATCGAGGATGCCCTGCTCGCTGTCGATCAGCTCCGCCATGCCCGGGGCGGTGATTAAAACAGTTTTACGCGTAGCAGGGGTAGCCATTGAAAACACTTTACCAGAAAACTTTTCAGAACAGGCATTGATAATGCCCTTTGTTTTTCGCAAAAAAGGAATTGTTTTCAAAAACCCAGAAACTCTTTCAGCGCGTTATGAAAAAGACCCCAGCATCCAAGAAAAGCGCCACGGTGAACAAGCAGCGGAGCGGACGCACGACGCAGAAAACATCGCGACCGGCCGACCCCGTGGTGAAAATCGTGGAGGTCGCCCGGCTTGCCGGCGTTTCCACGGCGACGGTCTCGCGGGTGTTTAACCATCATCCAAGCATCAGTCCCGAGCTCAGGAGTAAGGTTTTATCCGTGGCGCGCGAGCATGGCTATGTTCCCCGGCTTTCACTTAAGCAGAAAAACGTGGTCATCATCACGCCTTACCATCCGGTGCGGCCGACTCAGAGTTGTGTGGATATGATACTGATGGCGCTCACTCAAGAGATGCCGCGGCGTGGATTTCGTTTGGAAATCCTGCCCTCCGACAATCGAGACCGGCTGGACGACATTCAGTTCTGCTCGGCCGTGGCCATCGGCGCCGAGCCGTCCGATTTCGCGGGTTGGTCCGACCGCTTTCCCGTGCCTTTGGTGATTCTGGATCGCCAAGGCAGCACCACGGCCCCCCATGTATTCCACGTTTACTCGGACGAGGATCAGGGCATGGAGCTTGCGATCAAGCACCTCTACGAAAGCGGCAGCCGGAAAATCGGGTGCATCATTCATGGCGAACCCGGCACGGGCAACGCGGACCGTCGTCATGCCGGGATAGTGCGGGCGTTGAAATCGCGAAAGCTCCCCTGCGACGAGTCGGTCATTCTGTTTTCAGGCGCAGGTTCGGAGAAATACGTGGAGCTCATCGGGAAGTTGCTAAAACGAAACGTCGACGCGCTTTTCTGCCCGGGAGGCAACGCCGGCCTGATCGGGCTCTACGCCTTCTCACTCTACAATCGCCGGGCACCGGAAGACATCTCGTTGATCGCGTCGGAGCAGTCATCCTTTTCGGCCTACACGGTGCCTCCGTTGACCACGATAACACCCGATTATGAAGCGATGGCGGCAGCCACCGCCGATGTGATCGAGGCCCACTTGAATGGCAGCACGCCGACCGGCTCCACCGTGCTGCCCTACACGCTCATCAAACGGGAAAGCGTCGCCCCAGCTCGATAGACAACCGTGGCCAACGTAGTGGTCATGCAGGCGACCGTCACCGATGGCACGGAACCCGAAGCCATGATGGCCGCCACAAGCGCAACCACATCCAGGTCGTCTACACCAACTGCCCGAAGAGGCCAACCTCGCGCCCTTCGGCACCAAGTCCTACAGCCGCGTTCTGAAACCGACCGCCTACCTTAAGACACAAAAAAGCCGGACGTCCTTATGGGCTCCCGGCTTTTTGTGTTTCTGAAAAAGCTGACGACGACGCCAATCGACGCGTCACTCTTCCTTGCGGAATTCGTTGTGCCCCGAGCGTTGAAGCTTGCTCATCGCTGACACCAACTTGGCGGCTTCCTCGGTATTACCTGCCTTGAGTGCGGTCTCGAGTTCATCGACCACCGCGATGAATTTCTTCATTTCAACCTGATACTTGGTCACGAACGCAGCACGTTCCGACTCCGGCAAATCGGCGGTCATCGCAGGAATCAGCTCCACCGAGCCTTCGGCGCCCTGCTTGATTTTAGCAACGAGCTCCAGCGACGACGCGTTCTGGGCCTCATCAGAGACTTGTTTTTTAAGCTGACGGAAGGCCCGGTTCATCGAGCTCATTTGATTTTCCAACGGAGTATGATCCTCCTCGGCGTGAACCAGCGTGCCGGCGGAAAGAGCGATGACGAGCGAGGCGAGAAGTAGTCGGAGTTTCATATGAGTGAGGGTGGGAAAATAACGTTCCCAAATCCATTCCGCGCGAACGATTACGCCAATCTCATTTTCAGCGGAGCTGCCACGACCCAGACACAAAAACGGCCGGCTCCCGCAGGAACCGGCCGTTGACTGATAACAAACTCAACGCGTGAACTTAAGCGACCTTACCTGATAAGGCGTGATCTTGAACGTTCCGGCGTTGCCAAGCGGGCGCCCCAAGAAGTCAACCGGCTCGGTTTTCACTCCGTCCGACACCGAGAAGTTCACCGGACCGCGACGGCCCAGTGTCTCGTGCAAACGTAGCACCCAACCTCCATCGATCGGCTCGGCCCAGGCAGGCACCGCCGACGGAACCCCATCCACGCTTTGCAGGCCGGCAGAGAGAGTCTCCTCGCCGGCGTAGGGCACGCAGGGGGTGAAGAGTGTGTCGGCCAGCGCCGCCGGTTGCTCATGCACCGGCAGATCAGAACCGTAGCGCGAGAGCGCGAGTTCAATGACGTGCTTACCCAGGTCCGAGTGGGTCGGACGGTTTGGAGTGTCGCGAATCTGCGGATGATCACCCGCCTCGGTGACGAGAGCACTGCGCAGCAGGCTGACGCCGACGACGCCCTCGCGGGTGGTGAAGCCATACTTGGCCTCGGTGAGGATCGCCAGACCGTCGCTCTGGGCGTCGTCGCAGACCGCCATCCAGCGGCTGCCGGGAACTTCCCATTGGGCTTCCTCGCGGGCGTAGCCCGGCCATTGACCGCGAAGCACGCTGCCGAACGGCGCGCCGTAACGGGCCTCGCGACCTCGATACTCGCTGGAGAAGATTCCCTTCAGCCAGTGCAACGGATCCTGCCAGTCGATCTCGTAGCGCACGCGCAGGGCGGATTCGCCGGCACTGACCGAGTAGACCACGGTCAAGCTGCTGTGGTGGGCGATGGTGTAGTTAAACGACAACGACGCGGTGAGGCCGTCCACGCTGGCAACCGGCGCGCCGACAAGCTTGGCGTTATGGCCACTGACCATGTTGCCACGGTCGACGTCCCAGGCATCGAAGGTCGCCGGTTGGTCGGGATACGCGCAGAGCTTGTGGCCGGTGACTGCGATGTCGTGGCCATCGACCGACAGCGCGATGAGCGAACCCTCGGCATCGAACGTAGCGTGAACGCGTTCGCTCTCCAGCGAGGTCGCGGTTGCCTTGGGCGCGGCGACGGACTTGACGGCAAGCTTGGCAACGGGCGCGCCGCTGAGCGGAGCGAGCTCGTAGCAGGTATCGCCATCGATCCAAGTGCGCGGTAACGGGAGCGGGTTAAACCAGCCCTTGCTGTCACCTGAGCCGAGGACTTGTGCCGCCTCGGCGAGAGCCTTGGTCGCAAGCGATACCAGCTCGGGGATGGCCTCGTCGTAAACCTCCCAGATCGAGCTGCCGGGAATGTAGTCGTGGAAATGCGAGAAGCTGGCGCGCTTCCAATAATGGCGGTCAATCGGGCCGAGGCCGCGCACGACGTGGGCCGCCTCGAGCACCTGCAACGCTCGCTCCAGCCCGCGGAAGGCGGACTTGAGCGAACCGTGTGTGGTGAACACGCCACGATGCAACTCCAGCATGAGCTCACCGGTGACGGCCGGCAACTCGGGCGTGATCGCCTCCATGCGTTTGAAGAATGGTTCGATGTTGCCCCACTCCACGCGCGGCATGCCGGCGAGATTGGAAACACGACGGGCGCGCTCCAGCATCTCTTCGGTCGGACCGCCGCCACCGTCACCGTAGCCAGTCGGGATGAGCTGCTCGGGATGGATGCCGGACTGCTGATGATGAAACACGCACTCGCGCAGACGCTTCACGTCGACCCATTCGTTGTAGTCGTGGATGAGCACCACGTGGGCGTTGATCGCGTCGCCTTCCGGACCTTGCCAGCGGAAGCTGGTGTGCGGGAAACGATTCACCGTGCTCCATGAAAGTTTGGTGGTGAAAAAGCTCTTCACACCGACGCCCTTGAGCAGCTGAGGCATGCATCCGCTGTAGCCGAATACGTCGGGCAACCAGAACACTTCGCTGGGCGAACCACGCAGCGCGGTAAACTCTTCCTGACCGATGCGCAGGCAACGCAGGATCGCCTCGCCGCAGGGCAACTGGGTGTCGCCTTCGACATAGGCCGCGCCGATGGCATCCCACTTCTTTTCGCCGATCAGGCCCTTCACTTTTTGCAGCAGCTCGGGCGAACGACGGCCGACCGCCTCATAGCTAGCCGGTTGCGAGTAGCCGAAGCGGAACTCCGGGTATTCCTTGAGCAAGCGCGTCTGTGTCGACCACGAGTGCACAGCCTTGAACTCGCCCACCCGCTCCGGCCAGAGCCAGACGAGATCGATGTGCGCGTGACCGGTCAGCACCGCCTTGGCGGCGTCGGCCTGCGCGGGGAAATCGGCGTAGAGTTTTTTCAGCTCGACGGCGAAAGGCTCAAGCCCATCACGGTCAAAGATGTCGACGGCCTTGTCGAGTCGGTCACACAAACGGCGGAACAACGGACTCGCGCGGAAAGCCGGCATACTGTGACGCACCGGGTCGGTCAGGTTCTTGGGCAGACCGCTTTGCGCCGGTTGGTATTCGTGATACTCGGCCTCGAGCAGTTCGAGCAGCACCTTCAGGTCATGGTAAACGGCCCAAGCGGTATCGTTGCGGGTCAACAAGGCCGGAGGCGCATAGAGACTGCCCTTCTGGTCCAGCACCTCGGAGGTGCCGACCAGCCAGATTGCCGAACGGATACACACCGCTTCGATCCAGAGCTCAGTGACACCGTCGGGCACCGGCACCTGACGGTGCGCGACATCGAGGCCGGAGTAAGGCACGCCGTCGATGTAGGCCGTGGCCTCGCCCTGATCATTCCAACGGAAATAACGCTTCGTGCCGGCGGCGACCACAGGCAACGTCACCCGATACCAACGCTGATAATACTTCGGCCCCCAGTAAAAGGGAGCGGCCGGCAGCGGCCCAAACTCGGACGGCTTTACCTGCGCCGCAGTGCGCAGTTCCCGGGTCGGCTCGGTGGCTTCGACATGAATTTCAGCCGGAATCGATTGCCAAATGCGCGCATTGGCGCGGCGGATAGCCTCGCCGACACGGGCGGGCACGAGCTGGGTCAAAAAAGTGCGGGGAAGCATAAAGAGGAGTTGTTTTGATACCATTTATGGTATTCTTACAACCGCAAAGCTGAAAGGAAATGGCCCGCCCCGATACCCAGACCCGACTTGCCGTGGAGATGATCCGCAAGCGCGTGAGTCATGCCGACCACGTGGCCTACGGCCTGCCCGGTGAACGTGGTCTCGCGGTTGAGCTCGGCCTGAGCCGACAGACCGTTCGCCGCGCAATCAACCAGCTGGTCGACGAAGGACTTTTGCAACGCGGACCGACCGGCCGGCTGGTCGTTTGTCATGACTTTGCCAACGACGGCGAAGATCCCCGCCCGCTGATTGCCTTTCTTAATCCCGGCGGCGGCTCCCCCGAGACCCGGCTCTGGCGCGAGGGTGTTTTTGGCGCCCTGGCTGGTCGTGACGTGGTGGTCCGCTCGATCAGTTACGAACATTACAGCGACCCCGCCATCAGCGCGGCGCTGGAGGGTTTTGACGGAGTGTTTTTCCTACCGCGCTCCGCCGACCCCATCCCGCTCTGGCTGGTCAGCCGCCTCAACAGTTCCCGGCCCAAAGTTGTGGTGATCGACCAGGATGAAACCGCCGCCGGCCTGCGCTCGGTGATCGTTTTCCCCTTTGCCTCGGGCCACAAGTTGCTCGACCACCTGCGCGAACTCGGCCACCGCCGGATCGACTGCTACAACGTGCAGCCGATGAACCCGGTCATCACCGCCCGCATCGCCATCTGGCGCGAACACCTGCAACGCCACGGCCTCAACGGAGAGCTCATCGACCATTCGCCCGACAGCACGCTGCAAGTCGCCTATGAGGGGCTCGATTCGCTCATCCGCGAAAAACGGGCCCTCGGCACCGCGCTTTTTTGCACCACCATGGTCGCCGCGATCGGCGGTATGCGCGCACTGCACGAACACGGACTCCGGCCCGGCAAAGCTATCTCCGTCTGCGCGGTGAACGACGAAGGCTTTGGCCCTTACCTGATTCCCTCGTTGACCTGCCTACGCGCAACCCCGCGCGCGCCGCACTTACGCAAGGCCGTCAAATGGCTGCTCACCGGCGAGGGCTGGACAAAACCCAGCCTGCACCAGCCCAAGGACTCCCCGCTCTTCATCGGCGAATCCACCGGCCCCGCAAAAATAAAATAAAAACAGGCCTCATTCCCCCCTCATGATCCGCAAAGCCTTCACCATGTCGGTCAACCCCGGCAGCGAACAGGAATACGAATACCGCCACCGCCCCATTTGGCCGGAACTTGAAGCCGTGCTCAAAGCCCACGGCGTGCACAACTACTCCATCTTCCTCGACGCCTCCACGCACCTGCTCTTCGCCTACGCCGAGATCGAGGACGAAGCCCGCTGGGCCGCCATTGCCGCCACGCCCGAGTGCCAGAAATGGTGGCAACATATGGGCGACATCATGCCATCAAATGCCGATCACAGTCCGGTTGCTCGCGACCTCCGCGAAGTCTTTCATCTCGCATAAGCCGTCCGGCAAGCTTGCCGCGTTAACGAAAGCGCCCCACCCGCCTCACCACATCAGCCTGAAGCCGTTCGATGTGGGCCGCGATGAAGGCCGCCACGTCGAGTGTTTCATCGGCCACCAACGGCGTCAGGTCGACCGCCCAGGTGATGCCGGCGACCTTGTCCGATGCATGCGAGGTGTGAAACGTCGCGTTGGCGCAACGCCGGCCGATCGTCGCCAGGTCGTAGCGCTTACCACCGCTGATCTGTGAATCGAAAACTTTAAGCAAATCCGCCGCCAACTCCGGATGTCTTCCCGAGTCCAGCGCGACCTTGTCGGTATCGATCAGCCAATCCAAATCGCGCCACACTTCGCAGCCGAGCACACGACGCGGCCGACGCTCCACCGGCAATGCGCGCAACGCCGTCAAGCACCGCGATAACACCGCGATGTGGGTGTCATGCTTGTCCGCCGGCTGATGCAGATAAACCACCTCCGGACTGCATCCGGAAAATATCGCCGTCAGGTCCGCCGCCACGCCCGCGTGCCCCGCCTGCTTCACATCCGCGCTCGGATGCGCCAGTTGGATTTGAATCGCGTAACTGCCGAGATCCGCCGCCTTGCGCTGCTCCTCGCGGCGGATGTCCTGCATTTGTTCGTCGGTAAAGTTCGAATAGGGTCCGATGCGCGACGACCCCGCACCATTGGTCACGACCACACCGCCGAAGGCCTTGCCGGTCGTGTCGAGACAGTCGCTGATGCCCGCGTGCGCCATGATCTCGATATCGTCTTGGTGAGCCGCGACGCACAAATGCGTCACCGCCGCCAGCGCGTCAGCGGGCGAACGGGTATCACCAGGAACGTAAACATCGGCCTTGGGATTGGAAAATTTCATAGGGCAATCACCACGGGGTATGAAGACCTACCCGACAAACATCAAGCGGCGGCCAAAAATTCATCGACCTAGCACTCCCCAGTGGCAGCCAGACATCATTGGTCAGCTATCAACACGTCCAGTGATACGACTTGAACGAGTCCAAACCACCCACGATTGAGCCGGGCCAAGCGATCTGACAGCTTTTAGATACTATGCATCTCTCCCCTGTTACCCGCGCACTGGCATGCCTCGCCACGCTGTGTTCGTTTGCCCTTTCCCTCGGTGCTGCGGTTAAACCCGCCGCTATCTTTGGTGACCACATGGTGCTTCAACAGGACTCCCGACTGCGCGTGTGGGGCAAGGCCGCGCCAAATGAACCTGTGTCCGTTGCCCTCACCGGAGCTGGCATCGTCCGCGGCGGCAAGTCCGTGGCCGACGCCACCGGCGACTGGATGGTTGCGCTCGATCCGGTGGACGCCGCCAAAGGCGCCTGCGAGTTGACCATAGCGGGTCCGGCCAACCGCGTGGTCTTGCGCGACGTGCTGATCGGCGACGTGTGGGTTGCCTCCGGCCAGTCCAACATGGCCTTTCTCATGCGCACCAGCGCGGCGGCCGCGACCGAGCTTCCCCGGGCTGATCTCCCCACCCTTCGGCTGTTTCGCGTCACGCCCACCGTTTCAATCACACCGAGCGACGAGGTCCAGGGACGTTGGGTCGAATGCACACCAGCCACCGCCGCGCTGTTTTCCGCCGTGGCCTACCACTTTGGCAAAGAGCTCAGCACTCACCTCGGTCGCCCCGTCGGCTTGATCGGCACCTACTGGGGCGGCACCCCCGCGCAGGCCTGGATGAGTGAACCAGCCCTCGCCGCTAATCCGCTTTTCGGAGATCATCTCGCCCGCAAAAAAAGCATCGTCGACACCCTCGACGAACGCATGAAGCGCTACAACGACGTCGTCATCCCCAAGTGGGAGTCCGATGTCGCTGCGTGGAAAACCAAACGCGCCACCAACCCCTCATCCACGCCCGCCACAGAACCCCGCAAGCCCACCTCGCCCGACCGCAACCCCGGCGTATCCACCGTGCTCTACAACGCCATGATCCACCCGCTCGGCCGCTACGCGATCAAGGGCGTGATCTGGTATCAGGGTGAGTCCAACGCGAGTTCCCCCTCCGCCGCCAAGGAATACGCCGAGCTTTTCCCGGCGTTGATCCGCGACTGGCGCGCCCTCTGGAAGCGCGACGACCTCCCCTTCCTCTTCGTGCAGCTACCAGGCTACGGTGGCGGAGAAAACTTTGCCGAATTGCGCGCTTCGCAGGCCGCCACACTCGCCCTGCCCCATACCGGCATGGCCGTTGCCATCGATCTCGGCGACCTCGACAACATCCACCCCACCAACAAGCGCGAGGTCGGTCATCGTTTGGCGCTTGTCGCCCGTTCCGTCGTCTACGGGGAAAACGTAAACGCCACCGGCCCGATCCCCGCATTCGCGACCATAACCTCATCCGGCGGCACCCCTAACATTCGCATTCGTTTCGACTACACCCAAGGCAACCTCATCGCCCGCAGCGGCATCCCGACCGCCTTCGAGATCATCGATCAAGCCGGCGGCCGTCACCCTGCCGAGGCTGCCGTGCAGGGCGACACCGTGATTCTATCCGTGCCCGCCGACACCAAACCAAAGGCTGTCAGCTACGCTTGGTCTCCCTTCCCTTCCGCCAATCTCTACGGACAAGACGGTCTGCCTGCCGCGCCATTCACCATGAAGATCGAGTCCCGCTGAGCCGCGCCGCACATCACACGATGTGCATGCGCCGGAACTCCCGGGGTGACTGTCCCCGGTTGGTCCGAAACCACACCGAAAACCGCGACAGACTGGTGAAGCCCAACGCACTCGCGATTTCCTTGATACTGGCCCGGCCTCCGCCCAACTGCGCGCAACACCACTCCAACCGGCGTCGTTCCCAAAACTGAAACGGCGTCACCCCGAGCTCGCGCCGCCAGACCCGGTCCATGCGACTCGCACTCAAAGCCATCCGGCCCGCAATTTCCTCGCGCGAGAAGGACTGATCCAACCGACGCTCCGCCAACAGACGCATCCCCTCGCTCACGCGTTCGTCTCCGCTTTCGAACGCTTCCAAGGCCAACCCGCGCTCCGCCAGCGCAATGATCAGCCGGCCAAACAAACCTAGCGCCGCCTCGTTCACTGAGAGCATACCGGGCAACGTCATGCGATAATCCACCGATTGACGCACACGATCCGACGGCAACTGCCACCGTTTCGCGTCCCGCCGCAATCGTTTCAATGCGGTATCCAGCCCCGCATCCGCCCCCAGCTCCATCGAGTAGGGACCACGCCATCTCAACAGCTGTCGCGTCGATTCCGTCTGGAAATGAACCGACACCATCCGCGCATCAGAGGAAAATCGCTGATAACGCTCTCCGGGCTGTGAAACCAGCCACTCACCCGCCCGTCCCCAATACTCGCGCCCATCTTTTCTCACCAACACTTCGCCCGCCTCCAGACGCCACACCGCGAGTATAGATCCGACTGATATACCTTCCAGCACTCCCGTTGGTGCACCTTCGTAAAGACTTACCATACGCACGGAGAATCCGTTCCAGTCACCGGCTCCATACGTAGTCGGCTGAACTTCCACTTGACCGCCATTTTTCATGATTCGCGCATATTCATAAAGTTTTTAGCAATCGGCAACAACCGAAGCCGACTGACCGTCATGGAAAACACGGCCAATTTACAAGCCATGCAAATACCGTCAGACAGCGCCGCCTTCATGGTCGGCGCGATGTATGCGCCTTCGCCCCGTGCGACTGAACAGGAGCTCGACGAAGACCTCCGTCGCATTCGTGCGCATCATTTTACCGTCATCCGCGCCTTCATCCACTGGGAGCACGCAGAGGCCACCGAGGGCTCCTTCGACTTCACGGTGCACGATCGTCTCTACGCGGCCGCAGCGCGGCATGGCGTGTCCATCGCCCAGACCATCGGGCTTTATCCGCCGGCATGGATGACCACCCGCCTCCGTTCGCTCGGGCTGTATTCAAAAGATCGTTACCAGTGCCTGGACATCCCTGAATTCCACGAACCTTGCTCCCGCTTTATCCAGGCCGCCGTCCGTCGCTACGCCGACCATCCGGTCCAGGGCATGTGGTTCGTCTGGAACGAACCGGTCAAAGCCCCCTGCACTTGCGTCCACACCACGGAGAAATTCCGCCGCTGGCTCTGCGAACGTCACGGCTCGACCGAGGTGCTGCGCGAACGCTGGGGCCGGCGTCATCATATTTTCTCGTCGGTGCATGCCCCGGGCACGTGGGACGATCTCGATCTATCCCGCGAAAAAGAGACGTTCTACTCGGATAAACGTAACTATGCGTTCACGCAGGAGTGGCTCGACTTCGCACAGGATAACCTCGCCGAAAACGTCCGCTGGGTGAGCGACCAAATCCGCGCCATCGACACCCGTCATCCCGTCCACACCAACCCGTGCACCTTGTTAGAAAACGGAACGTCCTTCGGGGCCGATCCGTGGCGCATCGGCGCGGCGGTGGATTCCCTCGGCGTCTCCGCGCACCCGTGCCATCACTTTGTCCGTCATCTCGACACCATCGATCCCATCGAGTTCGCGGCCGAAACCGCCTATCCCTATCTGATCGACCTCACCGCCTCGGCCGCCCGAGGCAAAGATTTCTGGGTCTCCGAGCTCCAAGCCGGCGCGAACCTCAACTCGGGCCAACGTTCGTTCTCACCCACTCCGCTCAACATCAAGGCCTGGATGCTTCACGCCGCCGCCCGCGGCGCACGCGGTCTGCTGTTCTGGCTTTGGCGCGGCTGGCCCAGCGCCTGGGAAGCCGGCGAGTTCAGCCTCGTCAACGCCGCGACCGGTGCCGACACCGACCGCTCCCGCGCCGCCGCCGAAGCGGCCCGCCTGCTCGCCAGCCAAGCCGCGCTGCTCTCGGGTTTGCATCCCGAGCCGGCACGCGTCGCCATCCTCTATTCGCCCGATTCGCTCGCCCTCGCGATGCGCGAACACACGCCTCGCGACTGGCCTGTGCTCGCCTCGTTCGGCTGCTACCGCGCGTTGTGGAAGCACAACATCGCCGTCGATTTCATCACTCCGGCTGAGATCGAGTCCGGCTTGCTGGAAGAGCGCGGTATCCGCGTGCTCTACCTACCCCACTCCAAGGTCATGGCCGACTCAACCGGACAGGCCATCGCACGCTTCGTTGATGCGGGCGGAGCGCTTTGGGCCGACGGTCACTGCGCGCAACGCGATCCGCATTCGCATCTGCACGACGCGGCTCCCGGCGCAGGCCTCGCCACGGTGTTCGGTTGTCATGAAGAGGACCTCACGGTTCCCCGCGCACCGTTTGCCCTGCGCTTCGACGACGGGCGGGCCGACTGCCCCGGACATCGTTTCCAGCAATCGTTGCTCACCGACGCCTCGACCGCCCGCGTGGCCGCCCGTTTCGAGGATGGTAAAGCCGCCATCGTGGCCAATACCCACGGACGCGGACACGCCCTCTTTGTCGGAACGTATCTAAGCATCGGATACCAACGCAACGAGGACCCGGCCGCGGAACGCCTGATCGTGGACTTCGCGTTGCTTCACGGCGCCACCCCGCGCGCCGTCATCGAACCGGTTGATAATGCCGCCGCTCCCTCGGTGGAGCTCAGTGTGCTTGGCAATACTTCCCGCCACATCATCGCCGCTACGAATCGCGGCAACGCGACCGCACGTTTTCGCCTCCGCGGACACACGACTCTTACCGATCTCGCCACAAATCTCACCAGCGAGGTCGTCACTCTCCTGCCGGGCGACTCCGCCCTGCTCCTTTCCAACCAAACCTAAACCCAACCCATATCCATACGCCCATGAGCTTCATGTTTAATCCCCACCCTTACGACGATCCCCGCGCAGTGAATCACCTGCCGCTGCCTGACCTCGCCCCGGAATCGATCACCTTCGGAACCCGCGCCACTGTCGCCGCGCTCACGCGCGATCTGACCAAAACCTCCAAACGCCGCGTCATCGCGCTCGAAGGTTACATGGGTGCCGAGTTCGCCGACGTGCTCAACCCCGTGCTGCAGGCGCTCGCGCTTCAAGGCGTCACCGCCGAGGTGTTCGACGCAACCCGGCTCTATAAAACCTCCGCCGAACTCGACGCGCAACTCGCCTCCCATCTACCCAACGACCGCGATCAGGACCCGGTGCTGCTCTTCGGAAAGCTCTTCCACTGTTCCTTCGAAGACCTGTGCCGCGCCGACGCCATCACCGCGTTGCGCGATCAAGTCTCCGCCTCGTCCGCCACGGTTGTCTTCGTGGTCGGCTGCGGCGCGGCCTGCACTCCGCTGCGCGATCTCTACGACACGATCATCTACTTTGATGTCACCCCGAAGCGCGCGATTCTCCGCGCCAAGGCCGGACTCGTGGCCAACATTGGCGACATTCATCCGCGTCCCTTCAAGGAGCTGTTGCGTCGTTTTTACTACGTCGATTTCGAGGTTGCCGGCGCGTTGCGCAAGAGCCTCTTCGCGGCCGACTGCACCACCTTCACCTACTACATCGCACGTCAGTCCGACGGCGAGTGCACCTTGCTCACGCGGGCCGCCTTTGACCTCACCCTGAGCTCACTCTCCGCACGCCCTTACCGTTGCCGTCCCGTTTACATCGAGGGCGTGTGGGGCGGCACGTTTGTTCAAAAAGCCCGCAACCTGCCGGCACATATGGCCAAGGTCGCCTGGGTCTTCGACTTGATCCCGCTGGAGGTCAGCATCGTCGCCGACATCACCGGACACGGCCAGGTTGAGTTCCCCTATTTCACCTTCGTGCAAAAGGAAGGTTTGAACCTGATGGGTCCCGAAACGGTTAAGCGCTTCGGCGGCTATTTCCCGGTCCGCCTCAACTACGACGACACCTGGCACGCCAGTGGTAACATGTCGATTCAGGTGCACCCGACCCGCGACTACTGCATCGAGCAAAACGGCGAGCCCGGCCCGCAGGACGAGAGCTACTACGTCGTGGCCACCGCCCACGGCGCGAAGACCTATCTCGGCTTTAAGGAAGGCGTCACCAAGGAAACGTTTATGGCCGAGGCGCGTCGCTCCGAACGCGAGCGCACGCCCATGGATCACGATGCCTTGATTCACGCCGTGCCTTCGGTTCCCGGCACCCAGTTGATGCTCCCCGGCGGGACGATCCATGCCTCGGGACAAAACCAGGTCGTGCTCGAAATCGGCAGTCTCACCGTCGGCTCCTACACCTATAAACTCTACGACTACCTGCGTGCCGATCTCGACGGCAACCCGCGTCCGATCCACACCCACCACGGCGAGGCCGTGCTGGATGCGCGCAAGGTTGCCCCGGATGTCGTGCGCGAGCTCGTCCCCGAGCCCCGCCTGCTGCGCCAGGATAAAGATGCGAGCGAATGGCTCGTGGGCGAACACGACGACATCTACTTCAGCCTGCGCCGCCTCGACCTCGCTCCGGGCGCACAACTGGAAGATGACACCGCCGGTCTTTTCCACGTGCTCGCACTGATCGACGGCGAGTCGGTTGTGATCGAGTCCGTCGATGATCCGACCAAGTGCTACCGCGCCGACTACCTCGACATGGTCGTCGTGCCTGCATCGCTCGGCGCCTACGTCGTGCGCAATACCGGCCGCCAACCCGCAGTCGTTCATAAGACCCGCCTCAAGCACGCCTGATCCTTCCGCCATGAATCCGGTCTCGGATTGCACGCTCGCGCTCGATGCCGGCGGCACGTTCTTCAAGTTCGCGCTCGTCGGCAACGACCACCGGACGTTGACCACGCCCGAGTCCGTTCCGGTCGATTCCAACGGCCCCGCCGAAGGCATCCTCGCCGCCTACGGACGCGTCTTCACCCACGCTCGTGCGCAGTCCGCAACACTCGGACTGCGCATCCGTCGCGTCGGCGTATCCACGCCCGGTCCATTCGACTATGCGCACGCCACCAGCCTGATGACGCATAAGTTCGCGGCCATTCACGGACTCGACCTCGTGCATACCCTGGGCGAACGCGATCCGGCCGCCATCGCAGGACTGCGTTTCGGTTTCTTCCACGACGCCCACGCCTTTGTTGCAGGCGAATACATCGCCGGTGCCGCCAGCGACTATGATCGCGTGGTGGGCGTTACCCTTGGCACCGGCATCGGGTTCGGTTGCATGATCGACAACGTCCTTCGTCACAACGGCTCGGGCGGTCCCCTCGTCAGTCTCTATCGACAACCCGCCGGCAACGGCACGGTCGAAGACATCGTATCGCGACGAGGCATCCTGCGACTCTACGCCGAACGTCGCGGACAGCCGCTGCCGGCCGATCTTGATGTCGTCGATGTCGCCGACCGTGCGCTCCGCCAACAAGACCAGCACGCTCGCGACGTGTTCGCCGAGGTGGGCCGCGTGCTCGGCCGCGCCTTGCGTCAAACACTCGCCAGTCTGGAAATCGAATGCCTCGTGATCGGCGGACAGATCTCGCGAGCCTTCCCGGCGCTGACCGATGCGTTGCGAGCTGAACTCTCCGATCTGCCATCCCTGCGCAGCATCACGCCCGCCCGCCATATCGCCACCGCCTCGCTGGTCGGAGCCTCGTGGCTGCTCGAGTTGAACCAAACCACCGCCGCCTCAGCAGAGCCCGCCAAAACCTGAAGCCTCATCGCTCCGTCATGAATACCGCCCGCCCCTGGCTCGACTCAGCGTCCTCCATCGAAACACGTTGCGCCGGCCTGCTTGCCGTGATGACACCGGCCGAAAAGATCGGGCAACTCTTGCAGTTTCCGTTCTCGTGTTCCGCCGGACTCACCACAGATGAGCGCACCCGCGTCGCAACCGGCCGGCTCGGTTCAGCCATCCTCGCAGAGTCCGCCTGGGCCGGCGGCGGCACGGCCATTCCGCTCCAGGCCGACGCGCTCAATGCCCTGCAACGCATCGCCGTTGAAGAAAGCCGGTTGGGCATCCCGCTCCTCTTCGGACGCGATGTGATTCACGGCCACGCCACGGTCATGCCGATCCCGCTCGCGCAGGCCGCCACGTTCGACCCGGACCTGATCGAGACCGGTGCGGCTTGCGTCGCCCGCGAAGCCCGCGCGCAAGGCGTGCACTGGAGCTTCGCGCCCATGATCGACCTGTGCCGTGATCCACGCTGGGGCCGCATCATCGAGGGCTACGGCGAGGACCCCGTGCTCATCGCCCGCTGCGGCGAGGCCGTGGTGCGCGGCTTTCAAGGCGACTCACCCGCCGCCCCTGACCGCATGCTCGCCTGCGCCAAACACTTTTGCGGCTACGGCGGATCCGAGGGCGGTCGCGACTACGACGCCACCGAGTGGACCGACAACACTCTGCGCAACATGGTGCTGCCTCCGTTCAGCGCCTTGGTGAAAGCCGGTGTCGCCAGCGTGATGACCTCGTTCAACGACCTCGGCGGCATCCCGATGAGTGCCCACCGCACGTTGATCGACGGATGGCTGAAACGTGAACAAGGTTTCCGTGGATTGGTGGTCAGCGATTGGGGTGCCATCACCGACTTGCTCGAAAGCGGCGTTGCCGCCGACCGCCTGCACGCGGCCGAACTCGGCTTCAACGCGGGCATCGACATGGAGATGATCGCCGACCTCTACGAAGACGCGATCCCCGCCCTCATCGCCGCCGACCGGGTTGATGTCGCCCGACTCGACGACGCGGTTTCCCGTGTGTTGCGCACCAAGTTTCGCGCCGGTCTTTTTGAGCAACCCTACATCGACCCCGAGTTAGCGCCGCGCGTATTGCGGCGCTCGGATCATCTCGAAACCGCCCGCCGACTCGCCGAGCAATCAATGGTGCTGCTAACCAATCGCGACTCCCTGCTACCGCTCGACGCGACGACCCGCGCGGGCCAACGCATCGCGGTGATCGGGCCTTTCGCCGAGGCCCGCAAACCCCACCTCGGCGCCTGGTGCCTCGACGGCCGCGCCGCCGACGCCAAGACCATCGTGGACGAACTCCGACGTCTCGCCCCCGCGCTCGACCTGCGCACCGCCGATAACACCCTTACCGATGACATGCTGGCCGTGGCCGGCATCGCCGACCTCGTGATCGTCTGCGTGGGCGAGAGCTCGATCCGCACCGGCGAGGCACACTCCATTTCCCAACTGCGACTGCCGCCCGGCCAGGAAGAGTTAATCGACTCACTCGGCGCGCTCGGAAAACCGCTGGTGGTCGTGCAATGCAGCGGCCGCCCCCTGCCTTCGCCGGCGGCACAACGCCACGCCGGAGCCTGGTTGCTCGCCTGGCACGGCGGCAGCGAGTCCGGCGAAGCCATCGCCCGCGTGCTACTCGGGCTCGCATCCCCCGGCGGACGATTGCCGATGACGATGCCGCGCACCACGGGACAAATCCCCATCTACTACAACCACAAGCGCCCCGGAAAACTACGCCAGTCGCCACATTACCGCGCGTATCAGGATTCCCACGACACGCCGCTCTTTGCGTTTGGGCACGGCCTGGGCTACTCGTCCTTTAGCTTCTCGAAGACGACCGCCGTCATGCGCCGCGGCCTTCCCGATCCCGAGATCGAGGTCTCCGTTTCCGTTACCAACACAGGGCTGCGCGCCGAGTCCACGGTCGCGCAATGCTACGTCCGCGATCTGGTCGCGGAGACCTCACGCCCCGTCCGCGAGCTGAAGGCGTTTAGCCGGGTGATGCTGGCGCCGGGCGAAAGCAAACCGGTTAAGTTTACCCTGCGTGCCGAGGAGCTCGGCTACCACGGTAGCGACGGCACATTCCGAGTCGACGCGGGCGAATTTTGCGTGGTCATCGGCGCCGACTCAAACGCTCCGCTGGAGACCTCATTCCTACTGGCTTAACCGGAAAGGCCGGCTCACTCCGGTGCCACGTAGCCCTTGGGGCCGCCAAGCTGCATAAACCGTCGGTGCACGTAGAAGGCGGAAATCAATGCCCCGAGTGCCAGAAAAAACTCCGCGATAAAGAGCAACCGATAAGCGTTGCCAGTCAGATCGACGAGCGCCCCGAGTAACGGCGCGAGCGTAAAATAGCACGGTGCCGCCATTAGACCGGCAGCCGAGTGAAACTGCGCGAACTTTCCGGGCGGAAAAAGACGCTGCGCCAGCGACGCTGCACTCGTCAGGTAACTGCCGGCAAAAACCGCATGGGCCACCCATATTGCCAAGAACGCGTTGGGGGTGGTGCCGAACAATGCACCCAAAACGGTCACGACCGTGTAACCCAACATCGTGAGAATCGCCATGCGCAGCGGATGGATCAGATCGGCCAGCCAGCCCATAAAATAG
Source organism: Opitutaceae bacterium (assembly GCA_037969015.1). Classification (GTDB taxonomy): domain Bacteria; phylum Verrucomicrobiota; class Verrucomicrobiia; order Opitutales; family Opitutaceae; genus JAUWBF01. Next base: position 38,062 of record JBBKWO010000034.1, read on the forward strand.
GAGAGAGACAGAGAGATCAGGTAAGTCAGCGCGACGCAGTTTCCATAGGTGTCCATGCTTATCCCCAGGCTCCGGGCATACGGCACGGAAAAGAAGCTGACCGGCATGAACGCCAGACCGGCAAACATGAACAACAGGAAGGTCAGCAGATAATACTTCTGGGAAAAACACTCGCGAAAATACGTGCGAAATCCACCCGCGAAGCGCTGCGACAAACGGTTTCCCTTACTCTCCAGCGGAGGAGGCGGCGGATATTCGCCTTCCTTAACCTTGAGGCAGACCAGCATGAAGGTTGTGCCATAGACCACGCCGACACCGACCATGATCAGCGAGAAATACGTCGGGATTTTACCCGTCAACCAGTAGTTAAAGATGATGCCATCGATCAGGCTCACCGCCCGAAACATGCCGTAAAATCGCCCGAGTAGTTGCTTGGGCACCACGTCGTTAATCAATCCACCGAAGACCGCGCCGCCGACCGCCGTTGCCAATTCAAAGGCTGCCCAAAATACACCGAAGCACACCACCGAGACCACCATCTCACTCTCGTTCGGAAAATGACCGTGCACCCACTTCGCGATATAGGGCGTCGCCGCCAATCCCAGCATACCGAAAGCCGCCATCGGCGTCGTCACCAACAGGAACGGAATACGACGCCCCCACTTACCTCGATGCCGGTCGGATTTAACACTAATCACCGGTCCGACGATGAGCCCAAGAACCACCGGAAATGAGCTGAGCAACAGTGCAAAAACCACGTTCGGAACGTCGAGACTGTTGAGATACCACGAGGACATCGGCCCGATCGAACGCTCACGCATTGACCACGCAAAGTCGCCCAGCAGCAACCAGCCAAACAACGCAACCAGACCCGCGGAGGTATAGGTCAGCGTGCCGACCTTCCACGTTTTCGGACCGTTCTCAGGCTGAGGCGGAGTGGATGCAGGCGGTTCGACTGATGCTGGGGTCATGGGTGTGGTGAGGATGCGGGGATGCTGACAAAGGGGTAGCGTCGGACCGCCTCAAGGAGATCCGTTAAAGACAGATGAAACGGCGGCAGTCAGGACAATCGTGCGACTGCCTCCAGGGCAACCGCACGCACGACCGCCATTGAGTGGGCCTGCAAGTGGGCGACGCGAGCCCGCGCATGCGTGAGCTTTTCGCGGGTGCGCGCCGGCTCGTTGGCCAGAGTGATCAAGGCCTCGGCAATCTCATCGCCGTCGGATTCCTCAACTTCAAAAATCCACTCGGGCAGGCCGATATCGCGCCACATCTGCCCCTTGCAGGTATCAGTCGGCAGGCGCAAATAAAACGCCGGTGTATTCACCGCGCAGGCCAGAATGGGCGAGTGCATTTCCATGCTAACCACGGCAAGCGAACGCGCATAAACACTGGTCGCCTCATCGGGCCGCCAGTAGGTGTCGCGCCAGACGAGGAACGGCTTCACGTCGTCGGGCATCGGGTCGATCAATTGCTCCTTGGTCAGCTCAATCTCGTAAGTCATCTCGGGGCAAAGCAGCACCTTTTTCCCGGTGACGCGCACCCAGGCAATGATCACTTTGCGCAGTCGCTCGTGGTCGCTCTCTTTGAACGATTCGCTGATCTCGTTCCGCTCGAAATCCAACGCGGTCGGCGGCAGGTGGCGGATCTTAAAATAGGGGGTGTAACGCAGCCGGGAGATAACGCTGATAAACTCCCCTGCCTCCAATCCATGCGCCCGCAAAAACTTATCCGCCGACACGTCATCGCGGTCATCGGCGGCAAATGCTGCGTCAGGTGCAAATTCCATACGCGGGCAACGAACCCCCGCCGCTCGCGCCGCTCGCAACGAGGCCGTGTCCCGGCAAAAAACGAAAGCCGCCTGAGTCAGCATACCGACCAGCGACTCGTCGAAATCCTCCAGCGTGACTCCGTAAATACCATAGGGGCGACCGGTAGCCGCCCAATCATCGACCGTGCGCCGCGTCACGACGTAGGGCCCCGAGCCGTGGATGAACAGGTCGGCTTCTTCCCAGAGCCTCCGTCCTTCCGCGCACTGCGGAGCACCGTCATCGGCGCGCGGACCGGTGAAGATTTTCACATGGGGAAAATCCTTCGCCAGCATTTGATCAACGCCGTGGCCCAGATCACAGGCCCACAACGAAAGCTCTGCCTCCGGCAGGTAACGCTCAAGCAGGCGCAACATACCAGGCGTATGCCCGATATCGCCAATATTCACCGTCTGCCACGAAGAGCGGACCAGTATTTTAGGCCGGATGGCGGTATTGGGAGACACAGCGGGACGCTGCGCCGTGATGTGATTTGAAATCATGGCGAAGATATAAGTTGGGTCGCCGCACACCAATCAGGCGCGCACGCGACTACTACAAACAACAGGCAAATCAGACAGACCGACGACGACGTGTGACCACGGCACCCAGCGCTCCAATACCCAACAAAAGGGCAGCAGTAGCCGGCTCAGGAATGGTCGAAATCGCGGGCGTGAACGCCAAGTCATCAAAGCCGTAGAGCACCCCAGCCGTCGAAAGGATATCGATCTTGATGGAGCTGATTGCATTGCCGCTACTCTGATAACCAAAATAGATGCGATAGTTAGCCGTTCCGACGCTAGGACCGGAAATCGACTGCGTTGAAAGAGCCTGATTATTGACATCAAAAAAGGTCGCGGTGATCGACGTTGTCACGTCGAGCGTAGCGGCCGGAGTATTGAGCGTAAACCCAGCCGCAGTGACTCCGGTCGACGAGCCATCAAAGGTGCTGCCATCGTAAATGCCGAAATCGATCGTCAGCGTCTTAGTGCCGGCCACCGTCGGCTGAATGCGCAACGAAGATCCATTCGATGAGGCATAGGTGTTATTCCCCGAAATCGGACTCCCGGTATTCCCTGCGATGGAAATGTCGGGCAAAGCCGCGTTGGTAAACGAAACGATATTACTCGTAGCAGCGAAGGATCCGAAACCCTCCAATACAGATAAATCCGACCGGCCCTCAAGCGTGGCCTCGGCGGTCGCCCCGGAGGCGACGTGGGTGACGCCCGTCGAATAGGGGGCGATCTTGTTGCCCGTGGTTACCAGCGTAGGGTCGGTGATAACGGCGGCCTGCAACGACGAAAGGAACAACGCCGCGAATAGAGCTGACGCGACGAGGGGGTAACGGGGGAAGCGTTTGGAGTTCATCATGGAGGAGTTTTCGCGAAGCGCTGCACTTCGCAAAGCTGGCGGCTTTGCACTCGTTCAAAAACGGCCGATGAGGGCATAAAAAAAGGCGACCCGCATCGGGGTCGCCAGAGATTAAACCGCCCCAAGTGTCATCGGGGGCTTGAGGTGAAGGCCAGATCGTCCAGGCCGTAAATGAGCGCCCCTCCGCTGGCGGTCGACGCGATATCGATCTTGATCGAGCTGATCGTGTTACTGGCGGCAGCCTTCAAACCAAAATAAATACGGTAATTCGCCTCACTCATGCTTCCGGCGAAAGATTGCGTCGAAAGCACTTTACCATCGCTGCCTAAGAAGGTGACCTCGATCTGCGAAGTGGCATTCAGGTAAGTCGGAGTGCTATTAAGCGTGAACCCGGCGGCGAGCACGCCGTTACCGGAACCATCAAAGGAACTGCCGTTGTAAGAACCAAAGTCGATGGTCAACGAGTGAGTGTATTCAGAGCCTTTCGCCAACGTCTGAATACGCATCGCGGTTCCAGCCGATGAAAGAAATCCACCATTGGTCACGGGATTTCCAGTCGATCCAGTGACTGAAATATCCGGCCGATAAGCGCTGAACGAAACGATGTTTTTGCTACCACTAAACGAGGAGAAGTCCTGCAAAACACACAGGCCTTGGCTCCCTTCGAGAGTTGACTCGGCAGTCGCACCAGAAGCGACATGGGTAATGCCCGTCGAGAAAGGAGCGATGCGGTTACCCGAAGTCACCACCGGGGGATCGGTTATCACTGCGGCTTGCAGCGACGAGACCGTCAAAGCCGCGAACAGGGCAGACGAGGCGAGCGAAGAAAAAGGAGGAGATTTATGGTTCATCGGTAATCAATTTTGGTTTTACGATTTCACCTCGCGAGTGCGACGGCCCTAAACGAGTTTAAGGCAATCGACGCGAAGCACTAAGATGGCGGGCGTCGCCAATATAAATTTTGGTGATCAGAGGCTGCGGCTAATCGGTTTTTTAAGGTTCGTCCCGACCGGGATACGGCCTACGCTCCCATCAAAGAAAAGCGCCAGACGATAGGTTTCCAAAACCGGTGCCAGGGGGCTCTTGTAGGCGCTGCCAGCGGACAGGCTGTAATCCTTCGTCGCTCCCTCGACATCAGACTGAATCAGCGCCCAGGTGCGGCCCGGATCGATTTGCGAAGTCAGCACATTATAGCGCATGGGGGGGGACCCAGCGCTGACGTTGCTCCCGAAAGGATGAATGACCGACTCCAAGAGATTCGGATAAAATGAGGCCCCCTGCTTCATGTCGCGATTGACCAGCCAGAGCACCGCCAAGCCCTCCGGCAGTTCAGATGCCTCCCGGCCAATCGGATCCTCCAGTGCAGGCAAGACCACGCGCGCTCCGCTGGTGGGTAAATCGACTCCCGCGTATTCGGCCAGATAACGACCTAGTTGGACATAGTCGCCGCGGCCGATGGTATCAGTGGCTCCCGCATTCAGGCCTTTTTCGCCTGTGCCTACGGTCGAGCTCGAGCCGCCGTTACGCCCGGGCAACTCGCCCTTGTGATCGGACACATACAGCATCATCAGCACACCGGTTTGCCGCAGGTTGGAGGTCACCTTGGTGATCGTGGACTGCCGGCGCACCGTGCCGATCACCGGGATAACGATGGCCGTGAGTATACCGATGATTGCGATGACCGCCAACAGTTCGACCAGTGTAAACGCGCGGCGGGGACAATGGTCACGAAAACAGGTATGGGGCAGTATCATGGGGTATCGTAGTTAAGGTTATTTGACCTTCACAGTCGTGGTCAAAGTAAGGCTGCGCACCGGTGCGGCTGAGCGCACCACCAGTGTATGGTGTTCGCTGTTATGCCCCAGCGTAACATCAGGCATGGTTTCCAAACGCTCGGTCAACGGCTGATCAGAAGTGTAGGTGATGGTGTAACCCGGAGCTGTCAGCAGACCCGCAGAGAGATCCACGTCTTCCTTATTGATCAGGCCACCAAACCAACGCACGTCCTTAACCGGCGACCCGAGATGCCAACGAAAGAGTGCCACGTCCGCCTGCTTCAGCTCCACCTCGTCGCGAACCACCAAGGTGCGGGCGGTCCATTCAACATGCCGTATCCACTTTTTCACCGCTGGGTAAACTGCGCTCATGTCAGCCGTGGCCTCCCCTCCCTCGACGTCGAGCCGCGTCACCGTCAAGGGAGCCTCACGATGCGTGGTGTCGAGCGGCTGACCGCCCGCTGCAAATTGCGCCGCGGTCGCCTTAGCCGGGTCGAAGTCTCCAACCTGGAGAACATTGTGCCCGGCGACCGAGCGGTAAAGGGAAGCGAGCTTTGGATCGCCGTAACCGGGGGTGCCCGTCTCAATCAGGATGGCCCGTCCGTCGACGATGAAGTTCACATGTCCACGATCCATGTGATCGTGACGGTCAGTCGAGTCGCCGCCGCGCATCCAAAATCCAGAAGCGATGTCATCATCGTTCCAGTTGGTGCGCCAGTTGACGCGCGTCGTCATCGGATAACTCGCAAAGAGCGCCGGCGGGCGGGCATCCGAATCAGGCAGCGTTCGCGCGATGGCTCCATTGATCGAGTCCTCCCGGCCACCTTGTCGCACGTAGCGTTTGAGCACCCAAAGCGCCTCCGGGCTGCGCAGCATGACGGCCAGATCAGAATAAATATCCGCGAAGTGCCGCAGGCCCCCTCGCGCGCCAAAACCGCAGTCGAATGCATTCAACACATATCCGCCGGGCTGCAACAGGTGCGCCTGCCAACTCGGGAAATTCTTCAGAAACGGATGGTCGATCAGACGCCGGTCACCCGCACGTGCACACAGGTCCGCCGGAGAGAGCAATATGCCGACCGTGGCCACCGCATAGACCGGCCCTTCGACAAACTCTCCTTGCTTGCCCTGCGAATCCAAGGTGCGCAGCAGATTGGTCATACCGAATTCGTAGGACTCGGCGTAGGCAGACCCCGGATCGGGAACGTGGCCACCGCTCAGCCAGAGCGAGGCATTCACCAATCCCGCCATGGGAAAGGCCCATTGGTTGGAGTAAACCGCGTCTCCGCTGACATACCACGGTCGCTTGGTCTTCCAATCGTCCTCAATCCGGACGACCTCACGCTTCAGCATCGCGGTGATTTTCTCGCGCAGTTCCGTCGGCACCGCATCCGCGGGCAGCATGTCGAGACTATCAATGCAGGCCTGGATACCGCGCCCGGTCGCCAGCCAGACTCCGTCACCTCCGGGAGGCGGCGGCTTGCGGGTGCTGAATGACGACCAACCCGGACGTTGCAGCGGGTCCCAAGTCGTGAGTTCGTCGAGCTGCGCCAACAGACGAACTAGATAATCCTGCCGGTCGGTGATGGCGTAGGCGGACGCCAAGTCGGACGTCTCGCGCACGATAGCACTGAGCGCCATCGCATCGGAACGAGCCAAGGCGAACACCTCGCGGATCGTCTCGTCTGCGGTTGCGTAGCGCGGATCCCACGAAATACGCGAAGCCTTAAGCTCCTCCAACGAATAGGGCCGCTTGATCACCGGCAGTGCCAGGACTTTGTTCGCCCGCGCCAGAAAAGCATCACGTTCCCCAGTCAGCGCCGGGTCTTCCGCAACCCGGCGGAGCAATTCATGACGGGAGCCATCCACCACGGATGGCGCAGTTGGCGAAGACTGCGCATGGCATGCGGACAAAACGAACGGAAGCACGAGCGCGCAACTCCGGATAAATTGGGAAAAATGACGGACCATGGGGTGGGGATATAAAATGAATGCACTCACCGAACGCCGCATACAAACCGCGACGTTTTGCACCCGTTCAAATTTACAGTGGACATTAGCGGCCTCTCACTGTCGACATGAGTTTCGCATGCCCCCTCGGTCCACACCGGTTAACCTGCAGGAAATCGCGGACGCCTCTGGCTACGGCCGTTCCACCGTTTCGCTCGCGTTGAGAAATCACCCCAGCCTGAGGCAATCGACCGGCGACGAAATCAGGCGGGTCGCACAGGAACTCGGCTACGTGCCCAACCCGCTCGTGGCCGCGCTGATGAGTCAGGTGCGCGACAAACGCCGCAAACGTCAGGAACGCATCGCCCTCATCAGCCGGTTTAACCAAGCAATGAACCGACGCAGTTTTCGCGATACGTTTTACCCCCTGCTCTACCGGTCCGTGGTGGAGCATGCAGGAACCAAAGGCTACGGCATCGACGAGTTTTACCTCGGCCGCGACCCGGTCTCCGACCGGCGTATGTCTGACATCCTGACCGCCCGCGGCATCCATGGCGTTTTACTTTTCCCCGGGCACGACACCGTGGAACTCGAATACCCCACACTCGATTGGAGCGGCTTTGCTACGGTTCTGATCGGTTTCAACACCGCGCGAGAAGGCCTGCATCAAGTCGTCACCGATTACTCTTTCGATATCGACTGCGCTCTACGCCATATCAGCAAAGCCGGACTGCGACGCGTCGGCTTCGCGATTCCGCATCACGTCGAGCGGGCCACAAACAATAACTGGGCCTCTCGTTTTCTCTACTACCAGCACGGCTTGCGCCCACGTGATCGTGTCCCGCTGTTGCTTTCGGCGAACGATGCGGAGCACCGCACCAACGTGCTCCCTTGGTTTTCAAAACACCGGCCGGAGGTCATCCTCATCGCCGGCGAAGGCGTGCGTAACAACCTCAAAGAGGGCGGCGTCCGTATTCCCGAGGACGTCCGACTGATCAACCTCGTGCAACGCGGCGAACCCGGGCTGGCGGGCATCGATCCACACACGGGCGAGCTTGGCCATGCCTCCATCGATCTACTGGTCTCCCTACTGCAGACCAATCAGCGAGGTCTGCCCGATTTCCCACGAGGTATCGCGATCAAAGGACACTGGACGCCCGGTGCGTCATTCCCGGAATAAGCAGTCAAAGTGCCCGGAGTGCCGCGCTCGCCCGCTGCGCCGCGATCATCGCAACGACCACGAGCGCCGCGCCGACACCCATGAGCGGCGTCACCTGCTCTCCCTTGATCAGTAGTAGCGACTCCACCATGCCGCACAGCGGGATCATGAAGCGGTAAGTTGCCAACAGGTGCACCGGAAACAGCGTCGACAACCAGTTCCACAACGCGAACGCCGCCGCCGAAACAAAAGCCAGCCACGCGGTGATCGCGCAGATTTCCCAATCGAACAGCATCAACGCCTGCGGCCATGCTGTCGCGCCCAGCGCCGCCAGCACCACCCCGCCAAGGAACAACGAAAAGCCCGTGCCCGCCCGCGAACCCATGGTCTTGCCGACATACTGATACGCCACCAGTCCCAGCGCGCCGAATCCATTTGCCGCCAACACCAGCAACGCGCCGATCCGCGGATGCGTCCCCGAGTCACCCGGCGAATACACCGCCAGCGTCAACCCGACCGCGCCTACCGCCAGCACTAGCCATTGCCGTCCGGTCGGGCGCGCCGTCCCCAACATCAGCGGCGCCAGCAGCATCCACCAAAAGCTTCCCGACGATACCAACAGCGAAGCCAGTGCGCCTCCCGCCAAGGCCAGCCCCAGATAAAAACACACGTATTGCCCCACCGTCTGCGTCGCCGCCATGGCCGCGATCCACTTCGTCGGCGTGGCCCGCCACTCGCCCAGCGGGTTTTTGGCGATCAAGAGCAACGCGCCGCCCGCGACCAAAAACCGCACGCCCGCAAACAGCGACCGCACGCCAAAGTCGATTTCCACGCCCCGCTCCGCCCAGTGCGCGAAGGCCAGCTTGATCATCGGGAACGCCGAGCCCCACAACACCGCGCAGACGAATACCCACGCGGGCAACGGCACCCGCCGCACCCAGGCTGGCTGCCCAGCTGACGAACTGTCCGCCACGTCACTCACGCGTCGTGAAACACCACGCGTTCGCCGAGCGCACACCGCATGGACTGCGGCACCGGTTCACCAGCCCGTGGCCAGCCGAGATAGACCAACCCGAGCATGCGATGCGTCGCCGGATCGAGACCGAGCGACTGCGCAAAAGCCGCCGAACACGTGACCGGCGGCGTGCTCCAGTAGCACCCCAACCCGCGCTCATGCGCCGAGAGCGCAAGGTTCTGCACCGCGCACGACACCGCAGCGATCTCCTCCCACTCGGGAATCTTGCCGCCCGGCACCACTTGCGCAGCCACCGCGATGACCACCGGAGCGTGCCGTGGATTCACCGCCAGCTTGGCGCGCTTTTGTTCGTCACGCTTCGCCACGGGCGTGGTCGCGTCGTAAATCGCCAGCAACCCATCCGCCAGCCGCTCACGCGCCGCGCCGGTGAAAACGTTGAAGCGCCACGGCTGCGTCAACCCGTGGGTCGGCGCCCAATGCGCATCCGCCAACAGCCCCAGCAGCACCTCGCGCGGCACTTCACGCTGCGGGTCCATACTCAACGGCTTGATCGAACGACGACTGCGATAAATCGACATTCCACCACCTTCACCTTCGCGCCCGCACCGCGCAAGCCGCCACAATCCACAAGCCCCGAGCCGCAGGCCCGACCGCACCGGCAACCTTAACCGTTGGACATCGATCGCGGGCCGAGGACCCGTTTCAGGCGCAGGGCAAATCCAGCGTCGCTCGCAGACCCCGCCCCTCCGGGCCGGGCGACAGGGTGAGCTGACCGCCGGCCAGTTCCGCCACCGAGCGGGCGATGGCGATGCCTAAACCGAGGCCCTGTTGGTTGCTCGAATGACGGTTAAATTGCGTGAACGCTCCCACCCTCTCCCGTTGCTCAGACGTCATCCCCGGTCCTTCGTCGATGATTTCAATCCGATAATTTTCACCCGCCCCGCATCCGCTCACCAGCACAGGTTGGCCGGCGGCGGAGAAATGGCAGGCGTTGCCAATGAGCTCGGCGACGGCATCGAGCAGAAACGTCTCCGGCAGGGCGATGTTCCCGGTGTCGCACTGCACGCGCAAATCGTCCCGGCGGTTTTCCTCGGTGGCCGCACGCGCAACCGCCGCCTCGATCGACGGCCGGGCCTCACAGCGGAACGTCCCGACCGCACGCGGTGCTTGTTTCAAGCGTTCTAGCTCAAAATACCGGATCAGTTTCATCGCGAGTCGCTGCTGCCTTTCGGCGCCTTCACGGATCAGTCCGAGCAAGTCCTTCAATTCAGCCGGACTGATATTGCCGTCTTCCGCTTCGATCAATTGCAAGCCGCCGAACACGGCGTTGAGCGGGGTCAACAACTCATGCGACCAGTCGGCGGTGGTCTCCTTGCTCTGTTGGTCGATCAAGCGCCCGATGCGTTCGCGCAGACTGCGTTGCCGATCGACGCGGGCGTTGATGGCATCCATAATATCGCTCACGGTAAACGGCTTGGTGATAAAGTCGTCGGCCCCCAGAGCCATGCCCTTCCGCTGCGAACCGCGGTCGGCCTGCGCGGTAAGAAAGATGAAGGGGATGTCCACGCACTGCGGAAGTTTTTGGATCTCCCCGATAACCTGAAAGCCGTCCATGCCCGGCATGTTGATGTCACACAGGATGAGGTCGGGACGGCTCGCCGCGAGCTTCACGCCCTCGAACCCGTCAGCCGCGGCGAGCGCGGTATGCCCGTTGATTTCCAGCATATCCACGAGGGTCTGCCGAATGGGTTCTTCATCTTCGATGATTAGAATATTCATCCGGATAAGGGGGTGGAGTTTGTTTTGGATCGAATGGTGGTGGGTAGTGTAAACCAAAACCGGGTGCCTGCTCCGGGAGAACTGACGACGCCCACGGTGCCGCCGAGTTTCTCGACGATGCGCCGCACGATCGAGAGACCGAGCCCGTGGCCGTCAACTCGCATGGTGCCGATGTGTGAGAAGGGAATAAACATCAACGCCTGCGCCGCCGCATCCAGACCCGGCCCGTTGTCCTGCACCCAAAAACGAGCGGAGAGACCGTCGGCGTGCGCCTCCGCACCTAGTTGGATTTGCGGGGTCGCTCCACCATATTTCACGGCATTGCTCAGATAGTTTACCCAGACCTGAACCACCCACGGGGCATGCCCAACCGCGGCCGGCCAGCTGTCGGGCAGCTCGATGTGAGTGGCGCTTTTTTCGAAGCTATTACCGAGTTGCGCGGTCGCCTCGGTGACGATCACCGCCATGTCGAGCGGCACGGATTTTACGGCCTGACGGCGCACGCCGGAGAGGATGAGCAGTTCCTCGATAATACCGACCATGCGGGTGGCGGCTTTGCCCGCCTCGTGAACCTGCTGACGCAGCTGCGCATCGGCGTTTTCGCCTAGCATCATGTTGAGCAACTCCAGCCGTCCGGAGAGCACGGCGAGCGGATTTTTAAGATCGTGCGCCACGGTGTGGGCAAAGGCATCGAGCTCGTCGAGCAGCTCCTTTTTATCCAGCCGGGCCGCGATGGAGTGCAGCACTTCTTCCTCGGTAAACGGCTTGGTGATGAAATCGGCGGCGCCCAGCTCCATACCGCGTCGCGTATCGGCGCGATCCACGTTGGCCGAGATCACAATCACCGGGATCGAGCGCAATACGACATCCGCACGAAAGGCCTCCAGCAGCTCAAACCCAGTCATCCCCGGCAGGTTGAGATCAGTGATGATCAGTGCAGGTTGATCACGTTTGGCCAGGGCAAGACCCTCGCAGCCGTCGCCGGTGACGACCGTTGAAAAACCATTCAGATCCAGAATATCGGACAGCGTTGAGCGGACCAACTCATCGTCTTCGATAATCAGAATCGTGACCGTATGCAGGGAGTTCATGGCGAAGTATCGGGTGTGGGTTCGACGTGAGGCAGGGTGAGGATGAAGCGGCTGCCGCCGCCGGCCGGGACCTCAAGCGCGATGGTGCCGCCAAGCAGTGCGGTCATGTGTTTCACGATATTGAGTCCGAGGCCGGTGCCTTTGATCACACCGACATTGGACCCGCGCTCGAACGACTCGAAGATGCGCTCACGATCCACTTCGGGGATGCCGATGCCCCGATCTTCGACGGTGATCAACACGCGTTCGGCTTCGGCGGTGATACGCGTGGTCACAAGCGTGCCCGCAGGGGAGTAGCGCACGGCGTTGCTCAGCAGGTTGGACAGGATGTGATGCAGCAGTTCGGAGTCGGTGACAAAGTGCGAGAGGTCACCCTCGGCGTGTAATTCAAGACCGTGGGTCTCGTGGTCACCCAGCTGAATTTCATCAACTACGGTCTTCACAAAATCCAGCAGCTGGATCGGACAGAGCCGAACCTCGACCCTCTCCGCGTCGATCCGGTTCAGAAGTAAAACATCGTCGAGCATCTCGGTCATCCGGTGCAGCGAAGTGTCGATGCGGGAGAAGAGTTCCTCCCGCTTGGCCGGGGTGATCCGGTCGAAGTGATTGTGCAGCAAGTCGGCCGAGCCCATCACGGCGGCCATCGGCGTGCGAAATTCATGCGAGGTCATGGAGATGAACCGCGTTTTCATCTCCGAAACCTGTCGCTCCTTTTCCAGCATCGCCATCATGGCAACCTCGATGCGTTTACGCTCGGTGATGTCGCGTGCAAAAACCACAAACTCCCGCGCGTCGATGGGCGCGACGCGCAACTCGATCGTCCGAGGATCGGAGCCGAGTTCGATATCCATTTCGGCGGTGATGGTGGTGTTTTCCGCCAACGCACGGAGACCGAGGGGGCGCGCCGCTTCCACCAGTGGATCGAAGGCGTGGCCGACGTCCGGTGCGTGCGTCCCCGTCTCCACGTTTGCCAGGGGCGTCGCGCCCTTGGCGGGTTGAAAATCCAGCACCGTGCCGTCGTCGCGCAGTCGCATCACCAGGTCGGGGATCGACTGCAGCAGGACCTCGATCTCGCGGTTGCGGGAGACTATTTCCGTCGTGCGCAGCGCCACCTTGCCCTCCAGTTCGGCGTTGAATCGAACGAGTTGCTCACGGGCTTTTACCTGCTCGGTGATGTCGCGCATCACCGATACCATCATGAACTGGCCGGCGCGCTGGAAGGTTCGGACGCTGATCTCAACGGGGAAGATTGTGCCGTCGCGCCTGCGATGGAGACGAAATGGAACCTTGAAAATATTGTCGGATGATCCTGAGAGCGTTCCGAGGAACTCCCGGGTTTTCTCTGGTTCGGCGCTAATATCCAGGGTGCTCATGGTGAGCAACTCCTCCAGGGTATAGCCATACGCGGTGCAGGCCGACTCGTTGGCCTGCACGATCCGGCAGGTTTCCGCCTCCACGACGAGGATGGCGTCGGACTCCAGATCAAAGAGTTCGCGAAAACGTTGCTCACTGTCTCGCAGGGCGATCTCCGCTTTTTTCCGCTCGGTGATGTCCTGCTTGAGTGCCACGTAGTGAGTGACTTTCCCAGTGCCGCCGGTCACCGGCGCGATCACCGCAAATTCGTCGTAGAGTTCCCCGTTTTTCTTTTTGTTATTAAACTCTCCGCGCCACACCTCCCGACGGATCAGCGTCTCCCACATGTCAGGATAGACTTCCGGCGGGGTCAGCCCCGAATTGAGCATGCGTGGATTTTGCCCGAGCACCTCAGCCAAGGGGTAGCCCGTCACGGCGCAAAAGGCCGGGTTGGCGTATTCGATCGTGCCGGCGAGGTCGGTGATGACGATGGAGAGCGGGGCCTGCTCGACGATACGGGAGAGCTTGCGCAGTTCCGTCTCCGCCCGTTTGGCCTCGGTGACGTCAACGAGGATGGTTACAAATTGATTCAGACACGGGCTGAACGCGACCACGTTGAAGTGCTTTCCCAGAGCCGCCGAGTAGTTCTCAACGCGAATGGATTGCCCGGTCAGGGCCACCTGTCCGTAGGTTTGAATCCAGACAGGTTCGGTGTCGGGCAAAACCTGCAAGACGGTCCGCCCGATGATATCGGCGGCGTTCAGGCCGGTCAGGCGTTCGAAGGCGGGGTTCACCTCAAGAAAGCGGTAATCGCACGGCGCACCGTTTTCGTCGCAGATGATTTCATGCAGGGCCAGGCCATCGAGCATGGTGTTGAACAACAACTGATGCCGGTTCCGCCCTTCCTCCACCGCCGCCACGGCATCGCGCCGCTCTTTGCCTTCAAACGAGAGCGCCACCAGATTGGCCAGCGCCATGGCAAAGGTTTCCTCGTCCGGCGTCCATTGACGGGGCTCCCCGATGTGCTCATGGCACAACACCCCGCCCAGTTCGCCGCCGACGTGAATGGGCACGTCCAGCATGGCCTTGATGCCGAGCGGACGCAGGTAATCCTGGGCAAACTCGCCGGTGCGTGGATCGTTTTCGGCGTCGTTGGCGGTGATCACATCCGCCGTCTCGAGCGCGCGAAAATAGGCAGGGTGGGTAGAGGCGGACAACATCGTGCCGGAGGAATGCCGCTCCGTCTCCGACTCGAACAAGTCCGCGCATTCGATGCCGGTATGATCCGCGCTGTAGCGCCAGATGCTGACACGAGCGACGTCGAGCGTCCGGGCTGCGCTTTCGGTTATTTGCCGCAGGGTCGCCGTAATGTCGGTGTCGGCGAAGCTCCGTTGGCCGGTCAGAGCAATCAGCTCTTTCCGCTGTCGCGCGTTGCGCTCCTCAGCCAGACGTCGGGTCGTTTCGTTCCGCCGGACCTCCAAGGCAAAGGCAATGTCCGTCGCCAGTTCGTCGAGCAGGCGCACTTCTTCCTCGTTGAAAAAACCCGGTTCGTCCGCGTAGAGGTTAAAGACACCGACGACACTTCCTTCGCTCTTGAGCGGAAAACTGGCCAACGATCGGTAGCCGCGCTTTAACGCCTCATCCCGCCAAGGCGAGAACCCGGGGTCGGTGGCGATGTCGTCGCAGATGACGTGCTCGCCGGAAAGAAGACAGCGACACGACGGGCCGGTGTTGCGGGTCGCATCCTGCAGATTGATCCTCAACAGATCCGTGTAGCCGTCCACCACGCCGCTGGAGGCGACCGGTTGCAGGTCCTGTGTCGCGAGATTGAACATCCCTATCCACGCCATCCGGAATCCTCCCTGCTCCACGGCGATGCGGCAGGCGGCAACCATAATTGCCTGCGGATCGTTTTCGCGCACCATCAGCTGGTTCACATCGCCCAACATGGCATAGACACGATTGAGCCGTCTGATGAGTAACTCAGACCGCTTGCGCTCGGAGATGTCGATATACGTGCCGAGCACGCCGCTGATTTCCCCTTCGGCATTGCGCAGGGGCAGCTTGCTCGTCAGCAGCGTGACGGTCCTCCCGTCGGGCGTCGTCTGGGATTCTTCAATGGATGATTTGACGCAACCCTCCTCGATGACCCCGCGGTCGTCGGCGCGATACGCCTCCGCCTGATCCGGCCATCCCAACTGGAAATCGCTTTTCCCGATGATGTCCTCTGCGTCGTCATAGCCCGCATCACGCGCGAACACCGTGTTGCAACCCAGATAGACGAGATTCTTGTCCTTCCAAAACACCCGCACGGGAATCGCGTTGAGGATACCCTCTCGGATCTGGTGCGACGACCGCAAAGCCTCCTCCAGATCGGCCTGCCGCCTGGCGATCTGGAAGACCAACCAACAAATGAGCAGGACGGTGATCGTTCCCGCCAGGTAAAACAGCGAGACCAGCCTGCCGCCCGCCGCCTGCCAGCCGCCTCTCGGCTCGGCGCCTATTTCCCATGAGCCATCCGCAAGCGACAGCCGATACAGGACCGGTTCATGATCGAACAGCTCTGGCGGACCCCAAAAAACTTCGCCGGAATCCTGCCGAATCGCGAGCCGGGTTTCGCTGTCGCCGGGCTGGCCGATCCCGGAGCCAGCCAGTAAGGGGGTGATGCTCATCACGATTCCCACTAAACGCACGGGACCGTCGCCGGCTACTGGAAGCGGCTTTCTGAAGATGATGCCCGAACCACCCTGCAACAACTCAACCGGACCGGTGATGGTGACACCACCTTGTTTCAGGGCGCGAATGACATCGGCTCCGATCACGGGTCGCGAGTCCGTCAGCAGATTGTATCCGAGGACGGTTTCGTTGCCTCTGGTCGGGTAGGCGTGGGTGATGATGCCGTCGGAGACGATTTCAAAGGCCCGGATCCAGCTAGAGCTGGCGTGCAGGCCTGCGGCAAATGTCTCGAACTGTTCGTCACTCACCGCCCTGCCGCCCGTGGTCCGATCGGCGACAAACTTTTCCAGGCTGTCGAGCTTGCCGCCAATACGAACAAAGGCTCGTTGCAAGGCCGACGCATGCAAATCGAGGCTGTGCTGCACGTCGTGCCGCTGTTGGAAGGCAAGGTCATCCTCCATGCTCTTGCCCTGCCACAGCAGCAGCGGGACAAGGAGCAACACCGGCACCAGCGCCCACAGAACGGCTTTGCCTCGGGATTTCATGTTATTTTCCTTGGAAACGAAAGTGCGAGACGCGTGCCCGCTCCCTGCTCCGACATGAGGGAGACTTTGTTCGCAAAAATGTGCTGCCGCTCCTCGTTCAAAATCATCGTGAGATCCGGGATACCATCGAGGAGGCCGGCCACGTTACCGACGAAGCCATGCGCCTGTTGGGAAACCCGCTCTGGCCGTAATCGCCCGGGCGGGGCGAAGAACGTCTGCAGCTGCGCGGTTGCCGGGGTATTCATGATGAGCGAAGGCTGACCTTCGCCTTCAAACTATCCAGTCAGGCAGCGGACACAAAGTCTATCACCGTGTGTTTTTCGCCCAAATAGTTCCGTTTTTAGGGAACCCGAGCGACCTCAAGACGCTGATGATCAACCGTTCGAAGCTCAGCTAAATATACCCAGCACACCGCAAACGAAAACCCGCACTAAGGAACGGCCTAATCCCGGCGTTGCCGGGCTCGCGACCGCACTACAAACGACGGATGACGGACGAAGCGGGAAAGGCGAAATTCTAAAAAGACGAAATGCTGAAATACAGAACGGCGGTTTAATACCGGCGCGCAGGGACTGCACGCCCGACCGGACTTCCGGGAGACTTGATTATTCGATGCAGCGCCAGACCGGGCCGTCGGTGAGGTATTCGCGCTTATCGTCTTTTTTCTCGGCGACCTGAAAGAGCGGCAACACGGGTTTGCCACCGAGCTTGGGATAGGTCTCACCTTGTTTTTCGTAGAGCAACAGGGCGTTGAAGATACCGCCGGGGCGCTCGCCAACGAGGATATCGATATCAACGGGTTGGTTGGCCTTGAGCTCGATCCAATCACCATAGGCAGGACCGCTGAGCGCGGCCACCGAAGGACTTTTTGTGACTGGCGACTGCCAGCGGGTTTTGGGCAGCTTGGTCGCCGGGTGGTTGGCGTTGATCACCATCTTGCGGTTGATCGCCACGACCATGAGATCGTCGGCCCGGCCGATAAATCGATAGGTGCCGTCGGTCGGCGGGGCGACCTGACCTTTGTAGTGCACGACCCAGGCGCGGGGCTTGACCTCGGCCTCCACACCGAACGCCTTGGGCGCGGACTCGGCGCTCATGCGGGGCATGGCGATCTGCGTGGTGTAGAGCGGCACCGGGGCGCGGTAGTAGCCGTTGAGCAAGGCCTCGTCGAAACCGGACACGATGAAGGTGTCGATGATGTCGGCGTAGTTTTTGCCGCCGTCGGCGGGCGCGTGCTGCTGGGTTTGCTTCAGGTCGTAAAGGATGCCGATGAGCGCGGAGGTGTTGCGCTCGGAACTGCCGAAAGAGTCGAGCTGCTCGGCGGCGGTCAGGCACGGGCTGGCGGCGGCCAGAGAAAGCGCCGTCGTGAGAATGGTGATAAGAATACGGCTCATTTCTCTTGGGCGAGGTTGCGCCAATACTGCTGCACCCAAGGAGCATATTCGGCGGGATAACGTTCGTTTTGCAGGCTGGCCATGGCCTCGCGTTCGGCGCGGTTGAGGGCACCGACAGACTGGGCGGGTCCTTCAGTCCCGGTCGCACCCTGATTAGCTACGAGGCCCGAGTCCTCGCCGCCTTGGGAGGATTTGCCGTCGTTGGATTTCTGTCCCGGCTTCTGAGAAGTAGAGGGCGGTTGGGCCTGACCGGGTTGGTTCGGCTGACCGGGTTGATTTTTGCCGGCGGCCAGTTGTTTGGCGGCGGTTTCCTTGGCCTGCTCGGTGGAGAGCTCCTTGCGCAAGGCGGCTTCGGCGGCGGCGAGCGCGGTGGAGGCTTCACTCGGCGCGGGTGTTTGGCCGGCTGTTTTCTCACCTTCACCTTTTTTGTCTTCGCCCTTTTCACCGGTGGACTTGGCTTCGGCGGTTTGTTCACCGGCAGCTTCACCGGGTTCCGCAGCTTCAGGTTTGGCACCGGGTTCGGCGGCGGCGGCTTGCTGGCCGGCCTCGGCCGCGGCGGGTTGGGCGGCTTGCTCTTTGCTGGATTCAGGTTTGGCCGCCGGGTCTTTGGCGGCGGCTACTTTGGGCGTCTCACCGGCTTCGGGCGTCTTGGCTTCGGACTCGGCTTTGGCCGTTTTGGACGCGGGGGATGTCTTCTCAGGAGTGGCGGGATTTTTTGCTTTTTCCGCAGCTGCGTCGGCTTCTTTTTGCAGGACCTTCTGGGCTTCGTCGACGGCCTTGGCGGCCTCCTTGTCGACAGCGGCAACCTTGGCGGTGAGCAGTTTGGCTTCGTCGGCGGCGGCTTGCGCCTCCTCGGGATTGGTCTCCTTGTCCGACTTGTCACGGGCTTCCTGTTCCTGCCGAAGAGCGGAGACCTGCATCAATGCTGAGGCGAGTCGCTCTTCCTTGGTTTGGCTGGAAAGGATGCCTTGGAGAATGCGGTTGAGCTCGGCAAGCAACAGGTTTTGGCGAACGTGGGCGTCCGCATATTTGGCGTGCTCTATGAGATCGAGTGCTTCGCTGGAGTAGGTGTTGAGCAAGGCGCCGTTGATGCGCTCGGTAAAGGAGGCGCCGGCGGCTTCGGCAGTCGCCGCACCGGAGGACTCGCGGAGATTGCTCAGGAGGGTTTCGCCGGTCTGGAAAAAGCCTTCAAGATCATCGCCAATGCCGCGCTGGTCGGTGGCCAGAAGTTGCTGGCGGGTGCCGGGGCTGGCGACGTTGACGATAGACTTGGTCTCGCGCTGGGTGGCGAGTTGGCGGGCGATAAGCGTCTCAAGGCGGCGCACGGTTTCCTCGCGGAGTTGGCGCACTGCTATTTTTTTCGCGAGGGCCTTCAGACGGGCTTCGATGGCCTGCTGCGCGACATAGGCTGCGGTGACGGCTTCGCGGGCGTCGAGACCCGGGTCTTCGCCAAGACCGCGCAGGCGGTCGGCAATGGCGGCCATGTCGTCGCCGCCCAGGGTGCCGAGCTGGGCGACGAGTTGTTTAAGGCCGTCGAGACTTTGTTCGGGAAAGCCGTTGCGCTGAAGTTCACCCATGAGCGCGGTGATACTGCGGGCGAGTTCGGCGGTCTCGGTGCTGAGGCCTTGTTGGGTGACGCCGTTGAGGTAGGCGATGGGCCGGAGGGCGTCGTCGGCGGATTCAACGGGTGCGGTCTGTGCGAGCACAAACGAACCGGGGCAGAGGACGAGAGCACTAAGGATCAGTCGGGTGGTGTTCATGGCGCAGGCGCGGTAGCCGGGGTGAGTTTACGCAAAGCTTCGCCAAGTGCATCCCGAATGTCGCTTTGGCGGCGGGCGACATCTTCGACGCGTTTGGAGGTTTCTTCGAGGCGTTGCAGCATTTCCTGTTGTTTCTGGGCAAAGGTAACGATGCCGAGTTGGCGCACGGGACTGCGGCCAAGGCCGGGACCGGTGACGTTGTTATTGTCGGCGACCTCGATCCACCAAGTGAGCTTCGTGCCCTCCAAGAGCGGCGGATTTTCAAATGACGGGGCGAAGTCGTAGATGACGGTGTTGTCCGCATCGATGGCGAGTGGCGTGCGGGTTTGTTGGCCGTCTCGATCAATCACCAGCTCGGCGCGACCAAGTCCAAAGTCGTCGGAAAGTCGGGCCGTGATCGACAGCTGGGCAGACACGACGATGGTCTCGGCCATCGCCACGGGGGTGTCCACGGTGACGACCGGCACCCGGTCGGTCTCCATGGTTACTGGATAGATGGTGGAGTCGGGCGCGGGAATACCGTCGACGCTGGCCAGCGGCAGACTGACTCCGGTGAAGCCCTTGGCCGGCACGGTGAACTTGCCGGTGGCGCTGCGCGGGTTGGACGGATCGACGGTGAGCGCAACGGGTGCGGGAGCGTTTTCGCCGGCAAAACGAATCTCGATACGGCCGAGTTTCTGGCTGGCGCGGGCGGTCACGCGGATGGTTGATCCGGGGAAAAAGGTAAGCGCACCCGAGGGCTGGTTGATCGCGGGCCGACCGGTGTAGGCGGGGAATAGTTGCTCAAACAGGGCTTGCTCGAGCAACGGAGCCGGCTGCACATCGACGTCGAAGGAAGGGCCACGTCCATCACCGAGGTAGAAGCGGTAGGTGAAGGACTGCTGCACGTTCTCCAAGGTGAAGGCGAAACGGGCGGGATCGGCGGCGGCGGGCGAGACGAGCAACGTGCGACGTTCGCCGTCGGCGAGCTTGACCTCGATGCGCCCCTGCGCGGGCAGTTTACCGATGGCGCGGGCGGAGACGCTGGCGCCGGTGCCGGCGGCGACGAGCAGATCTCGCGTCTCGGGCTCGACAATGGTGGCGGTGGGCAGCGGGACATCGCGCAGCGCGGCGCGGGCGAGCAACACCGAAGCCAGCGGCCATTGCCACCAGGCGAGTCCGGCGAAGATGACCGCGAGCAACACGGCAATACCGGTGCGGCGGAGAGCGGGCTTGAGGCTGACAACGCGTCCGACGGGCAACTTGGCGACGTATTCGGAAACTTCCGACACCAGTGCGGCCACCAACGCGGGCGATCCGGCGCCGCGGGCGTCGCTCGATGCACCGGGGGCGAGTTGCACGGCGGAAATCACGCTGCTGCCAAGGGCGGGCCACTGGCGTTGCAGGGCAAAGGCGGCGTCGGTCTCGTGCCAGCGACGGCGGACGGGGAGCACCAGACGACGCCAGCAGATCGTGCCGAGCACAACGGCGTCGATCACCAGCAGGGCGGCGCGCACCGGCAGGGCAAAGTCGAGCAATCGGTCGAGTCCGAGTTGGACAAGCACGAGTCCGGCAAGCGTGGCGACGAGCGTGGCGGTGCCAAAGACCAGGTTGGCGCCAAGGTGCTTGCCGGCTACGCTGGAGAGCGCGCGGCGCAGGGGGGCGGGCAATGCTGCGTGGGTCGTGCTCATGTTATTTCAGTCGGTTGAGCCGGCGCACCAGCCACTCGGCGCACGCAAAGAAAATAAGGAGACCGAGCAGCACCGGCGAGTAGGCGAGCTCAAGACGTTTGAGGGAAGTGATCGTGCCGCCCGACGCGGAAATCAGGTCGGGCAGTCCGGCGAGATTTTCCTCACGAAGCACGCGGCCGTCGGCGGTCTGGGCCATGGTCTCAAGCAGGCCGAGGTTCATGGCGGCATCGGCCTGTTCGAGGTGCGGCGCGGTGACCTCGAATTCAACCGCGGCGGTCGGATCGATCGGCGTGAGGAAACGATATTTACCGGCAACCGCAGGCGTGAACTCAACACGATAGCCGCCGGCTTCGTCGGGCACGGGACGCAGCGGCAGGTCCTGCTTGATCGCCTCGGTGCCACCCTCGGGAATAAACTCAAGACGAGCGGGCACGACGTCGGCGACGTAGGGTTTAAAATCGGTCTGATAGAGCCGGCCGGAAATGACCACACGATCACCGAGATCATACTCGGGGTTGTCGACGCGAAGCTGCACCTGCTTGGAGGCGCCGGTGAGGCGTTCGAGCGAAAGCGCCTGGAAGGCCTGCGCCCAGATCTGGCTGTAGTATTTGCCGCCGATGCCGGAGCGCCAGCGATAGGTTTCGTTAGTGCCGATGTAGATGACCTCGCCGCGACCGAAGCGCTGGCGGGCAATGACGGGCATGCCGCCACGGGGAACGCCGGTGCCGGGAGTGGGATCAACCAGCAGGACCTCGGCACCGGGCCGGGCGCGGGCGACTTTGGCGGTCCAACGCACGCCTTCGAAGGCGGTCCAAAGCGCGGCGTTCTCACGAGACTCCTCGGCGATGCGCAGCATGGGCGCGCGTTCGCCGGCGGGAGTGAGGCGGAGCTTGACCGGCTTCTCGTGACGCACGGCCAATTCTTCGGGTGTGAAGTTGCCCGGCACCACCGGCAGCAGTGGCTCCAGCGGAGTGCCGCGATAGGCGGCGGGGTTGAACTTGGGTCCGGCGAGGAAGACGAGACCGCCACCGGCCTGATCAACCCAGTCGCGGATGATCTGCATGCGGTCGTTGCCAAGGCGGGCGGGATCGACGTCGCCGATGAGCATGACGTCGTTCTCGTAGAGCGCGGCGCGGTCGGACGGCATCTCGGCCACGAACGGCGTGTTCGGCATGGTCAGCAGGCGCGGACTGCCATCGAGCAACACGCATTGGAGCGCGAGGCGGCGGTCGTTGGCGATGAAGTCGATAAGGTAGCGCCAGTCCCAGCGCGGTTCCTGCTCGATCATGAAGACCTTAACCCGGTTATCGACCACGCGTATCCGTGATGTGGCGACATTATTGCCCTGGCTGGCCTCGCCTTCCAGCGGGAGCACCA
Source organism: Opitutaceae bacterium (assembly GCA_037969015.1). GTDB lineage: Bacteria > Verrucomicrobiota > Verrucomicrobiia > Opitutales > Opitutaceae > JAUWBF01. Next base: position 60,746 of record JBBKWO010000034.1, read on the forward strand.
CGGCCTCGAGCACGAGCTCGCCGGTCTTGTCGGGTTTGAAGGTAAGCGTGCGCTCGATGGTGCCGGATTTGGGCAGGGTGATCTCTTCGTCGGCGAGGGGCTCGGCCACGCCGGGGCGGCGGAGTTGCACGCGGGTGGTCTGGCCGGCAAAGCCGTTGCCGCCGATGAGCAGGCGGACGTTGACCTGCTCCTCAAGGAAGGCGAGGCGCGGGGCGTCGGCGGAGACGAGCTTGATATCGCGCGGCTCGGTGACGCCGACACCATAAAGGAAGACCGGCACGCCGTCGGTGCGGGCGATGGAGGCTGCCTCGGCGGGGGCGAGTCCGCGGTTGCTGGAGCCGTCGGTGATAACCAGCACCCCGGCGACGGGCTGACCACGGTAACGGTCGAGAACCTGACGGAGACTTTCGCCGAGCGCGGTGCTCTGGCCGGAGGCGGACAGTCCGCCGATAAACTCGCGGGCAAAGGCGGTGGCGGCAACACCATCGGCGGCGATCACGCTCTCGCCAGCGTCGGTATCGAAGCGTTGGAAGACGAGCTCGGCGCGCTCATCGAGGCGTTTCCAAAGATCGAGTTTGGAGTTGGCCGAGAGCTGCGCGAGGAGTTCGCGGCGGGTCGGCTTGGGCTGACGTGAGGCGGCGACGGGCGCGGCGGGATTGGCGGCGGGCGCGAGATCGCCGGTGGCGATCAGGGCACGGGCGCGGTCCTCGTTGGAAGCGCGCACATCGGCGATGTCCATGCTCGCGGAGTCGTCGATGAGCACGAGGAGTTTTTGACGGACATTTTCGACGAGGGTCGTCACCAGCACGGGACGGGTTGCCACGAAGAGCAACACGGCCGCGAAGAGCATTCGCAGGGCGACGATGGAGATGCGCTTGCGGCGCGGGACGGCCGGAAGCAAACGCCCATGCAACCACCAGAGGCCGACGCCAAGGGCGACCCAGCTGATCAGCGCCCAACCGGGATCGATGCCTTCAAAGCTGAGCGCGGAACTGGAACCGGCGCCGGTGTATCCGTTGCCGCTGCCAGGGAAGAGAATGATGCGAAGCCAGTCCATGGGTCAGGTGTTGCTACGGCTGGCACGCAGGGCGCAGAGCAGTTCGGCGATGGAAAGGACGGCCGCGGCGCAGAGAATCCAAGTCCAGAGCTGGCGGTCGGTGGGAAGAGAGAAACCGCCCTTCTTCGCCAAGGCTTCGGAAGATGGGGCCCTGGCGACTTTCGGGGTGGTCGCGACGGCGGGATCAAGGATGTCGGCGGCAAAGGAGCGCAGGTCGGATTCGCCGTCGGGCGGTTGCACGGCGAAGAGCAGGTCGGGGTGTTCGTTTTGTCCGATGAAAACAGCGTGCGCACCGGCCGCCGCGGTATCCTTGATGCGGACGACGGCTTGGTTGCCGACGAGCTCGACGCGGCCCACCGCGATGGGACGGGCATCGGCGGCGGGGCCACGCAGGTAGATGTCCTTGTTGAGCCCACCGATCGCCACGGCCGCCTGGAAGGGTTCGCCGGGAGCGAGGTTGAGCTTGGCGGCGGTGGTGCGGGCAGTGGTCGCGTAGAGCCGGTGCATGAGCGGCACAAAGGCGGGGTGCAACGGGAGGTTGGTCCAGGACGGCACGGGCGGAGCGGCGAAGAGAACCACGCGGCCGTTTTCGTAAGCCTGCGACATGATGAAAGGCGAGCCGTCGGCGAGACGCAGAATGGTATCGGCATCGCGTCCGGGCATCTCCAGCAGTGGGTAGGCACGGGCGGCGCGAATGGCGGCCAGCGTGCCGGCGGCGGGATCATTCCACGGCGTCAGCAGGGGGTGATTGTAGGGACCGGGGGCGAAGGCGCCGTCAACCGGTTCGAGCGGCAGGCCGAGACTGGCGGGCAACAGGCCGACCCACGGATCGGACGCGTAGACGGAGGCGGGGGTCGCTTCGCCGGGCATGACCACAAGGCCGCCGCCGGATTTTACGAAGTCGGCCAACGCGGTGGAAACGGCGGGAGAAAGCGGGCCGGCGTCGCAGAGGTAGATGACGCTGTAGTTGGAAAGTTGCGACGCCTGAACCTCGGCGGCGGTTTTGCGCTCGACCTGCAGGTAGTAGGATGAGGCCTGCTCGGGCGGCACCGGCACGAGGGCCGAGGCGAGGAAGTGCCCGCTGCCCTGCCAAGGGGCGGGACCGGTGCGCGACTCGACAATAAGCACGGAGCGTGGCGGGGCGATCTCGAGCGCGAAGGTGCGGGTGTTGTCGAAGGTGAGCCGGTCGGGTGGCAACGACGCGGTGAGCGTGTGGTAACCGGATGCGGGCAGACGCACGAGTAGCGGCACATAACGACTACCACCGGGTGCGAGCTGGTCGACCACGGCGTCGGCCGAGGGAGCGTTGCCATCGATGGCGAGGGTCACGCGCACGGCGGTGACGGGGGTGTCACCAAAGTTGGCGATCTCGGCAAGCAGGCGGAAGGGCTGACCGGCGACGGGAGTGGCGGTGTCGGGTTTGAGACTAGTGATGGCCAGGTTGCCGCCGGCGAGAGTGGAAGAGGCCGGTGCATGGATGACAGCGCGGATCTCGGGGTCAGTCCCGAGCTCTTGTCGAATGGCGGCGAGCTGGCTCCAACCGGTGGCTTGGTTGTCGGTGAACAGGTGAATCTCGCGGCGTCCGGGGACGTTGCGCAGGGCCTCGAAGGCGGCGTGGAGGGCGGGTTTAAAATCGGTGCCGCGGTCACCGAGGCGGGCGAGTTCGACGTTGCGTCGGACGAGCGCGATGTCGGTGGACGGGCGCGCCACCGGACCGGAGTAACCGTCGTGCACCAGGAAGAGCGCGGCGGCGGAATCGGCGGGGAACGCCGCAAGGAAATTGAGGGCCTGCGCGCGGGCGGCTTCGAAACGGGTCTGCACGCCGTCGCTGGCTCCCATGCTGGCGGATTGGTCGAGCAGGACGGCGACGGTGAAGGGAGCGCCGGTGGCCATGGCGATCTTGTCGGCGGGTTGAAACGTGGGCCGGGCAAAGGCAAACACGAGCAGGGCGAGCACGGCGCAACGCAGGAGGAGCAGGAGGAGGTCCTGAACCTTGAGGCGGCGTTGGTCGCGCTTGACGGCAGTGAGCAGAAAGCGGGTGGCCGCCCAGCGCACTTCGCGCACGCGGAGCTTGTTGAGCAGATGGATCGCGATCGGCAGGGTGACCGCGCCGAGTCCGGCAAGAACAGCTGGTGAGAGGAAGTTCATTGCAACGGATCAGCCGGCTCGGCGACGGAAGGCGAGGTAACCGCTGAGCGCCTCGGCGAGCGGGCGCGAGGTGTCGCAAAGGGTGTAGTGGACGCCGCATTGCTCACAGGCGCGGCGGACGGTTTGCTGATGGTCGTTGAAGGCCTTGAGGTAACTCTTGCGCAGGTCGGCGGGGCTGGTTTGCAGGCGGGTGTCGTCCTCGAGGCCGAGGAAACGCACGGTGCCATCGAGCGTGAAGGAGATTTCCTCGTGGTCGAGTATTTGAAAAACAATGACCTCGCTCTTGGTCAGGCTGAGGCGGCGCAGGCCATGCAGGAATTCCTCGGGATCGTCGAGCAGATCGCTGATGACGACCACGATGCCGCGGGAGGTCAGGCGGGCGGCGTAGTCTTCGAGGCAGGCGCGGATGTTGCCGGGGCGCGCAGGCTCGAAAGCGGTGAGGCGCGTGCAGAGGTTGTGGATCTTGCCGAGGCTGTCGGTGCGTTGAAAGGTGTCGCGGGGACGGTCGTCGAAGAGCGTGGCGGTGACGGCGTCGCGTTGTTGCAGGATCAGGTAGGCGAGGCACGCGGAGAGTCCGCGGGCGTAGTGCATCTTGGTGATTTTGGCGGAGCCGAAGTTCATCGACGCCGAGCCGTCAATGAGGAGGTGGGCGACGAAGTTGGTGTCCTGCTCGTATTGCTTGATGTAATACTTGTCGGAGCGGCCGAGGATCTTCCAATCGAGGTGGCGCGGGTCGTCACCGGGCGAGTATTCGCGGTGCTGCGAGAACTCGATGGCAAAGCCGTTGAAAGGTGAACGGTGCTCGCCGACGCGGTAGCCCTCGACGACACGGCGCGCCATCAGGCCGAGCGGTTCGGCGCGGGAAAGCGTGTCGGGATCAAGCAGGGTATGAGTGGCGGCCATGACGGATCGGGGCTGACGTCAGCAGGGGTGGAGAAAAACCGGACGATGCCGGTTCAGGCCACAGGCTGGTTGGCAGGGATGAGCGCGATGAGCTCGCTGATGACGGCGTCGGTGGTGACGCCTTCGCTTTGCGCGGTGAAGTTGACCGCGATGCGGTGACGCAGGATGGCGTGGGCAACCGCTGCGATATTTTCGCAGCCGACATGGTTTTGACCGTGGATGACGGCGTGGGCCTTGGCGGCGGTGATCATCGAGAGGCTGGCGCGTGGACCGGCGCCGACGCTGAGCCACTTGACGGCGGGCGGCATGGCGTCGGGCTCACCGGTGCGGGTGGCACGGACGAGGCGCTTGGCATAGTGATAGACATGGTCGGCGACCGGCATCGACTTCACGATCTCCTGCAGCGCCATGACTTGCTCGGCGTCGATGACCGGCTGGGGTTTTTCGCCCTTGGTGGACGCACGTTTCATGATTTCGAGCTCCTCCTCATCAGACGGATAACCGACGTGAATGAGGAACATGAAACGGTCGAGCTGCGCCTCGGGCAGCGGATAGGTGCCCTCCTGTTCGAGGGGGTTTTGCGTCGCGAGCACAAAGAAAGGCGCGGGCAGCTTGTGGGTCTTGCCGCCGACAGTGACGCGACGTTCCTGCATGGCCTCGAGGAGGGCGGCCTGGGTCTTGGGCGGGGTGCGGTTGATTTCGTCGGCGAGCACGATGTTCGCGAAGAGGGGACCGTTGATAAACCGAAAGGAGCGCTCGCCGGTGGCGGGATCAGAGTAGATGACCTCGGTGCCGGTAATGTCGGACGGCATCAGGTCGGGCGTGAATTGCACGCGGTTGAACGACATCTGGAGCGTGTCCGAGAGCGTCGAAATGAGCAGGGTCTTGGCTAGGCCGGGCACGCCAACAAGCAGAGCGTGCGAACGGGTGAAGATGGCGATGAGGATCTGTTCAACGACCTCCTGCTGACCGACAATGACCTTGGCCAACTCCTGCTGGATGGCGGCGTAGACCTGGCGGCAATAATCGATTTGTTCAGGGCCGACGGCCTCGGGGGATTCGTATTCAGACATGGGATACTGGGTTAATTGGGAGACGTTACTGAAATCGAGAAAGGCCGGAGTTGCGGACAACTCCAACCATTTAAGACGCGGGACAGCGTCCGGAAGGTGACGGAAGGCCCGGGCGGCTCAGACGGGGGAGAGCTCGGCGGACTCGGACCTGATGATCTCCAGACGCGAAAGACGATGCTCAAACGCACCGTCGATCTTGGCCCGGCCGCCGCAGGATTCACGGACCAGCATCTGCGGACGCGGCGTCTCGGCGGACTGGTCCTGCTGGCCACGGGCGAGACCCAGGGCGCTGCGCAGGAGCCAGCGGCCGACGTAATCGAAATTTTGGCGGATGGTGGTCAAGGGCGGATCGCTATACTCACTGGCCTCGGTGTCGTTGTAACCGACGATTTGGAAATCCTCGGGCGCACTCAGGCCGAGCTTGTGCATGGCGGTGATGAAACGGAGGGCGTGCTCATCGTCATAGCTCATGACGGCGAGATCACCGCGAAAAGCCTTCCAGCGATCGGCGAGCTGGTCCATCGCCTGGGCCCCCGGACGAACAAGGCCACAGAAGTTGGGAAGGTTTTCACGCGAGGTGTAGCAGGCGTAGGCACTGAGGACTTTTTGCAAGACCACGTCCGTCGAGGAGTCCGGCCCGAGCAGGGCGATCCGACGATGACCCAACGCATGGAAATACTCGCAGACCGCCTCTGAGGCGATTTGCAGACTGCCGCCAAAGATCTCCTGCTGTTCGAAGCTATTCTTCTCCAGCCCGGGAATAACGATCGGAAGACTGACGGGAAGAGGACAGTTGCGCACAAAAGTCCGGACTTCATCGATCCGGTCGTGCGGGAACCAAGGGAGCGTCAAAGCCACACACCCCTCTTGCTCCAACAACCGGGCCTGGGCCAGGGCGTCGTCACCAAAATCACGCACCCAACTGGAGCGCAACTCGACCTTCTGCTCGAGCCCGGCATGCGCAATAGCCTGCAAAACACGGTAGGCGTAGGCATTGCCCCCCTGACAAACCAGCACACCGATACGGCTGGACGACGCACGCAGCGGCCCGTCGGCTTGGGGGTGCTTGGCGATAAAGGTCCCACTGCCGATACGCCGGATAACCGTGCCATCATCAACCAGCTCCTTGAGCGCGCGACGGACCGTCAGAAAGTTACACCCATAGGATGCCGCCAAACTGCGCTCGGCAGGCAGGCGCGCGCCGACAGGCAGGGTCTGCACCAACTGACGAATCTCTAGTTCGACTTGTTTATGCTTAAATTGAGGGGGCTTCACGGGGATAGGGGAACGCGTAACCATTGGACGTGGAGCAGAACACCCCTCCACAGCACTTTCCGCAACATAAAACATAGCATTATACTGCATTTACCACCAAATAAATCTTAAGTATCTTACTTAGATATATTTAATAAATAACATCTAGGTATTATTACCTAGTTAATACGCGGTATTTAGGTGTTTTTTTAAACTATATATAAAGTGCTTGCATAGTAATATACCCAGATATCAACATGCCGCTCCCAGCCCCGCTCGTTAAACCGTCGCCACCTCGACAACGGCACACCCCGGAACCCTCGATGTCCGATTAATGGCACATCAGACCCCTTCATCCCCCCTGTATCATGCTCACAAAATCCCCTCTCTCCGCCCGCAGCTTGTTGCTGTCGGCTGCCATGACGGCACTGCTCGGCTGCTTCCTGCACGGCCAAACCACCGCGCAACCGGCAACCATCGCCACGCCCAAGCCTCTCGTTGCGAACGCCAATCTTGAGACCGACGCCGACGGCGACAAGTGGCCCGACGGCTGGCCCTCCCTCGGCGCCAACGGCTCTTGGGAAAACGAAGAAGGCAACCACTTCATCCGCATGGTCTCCACCGAGCCCGACAAGATGGTCATGCTCTACAACGAGATCACCATCCCGGAGGGCGTCGGCGCGCTCGAGTTCTCCTGGCGCCAGCGGGTCACCAATCTAAAAGTCGGCAAAAACTCCTGGTTCGACGCCCGCATCATGATCGATTTCATGGATGGGAAACGCGAAAAGGTCGGCCCCTCCCCCTCCGCGCCCGCCACCCGTCGCGACACCCAAGGCTGGGAAACCAAGAGCATCAGCTTTGTCGTCCCCGAGGGCGCCCGCACCCTCAAGTTCATGCCCTCCCTCTTTAATGTGAAGAGCGGCACCTATGACCTCGACGACCTGCTGATCATCCCCACTGACCCAGCCCCGATCATCGCCCGCGATGCCGAGATCGCCGCCGCGCGCCAAGCCAAGCTCGAGCGCGAAGCCGCCTCCCGTCAGGCCAAGGCCGCCGCCGCCTACGAAGCAAATGGTAACCTCATCTCCAATGGCGATTTCGAGACCGACAAGAAGGGCAAGAACTGGCCCGACGACTGGCCCAACCTCAAGGCCAACGGCTCTTGGGAGACCGAGGGCGAAAACCGCTTCATCCGCATGACCAGCACCGAGCCAGGCAAAACCGTGCTCATGTTTCGCTCCGTCACCATTCCGGCAGGCGCCCAGGCGCTCGAGCTCTCGGTCACTTGGCGCATCACCGACCTTAAGCCCGGCAACATGCCCTGGTTCGACGCCCGCATCATGATGGACGTCAAGGACGCCGCCGGTAAAAAACTCCGCCCCCAACCCAGCCCCATCTATAGCCGCAGCAACTCCAAGGACGGTGCCTGGCAGACCCGCACCACCAGCTTTCTCGTCCCCGAAGGCGGCGTCACCCTCGACCTCATGCCCGCCCTCTTTGAAGTGAAGTCCGGCACCGTGGATCTGGACAACATCACCCTGCGCCCCATCGACGCCGCCCCGGTTATCGCCCGCGAAAAAGAACGCGAAGCAGCCCGCGCCAAAGCCCGCGTCGCTCATGAAGACGACATCCAGGCCAACTGGCCCGTCGAGCTGAAGGTCTCCGGCAACCGCCTGGTCAACCCCGCCGGCCAGGAAGTCTGGCTCCAGGGTCTCAACGTCCCCTCGCTCGAGTGGAGCACCGGAGGCGAGCAGGTTCATAAATCCGTCGTCATCGGTATCGACGAATGGAAAGCCAACGTCATCCGCATCCCCGTCAAAGAGGAATATTGGTTCGGCCAGAAACAATCCGACGGCGGCGAGTCCTACCGAGAAACTGTCGACCAAATGATCACCCTCTCGGCCAACCGCGGTGCCTATGTCGTGCTCGACCTTCACCGCTACCGCGCCGCCACCCAAGAGTTCGCCGACTTCTGGACCGACGCCGCCGCCCGCTACAAAAACCATCCCGCCGTCATGTTCGACCTCATGAACGAGCCCCACGGCACCTCTTGGGAGGTCTGGAAAAACGGCGGCTTCGTCGGCGATAAAAAGGACGTCGAACAAGCCCCCTTCCTCACCCCCGAGGAACGTGCCAAACTCAACGGCTTTGAATCCGTTGGCATGCAGGCCCTGCTCGACGCCGTCCGCGCCACCGGCGCCAAAAACATCGTTGTCGTCGGCGGCCTCGACTACGCCTACCAGCTCGACGGCATCCTCAACGGCTTCGCCCTCGATGACAAAGGCGGCAACGGCATCATGTATTCCTGCCACATTTATCCATGGAAAAGCCAGTGGCAAAAGATGCTCCTCGATGCCGCCGCCAAGTATCCGATCCTCCTCGGCGAGGTCGGTGCCGACGCCAACAAGATGACCTTCATGCCCCTCGATCAGCAGGAAGACTGGGAGACCTGGACGCCCGCCATCCTTGGGCTGATTCAACAGCATCGCCTCAACTGGACCGGCTGGTGTTTCCACCCCAAGGCCAGCCCCCGCATGTTGCTCGACTGGGACTACACCCCCACTCCGTTCTGGGGCCAGCAGGCCAAGGACGCCCTCTCCGGTAAACAGTTCCCGCCGCCCGACCGCCTCCGCTAATACAACACTGTAATCATGGCGCGGATACGACTCGATCGATCCGCGCCTTTTCATGCCCCGCCAATTCTCATGATGTCAGCCAAAACCATCTTCGCCCTGCTCTTCACGGGTGCCCTCTGCGCCTCAGCCTCACTCATCGAAAACCCCTCGATGGAGACCGACGCCAACGCCGACGGACGGCCCGATGCCTGGCCTGCCGCCGGAGCCAACGTCAGCTGGCCGCAGGAAAACGGAAATCACTTCCTTAGCCTGACCAGCGCACGCGCCGGCTCGCTCGTCACCTACCCCCGCGAGATTCAGCTGCCCGCCGGCACCTCCTCGCTGGAGCTCGCCTGGAAACAGCGCATCAGCAACCTCGTCCCGGGCGCCCAGTCCGGGGATGCGCGCATCATGGTCGAGTTTTTCGACGCCCAGCGTAACAAGCTCCCCGCCGACATTCCGCAGCCTTCCTACCACGAAAACACCGACAGCTGGGAGGCTCAGACCGGCACCATCACCGTCCCCGCCGGCGCCCGCACGCTGCGCATCACCCCTGCACTCGTTCGCGTGAGCTCCGGCAGCTACGACCTCGACGACCTCGTCATCAACCCCGTGATTACCCCGGTGGTCGTGGTCGCCCCAGCCCCGCCCCCGGCTCCGCTGCCCACCGCGTCCACAGTCACTTCGACGCCCTCCACCGGTGCCCCATCCGCCGCTTCCGACATCGAGGCTCCGCAAAAACAAAACTGGCCTTCCGAGCTGCGCGTGCGCGGCAACCGCCTTGTCGACCAAAAGGGCAAGGAGGTCTGGCTCCAAGGCGTCAATGTGCCCTCACTGGAATGGAGCGTGCGCGGCGAAAGCGTCGACCGCTCCACCGTCGTCGCTATCCAAGACTGGCACGCCAACGTCATTCGTCTCCCCGTCAAGGGTGACCACTGGTTCGGCCGTGGAACCAAGCACAACACCCAGACAGACGGCGGCGAGGCCTACCGCGCGGTGGTCGACAAGGTGATCATGCTCGCCGCCAACCGCGGCGCCTACGTCGTGCTCGACCTGCACCACTACCGTGCCCCTCGCCTCACCGACGTCGACTTTTGGAAAGACGCCGCCGCCCGCTACAAGAACCACCCCGCAGTGCTCTTCGACCTGCTCAACGAACCCCACGGCATCCCTTGGGAAACCTGGCAAAAGGGCGGCTTCATCGAGGAAAAGAAAAAGGATGGCGACGAGGATGCCTTCCTCACCGAAGCCGAAAAACTCCACAACAAACGCGGCTTTGAGTCCCCCGGCATGCAGGGCCTGCTCGACGCCGCCCGCTCCACCGGTGCGAAGAACATCGTCGTGGTCGGCGGTCTCGATTACGCCTACAGCCTCACTGGCATCAAAAGCGGCTTTGCCCTCACCGACCGCAGCGGCAACGGCATCATGTATGCCTCGCACATTTACCCGTGGAAAAAAGGCTGGCAGGACAAGGTCCTCGATGTCGCCGCCAAGTATCCCATCCTCCTCGGCGAGGTCGGTGGTGACGCCAAAAAAATGAGTTTCATCCCCGCCAACTACCAGGAGAACGTCGAGACGTGGGCGCCCGCCATGCTTGGAGTGATCCAAAAACACCGCCTTAACTGGACCGGCTGGTGCTTCCATCCGAAAGCCACCCCGCGCATGATTCTCGATTGGGATTACACCCCCACGCCCTTCTGGGGCCAGCTCGCCAAGGACGCCATGAACGGCAAGCAGTTCCCGTATCCCGCCAAGCTCCGCTGATCCGCATCACTATCATGAAAAAACCAATACCAACCCTTCTCGCCCTACTCTCCCTCACCACTGGACTCTCGGCCGCCGAAGCCCCCGCTACCGTCAACCCCGACCGCACTCGCAGCCACGATTACCCGACCGATCCCGCGCCCGAGGCACCCATCCCCGCCAACTGGCCCAAGGAACTCAAAGTCTCCGGCAACCGGCTCGTAGACCCCGATGGCAAAGAAGTCTGGCTGCAAGGCGTCGCCATCCCCGGCCTGGAAATCCAGCCCGAAGGCCACGGTGCTGTTCGCTCGACCATCGAAGCCATCGAGAACTGGAACGCCAATGTCGTTCGTCTCGCCGTCAAAGACACCTATTGGCGCGGAGAGGGAAAAGCCAAGGACGGCACCCCGACCCAAACCGACGGCGGCGCCGCCTTCCGTGCCACCATCGACGCGGCCGTCAACGCCGCCGCTAACCGTGGTGCCTACCTCGCCCTCGACCTGCACGTTTACCGCGCCATCAGCGACGAACACCTCGCATTCTGGACCGAAGCCGCCGCCAAATACGCCAATCACCCGGCAGTCCTTTTCGACATCATCAACGAACCCCACGGCATCTCATGGGAAGTCTGGCGCGATGGTGGCTTTGTTAAAACCAAGAGCAAAAAAGTCGTCGATGAATCCGCCTTCCTCAGCGAGGAAGAGAAACGCAAAAACGAGGGTTTCGTTTCACCCGGCATGCAAAAAGCCGTCGAGCACATCCGCGCACTCGGCGCCCGCAACATCATCATCGCCGGCGGCCTCGACTGGGCCTACGACCTCAGCGGCATCGTCGAGGGCTACGCGCTCAAGGACACGCCCGAGGGCAACGGCATCATGTATTCCTCGCACTTCTATCCTTGGAAAAGAGGTTGGGCTAACAAGGTCCTGCGCACCGCCGAACTGCATCCGCTCTTCCTTGGTGAAGTCGGTGCCGACGTGGAAAAAATGAGCTTCATGCCGCTGGAGGCTCAGGAAGACGCCGACACTTGGGTGCCCGACATGCTGGGACTCATTCAAAAATATCGCCTCAACTGGACCGGCTGGTCGTTCCACACCTGGGCCACGCCCGTGATGCTGGCCGATTGGACTTACCGGCCCACGCCCTTCTGGGGTCAGCCCGCAAAGGACGCCCTCGCCGGCAAACAGTTCGAGCTGAAAAAAATGCGGTGAATTCAAAGTAGGGTGGGCATCCTGCCCGCCCCGGTGCGACTCACCCCCGCCAGCACCTTCCCAACGCCATGCTATCCGTGGCCCTGCGCGACTGTGCCGCCCTGCTCGCCACGCTCGGACTGGATGACCTCGCAATCGAGGCACATACCCAGTGCGCAACCACCACCGCCGCACTGGAATAACACGCGGTCATCAACCATCCGGCTCACGGTGACGTCTGGACCTACGAAGTCGACGGCCTCGGAGGCGTGCACCGGATGGACGATGCCAATGCGCTCTCGTTACTCGCTTTACCCCACCTTGGCTTTTGTTCACACGACGATGCGCGCTACCAGCACCCGCGCGCCTTTGTGCTCAGCACGGACAACCCGCACTTCGTCAGGCGTCGCGCCGCCTCCGGTATTGGCAGCCCGAATACAGGTCCCGCCACCATCTGGTCGATGGCGCTCTCGATGCAAGAGCTCACCTCCACCGACGAGGGCGAGATGATCGTAACCCTCGCCTGCCAGTGCCCTCACCAGCTCGGCTGACCACAGCAGAGGCAATCCATCGCAACAGGAAGGATTGCGATTACGTATTCCTACCCGCGCCTGATATCAGCCGACTGATTCATCATCGCCTGAGACTCCGCTCCCGTAGGCCGGTTGCTCCCATAACGTCCGCATGGTGACAGTGATCGCCTCGGCGGTCAGACGACATTGCCGGAGCATGCGGCGCTTCATGACTTTCGTGAGTCCGTCGTGCTCGACAAAACAGCCTACGGAAGAAATCACACTGCCCGAGGGCGACCAGACCGGAATAGCCAGCCGGTAATAGATATCTTCCTTAAAATCTGGCTGCGAACAACCACGGCGACGCACACCGGCCAGAAATTGCTCCAGCTCAAATAGCGATTTCCAGTATGGCCGGCCCTCCTGCTCAAACGGGTGCTTGGCGAAATACAGCTCCTGCTCCTTCGGCGAGCCGTAAGCCAGAAAGAGTAGCGAACTGGCTTTCTCGTAGGAGTGCACCTGGTAATCGCGCATACGCAACAGACGCCCGTAGTGCTCCGGATCTACCCGCATACGCTGATAAGTGTTCCCCTCCTCGACTTGCAGGAGCACAAAGCCCACCTCCGGCATCTCGCGTTGCGCAGCCAGCAGCGCCCGGCTCGCTTCGGTCAATAACACCCGCTCATCGTCGAGGTGCTTCAACTCATGCACCGAGTGCCCGAGCGTGAAACGCAACGGTGGCCCGAGCCGCTGCAAAAACTTCTCCGCCTCCAATGTGCGGATCAATTTATAGGCGGTGATTCCCTTGAGCCCCACCCCGGAAGCAATCTCACCGACCGTGCAACCATCCCGGCGCCCGGCGACATGATAGAGGATTTTGAACCCCCGCTGAAGAGACTGCACAGCTGCTATCATTTACTATTAGTAAATGGAAACCTCGGCCCGGACAACGATAAAATTGATCTACACCATAAGTCGGGCTCATTGTAAGTTAAATGAAGCCCCTCTCCATTACCCCAAAATCCACGCTGACCGCCATTGCGCTCGGCCTGTTCCTTCCCCTCGCCGCCCACGCCGCTGCCATCGACTACGGCACCGTCGGCGCCAGCTATACCCAGGACTTCGACTCGTTCGGCAGCACGTCCGGCGCGTGGACCAACGGCACCACCATCACTGGCTGGCACTGGGTCAACTCTACCGGTGCCCTCAGCACCAACTACAACCCGCAGGATGGTGATTCGAATTCCAGCGTATTGCTCGCACTCGGCACCGATGGCACTTCCGAACGCGCGTTCGGCGCTCAAAATGGCAACGCCATCCAGACCCTTTTCTACGGCAGCCAAATTCTCAACTCGACCGGAGGCACCTTGAATTCGTTTGCCCTGAGCTACATCGGTGAACAGTGGCGGGTCGTGACCAAGGAGGATCGGGATCAGCTGATATTTGAATACCAGATCTTCGACGCCGGAGTCACCGATCCGTTGTTGGTGAGCACTGGCTGGACCAACGTGGCTGAGCTCGATTTCAACGCGCCCCAAGTCACCACCGGCAGCAGCGGCAAACTCGACGGCAATCACGTCGACAACCGTCTTTCCATCAGTTCCACCGTCAACGGACTTACTTGGGCCAATGGCCAGGAGCTCTGGCTCCGTTGGTCGGACATCAATCCCGTCGAGAATGTCGCCGCTGCCAACGGCTCACGTCGAGCCGAGATGGGTATCGATGACATTAACTTCAGCGCCACCGCAGTCGCCATTCCCGAGCCCGGCACTTACGGCCTGCTCTTCGGCGCGCTCACCCTCGGATTCGTAGCCCAGCGTCGCCGCCGACTCAGCTAAATCACCGGCCAAAACTCGGCGTCGCCTAACACCACGACGCCGAGTTTGACCGTAAGCCGTCTGGTTTGCAGACGCGGTGGATAATGAGCGGTCCTCGCTGTCCCCCTAGTTCCATTCAAGGGCCTGCCGCCCCCTTTTCGGCTTATCTAAAGACGGCACTCGGGCGTGACCCTCTCTGCTTCCCCCATGAAAACCGCCATCGAAACGCCCACGCCATCCGAGCCCGATATCTGCGAAGTATCCCCGGAGACTTCGCGATTATTCTCCCGCTGGACCAATCCTTCCAGCGGAGTCACCAGCCTGGTGCTGACCAAGCGGATCGCGCCGGTTCAGCAGTCCTTTTACTACACGCATCCCAGCTTCTCGGCCGACGGCCGGTTTCTGTGGTTTCGTGTGGGGAACCCGCCGCAAGGCGGCATGCACTCGGTCCAGACACTCGCAGTCGCCGACCTGCAAAACGGCGAATTACGCGCGTATCCGGAAACCCAATTCCCCGCAGAGTCCGTCATGGTCGACGATCTCACCGGTGAGATCTACTGGACCAATCAGTTCGACGTCTGGAAACGCGGCCCGCACGCCGGTGACCGGGCCGTATGCGTCGGCAGCGTTCCTCAAGAACTCGCCGACGGACGGCTTTCACTGCTGGCCACCCACCCGACCTTCTCGGCCGACCGAAAATCCCTCAACATCGACGCCCGCTTCATCCGCGCCAACGGCACCCCGGTCTGCTTCATCGGCGAACTCCCTCTCAACGGATCAGCGTTTCAACTCTGGCAGAAAGTCGAAGACCAATACCTTGATCACGGTCTATTCAGCCCCGTCGATCCGACCCTGCAACTTATTGCCCACGAATTCTGGCCGGATGCCGAACGCACCGGAAAACCCTGCGACAGCACCACGCCCTACCACCGCATCTGGCTGATTCGGCGCGGCGGGAAGATAGAGCCCTTACTCAAGGAGCCTGTCACCCACAGCGGCCACGAATGGTGGTCCGCCGATGGACAACACATTTGGTATGTGCACTACGGCGTCGGCGTAAAAAAAGTGGATGTCGCCACCCGCGAGGAAACCCTCGTGTGGCCCGGCCATCTTTCCCACGCCCACTGCGACAAAACCGGCCGCTACCTCGTCGCCGACCGCATGGACCATCCCGGCAATCCCGATTGCCATGTGCTCTTCCATGACACCGTCACCGGCAAAACCGTCGAGATCGTCAATCGCGGCCCGCTCTCGCCGCACCTTACGCGCTGCACCCACCTGCATCCTCACCCGCAATTTTGCCTCAATGATCGCTACATCTGCTACACCACCACGGTTTACGACCGCGTCGATGTCGCCCTCGTCTCCGTCGACGAATTGATGGCACGAACTGCCTGAGCGCCCCCTTCCCCCCGCCAACCGCGTCCCTAACGACGCGGACAGCTACTGCTTTCCCCTATGCGCCAACCCAAAACCAAAAAATAGATGCAAAAAAACACTACCGGGCAACCACCGCGTTCCTGCTCACAACACGGTATTTCAGTCATCAAACCTTCGTCACTAAGACGAAGTATCGGCCTCATCGCCGCGACCCTGTCCTCAGCCCTGTTCACACCGCTCGCCTCCACGGCAGCCACCTACTACCAATCCGCCAACCAATACTCCGGCGGATCATGGAGCACCACCAGTGCTTGGAATTCTGCCACCAATGGCTCCGGCTCCGCGCCCTCGTCCATCACCCCGGCTGACGACTACGTCTGCAACCGCCGCGACTGGTTCCTGCGCACGCCCACCTCGGCCACCACCTGGCCCGGCGGACCGCTCACCCTCGGCCCGGCCAACCTCACCATTGTGACCAAGTCCGGCACAGGCCTCATCACCATTCCCGAGCTCAATCTACTCGGCGAAGGACGCCTGAAGGCCGGTGACAACACCGCCAGCCTGCGCATTGGCAAGATCGTCAACAACGCGCCCGATGGCCGCCTCGCCACGCACGATTCCAACAACTCCGTGCTCAACGTTTCACTCGGCACGGTCACCGGCACGGGAGACTTCAATCTCTACTACTACCGGACCACCGGCCGCATCAAACTGACCATGGATGATGCCACCAGCTACCAAGGTAGCATCATCCAGGCCGACGGCTACCTTGAGTTCGAAAACGCGCTCTCCTCCGCCGGAAGCATCGGCCTGCCCAACCCTGCCAAGGTAACTCTCAACCACGACGTCACCTTCACCAGCGCCACCGTCAACGGCGTCGCTCTTGCGCTCGGCACCCATACCGCCGCTTCCCTCGGCTTCACCGGCACCGGCACGCTCACCGTGCGCGCTCCGGCGACGTGGCATCTGGCCGCCAGCCAGTCTGGCTCACAGGACTGGACCGGCGCCTGGGCCTCGCAATGGAACGTCAACTCCACCGGCAGCGGCGCGGCCGCCCCGTCGGTCAACATCCTCGATACCTACATCGTGGACGGTAGCGGACGCCTCCTGCGCAGCCCGGCAACCACCTCCACCTTCGGTGGGGCCAGCCTCACCGTGGGCGGCTCTGGCACCCTGCAACTCGCCGGTGGCGACACCGCCATCAGCACCGTGCCCGAACTCATCACCACCGGCGGCACCATCACCACCGGCTCCGGCCTCAGTGGCACGCGTAACCTGTCTGCGGATACGTTTAACGCCCTCTCCGGCACCACCACCGTCACCGTCGGCTCAAGCGCGCAGCTCAACCTCTTCGTCTACGACTTCAAGGGTGCGGGCAACCTCGCGATCTCGGCCAACTCCGGCACCATCACTCCGTTCATCCATCACGGCAACGGTTTCACCGGCACAATCACCGTCAACAGTGGCGCGACCGTGAACTTCACCGAGACCTTCGGCATCGCCGGCGCGATGAACGTCAGTTCCACGGCCAATATCACCGTGGCCGACTGGCTCTACGTCACCGGCCTCACTGTGGGCGGCGTCACCAAGCCCCTCGGCACCTACACCGCCGCCAGTCTCGGCTGGTCCGGCCCCGGCAGTGTCACGGTTTACGAGCGCGCCCTCGCCGCTCCGGAGCCGCTCACGGGCGTCAATCTCGCCGGCGCCGAATTCGACGGCCACGCGTTCTGGCAGACCAACCCCGACACCTGGGACTACTTCCTCGGCAAAGGCGTCACCCTCGTCCGCATGCCCTTCGATTGGGAACGCGTTCAAGGCAGCCTCTTCGGCACCGTCAGCTTCACCAATCTGGACGCCTGCATCGCCCTGGCCTCCGCTCGCGGAATGAAGGTCATCCTCGATGTCCACAGCTATAACCGCTACAACGGCAACTTCGTCGGCAGCCCCTCCGTGCCCCACGCGGCGCTGGCCGACCTCTGGTCCAAGATCGCCGACCACTACAAAAACGAGCCCGCCGTCTACGGTTACGACATCATGAACGAACCCGAAAGTTCGTTCGCCGACTGGGCCATCGCCGCCCAGCTCAGCGTCGACGCCATCCGCAAAAAAGACACCTCCCACTACGTCTTGATCGAGGGCATGTTTCACTCCAACGCCAGCTACTGGTCGGTCACCTCGCCCACCAGCGGCACCCTCGACATCAAAGATCCGGCCGGTCGCCTCATCTACTCGGCTCACTCGTATTGGGATTATAAGGACAACGCTTACGCGGATCCAGCCTACTGGGGTAACGACGGGAACTACCGCTCCGACGACGTCCCCCATGCTGACATCGGCGTAGAGCACGTGGCCCCCTTCGTCGAATGGCTCCAAACCCGCCCCTACGCGCACGGCAACATCGGCGAATACTGCATCCCTAGCAATTACAACGCCGCCGGCTGGGATGAAGCCATGGACAACTTCCTGACCTACACCCGAGCCAACAACATCAGCACCACCTACTGGGCCGGCGGAAACAACTGGACGCCCAGCTACACGACGATCCAACCCCAGCCGTTGTCCGGCCCGGACAAGCCTCAGATGGCCACGTTCGAACTCTACAGCAACTACGGCGGCACATCCACCGAAGTCATCGTAGACAACCTCGAAGCCACTCTCGTCGGCACCTGGTTGTCCGGCACACACGTGTCGGGCTACTACGGCACCAACTACATACACGACAACGATACCGGCCAGGGCACCAAGACCGCGCAGTTCGTCCCCGAGCTCACCGGGACCGGCTCCTACGAGGTCTTCGTCCGCTGGACGGCCGGTTGGAACCGCGCCACCAACGCGCCCGTCTACGTCGCGCACTCCGGCGGGACCTACATGGAGAGGGTCGACCAGAAGGAGAACAACAACACCTGGTATTCCCTCGGCACCTTTGCCTTCAGCGCCGGGACCACCGGGAGCGTCACGCTCGGCAACGACGGGGCCAACGGTCACGTGATCGCCGACGCCGTGAAGTTTACCCCGGTGCCTTAATCGGCTGATACGCCGACACCACCCACGGGGCGGGCGACGATTACGTCGCCCGCCCCATTTTTTTGCCTGCCATCATGATCGGTCAAACTTACCGCCCACTCGTAATCGTTCCGGCCGGTCTCATCATCGATCCATTCTCAAACCCCCCACCACTCGCCCTCTAGCATCAGAGTCGTTGGGTGTGGCGGCACGCCGCGTTCATAGCGGTGCAACAGTCCCAGAACCATGTCCACCGCACTCGCCGCGATCAGCTCGGGATGCACCCGCACGCAGGGCAACCCGTCCTTGGGCACATCCAGTGTGACCATATACTTCAACTGCGGCAGTGTTTGCAGCCAGCGAATGGTTTCATCGGGTGGATTCATACCGAAGATCAACGAGTCGGCCTTAATCTTCCCCAGCCACTCAAGCGTTTCCTCTCGACTGGCGGGCAAACCAAACCGCGCCATACCCAATGCCTGCCGTAGGGGCATCGGATGATTTTCAATAAACGCGGCATGGTCCACCGCATGGTGGCGCCGGTGGTGCGGCTCAAACAAGGCCCCGGCTGGGCGAAGGCAACCGGCCTCACGCACCCGATCCATCGCAACCCACATAATACGATAATTGTGCTCACCCACCCGATGCAGCGGCGGATCAAACTCCGAGTTCCCAATCATAACCGCCGAGAAATTTTTCCAGTTCCATCGAACCTTCGCCTCCATCGTCCGGAACGGCGTTGAAAACACCACGCCGGTGATACCACGCGTCACCAGGATCTTTTCCAACCTCCCATCTGTCATGCCGTCTTCGTCCAACCAAAATTCTTCCAGCGCACAGCCCAGCTCTTCGGCTCGTCGCTTGGCTCCGGCATGCACCAGTGAAGAAAAGCGATCCCGCGTGCGCACCTCCTTGGGCGCGGCCAGCCACACAAACGCCAACCGCTCCCGATACTTGATCGATTTGGCCTTCCGGATACTCGCCATCAAAGATCCGACCCGGGGGTCGATCCGATACCCCAACCGGTCCGCAGTATCCCTCACGCGGGCCGCGGTGACCGCATCCACCCGGGTGCTTCCACGCAACGCCAATGAGGCGGTCGATTTGGCCACGCCCGCCTCGAGAGCAACCCTGGCCATGGAACAATAATTGGAGTCAGTCATGGTTCATCGAACGTGTTCGACGCCATAGCATTTGTTTAACCGGGGCTAGCTTATATTCCTTTAAAGCAATTCTTACCCTCGGCCATTTCCGTCCACCGCAGAACGGTGATGCGCCTGAAGCTCCCCCCCCCCCTGCATCATGAAAAATACCTCCCTAGCCATCACCGCGATGGCCCTATCGACCGTCATTCCGTGCCAATTTGCCCACGCCACCGATGTATTCTGGTCCGGCGGCACCGACGGCAGCTGGAACACCGGCGCGAACTGGGGCGGCACTGCCCCGGCCAACAATATCACCAGCGACATCGCCGTTTTCAACGGCACCACCGACTATGCCAATCAGCCCACGCTGGATGCGTTTACCGTTCAGTCCGTCAACGGCCTGCTCATCGGCGGGACCTCCGCAGTGGCCTTCACTTTGAGCAACTTGACCGGAACGCAGACAACCAATGGTGCCGTTTCCTCCGGGTCGAATGACATCGTTCTAAGCGATGTCACCGGTCTGGTGGTCGGCCAACAGGTCACCGGCTCCAGAATTTCCAAAGCCACGTTCATCACCGCGATCAGCGGCAACACGATCACCCTCTCGCAACCCACCGCTGGCGGCACGCTTAACACCGGCTCTACGTTGACCTTCGCTTCGTCGCTCAAGCTCGGCGCCGGCGGCATCACCCTGGCGGGCGACACGCCCAATGTTTCCAATCTCATCACCGCCCCCATCGTCCTGGCAGCCAATCAGGATTGGAACAACAACGCCGCCCGTGAGCTTACGATTCAAGGCTCCATCTTTCTCGACAGCTACACCCTCACGCTAAAGGGAGTGGCCAATTCGAATATTAAATTCAACGACAGCCTGAAAGCCCAAAGCATCAGCGGAAGCGGTGGCATCGTCATCGACACCGACGGCACAGTCACCTTCGCCTCGGGCAGCAGCCGCATGCAGAATAGCTTTACCGGTGGAGTGACCCTGAACAAGGGCCGGATCACCATGGACGGCGGCAATTCCGGCGGCACCGAGAACGCCGGAGCGCTCGGCACCGGCGTTCTCACCATCAACGGCGGCAGTATCGGCGGCTCCGGGAACATCGCAGGCCATGCGCTCAGCATTTCCGGACAAGTCTGGAATGCCGACTGGTTGTTCACCGGTGGCAAGTCCGTCGATATGGGCACGGGCCAGATCACCCTCGGCACCACCGCCGGCACCAGCCGCACACTTGATGTCAGCGTCGGTGGCAACGTGCTCACACTCGGCGGCGCCATCGTCAACGGCACCACCGCCAACAGCTTAATTAAAGCCGGCACCAGTAGGGTCGTTTTGACCGGCGCCAGCACCTACACCGGCTCGACCACCATCCAGGCCGGCACCATTCAAATCAGCGGTGCCGACGACCGCCTGCCCACCGGCACCACACTCACCATCGACGGCGGCGCCTCCGCCGGCGGCACGTTCGACCTCAATGGACTCAACCAGACCGTGGCCGGTCTTTCCGGCGGTAGTGGCACGGAATCGGGCGTGGTCACCAATACCGCTGCCGCCAGCACCGGCACGATCACCGTCACCGGCACCTCCACCTTCGACGGTGTTATTCGAGACGGGGGCGTCGATGCGCTTACCGCTCTCACCAAAAGCACCGCGGGCATCTTCACGCTTGGCGGCGCCAACACCTACACCGGCGCCACCACCGTCAGTGGCGGCACTCTCGCACTCGGTGCAGCCAACCGCATCGCCGACACCAGTAATCTCGTGCTTGCGGGCGGCAACTTCTCCACCGGTGGCTTCAGCGAAACCCTCGGCTCTCTCGAGGTTTCTTTCAAATCGGTCATCGATCTCGGCACCGGCACCTCGGCACTCGTCTTCGCCGATAGCAGCAGCGTGACCTGGGGAGGATCGATCAGCCTGAGCTTTGTCAACTTCACCGAAGGCGTGGACTCCATCCGGTTTGGATCCGACAACAACGCACTCAGCCTCGCGCAGCTCTCTCAAATTACCATCAACGGCAGCATGGCCGGCATTGATTCGGCGGGCTACCTCACGCTGACCACCATCCCCGAGTCCTCCAGCTACGCACTGGTGGCAGGCTTCGGCACGCTCCTGCTGACTGCTCTGCGTCGCCGTCAGCGCGACGCTGCTTCCGTCTGATTTTTTCTCCACCCAAGGCAGTCCGCTTTCATGCGGGCTGCCTCCTATTTTGTTTCCTACGTGCCCCATGCCTACCCCTTGCTCCAATCATGCGCTCGGTAAACGTGGCTTCGCGCTGCTCATCACCATCATGCTGGTGGCGTTTCTGGTGCTGATCCTCGTTGGTCTGGCCACGCTCACCCGTGTCGAGACCCAGGTCGCCACCAATAGTCAGCAACAAGCCCAAGCCCGCCAAAACGCGCTCATGGCGCTCAACATCGCGATCGGCCAGTTGCAGAAATACACCGGCCCCGATCAACGCGTCACCGCCTCGGCCGACATCGTTCCGCCCCCTGCCCCCGACACCATCACCATCACCGGCCCCAACTATGACATTGGTGATCACACCTCCAATGGTGCCGACGGCCTCAACGGCGGTCACTTCTCCGATCCCGGCACCACGGGGAATCAGGCCCTCACTGCCTACAACGCCTATTGGCAAACCTCGGGCCAGCCACGCAACCGCCACTGGACCGGATCTTGGAAAAACACCAATAACGATCTCTCTACCTACCAACGAAACAACCCCGCCGCGTTCAATCCAACCCCCCTGCTCCAATCTTGGCTTGTCAGTGGTAATGAAAACTCCACCACCGGTGATACTTTCAAGCCGACCGATGTCGTCACCGGCCTGACCATCAACAGCACCCCTCTCGACGACATCAAAGACTCCGCCAACCGCAGTTACCGTCTCCTTCTCAAGGCCAGTGCCGGCGTAACCACCGCTGCCGATCTTAATCGCGCGGTCACCGCTCCACAGGTGCCCATCTACGCGACCTCCGTCCCCGGCACCGACGGCTCCTCCACTCCCGTAGGTCACTACGCTTGGTGGGTCGGTGACGAGGGCATCAAAGCGCGCGCCAACCTCGTCGATCCCTACGCCAAGGCCCCGTCGGGCGAGTCCGCCCCGGACAAAGCACTGCGCAACTCCAAGCGCCTCCAATCCGCCCAACGTCCGGCCATCGAGGCCATGACCACTACCGGCACCGACGGTCTCGCCACCACGTTCCCGGTCAACGAACCCGAGCTGCTCAAGGTTTTTTCCTCCGAACAACTCAGCTACCTCGATCCATCCGCCACTTTTCCGGAAGAATTAAAATCACGCTACCACGACCTTTCCGTCACATCTCGCGGTGTGCTTGCCGACACCAAACACGGCGGCCTCAAGCGCGACCTGTCCTACATCCTTTCTCGCCCGTCTCTCGCCGACTTCCGCTCCGCGCTTAACACCTCCGACTACAACGCCGCGCCTAACAACACTTGGAACGTCGCCCTGTCTTCCGCCTCCACGCCCTACGCGACCATTCCCAGCAACGAAGCTGCCGGCACCGCCTACGACGCCAGTCCCGGCATCCTCGAGTTCACCTCCACATGGGAACAGCTCTGGTCGTTCTACAACCTGAAGGAGGCCCCGCCGCTCGGCGTCTTCCCCGCCGGCTCGGCAACCGCCTCCG
>JBBKWO010000035.1:0-33291 GCA_037969015.1 Opitutaceae bacterium
CGGTGGCGAACTCGGCGTCGATGAGCTCGGCCAGTTCCTCCAGCGACACGGGGCGGACGCGGGGGGCGACCTCCTGGTGCTTCCAAGCCATGATCTCGGTGAGTTTGTCGGACATGTAAGGTTGCACGGAACACCGGTGTCGGGCGGAAGACAAAGCCGAAAATACACGCCTGATAACGGTAATTTTTCCGTGAGTTCCGCGGTTGGGCGCGACAAGTTGTCGGACATGAGCGCTATTGACGACCTTCGCCGCACCATCGCCGCCTTGCGTGCCCCCGGGGGCTGCCCATGGGACCAGGAGCAAACCCACGCCACGTTGACACGGTGTCTGATTGATGAGGTCAGCGAGTTGCTCGATACTATCGATCGTCTGGATCGTCCTCACATGCGTGAGGAACTGGGGGACGTGCTCATGCAGGTCGTTTTCCATGCGCAGATCGCAGAGGAGGAGGGGCACTTTGATCTCGAAGCTGTGGCGGCCGAGGCCAACGAGAAGTTGGTGCGCCGTCATCCGCATGTTTTTGGCGAACATGCCAAGCTCGGCACCGCCGCCGACGTGATTGTGAAATGGGAGGAAATCAAGGCGGGGGAAAAAAAGAACGGCCCGGTCCAGTCCGGTCGCTTTAAACAACTGCCGCCCCGCCTGCCCGCGCTCATGTATGCCGAGGCGGTTTGGAAACAGGTCGAGAAACACCAGCTGCCGGTCGACGGGGTGGTGGATACCGACGCGGTGCAACGTCAGGTTGACACCCTTGATGCGGACACGCTGGGCAAAATGCTTTTTGAACTCACTGCCGCCTGCCGTCGTCGGGGTCTGGATCCCGAAGATGCGCTGCGTATCGAGGCTGACCGGGTGATGCGCGCGGTTGATGCCAAGGCCGACGCCGCCACGACTGCCTGATTCGGCCCGCTTTTCCCAGTCATGCCCGCCGCGAATCCCTTGCCTCCGCCACCCGATGCCGTGTTGGCGGAGTGGTGGGAGCCGTTCGCGAACTATCTGGCGAAGGAGCGGCGTTACTCCAAATACACGCTGCGTAACTACCGGCAGGCATTTGATGATTTTTACCGGTGGCTGCAGGCGTCGGGTCTTTGGGAACGTGGATTTGATGCACTCGGACCACGAGATCTGCGCGACTTTGTGATCGAGGCGCAGCGACGGTTTGACCGTCGCACCTTGCACAATCACGCCTCGGGACTACGGGCATTTTTCAAGTTCTGGCTAAGGCATGGCCGGGTGGAGCGAAATCCGCTGATTGGCGTGCCGCTGCCGAAACTGGAGAAGCGGCTGCCAAAATTTCTGACTGAAAAACAGATGAAGCTGCTGTTGACCGGTCCAGATAGGTTGCTGGCCAACGGCGGCATTGATGCCCGCACCGCGTTGCGCGACCGGTTGGTGATGGAGTTGCTCTACGGCGGTGGTTTGCGTGTGAGTGAGCTGACCGGACTGAACTACGGAGCCATCGACCAGCAGGCGGGGGTGGCCCGGGTTTTGGGCAAAGGCAACAAGACGCGGGTGTGTCCGCTGGGTCGCGTGGCCACGGCTCTGCTCGCGAAGTGGAAAACTGAATACGCGGGGGCGGTCACCGCGGAATCGCCCGTATTGGTGACCGGGTCGGGTGAACGTCTGCCGGTGCGGCAGGTGCAATTACTTTTAAAACGCTATCTGGCGCTGGCCGGATTGCCGTTGGATTTGACGCCCCACAAACTGCGGCACAGCTACGCGACCCATTTGCTGAATGCTGGGGCGGACTTGCGTCTGGTGCAGGAGTTGTTGGGCCACGTGAATCTGGCGACGACCCAGATCTACACGCATGTCAGCGTGGCGAGATTGCGGGCGATTTATGATCAGGCGCATCCGCGTGCCTGACCGGGGTTACATCCGGTCTTTGTAGAAAAACCAGTAGGAGACCAGAAAGGCGATGCCCATGAGGGCGAACACTGCCGCGGCCAGAACCATGCAACCACGCTTGGTGTCCTCGGGCTGCAAGGCTTCTTCCTGTTGATAGCGGGCGAGGATTTCATCGGCCTTGCGCATGGCCTCGGAGGTGTGTTCAGAGCCGGCTACGGTTGAGGTGGTCGTCGTGGAAATTGGTGCAACCGGAGGCGGGATGTCGGCAGGTGCGTGCTCTGGAATGACCGGCGCAACCGAGGGTGTCGGTGCTTGGATGACCGCGGGTGCGCTGGACTTGGGCAACGGCACCGGAGGGGCTTGATTGGTTGATGTCGCGGCGCGGGCGATTTCCTTATCGAGCCAGTTAAGATGCTCCTGCAGCAGTTGCTTCTGGCGTAGCAGTTCGACGATACGGTCACTCATGGGGGAAGTCTAATATGTGCGACTGGCGGGGGGAGGGGGGCAAAACAAAAAAGCGCCGGGCGATTAGGCCCGGCGCTGATGAAAGCGAATAGTCTGTCGAATCGGTCAGGCCGAGACGACGTTCACCTTGCGGTGAGGCTTATCGAAGGAAACGACGCCGTCCTTCAGCGCGAACAGGGTCCAGTCGCGACCAACACCGACGTTGTCGCCAGGGTGGAGCTTGGTGCCGCGCTGACGCACGAGGATGTTGCCGGCGATGACCTTCTGGCCGCCGAATTTCTTGACGCCGAGACGCTTGGAATGGCTCTCGCGTCCGTTGGAAGTTGAACCTGCACCTTTTTTATGGGCCATGACTTATGATCTCCTTGGTTTTGAAATGATTAGGCCGAGATGGTCTCGATCTTGATGACGGAAAGCTCTTGGCGGTGGCCGCGCTTGCGCTCGTAGCCCTTACGCTTGTGCTTCTTGAAGACGATGACTTTGTCGCCACGCTTGTTTTCGAGGATCTTGGCGGTCACTTTCGCGCCGCTAAGCAGAGGGGAACCGATCTTGAAAGATTCGCCTTCGCCGCTGGAGAGCACATCAGTGATCTCTACGGTGGAGCCGGCTTCCGTGTTCGGGTAACGGTTGACGATAAGAATGTCGCCTTCGGATACAGCGAACTGCTGGCCTTGGGTTTTGATGGTCGCTTTCATAAATAAAAAGAAAGACAACAGTGATTTGGCTGAAGGCATGCAAGGAGATTTTGGGTGAATTTTGAGGTTACTTAACCAGCGCTTTGGAATGGCGCTAAGGCCCAAAAGTCGCCATCTGTGGTCTCTATGCCCCTCCCCCGCTTGGTTTTGTCTGGAAGTTTACTTCTCTTTATGACTCTGCCCGTCGCGATTTCGCACGCCAGGGTTGGCGATACGCCTCAGCAGATGAACGGCCGTATCCTTCGGCCTAATGTCGGCCGGAATTTTAATTTCCGCGCCTTGGATGAACGGGAACAGAAGCAATTGCTCAAGGATCTGCCGATGACGTCGTTTGTCGATTTGTTGCCGCCGGACGTGACGTCCCAGATTTACTGGAAGTCCGCACTGAGTCGCCAATTAAGCAATGACGATGGTTGGCGGGTGCATGTTTACTTTTGGAAGGATCGCTCTGTGTTGGAGGGCTATCGCCGGGTGGGGGACTCCCTGAGTGAGTTTGAAGTCAACGCGCTCCTTAATTTGCATCGCAACGGCCAGTCCTGGCAAAAGGTTGAAAGGAAAAACGCCACGGAAACGGTCATCGGTTACGAGTATGAATTGGGCGAGGATGGACTGCGCGCCCGCGTTCAAGGCAATTGGATGCTGATTTACCTGACGCGTTTCGACAAACTCTTGGTTGAGCGCAAAAAGGTTCAAGACGAACTGGCCGAGGCCGAACAGGCCAAAAAGCGGCTCGAACAACAGCAAAAAGCCCCCGAGAGTATCGAGGGCTTTTGAGGCTGAAATCGGATCGTAATCCCGGTTATTCCGCCGGGGTGGCGCCAGCTTCGAGGCGGCGGGAGTTCTCAATAAAGATGTTCAGATAGTAGTGGGGACGACGCTTCATATCGAGGCTCATGATGTCGCGATTGAGCAGTTCGATGTTGCGTTTGGCAGCGGCCAGGGCGGCTTCGCGGTCTTCCTGAGCCTTAAGGGCGGCCAGACGGGCGGCTTCACGATCGACCTCCTCGCGCTTGGTCAGCTCGGCTGCAGAAAGTTTGTTCAAGGCTGCGTCGCGGGCGGCGGCGGTCTCGGCGGCCTCACGTTCGCGGGCTTCGGCGAGGCGTTTCATTTCGGCTTCGCGGGCGGCTTTTTCGCTGGCGATGCGGGTGGCCTCCACGGCGGCGAGGCGGGTGGCTTCGCTTTCGGTGGCCAGACGGGCGGTCTCGGCGGCGGCATCAGTGCGTTGGCGGGCCAGATCAGCCGCGGCGGCCTCGGCTTCCTGACGGGCTTGTAGCGCGGCGAGGCGCTGGGCTTCAGCAGCAGCTTCAGCGCGGGCGCGGGCCTCGGCCTCGGCTTTTTGCTGGGCAGTTTGCTCAGCAGTCATGGTGCTCGAGGCATCCGGGTCGGAGTCCATCCAAAAGGTGCGATACCCGATCACCGCGATAATCACGGAGAATAGAAAGATAAGGGAGACGATGATGGTGCGTTTCATGAGTTTCAGCTGGTGTTAGTGGATGAAAGTGGCGTGGGCAAGCAGTCCGATTAGAAATCGTTTCGGGCTACATTCGGTTGCTATTGGTTGGTTTGGATTAACTGGGTCGCGTTTAAAGCATCACTGCACGTTCTATACCACGAAATGGAAAGTGGAGGCGGTTACCGCCGGGTCGGGCGGTAAAATATATAATCGGCCAAAAAGCCCAGGCCGAATATACCGCTGAGGGTGCGTATGTTACGCATGGCGCCGACTACGTGGACGAATGAGGCGGCCGAGGGTTCGCGCACCCGGAGCAACAGGAATGCCCCGCAGAGGGCGATGGTCGGGGGCACTGCAAAGCAAAGGTGATAGACCGAAATCGGATCGCCGCCACGGGCCAACAGAGTTTGCAGCACCTTGCCTCCCAGTGCGGGCGCAATGGCGGCAACCAGCGATGTGAGCGCCAGATTACAGCCGATGGCGAGGTTCTTGGCCCCGGCCGGGATGAGTTTGAGTTGCAACGTAAACAGCCCGAGGACAAAGCCTGCGCTGGTGATGCCGCCCCAAGTCCACATGCCGTAAAGCAGCTTGCTGTTGTCGGGTGTCAGCAGGCACCACATGAAATTCTGGCACTGCCAGAGGACCAGCGAGACGGTCATCACCGCTTTGTTGCCGAAGCGGTCAAGCAGGGCGCCCCAGCCGGGCATCGAAAGTGCGCCGCCAAGTGCCGCGACCGTGGCCAGCATCCCGACCTCAAAGGCCGACATGTCCAGTTGGCGGAACATGAACACATGGTAGAACGGACCAAAACAATTGGCCGCGAATGACCACACCATACCGAAGAGCACGTAGGCCATGAAAGATTTTGCACCGCCAAGGATCCGCAACTGGTCGCGCACCGGCAGCCGGTTTCCGGCCGTGTCGAAGCGCGCTTGGGTGGGCATGCGGAGCTGCAGCCAGATGGAAATCGCACGCAGCAAGATCGCACCTACCGCCAGCGCCTGAAACGCCGGAATAGCGTAGTTCCAGTGCGAAAGTGCCCATCCAGCCAGCAACCAGAAGCAGAGACTGGACAATTGGAGCAAACGATTGCGCAGGCCAAAGTATTTGCCGCGCAAGCGACCGGGCACCCATTCCTGAACCCAGACATTCCACGATACGCCGGTGACCGAACCAAAAAGACTGGTGATGAAAAACCAGAGAGCGAACCAGCGGCCGGCGTGCTCACCCGAACCCGGCGGCAAGGCTTGCAGTAGGATGACAAAGCCGATCCAGCCGCACAGGTGCAGGCTGCCAAACACCAGTGAAACAACTTTCGGGGATTTCCAGCGCGACAGCAGCGGGGTGAATCCGATCTGCAGGAAATTGCAGATAAACGGCAGAGAGGCGAGCAGGCCGATCATGCCGTTTGGCATGGCATAGACCTTGGCGAACAAAGCAGCCAGCACCACATTGACCGGCAGTGACATCGAGACGATCGGCATGGCTGCGATGCCCTCGGCGCTGCAAAGCTTGAAAGAGGTGGCCAGCGACTGCTTACGCGTCGTGCTGATGGTCGGATTTGCGTTTAACGGGGAAATGGGACGCTCATGGTGGAGCATGTCGCGCGTGTTGAAAGCCAAAGAATGGGATAACCCCGATACAGTTGCTCTGGCGCGGGCTCTGATCGGGCGGCTGCTGGTGGTGCGCACGGTTGGCGGTGCAATCGAACGGCGCCGCATCATTGAGACCGAGGCTTATGATGGAGCGGGTGATCTGGCGTGTCATGCCAGCAAGGGTAAGACGCCAAGAACCGCAGTCATGTTTGGTTCGTCAGGTCGGTGGTATGTCTATCTCTGCTACGGAGTGCACGAGATGCTTAATCTGGTGACCGGGCCGGAGGGGTATGCTGCCGCGATTTTGATCCGTGGGATCGATGGCGCGGTCGGCCCCGGGCGGCTGACCAAGGCTATGGGCATTGACCGGCGCTTCAACTTACAGCCGGCGGCTCGTGTCGTCGGTCTGTGGGTCGAGGACGACGACTGGACGTTGCCGGCTGGCGCGGAGATTACAACCGGTCCGCGAGTAGGCGTGTCGTATGCGGGTCCTGAGTGGTCGGCCAAACCGTGGCGGTTTCAACTGCGGTTGAACCTTCCGCGCCGTTCGTCTCGGAATGGGCGGTGAGCAGGGCGACGGCCGTGCCGATCTTGAGGGAAACCTCAAAGCGCACGGGCAGGCGTTCGGCATCATCAGCCAGCCAGACCCGGATTGCGCCGCCGCGTTTAAACATGCCCTTGGGTTTGCCGATGGGTTCGGGGGTGATCAGCAGGGCCCTGACCTTGCCGTCGGCGGTGCGCACTTTTTCGTAATCTCCGGCCCGCAGGTTGAGTTCATAAAACTCGTCGTCGAAGAGCACGGTGATGGCCTGCACGTCACCGGGTTTGAGGTTGAAGTCACGGGCGTGGATCAAACTGGTGATCAACTCCAGGGGAGGTTGTTCGGGCAGCGCCAGCGTAGTGTTGCGCTTGGGTTCGAGGTGGTCGGTGTAATGGGCCTCGGCGGCGGGGTAGTCGAAAACGATGCTGGCGTCAGTCGAGTCGCCGCGGGATTTGGTGGCAGCGGTGGCGCGTAAAAGGCGACCGTTGGATTGATCGAAAAACGACTGGCCGGTGCCATCGAAGGGATAGATCACCCGGGCGAGTCCGGCGGAACGCGTGGTGACATTGATGGCGACCGTGCCGGGTTCGGTGGCGGGGACGTCGTTGACTTTGATTTCGCCAACCGACCCCAGCAGCCCCCACGTCACCCTGAAAGTAAACGCTTCGCCGGGTCTTAACGCGGGCTCCGCCGCCAGTTGAGACAGGGCTGCGCCAAGTGCTAAAAAAATCAGGCCGATGCGGGACACGTTGGGCCAGAGACAACCGATTCGCGCGTCGGTTTCAATCTTTCACTGTGAACCGCCCGGTTGGTCAGAGTGGCATTTCCAGCTGGTTTCCGCGCCCGATCGCCCAGGCTTCGCGGCCACGTTGTCTCAAATCTCGGGCAAAATCCTCCACGAACCCGTGCACGGTGTAGACCAGTTTGGGGTTCACTATTTCAACAAAACGCAGGAGGTCGGGATAATCCGCGTGATCGGACAGGGCAAAGGCCGCGTCGCAACGGTAGCGATAGCGTGCACTCGAATCGATGGCCCAGCCCGTGATCACGGCCGTGCGGTGGCGGGGGATCTGCGCCAGTAGCTTCGGGGTGGCGGCCTGAGGTGGACAGATGACGACATGGCCGGACACGTCGGCCGGATCGAGTGGCTTGTGGGCGGGCATGGTCATGCCGAGTTCCTCGTAGGCGCGAGTCAGCTCCAGCGCCTTGGCATGCAGCATCACCGGCAGGTTATGCGGAGCCAGACCACGCAAGACCTCCTGACTTTTTCCGAGACTGTAGCAAAAGAGCAGCGGAGTGATGTCATCTGCCAGGGCTTCGCGGCAAAAGTCGGCGATGGCTGCGAAGACTTCTTCGCTGGGGGGCAGGGTGTAGTGGGGGCGGCCAAAGGTGGTTTCCATGATCAGCACATCGGCGCGCGGCGTCGCACAGACCTCCGCGGCGTGGCCGGGGCGCAATTTAAAGTCACCGGTGTAAAGCAGGCGGCCGTGTTCGCGGTGATCGAGCAGAATTTGCGCGGAGCCCAAAATGTGACCGGCGGGGTAAAGCGTGACGGTGCAGTCCGGTGTCAGCTGCTCGGTCTGTCCGAACGCGAGGAGGTGTTCATTGCGCCCGGAGGGTTGCCGCGTGCGTATGAAGCGCGAGGTTGCGGCGGTGCAGATGATCTCGCGATGTCTGCCGAGGTGATCGAAGTGCGCGTGGGAAACAAAGCTGCGGTCAACTGCCTTGGAGGCATCGAGCCACCAGCCGATTTGCGGTAGGTAAAGGCCGTGGCGTTGTTCAACGATCCAGCTCATCGGCCATCCTGTGGGCGCAGGCCGGGTTTAGGAATGGGCATCCAGTGAATACTTGCCGGGACCGGTGAAGAGCAGGGCGAGGCAAACCACCAACATGGAGGCCGGATGGGCGGCGGAATCCCAGCCACCGAATGGGTAGTATTTCCAAATCGAAGCCACAAACATGGTGATGGAAAGCGTCAGCGCCGCAGGTCGGTGCAGAAATCCGAGAATCAAACACACCCCGCCAACAACCTCCGACATCGCCGCCAAGAAGCCCCAGAAGGTGTAGCCAAATTTGATCCCGAGGTAGCTGACCGAGCGGCCGACGCTGCTCCATTTATCGATGCCGCCGGAGAGTTTGTCCCAGCCAAAAATACAAAGAAACATCAGGCCGATGCCGACCCGCAGCACGAGCAGGCCGAAGTCGTGGAAACGATCAAGTTGAGACCAGCGCAGGTTCATGGTGAGAGATGAAATTTGAGTGACGGTTTACCCCGACAAGGTCGGCCCAGCAGGGTGTATCTCTCACCAGAGCTTTGGTGAGAGATACAGGTTAAAGCAATCTCAGCACGTAAACAATTGCCGCGATAACCAAGGCGAGCGCAACCGCGGTCCAATACCAAGCCAGCCCGGTTTCGGGATTGCGGGCCGGTTGCGGGCGGTCCGTGTGGGACGATTCATCATTCCACGCGTCGTCCGGCAGATCCAGACCATCATAGATACTATCCTCGCGCCAACCGGTGCGTTCGTCGGCTCCACAGTCGGGGCAGGCGCGGGCGTTGGGCGGAATATCCGCTCCGCAAACCGCGCAGGTATCGGGAGGG
The DNA here is from genome assembly GCA_037969015.1 of Opitutaceae bacterium. GTDB lineage: Bacteria > Verrucomicrobiota > Verrucomicrobiia > Opitutales > Opitutaceae > JAUWBF01. Next base: position 9,201 of record JBBKWO010000035.1, read on the forward strand.
ACGGGTGCGGTGCGTCCAGCCATGGCTCAAGCGGTCTTGGTCGCGGGGATCGGGGTGAAGTATTTGCGCTTGGCCAGACGCCAGGCGGTCACGAAAAAAGCGGTCAATGGGATCGCCAGGATCATGCCGAGGATACCGTTGAGCGCCGCGCCCCAGAAAAAGATGGAGACGATGATCATCACTGGATGCAGGCCGGTGCGGTCGCCCATGATCTTCGGGGTGAGAAACCAGCCCTCGATGTTTTGCACGATAACAAACACCACCGAGACCCAGATGACCGTTTCCCAGCCGCCGCCGGGTTGAAGAAAGGCGAGGGGGAGCGCGATGCTCAGGCCGATGATCGTGCCGAGGTAGGGCACGATATTGAGCACGCCGAGGGCGATGCCGATCACGAGGCCGAACTTTAGTCCGACGAGTGAAAAGCCGATTGCCAGCAACACGCCCATGATCAGGCCGATCAACAGCTGACCACGGAAAAACGAGACCACGATGTTCACAAACTCGCTGGCGAGGAACACGACGTCCTTGCGCACGCCTTCGGTCAGGAAGGGCAGATTGTCCTCAAGATCCCTCACCGGATCGGTGCGGCCGGAGAGCAGGAAGAAAAACAGGTAGATTGGCAGCACCGCGAGATTGGTCAGGAAGCCAAACACGCCCACCACGCCGAGACCGGCGGACTTCAGCGAGGGCAGCATTTGTTTCACCAATTGCTGCAGTTCGGCGAGCGCTCCGTCGACCATTCCTTTGATCGTCGGATTTGCCATGCGGCGCTCGGCTAACGCGACCCAGTCCGGGTAATGGTTTTGCACGTAGTGGATGGCATTTTTCCAGAACTGCGGAATGAACGCGATGAAGTCCAAGACCTGTTCGACCACCGTGGGTGTGATCGCCAGCGCAATCCCTGTGATGAGCAGCACAAACGCCGCGAACAGCACCAGCACCGCCCACAGGCGTTTCATTTTCCCCTTCGTTTCCAGCAGATGAACCACCGGCTGAAGCATCAGCGCGAGGATTCCCGCCGCCGCCAACGGCCAGATGACGCTATAAAATTTGCCCAGTAGTTCACCGACTTTGCCCAGCGCGAGGGCCAACATCCAGATCGTGCCCAACAGGGCAAGAACCCCCAGCGCGAAACCGACGAGACGTTTTTGTGTAGGCGAAAGCAGCGGTTGGCCGGCGTCGGTTGATGGCGTGGTCATGTGACAGGGCTAGAGACGCACCGCGTGGACGCCAGCCGATTTCGCGCTTTTACCCTTACAACCTTGCACCACCTGTGGAATGGATAACGTGCCGATTACCACCATGCAGGTCGCGACGCACATTCACATCAAGGGAGCCCGGGAACATAACCTCAAAAACCTCGAGGTTCGTATTCCACGCGGAAAACTCGTCTGCGTCACCGGTCCGTCCGGTTCCGGCAAGTCCTCGTTGGCCTTCGATACCCTCTACGCTGAGGGCTACCGCAAATACATGGAGTCGCTCTCCACCCAGGCCCGGCAGGTTCTGGAGCAACTCAAGCGGCCCGACGTCGACTTCATTCACGGTCTCTCCCCCGTGCTCGCCATTGAGCAACGCACCGGTGGCGGTTCGCCCCGCAGCACTATCGCCACCGTTACCGAGATCGCCGACTACGCCCGCCTGCTCTGGGCACTTCACGGCGAGCAACGTTGCCCCAAAGATGGAGGCCGCGTCATCCGCCGTTCCCTCGACGACAACATCGACCGTGTGCTCACCGAATGCGCCGGTCGTCGCATCATGATCTTGGCGCCCGCGCTTACCGCGAAACCCTCGGTCCTGCGCGACGAACTCCCGCGCCTTCGTCAGCGCGGTTTCCAGCGCGTGCGAATCGCCGGAGAAATCATCACCCTCGATGATCTGCATAACCTGCCTACCGGCGTCGTGCCCGTCGCCGTAGACCTTGTCGTCGACCGCCTCGTCGCCAATCCCGACCAACGCAGCCGCCTCGCTGACTCGCTCGAACTCGCCTTCCGCGAGGGCAAGGACCGCGCTTCCATCCTATCGCAAACCTCATCCGATGCCTCTTGGGTCGAGCTCACGCTCAGCCAATCACTCGCTTGCGAGATCTGCGGTGATGTCTTCGATAAACTCACCCCGCGCCACTTCTCTTTTAACCACAACGAAGGCGCCTGCCCGACCTGTGGCGGCCTTGGTCGCAAACTTCGCTTTGTGCCCGAGCTGATCATCGCCGACCCGACCAAGTCCGTGCGCGGTGGCGCCATCAAACCGTGGCGCATCGGCGGAAAAAATCTCATCATTAAACACAACGCCACGCTTAAGCAGCTCGCCGAACAACTCCCGTTTGATCCCGAGCTCCCGTGGAAGGATCTGCCTGAGGCAACCCGTGAATTGCTCATGCACGGCGCCGGCGAACGCCTCTTCGCCTTTAAGCTGAAACGCATGCGCGAACCCAAGGCCATGCCGTTCCCCGGCATCATCCCCGACCTTGAGGAAAGCTACCGCGATACCGGCAGCGACGGCTTCCGCGCGCGCCTATCGACGTTCATGATCAGCGGCGCCTGTCCCGAGTGTCACGGCAGCCGTCTCAACGTCCGCAGCTCGAATGTCCGCCTGCCTGCGCCCAACCTCACCGGTCTCGATGCCGACGGTCTGGCCATCACCCGTTTCTTTAAACTCGATGTCGCCGCCGCCCACGCGTTTGTCACCCAGCTCGCCGCGCAACCCGTGCCCGGCGGCCAGTCCTCGGACGCCCGCGAGGAGATTCTCACCGGTATCGAGCAACGTCTGCGCTTCCTGCTTGAGACCGGTCTCGGCTACCTCGGCCTCGATCGCGATTACGACACGCTATCAGGCGGAGAGGCCCAGCGCGTCCGGCTCGCCACCCAGCTCGGCATGGGCCTGATGGGTGTCATTTACGTGCTCGACGAGCCCAGCATCGGCCTGCACCCGCACGACAACCAAAAGCTCCTCGAAACCCTCGTTGAACTCCGTGATCGCGGTAACACCGTGGTCGTGGTCGAACACGACGAGGACACCATGCGCATCTCCGACGAGATCATTGAACTCGGCCCCGAGGCCGGCACCGAAGGCGGTCGCATTCTCTTCCAAGGCACGCCCGCCGAGCTCATCAAACTCGACCCCAAACTCACCCGCACCGGTCCCTACCTCGCGCGCAAACTCTCTGTCACTCGCGAGGCCAAGTCCAAAAAACCCAAAGGCGAATTCCTCACCGTGCGCGAGGCCCGCGCCAACAACCTCAAGGGCATCGACGCCCGTTTCCCCGTTGGCCTGCTCACTTGCGTGACCGGCGTTTCCGGCTCGGGGAAGAGCACGCTCGTCAACGACATCCTCGCCGCCGCGGCCGCCCGCACGCTCAACGGCGCCAAGTCGATTCCCGCCGCCCACCGCCACATCGAGCACCTCGAGTTTTTCGAGAAACTCGTGCAGGTCGACCAGTCGCCCATCGGACGCAGTCCGCGCTCCAATCCCGCCACCTACACCAAACTCCTCGACCATCTCCGCGACCTCTACGCGCAGGTGCCGCTTGCGAAAGTCCGCGGCTACAAAGCCAGCCGTTTTTCCTTCAACGTCCGCGGCGGTCGTTGCGAACGTTGCCAAGGCGACGGAGTGATCAAACTCGACATGCAGTTTATGGCCGATGCCTACGCGCCGTGTCCCAGCTGCGAAGGCAAACGCTTCAATCGTGAGACGCTCGAAATCCTCTTTCACGGCAAGTCCATCGCCGACGTGCTCGCCATGACCGTGCGCGAAGCCATTGAGCTCTTCCGGAACATCCCGAAGATCATGGACCGGCTCGAGACGCTCAACGCCGTCGGTCTCGGTTACCTCACGCTCGGCCAGTCCGCGACCACGCTTTCAGGCGGCGAGGCTCAGCGCATCAAACTCTCGCTCGAACTCAGTAAACGCCAACAAGGCGACACGCTCTACATCCTGGACGAGCCCACCACCGGACTACACTGGACCGACATCCAGCACCTGATGGACCTGCTCTTTAAACTGCGCGACGCCGGCAACACCCTGATCGTGATCGAGCACAACCTCGACGTGATCAACCTGGCCGACTGGCTCATCGACCTCGGCCCCGGCGGCGGCAGCGAAGGTGGTGAACTCATCTATGCCGGCGACCGCCCCGGCATCGAAGAGGAACCCCGAAGTCTAACTGGAGACGCGCTGAAGCGCTGGTCGAAAATGTAGGGCCGGACCTTGGTCCGGCCGCCTGCGATGGTCTATCACCACTGGCCAAGCTTTCACTAACGCATCAGGTGTAATTTCGCTAAACGCGGCTACAGGCGATCTGGTGATCGCACGACGATCCTTCCGGCCACACGCTTGCTTTCTTCGAGCCATTCCGCCGGCGGCGCGCCGTCCGCATCTAAACCCTGTGAGAATATCAATCCCTCCGGCTGCGGGCAAATCCATCCGGACCACGCCTTTCGCATATTGATCAATCCCGCGCGATACGGATTCATGAACATATAAAACGCATAATTCTCGGCTGACTCCTCCGGACGCAGCCGGTGTTCAAAGCCGTTCTCCTGCCACCACCAATCGGCCTTGGCTGATCTGCGCGTGCTGGCCTTGAATTTAGCCATGACTCGATTAAGCGAGAGCCGTTCACCTAAGGTGAAAAGCAGGTGTGCATGGTCAGGCATGACCACGGTTACGATAAGCGAAAAATCACCCGCAGCATCCATGGTCGAGCAGACATTTTTAATTGCAGACATCTCCGGGTGTCGTGTCAGCACGGGTTCGCGATCACGCGTGCAAATGGTCCAAAAATAACGGGCCCCAGCCAACGAAACGCGACCCACGCGCATGCGTTCGGTTTTGCGCACGGGAAGGTCAGGCATGCTCAAAACTTGGGCGGGTGGTTTTTGTCGGGCAAGTCCGTTTCTAATCCACGTAGGGCCGGACCTTGGTCCGGCCGCTTGCGACATCATTTTACCAGTAGGGTTAGCGTTCGTATCCAGCGGTAATAATTCCAACGCGGCCGGACCAAGGTCCGGCCCTACGCGATTAAACCCGGAAGATCGCTCCCAGCTTCTTCCCCAATAAGATCGTCATCCCCGAGATGGTGATTCCTAGGAATACCATTGCCCACACGCCCAGTGCGCTGGCGATGAACTGGCCGTCGCCGAGCAATTGAAACAACTCCAGGATCGCCTTGGTGATCGGGTAATACGCCTGCTTCTGCGCCAGTATCAGCGAGTCGGATACCTCCAGCATGGCGAAGGCAAACGCCAGTAGTCCGCCCGCGATCAGGTTGGCCGCGATCAACGGCAGCGTGATTTTGAACGTCGCCTTTAGTGGCGGACAGCCGAGGTTTTGCGCGGCCTCCTCCAGCGTTTCGCTGGTCTGCTCAAAACCCGCCGAAGCGGACCGCACCACGTAGGGCAGGCGGCGCACCGAGTAGGCGATGATCAATAAAATCGTCGGGTTCTCCACCGGATTTAAAAACTCAAAGAAACGTCCCTCCTGGCTCATTGCCAAATAACCAAACGCCAGCACAAGCCCCGGCACTGCCAGCGGAAGCATGGCGAGGAAGTCTAGCACCTGGCGGCCCTTGATTTTGGTGCGCACTACCACGTAGGCGATGGCGATGCCCAGGATCACATCAATCACGGTCGAGGCGGCGGCAAACTTCAGACTGTTGCTGATGGCCGATACCGTCAGTTCGTGGCCGAGCGCGATTTGGAAGTTATCCAGCGTGAACGCCGACGGCAGCACCGAGCCATACCAGTCCTGAGCAAACGACATCAGCACCACGCCGATGTGCGGCAGCACCGCGATGCCGGTCACGCCGGCAAATAGCATCGTGCAACCCCAACCGGCCAAACCCGTCAACGGCTGCGGCCCGCCCGAGCTGGTCGCCTTGGCCATCATGGCGTGACCTTGGCGGCCGAAGACAACCTTACCCACGAGGTAGAGGAACGTCGTGCTGGCCAGCAGCACCGCCACCAACGCGTAGGGGAACGGGTTGCCGCCGATATCTTTGAGCCCGTAGAAAATCTGCACCGAGGTCACCCGCGGGTAGTCAAAGATGAGCGGCACACCCAGTTCGGTGAACGCCCAGATGAACACAATGGTGCCACCCGCGAACAGACCCGGCCGGATCAGTGGCAGCGTCACTTTAAAGAACCGCCGGAATCCGACGCAGCCGAGATTCTCCGCAGCCTCCTCCATGGCAGGGTCAACGTTGGCCAGCGCCGCCACGGTGTTCAGGTAGATGATCGGGTAGAGCGAGAGCGCGTTGATGATCGCGATGCCCCAGAACGGACTCGCGGCGAACCAGTCGTAGGTCCACCCGTCGGGCACCAGACCGATCTGCGCCATGAAGGCGTTAAGTGCACCGTATTGGCCAAAGATCTGTTTCAACCCGATCGCACCTACAAACGGCGGCAGGATCATGGGAATCAAAATCAGCGATCCCAGCAGTCCTTTACCCGGAAATACAAACCGGTCCGCAGCGAACGCCAACGGGATGGCCAACGCAAACGCCAGGCTGGTTGACGCCACCGCCAGCATCAGCGAATTCCACAAGCCATCGCGGTAGATGGGGTCGGCCAATACGGCCGTCAGGTAGGCGAGGGTGGGGCGGCCGTCGGCGTCGAAGAAGCCGCCCTGCAGGATTTGCAAAATGGGCCAGATGAAAAACGCGGCGAAAAACAACGCCGTCAGCAAAAAGACTCCCCGGGCAAACGCCTGCGACATTCCCTGACTCCATGCAGGCCACGTGCCGACAACAAGCCGCAACTCAACCTTTCTCCACAGGTGGCACATTTGTTACAAATGCTAAAGAAAGTTAGCCTAGGCTAATTATATCAGTTGACGGCAGCTTTATTTGTTGGAGCGTTTGATCTGTATGAAATTCCTAGGACCTCACGTTTGGGTATCTGTCTTGATGGCTGGTTTGTTATTCGCCGGCACCTTGTCCGCTGCGCCGCTGAAGGTGGTCAGCACCACCGGTATGATCGACGACCTCGTTCGTCAGGTGGGTGGTGATCGCGTCGAGGCCGTGGCGTTGATGGGGCCGGGCGTTGATCCGCATCTTTACAAGGCGACCGCCTCGGATGTCATCCAGCTGCAGCGCGCCAAGGTTATTTTCTACAATGGCCTTCACCTTGAAGGCAAAATGGGTGAACTCCTCGGACGTCTGGCCAAGGGGGGGCGTATCGTGCACGCTATCGGCGAAGATTTGCCGGTTGACCGTCTCTTGCATCCGGCCGGCGAAAAGCATCCCGATCCGCACGTCTGGTTCGACACCGCCCTCTGGGCCGAGGCCGTTGGCGGCGTCGCCCGCACTCTCGCCGTCGCTGATCCAGCTGGAGCCGAAACCTACTCGGCTAACGCGGTTACCGTGCGCAAACGCCTGCTGGCGCTCGACGCCTGGGCTCGCCTGAAGGCGGCGGAGGTGCCGGTCGCTCAACGCGTGCTCATCACCAGTCACGATGCCTACAGCTACTTTGGCCGCGCTTACGGATTCCAGGTCGTTGGTTTGCAGGGCATTTCGACGGTCAGCGAAGCCTCGCTCTCCGGGGTGGCCCGCCTGGTTGACTTCATCCGGGAGCGTCGGATCAAGGCCATTTTTGTCGAGTCCAGCGTGCCTCCGGCCATGATTAAACGCATCGCCGACGACGCCGGAGTGGTGGTTGGCGGTGAGCTTTTTTCCGATGCCATGGGCACGCCCGGCCAGATAGAGAATGGTTACGACATCGGCACCTACGAGGGCATGGTCCGCCATAATCTCACCACCATCGTGGAGGCCCTGAAGTAAGTGAACTTAGGAGAACGGACATTCCTGTCCGTTCCGATCCGACATAACCGGACAGGAATGTCCGTCTCCTTTTCCTGAATTTGCCATGACCAACCGCAAACCAACCACCTGCCTCCTTGCTCTCTCCGTTCTTGCCGGCCTCGCCGCCGCCCAGGCCCAGACCGAAAGCCGTCCGCTCACCACCGACCGTCCCGATGCCACCGAGAGCCCGTTCACCGTCGAGCCCGGCCGCGTGCAGATCGAGATAAGTGCCGCTGATTACACCCGCGACAAAAATAACCCCGCCCGCGACGGCACCCGCACCGAGATCTGGAGCGTCGCCCCGCTCAATATCCGCATCGGCCTCACCGCCTCCACCGAGCTTCAACTCGTTTACGAGCCGCACATCATCGAGCGCGTGAAGGACCGCGCCCTCGCCACCACCACGACCGAGCGCGGCGCCGGCGACCTGACGCTCCGCTACAAACTCAACCTCGCCGGCAACGACACCGACGGCGCACCCGCCTGGGGCCTCATGCCCTATATCAAGCTGCCCACCGCCGACGACGCGCTCGGCAACGGTAACATCGAGGGCGGGCTCATCGTTCCCTTCGCCATGGACCTCTCCGGCGGCTGGGGCTTTGGCGCCATGACCGAGCTCGCCGTCGTGCGCAACGAGGCCGACACCGGCGAACGCGCCGCTTGGCTCAACACCGCCACCGTCGCCCGCGACCTGACCGAGAGCGTCGGCGTGTTTTTTGAAACCACCGCGCTGGTCGGCGAGGGCAAGCCCGCCGTCACCTTCAATACCGGCTGCACCGTCGGCCTGACCGACGACCTCCAGCTCGACGCCGGCGTCAACTTCGGCCTCACCCGCGCCGCCGACGATCTCACCGTTTTCGCCGGCCTCGCCTGGCGCTGGTGATGAACACGTGTTGCTATGTAGGGCCGCCGCTTGTCGGCGTGCCGCGTGCGATGACATCACGCGCCGTCCCGTTCGCGTCCTGTGCACGTGTTCCCTCTTCAAACGCGGTCGCCGGCAAGCGACGACCCTACATTTCGGCGGCTCATCCGCACATTCGAGTTCCTTCGTCTCCGTTCGCGGTTTAATTCCTCCCCCGCCTCTCCAATCATCTCCCACCATGACCGACGCCGCCACGCCTGCTTTGGAAATTCACGACCTCACCGTCAGCTACCACCGCAAACCGGTGCTTTGGGGGATCGACGTCGCGATCACGCCGGGACAGCTCGTGGGCATCATCGGCCCCAACGGCGCGGGCAAGTCCACCCTCATCAAATCCTGCATGGGCCTGCTCCCGGTCTCCGGTGGCTGGGTCAAGGTATTTGGTAAACCACTACGCGAGGCCACCGGTCGGGTGGGCTACGTGCCGCAGCGCGAGTCGGTGGACTGGGACTTTCCGGTCAGCGTGCTCGATGTCGTCCTGATGGGCCGCTATGGCCGGCTGGGTCTCGGCCGGCGTCCGGGCAAGGCCGACCGTGAGGCGGCGCGCGCGTGTCTCGACAAGGTGCAGCTCCTGCCTTTTGCCAACCGGCAGATTTCCAACCTCTCGGGCGGGCAGCAGCAGCGGGTCTTTCTCGCCCGGGCCCTCGCGCAAGAGGCCGATCTCTACTTCATGGACGAGCCGTTCGCCGGGGTGGACGCGGCGACCGAGACGGCCATCATCACCGTGCTGCGCGAGCTGCGTTCGGCGGGTAAGACGATCTTGGTCGTGCATCACGACCTGCCGACCGCGCGCCAGTATTTTGATCGCCTGCTGTTGCTGAACATGAACGTGATCGCCTTTGGTCCCACCGAGGAGGTGTTCACTGCGGAGTTGTTGCAAAAGACGTATGGCGGCCGGCTCACGTTGCTTTCGGAGGTCGCCCAGGCGCTAGGTGCCGGCGCCAACGCCGGGGGAGGGGACCGGGCTTGAGCCGCGGTCCGACACCCAAGGTGGAGCGCGTTGTCCCCAACGCGTTCGAGAGACGCGACCCCGCGCCAAACAAGCGCGTTGGGGTCAACGCGCTCCACCGTCCGCTACTCTGGTTTTTCGCTCTGCTCGCGACTTCTGCAGTCGCGCGCGCCGCGGGGGTTAACGACCTCGCCAGGGGGGGCGACGGATTTTGGGTGCAGGCTGCGCGCTTCGCGTCGCTGACTGATCCGTCGGTGCGCTACGCGCTGGCCGGGGCCTTGTTGCTCGGGTTGGGCTGCGGGTTGCTCGGCGGCTTTATCGTCGTGCGCAAGATGGCTCTGGTGGGCGATGCACTTTCCCACGCGGTGCTGCCGGGCGTGGCCGCCGGTTTTTTATGGGCGGGCACCAAGGACCCGGTGGCGATTTTTATCGGCGCGACCATCGCCGGCTTACTCGGCACGGCCACGGTGTCGGCGATCACCTCGACCACGCGGCTCAAGGAAGACACCGCGCTCGGCTTGGTGCTCACCAGCTACTTCGCGCTCGGCATCTGCATGTTGACCATGATTCAGCGGCTGCCCAACGGAAACCAGAGTGGTATCGGCACCTTCCTGTTTGGTCAGGCGGCGGCGCTCGGAGCCGACGATATCGGATTGATGAGTATCGTCACCGCTGCGGTGGTCGGGGTGGTGCTCTTGGGCTACAAGGAGTTGCTGGTCACGAGTTTTGATCCGGGCTTTGCGCGCTCGGCGGGGCTGCCCACGGCATGGATTCACCACACGCTTATGTTTTTGCTGGCGGCGGCGGTGGTGGTGGCGTTGCAGGCGGTGGGGGTGGTGTTGGTGTCGGCCATGTTGATCACACCGGCGGCGGCGGCCTATTTGTTGACCGATCGTCTGCACCGGATGCTCTTGCTGGCGGCGGGGTTTGGCATGGTGTCCGGTGTGGTCGGGGCTTTTGGCTCGTTCGTCGGCCAGGGGTTGCCGACCGGGCCGCTCATGGTGCTCGCGGCGAGCACGGTTTTTGCGGGGGCATTTTTGTTTGGACCGCGTCACGGGGTGATCGCCCGCTGGTGGCGTCAGCGTAGCGAGCGGGGGCGCACCCGGCGTGAGAATGCGTTGAAGGCGATGTTTCACCTCTGGGAGGAGGATGATTTTGGCCCCGAGGGCGTCGCGCTGAACGATTTCGCCCAGCGCCGCCGGAGCACGCTGGAGGAGATCGGCGTGGTGGTGCGTGAGCTCGCCACCCATGACCTGGTGACCCTGGACCGTGAAATGGTTTACTTTACTCCGGCCGGTCGGCTGCGGGCCGGTGAAATCGTCCGTAACCATCGCCTCTGGGAACTCTACTTGACCGAGTCCGCCAACATCGCGCCCGACCACGTGCACGACGATGCCGAGCGGATCGAGCACGTGCTCGGCGAGGCCACCGTGCGCGCGTTGGAGCGGCGGCTCAACTACGCCAAGATCGACCCGCACGGTAAACTGATTCCGAGTCCGCGCGAATTGCACCGGGCTGAGCACGACGCGTTGGAGCGTCCAGCTGGACCGGGCCGCAGCGGCGGTGGCGAAGGAGGCCGGTCATGATGGAGGACTTTATCCCCGTCTTTGACTTCCACCAGGTCGTGGTCGCGCCGTGGACCGAGCATCTGCCGTTGTTCGGGTGGGTGGCGTTGATGGGCTTTTTTGTTGCGGCGGCCTGCGGCCTGGTCGGCAACTACCTTATCTTGCGCCGCATGGCGTTGATGGGCGACGCTGTCAGCCATAGTGTTTTGCCGGGCTTGGTGATCGCGTTTTTGTTGAGTAATAGCCGCGGCACGTTGCCGATGTTCATCGGTGCGTTGGTGGCCGGCGCGGTGACTACGGTATTGATTGAATTGATACACCGAAACTCGCGGGTGAAGCAGGACGCGGCCATCGGCATCGCCTTCTCGGCGCTGTTCGCGGTCGGAGTGCTGCTGGTTTCACTCTACGCCGACAAGATCGACCTCGACGCGGATTGTGTGCTCTTTGGAGAAATCGCCTTTGTGCCGTTGGAGGCGCAGGTCATGCTGGGCAGCTGGGCGCTGGGGCCAGAGTCGGTGGTGCGGATGGGCCTCGTGCTGGTCGCGGTGGGCACCGGAGTGATCGTATTTTACAAGGAACTGCTAGTGAGCTCATTTGACGCCGGTCTGTCACGGACTCTGGGCATTAATCCCGCGGTGTTTCACTACGGGCTGATGGCGATGCTCTCGATCGTGGTCGTGGGCGCGTTCGAGGCTGTCGGTGCGATCTTGGTGATCGCCATGCTGATCCTGCCGGGGGCGACTGCCTCGCTGCTCACGACTCGGCTCGGCGTGATCCACCTGCTGTCGCTCGCGCAGGCTCTGGTCTGCTCCATGGCCGGCGTGATGCTGGGGGTATGGCTCGATTGCTCCATCGCCGCCGCCATGGTGCTGGCGGGGGCGGGTCTGTTTGTATTGGCGTGGATCTTCAGCCCGACGCAGGGACTGCTGCAACGCTGGCGCCGACATTGAGCCCGGGCCGCCGGCGGCTTGGTTCATCCTCGGCACTGATCCGGTGACCATGCTCACCGTGCTGGTCACAGGCGACACCGCCGCGTCCCACGGAGCCGGGGTGATGTTCGAGGCCAACAACGAGACCGTGCACGCCCTGTTGATCGGCGCGGGTTGGACCAGCCTTACCGCGATTTGTCTGATGGTTTTCAGTCTCTGCCATAACCCCTGCAGCACCACGCTCTACACGATTTACAAGGAAACCGGTTCGCTAAAATGGACGGCAGTCTCGGCCCTGCTGCCGACCATCCTCGGTGTGTTGCTCTGTGGCCTGATCACCTTGGTCTGGCATCTGTTTCTGATGTAGCCGCCCCGTCCCCGGGGGTATGTTGGCTGTAGTGCCGCCTGCAACGTCGCGCTCGGAACACGGCCGGGGACGGCCGTGGCTACATTCAGCCCCCGATACCACGATTTTACGGAGTTCGCGTTTGCCTCCGGGTTCGAGGGTTGTTTTGTTCTAAGTAAGTTTATTAACCCACCCAACTATTATGGCACGTATCCTCAACGACATCACTGAGACCATTGGAAATACCCCCTTGGTTCGCCTCAACCGCACCGCCGCCGCCCATGGCGCGCAGGCCGAAATTCTCCTCAAACTGGAGTTCTTTAACCCGCTTTCCTCCGTCAAAGACCGCATCGGTTTTAACATGATCGAAGAGGCCCTCAAGAGCGGCAAAATCAACAAGGACACCGTGCTCATCGAGCCCACCTCCGGCAACACCGGCATCGCGCTGGCCTTCGTCGCCGCCGCCAAGGGTCTGAAGCTGATCCTCACCATGCCCGAGACCATGTCGATGGAGCGCCGCAAGCTCCTCAAGATTCTCGGTGCAAAGCTCATCCTTACGGAAGGTCCGAAGGGCATGAAGGGCGCCATTGCCAAGGCCGAGGAGCTCAACGCACAGATCCCCAACAGCGTCGTGTTGCAGCAGTTTGCCAACCCGGACAATCCCGCCATCCACCGCAAGACCACCGCGCTGGAAATCTGGAACGACACCGACGGTAAGATCGACATTTTCGTCTCCGGCGTTGGCACCGGCGGCACCATCACCGGTGTCGGCGAGTTCCTGAAGGAAAAGAAGCCCGGCGTGAAGATCGTCGCGGTCGAGCCGGCCGGTTCGCCGGTTCTCTCGGGCGGCGCTCCCGGCCCGCATAAGCTGCAGGGCATCGGTGCCGGCTTTATCCCCGCCGTGCTGAACACCGCCGTTATCGACGAAGTTATTCAAGTGAAGGAGGAGCACTCCGGCCCGATCTCCAAGCAGGTCAGCCAGCTGGACGGTATTCCTCTCGGTATCTCCTCCGGTGCCGCCGTCTGGGCCGCCCTTGAGCTCGCCAAGAAGGATGAAAACAAGGGTAAGCAGATCGTCGTGATCATCCCCTCCTGCGCCGAGCGTTACCTGTCGAGCTGGCTCTTCGCCGACCTCGATGTCGAGAGCGACAACATCGACGCCCTCCTCGGCAAGTAAGCAAGGAGGAGCGTGGACATTCCTGTCCACGCAGGCCGAGGTCCTGCGTCAAATACCTTCCCAAGCCGGTGCGCTTTAGTCGCACCGGCTTTTTTGTGTCACGATACGACGCATCAGTTGACCTTGGCGGATTCATGAGCCCCTTGGGGTTATGTCTTCTGAAAAACTCGCCTCACTCGCTCTTGACCTCAGCACCGCTTTCCCGCGCAGCCCGCGGAAGACGCTCGGTGGTTATGTCCATGCCGGACGCATGCTCGACAAATGCCGGGCTGTGCTCGCTGGCACGGCAGGAGAGTTTCACTACAACTGTCCGATCGATCGCTTCTTTTTCGACTTCACTGGCATCGATCACGAAGCCTTCAAGGACTTTGTCGCCACCGGAGCGGACGACAACGCCATCGGCGTCTGGATCATCGAACGCTCCCAGGTCAAAACCCGCGAGGAAGTCGTGCAGTGGAACAACAAGATGCGCGACCAGCGTATTTCGGAATTGCCGGTGCCGCTCCAGATGTTTCTCGAAGACTACATTCCCGAGGTCGTCCCCGCCGGCAAAGTCGTGCGCGTCTTGTTCGACGTCTACGACATGGAAGAAGGCCGGCTTTAAGGTCGGTGGCTCCGTTCTGTTTAACGGAGCGGGTATGCCCTTTTGCCAAAGAACCGCCGCCAGCTGAGGGCGAAGCCGGAGTAGACCAGGATGCAGCCGCCGATGCAGGCGAGGGCGGCGAGGGTCTGGCCGAACCAGCCCAAGGCGTAACCGGTGTGCAGGTGACGGACCCAGAAGCGGGCTTTGCGGCCGTTGCTCAGGTCGTCGAAGTCGTCGTGGCTGAGGCTGTCTCCAGTGTAGGGATTGATGACTAGGCTGGTCGAAGCGAAGATAGGTCCGAGGTCGTCGCCCGTGACGGTTGCGCTGTAGGGTTGTTCTCCTCGTTTTTTGGGACGGCTGTCGTTTTCGGGAGTAATGTCGGCACCGGCTCCGGGGCCGCTGCGGCGACGGGGCAGACCTTCGCGTAGGGTGATCGAAGTCCAGCCGGGGATGTCGGCGGTGATGCGATCGAACACGGCTTGGTAACCGAGTTTCTTCGCGTTGTCGGGATGCTCGAAGGCGGCGGCTCGACCACCGCCACCACCGCCGCCGGGTGGGCCGCCGCGTTGCGGTGCTTCTTCGCCAAAGGCGCGATAGACGAGGTCATTGGCCCAGCCGTAGGAGAAGACCATGCCGGTGGCAGCCATGACGATGATGGGAACCAGTGACCAAAAGCCCCAGACGTTGTGCCAGTTCCAATCGCGGGCCTTGCCCTTGGCGCCGACGAACTTCAGGGCGGGACGCAGGTGGCGGGCGATCCATTGTTTGGGCCACCAGAGGTAGAGGCCGGTGAGCGCGAGCACGAGGAAGGCGGCGTTGCACGCGCCGGTGATGGCGCGACCGGTTTCGCGGCTGTCGCCGCTCATGGCGAGGCGGCGATGCCAGTCCTCTACCCAGTGCATGAAGTTGTGCGTGCGGGTGGTGGCCGGGGGTATGACCGTTCCGGTGTATTGGTTGACGTAATACGTGCCGTCGCGGCCATAGGTGACGGCAACGGCGTAGCGTGGATCGCTTGATACGGTGATGGCCGTGGGCTTGGCGCCCTCGGGTGCGACGAACTTTACCGCGATGAGCAGGTGGTCGAGTGAGTTGGGTTTGGCGGCGATGGGCACCTCGACGCGTCGCACATCACGCTCGGCCCAATTGACGATCTGGTCCTCAAACGCGAGCACGGCACCTGTGAACGACATGACGAGGATGATCGCGCCGGCGACAAGGCCAGCGGCGAGATGGATCCAGAAGAGTGTGGTGCGGAAATACTTTTTCATGCTAGGCGAACTTAACACTAGGTGAGGCCGGCGGGCAGGACGGGTTGCCCGTCGCGCGCCTTAGAAGCGCTATGTGATAATCGAATCAGTTTCTTAACCACGGATTGCCCGGATATTCACGGATTGGATCGTGGTTCGTATCCGTGTTTATCCGTGTCATCCGTGGTTAAATATCAGGAGGAGCGTTTACATTTCCGCCCATTGGCGGAGCAGGTTGTGGTAGACGCCGGTGAGCTGGACGACCGAGGCGTGGGTGGGTTGTTCGGCGCCGAGGCGTTGGATGGCGATGTCCATGTCGAAGAGCAGAGAGCGTTTGGCGTCGTCGCGGATCATGCTTTGCAGCCAGAAAAACGAGCAGAGGCGCGCGCCGCGGGTAACGGGTTTGACATGGTGCAGACTGGTCGACGGATAGAGCACCATATGGCCGGCGGGGAGTTTGACGGACTTGGCGCCGTAGGTGTCTTCGATGATGAGTTCGCCGCCATCGTATTCATCGGGATTGGCGAAGAAGAGCGTGCAGGAGAGATCGGTGCGGATGCGATGTCCGGTGCCGGGGATGACGCGGATGGAACCGTCGACGTGGGTGCCGAATTGCTGGCCGCCGGCGTAGCGGTTGAACATGGGCGGCAGGATGTGCAGGGGCAGGGCGGCGGAGGTGAACAACGGGTTGCCACTGAGGGCGCGCAGGATGAGGTCGCCGACCTGTTGCGCGGCGGGCGAGTCGACGGGGAGTTGTTGGTTGTCCTTTACTCGGGCGCCTTGGTGTCCGGCGGTGGCGCGGCCGTCGATCCAGTCGGCGGTTTCGAGGATCTGGCGCGCCTGGGCGAGTTGTTCGGGAGTGAGGACGTCGGGGATATCAAGAATCATAAAAAGGTGTGCCGCCGGGCGACCAAACCCGGCGGCGATTTTGTCTTGTTGACCTTAACCTGCCCGGACCCTGCGGCCCGGGAAATGGTATGAGCGGACTGGTAGTTTGTAAGACGTTTTATTTCGGATTGTCGGTAGGGCGGGACCGCTGGGCCCGCCGGGATTGACGCCCCCGGTTGACAATCGTCGAACCGGACGGCCCAGCGGTCCGTCCCTACCTTTCCAATCAAATATATACGAAAAGGTAGCCCCTAATGCGGAGCTCAGAAATTGAAGATGGCGGTGAGGGTGATGCTGCGGGTGGCGCCGGGGATGTAGTGGCCTCCGCCGACGCGATCTACGTATTCCTCGTCGAGGAGGTTGTTCACGTTGAGGCGGAAGGTGAGTTGCTCGTTCACCTCGTAGGAGGCCATGGCGTTGTAGATCCAGTAGCTGGGCACGACTTGGTTTTGCGTGGTCGTGCTGCGATCAACTTCGGAGGAATACTGTCCGCCGCCACCGAGAGTCAGGCCAAAGGGGAAGGCGTAGGTGGTCCAAAAGTTGAAGCTGTGCTCGGGAGTGCGGGCCAGAGCGGAACCGATCTCGGTGGCGTTGAGCGAGTCGAGGACCTCGCTGTGTTGGTAGGCGTAGCCGGCGAATACGTTCCAATGGCGGGTGATGAAACCGGAGGCACCGAGCTCGACACCTTGCACGCGTTGATCGCCGGAGGTGTAGACGTCGCCGGTGAGTGGGTCGGTCGTCTGGGCGTTGATTTTGTCGGTGCGGAACAACGCGCCGGAGAGAGACAGCCGGCCTTGGAACAGATCCCACTTGGTGCCGATTTCGGTGCTTCGAGCCTCTTCGGGTGCCGGGATGGAGCCGCCGGGTCCAAGCGCGCGTCCGCTGATGGTGAGGCCGTTGCCGCTGGGCGTGAAGGACGTGCCGAAACCGACGTAGATGGAACCGTTGGGACGGGGCTTAAAGACGAGGCCGCCTTTGTAGCTGAAGACCTCGTCGACCTTCTGGTAGTTGGTGCCATTGAAGGCCGTGTAATCGATGTCAAAACGATCCCAGCGGACGCCGCCATTGACCTGCCACTTTTCGCTGAGCTCTACGGTGTCCAGCAGGTAGAGGCCGATGCTGTCGGCGGTGGTCGAGGCGACATCACCATTGCGGATCAGGGGAGCGTTGAACGGGTCGTAGGGATTGGGATTAAAAACGTCGGTGTCAGGGAAGAGTGTGCCGCCCGGATAATCGCGGTCGTGGTTGTCGGAGGTTTCGCGGCTGAGCTCGATACCGGTGGAGATATGATGGAGGAGCGGGCCGGTTTCCTGATCGATGCTGAGGTTGGTGAGATTCGCGTAGATCTTGTCGACCTGATCGCGGGACTTCCAATCGCTGCGGCGGATATCGGTGGTGGCCACTCCCGTGGTATCGACAAAGCGGGGCGCGGTGATGACCGAGTCGCGGTCGGTGATGCCGACTCGGGTGAGGTTGCTGAGCTTCACATCGGGGGTGAAGTCGTGTTCGAAGTTCACCGTGGCGGTGTCATTGATGACCTTCTCGTAGTCGCGATCAACCAGACCATACCAGTTGCTCTGATCGACATTGGGTTTGTCGCCCGGCTGACCGACCGAGGGATCGGTGAAGGTGGTGGGCACCCACGGAATACCGTAGTCGGGAATGTTGTCCTGCTCGGCGTGGAAGTAGCTGAGGGTGAGGCGTGAGGCGGTGCCGAGTCCAAAGGCGAGTGAGGGGGCGACCGCCCACTGCTTGTTTTCGACAATATCGCGTCCGGGGACGCTGGATTCCTGCCACAGGCCGTTGATGCGAAAAGCGGCGCCGGGGATGGGGGAATTGGCGGAGAGGTCCTGGTTGAGATCAATTGTGGCGCGGCGGTAGTCGGCATTGCCGACACCGATGGTGCCGGTGTGGAACGTGTCGAGCTTGGGGGTTTTGCTGACGAGGTTTACGGAAGCGCCGGTAGCGCCGCGGCCGGTGTTAGTGGAGGAGGGGCCCTTGGCGACCTCGACCTGTTCGAGGTTAAAGGCGTCGCGGGTGTAGGTGCCGGCGTCGCGGACACCATCCAAGAGGATGTCGTTGGCGGCGCTGAAACCGCGGATGGTCATCTGGTCGCCATTGGCGGTGCCGCCTTCGCCGGCCTGGAAGGTGATGCCGGGAGTATTGCGTAGCACGTCGCGCAGGGTGGTGGCACCCTGTTGCTCAAAGACCTCGCGGGAGATGACGGTGATGGTTTGCGGCGTGTCGAGCAGGGGAGCGGTGAACTTGGGCGAGGAGAGCTCGTTTTGTTTGGCTGCCTTGACCTCCAGTTCGGGAAGAGAGACCGCGGCACCGTTGGTATCGTCGTTGTTCTTATCCTTAGGCTGAACGGGTTCGGCAGCACGGGCGCCGAATGAACCGGCCATCAGCAGAGGAGGCAGAAAAGCCAGGGTTTTGGCAAAAGTGCTGCGGCCCTGAGCCGGTAGCGGTGCAAATGAAAATGCGGGAAGGAGTGAAGGAGTGGACTGGGACATGAGCTGACGGCCTTTGTGAGAATGAGTCCCAGTAATATCAAGTCCTTTTTAATACTAAGTCTCATTTTCATTTAAATCGGGGCGTGAAATAAAGGCCATATGTAACGTATTATGTTATTATTTAATATATTATGAAATATAATGCTTTTGGGACTTGCCGTTACGGGGGGATGGTCGGCAGAGACATGAGCTACCGATGAGCGATTTCACCTCTGAAAGTTTCCTTCAATTAAGGCTCTTGGCTCAGGCGGCGGTAACTGCCGCTGAGATGGCCTGGCGCTCGCAGGTGCCTGAGGCTTTGATGGCTGCGGTGGCGGGTTGTGGGCAGGCGTTAAGAGCACTGCCGGCGGAGTCGCAGTTGAGTTCCGGGGCGCCTGATCCGGCGGATGAGTTCGCCAAGGAGCGGGCATTTTTGTGGCTTTGGTGGGGGCGCTTGCTGGTGATGGCGGACAATCCGTCGGCGGTGCAGGCGGGTATAGATAGTCTGGATCAGGCTATCGTGAGATTGAGGGCGTCTTGCGTCCATGGGCAGGGCGATTGGGCTCAACCGGCTCTGGCGATTGCCTGGATGAATCGCGGTCAGGGTTGTTCTCGAAAGGATACTCCCGAAGATTTGGCGACTGCGGTGGGCTGCTACGATCAAGCCGTCCTGTTGTTGACCGATGGAGACCAGAATGCACTCGGTGCGGCCTTGATGAATCGCGCGGTAAATATGATGCGGCTCAATAAAAACGATGATGCGGAGAAAGCGTTGGAGCTCGCCGTTGCGGCGTTGAAGCCGCTGGCCGAAACGCGCGTGGCCGCCCGGCGTAATCTGGCCTCGGCTTGGTCCAATCTCGGTTTGCTGCGACTGCAGGCCGAGGATGCTGCGGGTGCGTTGGCCGCGCATCGCGAGGCGGTGAGTTTATTGCGTCCGCTGGTAGCCAACGGAGGCGTTGCCGGTAACCGTGATTTGGCGGCGCGTTTGTTGAATCTGGCTCAGGCGGCCGATGCCGCCGGTGAAACTGATGCCGCGTTGGACGCGGGTCGGGAGGCTTTGGCGTTATCTATCGTCGATGGCGCGGAAGCCGGTGTGCACGGACTCGAGCTGGCTCTGCGGGCGCGTCATGGACTGTGTGTTACCTTCGGCGGCATCTTGGCGACGAAGCCGATGAATGCCGCGGCGCGTCCCAGTTGGATCGAGGAGGCGGGTGATTTGGTTGAGGCGGGTTTGGCTGCGTATGCCGGCGTTAACGTCAATGAGGGCAGTGGTGAGATCAGCCAACTGGCGGCGCGCCTGTTTGAGTATGGCGCGTGGCTTTACCGGACCGAACAACCGCAGTTCCTCGCTGAGTTTTTACTGGAGCATTTGGATGAATCAGAAGCGCATGCCAAGATCGCAGCCGACGCGGTGGTGGCTGCGCGGCAGGCGGTGGTTCAGCGTGGTTTCGCCGAGGTCGAGACCGGTGATCTGGATCGATCCAGCGGGCAGTTGCAGGGACTGGTCGCCGTGGAGGAACGGGTGCGTGAAATTTACCGGCGGTTGAATGACGCGAGTGGCCCGGTCTGAGCGGAGAGGAGGCCTGCGCTACTACAGACCGGATTAGACTACGCCCTTATTTAAACCGGCTGTAATTCGTGGCCCAGAATACTCAGCGCGCAGGTGGCGGCAGTGTCGCAGCGCAGCACGAGTGGGCCGAGCGTGACCGGCTGATAGCCCGCTGCCGTAAGCGACGTGATTTCCTCGGGGGTGAAATCGCCCTCGGGTCCGACCAGCCAAATGGCGGCGGTGGGAGTCGCTCCGGCATGTGTGGACCGCCAGTTGGCGAGCACGGTTTTTAGCGGTTTGGCTCCCGGGTGAAGGCTGGCGATGAGTCGCAGGGTATCATCAGTCTGGGCCGCGGGAGCTTCGGCAATAAAGTCTGCCAAGGTGCGCACGGAGCCGATGTGCGGAAGAAAGGGCGTGCCGCATTGTTTGGCGGCCTCGAGGGCGGTAGTGCGCCACTTGTCGGTCTTTTTGTCGGAGCGATTGCCGTCGAGGTGAACCTGGGTGCGTGCGCTGATGAGTGGCTCGATGGCGGCGGCACCGAGTTCAGTAGCGTGGCGGACAATGTCATCCATGACGCCGCCCTTGGGCAGGGATTGGGCGAGGGTGATGCGGCCACCAGAGCGGACGTGTTGGCGGGTGGATTCGATTTGGAGCACTGCGGCACGACGATTGGCGTCGGCGAGAGTGCAGGTCCATTCGGTGCCGGTGCCGTCGAAGGCGATGATCGGATCACCGGTGCGGGCGCGATTGACGGTGACCAGATGGTGCGATTCCTCCGGCGACAGGGTCAGTGCAGTGGTGCTCGAAGCGACTGGAGGATGAAACACGCGAAAATCCGGCATAGGGGTAAATAAAGGGGCCAGTTCAGGGTAAAGCAGGTTTATTTTTTAACCGCGAATGGACACGAATGGTCGCGAATTTCCGGAGGTTCTCTCTCTGCGTTTATCTGTGTCCATCTGCGGTTCAACTAGGACTGAGATGCGGAGTTTTTTAACCACGGATGAACGCGGATATGCGCAGATTCTCCGGAATGGGTTTTAGGATTCGCGTGTATTCGCGTCCATTAGCGGTTGGTAAGACGGGTCGATGCGACCCCTATAAAAAGCGAAACGGTCTTGGAAACCACTCCAAGACCGCTTCTTCTGGCAAACCAACAAACCTACAAACAAACTACTGTTGTAGTGCTAGGATAGACGGTGTTGGTGGCCGGAACGTTCAAAGAATTTAATTTTCTTTCTAAAATCGTTCCAAGCGGCGGTGCGCCGGTCCGGTTTAACGCATCCATCCCTCGATTTTAAACACCCGTTCCAGCAGCTTATGTTCGGGGCTTTTGCTGTCGGGTTGGAACCACACTTCGAATCTGGCGGCATAGGGCTTGCCCCAGTCGCCTTCGTAGATGGTGAAATTAGAGTTAGCCAAGAAGCACTCGGCGGGATTCGCGGACCAGCCGATCCATTCATTGGACCGCTCTTTTAGGCGGTCTACGGAAAGCCGGGTTCCCTTAGTCACTTCGAAAGCTTTTAGGAAAACCATGCCGGGTTCGCCGGGATTTACCCGGATGGTCGCATTGTAGATACCGGGTTGAAACGAGTTGTGCAGCTCGATGCCGGGAGGCTCGGTGCTAATGGCGTCGGGGGGCAGGAGTTGCTTGCTGGTTTCCCAGCCGGGGGAGTCGACCAAGGGCTTAAATTCACGTTCCAGAAACGTGATGGCGGCTTTGGTCAAACGACGCTCGCGGGCTGTGGATTGTTCAAAGATTTCCAGCACGGGTTTGTCAGCGGAGATGATGCAGTTGCTTTCTTGTAGTAGGTTACCTTCGGTCAAATGAAGCGGAATGGATTGACCGGCTTGTAGCTCGGTTTCCGAGCGGTTGCCGCGTATCCATGAGCGACCGGTCAGGTCGATCGTGGTGCGTGTCTGGAAAGACTCGGTGTCAGTGACCCGCTCGTTTCTGAAGTCGAACGCCCCATAATATCCATGAAGTGAATATCGTCGTAGTCCGTTCACGGTCCATCGACGGGTCGCGAAGATCCCACCGCGCTCTTGGTAAACCCTCCAGGCCGGACTGGCGGCAAGGTAACGGCGCAGTATGTCCGGGTGCTCGCGTTGGAGACGTGCTAATGAGGTGATTTCTGCGCGCACTGTGGGATCGTCGCCGCCGGGTAGAGAGAGCGCAGCCATCAACGCGTCTTGAAACGGATCTTTTAACACCGAAGTTGCCGGGGTGTTTTCCGGCAAGGGCTCGCTGATTTCGATATCGTCCGGAATAGTCAGGTTATCCGCGAAGCTATCCTCGCTCGGGCCAAACATGCTGGCGAACGTGACCACATACATCAATGCCACGGAGAGTATCGCGCAGACGGGAAACAGCACCAGATTGATGGTCCCTTTAACCCAGCGTTTTTTAACCAGATTCCAGATGGCGGCGGCGAGTATCCCCAGGAAAGCCAGTGCCGCCAAAATGATTAATCCGTCGGCGAGGTGAAGTGTTGGCGCCCCCGTCAGCAGCATGGCACCGGCAGCGAAAGCGACCAGCACTAGAAACACCGTCGAGGGATAAAACCAGCTGTTAAAATACCGCGCACCAACCCGTGCTATGACCGAGCGCCTGCGACCGGGCTCGGCTTGACCGGTGGTCGGGACGTTCATGGGTTGAGCGCCGCGATAACGGAGGCGTGGAGCTCGGGTCCGGCGGCGACGATCGAACTACCGGCTACCGGATCGTTGCCCTGCCAGTCGGTGATGATGCCGCCGGCGCCCCTGATGATGGGAATAAGTGAAAGCAGATCCCACGGGTTCATGATGGGATCGCACATGATGTCGGCGCGACCGGTCGCGAGTAGCAGATAACCGTAAGCGTCGCCCCAGGTGCGCGTGAGTCGCACGCGGTTGGCGAGGGCGTCGTAGGCGGGACCGTTCTGGTATTTGGCCGGATTGAGGGGGTCGCTGGTCAGCAGGGTGGCGGTGGCGAGCTCGGCGCAGGGCCGCATGCGCACGGGGCGGCCGTTGAGCGTGGTGATGGTGCCGTCGCCGATGACGAGTTCGTTGAGAATCGGTTGATGAATCGCACCGAGCACCGGTTGGCCGTTGTGCAGAAGGGCGATGAGTGTGCCGAAAAGCGGCACAGCCGAAATGAAGGACTTGGTGCCGTCGATGGGATCAAGCACCCAGACGAATTCGGCGTTGGGGCGGTCGTTGCCGAGTTCCTCGCCGATGATGCCGTGGTCGGGGTAGGTTTCGTTGATCAGTCGGCGGAGCAGTTCCTCGGCGCCGCGATCGGCGAGGGTCACCGGAGAATCGTCGGACTTGTGTTCGACGGCGAGGGTGTCGCTGGCGAAGTAGGGACGGATAAAGTCGCCGCTCTCGCGGGCGAGATGGCTGATAAAGGTGCGGTAGGGCGCGAGATCCACGTGAGCAGTGTTGTCGGTTAGGCGGGGAGGTTGGGAGGTTTTTTTTAAAAATACGCGTTAGGGGCTGTCTTCAAAATAACCCAGCGCTCTGCTTACGCCCTGCGGGTGAGAGGGAAACCAAGCTGGGCCGGTGTTCCCCTTCAGCGGCACGGGCCGCTGGCCCGCCTCCGCTTCGGTCGCCTTGGCCGAGCATGGTTTCCCTCTCACGAAGCACCGGTTTATTTTGAAGACAGCCCCTA
>JBBKWO010000036.1:0-83493 GCA_037969015.1 Opitutaceae bacterium
GTCAGCGGCAGCTCGCTCACCAAGACCGGCTCCGGCACCCTCGTCCTTTCCGGCGCCAACACCTACTCCGGCGGCACCACCGTTTCCTTCGGCAAGCTCCTGGTGAACAACTCCACCGGTTCAGGCACCGGCTCCGGCGCACTCTCCATCGGTGCCTCCGCCACTCTCGGCGGCTCCGGTTTCATCAACAGCGTCACCTCCATCGCCGGCACCCTCAGCCCCGGTAACAGCCCCGGCATCCTTGCCTTCAACAACGACGTCACCCTGCTGACCGGCTCGTCCACCAACATCGAAATCAACGGCGCCTCCACCCGCGGCACCGACTACGACGGCATTAACTTCAACGCCGGCCTGAGCATCGTCGGTGGCACCCTCACCTTCAACATCTCCACCGCCATCGCCGACAGCTCCGTCGTCAACATCTTCGACGGCGCCGCCCTCACTCCCACCTTCACCAGCATCGTCGCCTCCGGCACCGGTGGCTACTCCGGCAGCTTCCTGCTCGATGCCGGCAACACCTCCTACTCCGCCACCTTCGGCACCCAAAACCTGGTCTTCGACCTGAACGCCGGCACCCTCACCTTCAACGGCACCGGCTCCATCCCCGAACCCGCCACCTTCGCCGCTATATTCGCCGCGACCGCACTCGGTTTCGCCGGCCTGCGCCGCCGCCGC
The DNA here is from genome assembly GCA_037969015.1 of Opitutaceae bacterium. Lineage (GTDB taxonomy): Bacteria > Verrucomicrobiota > Verrucomicrobiia > Opitutales > Opitutaceae > JAUWBF01. The sequence goes on from JBBKWO010000036.1 coordinate 676, forward strand.
CATGAATCCTGACTCCCACCATTTACGGCCAGTGAACCGACGACAGATCGAAATAAACCAAACTTAGATAGCTCCTGATCAAACAAGGCTTATGTCGGATCCCGTAGGGGAAACCTAAGCCACTCCGAGTCAAAGGAGTTGCCCAAAGAAATCAGTCCGAACTTCTGCCCCCTTCCCGTAATGAACCCCACACTCCGTCCGTTCTGTTTTCAGATCGGCATCAGTGCGCTCGCACTGGCATGCACAACATCAGTCCAAGCCGCCACCAAGTATTGGGACATCAGTAACGCCAGCGGACTCACCGCCGGCACAGGCAACTGGTCCACCAGCACCGGTGATCTATTCTGGGCGATCTCCAATTCCCCGGGAACCACAGACCCTACGTTTTGGACTGATGGCAATGACGCGATTTTTTCGAGCGGCACCCACACGGTGACTTTGAATGGCACGGTCAACGTCAATTCGCTTGGCACCATCAATTCCTCCACCAACGCCTCCTCGCCCACCATCAACGCCGGAACCAGCCCTCTGCTGATCATCGGCTCCGGCGGTATTTCTCATCTGGGTAATGGAACCCTGACCATCAACGCCCCCGTCCAGCTGGGAGCCAGCCAGACTTGGAACGCAGGCAACCTCGGAACCTCAAACTCCATTAACGTGGGCGGTATCATTTCCGACAATGGATTTGGTTTCGGCATCACCAAACTCGGCAGCAACAACCTGACCTTTAATGGCTCCGCGGTTAACACCTACACCGGAGCCACCACCCTCGGAGGCGGCGGCACGTTGACCTTGGATTTCCTAAACCTTGCGACCCCCGCCAATCTCATCAACTCCGCCTCGGCGCTGAATATGAACGGGGCCACCTTGTCGGTGAAGGGAAAGACCGGTGCCTTCAACACCGCCCAGACACTGGGCAACCTGACCCTGGGCTTAAACGGCGGTCAAAATAACATCACTCTAAATGCCAACACCGGCACCAGCACGACGTTGACGCTCGGGGACACATGGACACGCCAGGCGGGCAGCACATTGGTCATCACCACCCCCACCAGCACCGCGGTTAAGTCCAATCTGGCCACGACCAATGGCCTGATCGGGGGTTATGCCGTGGGCACGGTGGGCAGCAACGTGGGCTTCCTGACAATATCGGGCGGCTCGGTCGCCGTGGCCTCCACCACCGGCCTGACCACATCCGCAAGTGATGCCACCGCCAACTTTGCAGCCAACAGCGCGGTTACTCACGACACCGGCAACTGGGCCGCCAACTCAATGATCCTTAACGGCGCCAGCCTGGATCTCGGCGGGAATACGTTAAGCCTTACCTCGGGAGGTGTTCTGAGCCGCGGAACCAGTGCCGGCACGGATGTGATCAGCAACGGCCAACTCGGTGCCACCAATAGCGAGGTGATCATTCATCAATTACAGTCCCGAAATCTGGAGATCAGCGGCACCATCAGCGGAGGATCAGGCAGCCTGACCAAGGATGGCTCGGGACGCACACTCATCCTGACCGGAAACAACACCTACACCGGCAACACCGTAGTCGGCGCCGGCACCCTGCAGATCGGTAACGGCGGCACCACGGGTAGCATTGCCAACAGCGCCAGCGTGATTGTCCGCCCGGGAACCAGCCTGGCCGGCGGCGCCCTGCTCGCCTACAACCGCACCGACGCTTCAAGCGTAAATAATCTGACCGGCGGAGGAAATCTGGCAGTGAACAGCGGCCAGTTGACCCTGTTACAATCCGGCACAACCAACACCCTGGGGACCGTATCCGGCGTAAGCGGGGCGACGGTTGTTTTTGGTGGCGATGCCTCGGCCGTGACCTCGCTCGGCAATGCCAGCCAAGCATCGACCATCGGCTACTTTAACGTCTCAGGATTGAACTATAAATTCACCAGCGGCACGGTCAACTTGCTCGATCAGGCCCGGGACAATATCAAGAGCAACATCGAGGTCGCCGGCGGCACCTTGAATTTCGTCAACGGTCAGTTTGAAATGACCGGCACGCTGGGACAAACCCAGACCCTCACCATCAGCTCCGGCACGCTCAACGCGCTGGCCGGCGGCGGTGTCGCCAGCTTGGGAGCTACCGGCGGGGTTAGCGGCACGAACGGGACCGTAGGCGGTATTTTTCTGGGCACTCAGACCGGGGGCGCCTTGAACACCGGGACGACCCAAGGGTTTGCACTTGGCAGCGCCACCGCCAGCCAAGTCTCAACTTATAATTTATCAGGCGGCACCCTCTCCAGTAGCAACACCTTCAAGCTGGGTGCCGATCTGGCCGGCACCAGCACCACCACCTTTAATTTTAGCGGAGGCAAGCTGATCGAAAAGGTGGCCATCAGTGGCAGTCAGGCCTTCGCGAGCAATACCTCTGATCTCATGACAAGCAACGCTGTGAACACGGCCACGGTGACGTCCACCACCGGACTGGTCGTCGGGCAACTGGTCACCGGAACCAACATTGCGCCGGGGACAACCATCACCGCGATTAATACCACCACCAAAGTCGTCACCCTCTCCAACGCGGCGACCGGCACCGGCACCAATGCCACGACATTCAGCAGCGCTCCCAAGCAGGCCTTTGTCTGGACCGGCGGCACCTTGGCGACCTTCGCCTACAATGCCACCAGCCTGACCTCGACCGCTGGCACCACCGTGAGTCTCAGCACCAACACCCTCACCAACGGAGGCGGCACTCTGGCCCCCGGTGACATCGGCACCACCGGCCGCACCTCCATCACCGGCAATTACACCGTAGCCTCGGCGAACGCCGCCCTCCACATCGACATCGCCGGCACAAACGTTTCCACCGTGTTTCAAAATACGCCCGGAGCCGGTTTTTATGACAACGTTTTGGCCGCCGCCAACAACACGACCTTCACCCTCGGCGGCAAACTCAACGTCAGCCTCCTCGATGGTTTCAACGGCAACGGCACCTTTACCATCATCAACAACGTTCGCACCGGCGGCGTGGTCACCGGCACCTTCACCAACACCGTCACCGACGCCGTCAACGGAACCCAACGCGTTGTCCTCGACAACGGTCTCAGCTCCTACGAGGTCGTTTACGGCAGCCAGAAAGTGGACCTCGGTTCCTTCGTCGCCGACAACTCCTGGGCGGGCTTAAACGGCGACAGTTGGACCGAAGCCACCAATTGGGCCGCATTCTCACCGCAGGCCGCCGGCCATATCGCGAAGTTCGACAACAATGCCTTCGGGTCGGGAACCCACCTGGTCGTGCTTGATGCCAATCGCACCATCGGCGGCGTCATTTTCGATTCCTCCAGCCAGAACTACAAAATCTCCGGCAATACCCTCACCCTGGATAACAACGGCTCAGCCTCGTCAATCCAGGTCACTCAAGGCAGTCATCGTATCGACAGCGCGCTCGCGTTGAACAACAACCTTTCGGTCACCACCACCGGTTCGACTGGCGCCCTGACGCTCGCAGGTGTGGTCGCCGGCTCGGGCAAGAGCCTGACCAAGACCGGGACCGGCACACTCACGCTCACCGGCGCGAACACCTACTCCGGCGGCACCACCGTTTCCGCCGGCAAGTTGCTCGTTAATAACCTCACCGGTTCGGGCACCGGCACCGGAGCCCTCTCAATCGGCGCCTCCGCCACGCTCGGCGGTTCCGGTTTCATCAACAGCGTCACCTCCATCGCCGGCACCCTCAGCCCCGGTAACAGCCCCGGCATCCTTACCTTCAATAGCAACGTCACCCTGCAATCCGGTTCCCAAACCTACATTGAAATCACCGGCGCCACGACCCGCGGAACCAGCTACGACGGCATTAACTTCAACAGCGGTCTCACCATCGAAGGCGGCACCCTTACCTTTAATATCTCCACCGCCATCGCCAATGGATCCGTGCTCAACATCTTTGATGGGGCAGCCCTCACATCCGGCTTTACCAGCGTCGTCTCCTCCGGCACCGGCGGCTATAATGGCTTCTTCACCTTCAATGGATCCAACGCTTATGAAGCTACCTTCGGCTCTCAAAACGTGTCCCTCAACCTCACCTCCGGCGACATTACCTTCTCCGGCTCAAGCGCCATCCCCGAACCCGCATCCTTCGCCGCTCTCCTCGGCGTAGTAACCCTTGGCTTCGTCGGTTTGCGCCGTCGTCGCATACGTAAAATCTAAAGCTGCAGCCAAATACCCTGGAAGAAGTCAGTCGCAGATCGTCCGGATCGTCGGACACGTCACGTCCCCAAACGTGGATCCGCTAGTAATGAAAGTCGCTCTAAACAGGTGATTAACGTCCGTAATAGTGGTCGGATACACAGATTACATACGTAGATATTCGCCTCGCTGAGGCAAAACGCCGGCGCATGGTGTAAACACCCTAAATAGCCCCGTCATTATCCTGTATCTTTTCTGCAGGCTGTGCGCGAGGAAATCCCATCAGTCACTCCTCTACCCCTCCCATGAAAATGCGTTCTCTGTTCCCTTCGTGCTGCATGCGTATCCCTAGTGCGTTTGTGCTTTTATCACTCGTGCCGCTCATCGGTAGCGCATCATCGGCTAGCTGGAACATCGACAGTAACGGCAATTGGAACTCCGCCGGCAGTTGGGATGCGAGCGGCATCCCCGGCGATACCGCCAGCACCGTTAATACGGACATCGCCACCTACGATATTACTTTGTCAGCAAACCGCACCGTTACGGTGGACGCCAATCGCAATATCGGTGGCATCACTTTCGGCAATGTATCGGGTTTTAATTACACGCTCAATAGTGGCAATCTCCTCCTCAGCACCGGCGGCGTTATCCAGTCTGCCGCCGGCAACGGCGATCATACCGACATAATCAACTCGGCGATCACCATTCAGGGCGACGGCGGCTCGGCCACCTTCACCGGCGGAGCCTCCTCGGCCAGCAGCAGCCTGCGCATCGGCGCGGTCACCGGAGTTTCGACCGGTTCTAATGTCACCACCCTGAACCTCAACGGAACGAATACTGGTGCCAATTCGATCATCGGGATTATTGGAAACGGTGCCGGTGGCGGCAAACTCGCGGTGGTGAAATCGGATGCGGGCAACTGGTTGTTATCCGGCACCAATACCTTCACCGGCGGACTGACCATCAAGCAGGGCACGGTGCAGCTCGGCAATGCCGCTGGCGCTGGCACCGGGACCATCACTCTGGGAGATTCCTCCGGCACCGCCGCGACGACTCTGATCGTGGCTACAGGCAGCGCCACCATCGCCAACAACATTACGCTCGGCGCAGGAGGAACGCTGGCACTCGTCACCAACGGATCTAACAACATCCTCTTTTCGGGCGGAATCACCGGCTCCAATGATCTCGCGATCAACAACAATAACGTCACAAGTGGCGCTCTCACCATCTCCGGTCTGATCAACAACGCCGGCGCGATCACCGTCAACGGCACCAGCACCCAAAACACCCTGTTGACCGGCGGTTTCGGCTCGAACGTGACCAGCGTCGCCCAAAACAGCACGAGCTCAGCGCTGACGATCAGCACCAATGCCATCACCGTAAACAGCGTCGGCACCACCCTCATCAACAACGCAGGACGCTCCTTCAGCGTCTCATCTGCCGTGGCCGGAACGGGCAATCTCATCCTTCAAAACAACAGCGCGCTCGCCTCCGGCATCACGGTCTCCGGCGCAGTCAACCACACCGGCTCCATCACCAACTCCGGCACCGGTGCCACCACGCCTGCCATCATCGGCACCACCAACCTGGGTTACGACAAAAACGTCCTGATCAGCGGTGCGATCGGGTCCAACGTGACCACGGTCACCCAGAACTCAGCCACGTCGATCTTGGAACTCTCCAGCGCCAACAGCTTCACCGGCGGTGCCCGTGTGTTTGCCGGCACCTTGATCCTGAGTAACGCTGCGGCCGCCGGCAGTTCGCAAATACTGCTGGGCGATACCAGCGGCTCCACCGCCACGTCCTTGCTTACCCGCGGCACACTGACCATCGCCAACAACATTCTGGTGCAGTCCGGTGGTTCTGGCAGCGCAACGATTGGTTCAGCGACGGGCGGCGCTAGCGGCTCCGGCAACACCCCAACTTACACGGGAACCATCACCCTGAACAAGGATGTCATCGCCGCCCCGTTTAACAATAACCTGACTTTCTCCGGCCTGATCACCGGTGCCGGTGGCATCACGGTTGCCAATGTCGGACCTTATTTCAGCACCTCCGGCCAGTATTATGGCGTGGGCGGCGGCAACGTCGTCATCAGCAAAGTGGGTCTTAACAACACGTTCACCGGCGACATTCGGATCACCTCCGGCACGCTCACCTTAAACTCGGCCAGTTCGTCGCCGACTGCGGTTGATGGCCTGCTCGGCACCGGCACTGGCGCGATCCTCGTGGGCGACACCTCCGGTGCCAACTCGGCGCGCCTGTTGCTGACCGTCCAAGACAACCAAACACTCTCGCGCGATATCATCGTCCAGGCCGGCAGCGGCGGCGCCGTCGGCGTGGGCATGGGGACGTCCAAGCAGGCAATTTTTGCCAGCAATATTACATTCAACCAGTCGGCCTACCTGTTTAACACCACCACGAGTGGGGCCACGATCCAGTATACCGGAGCGATTACGGAGGGTTCGTCCGCCATCGGTGGCACGTCACTGACCACGTCGGGAGGCAATGTTTCCAAGCTCACCAACACGGGTAACAACTACGATGGCGGCAGCGTCGCCGGCGGCATCGGCACACTTTGGGGTTCGGGCGCGGGTTCGCTGGGCACCGGCAATGCGGTGGCCGAACTCGGCAACATCCGCCTGAGCGATCAAGTCGCCCTAGCCAGCGGAAAAACGGTTTACGTGGGCCCCTACGGCGGTGTCAGCATCGGCACCAATTCTGCCGCCCAAATCAACTACGTCGCCAGCGTGCTCGATAGTAGTTCGCAAGGCGGCGTGACCCTCGGCACCGGCATCAGCAACGCCATCGACCTCGCATCCTTCGGCAACGGGCTGATGTATCTGGGGGCCGATACGAGCAGCTATATCTACTCCGCGCCTACTCTCGGAGCCAATACGGATGGCAACTACCGTCTCGGCTGGGGCAGGCAGACTTTGACCGTGAGCACCGGCGCGCTGACCGGCGCCTCAGCCAAGCTGATTGTTGGCACCCCCGGTGCCCTCACGAATGTAAGCTCGGGGCTTTTAAATAACTTGGGCGCGGTCAGCCTCACGGCCACCAACACCTATGGCGGCGGCACTGAGGTCAATACCGGCAGCACCCTGTATGGCACGCAACGGACGGTTGCGGGCGAATCTCCGTTCGGCAGCGCGACGGGCGCGATGACCTTGCACAGCGCGACCCTGCAGCTTAACAACAACGGCACTTCGGCCAACGGCACCAGCGTGGGAGCGTTTGGCTTTGATGGTAATTCAACCATCCAGGTGAATGGAATCACGGGCGGCGGCAACACGCTCACCGTGGGCGAGATTACCCGCAACAACCGCGGCGTCCTGTCCATCCAGACCAGCGGCACTGGCGCCGCCTTTGGAAGCACGGTGTTTTTAAAGACCAGCGGCACCGCACCTACGACCACCACCGCCAAGGTCACCGGCGGCATCGATGTGCAGATGGTCGCCCCCTACTTTATCGAGAGCCTCTACGGCAGTTTCCTCAGCTACGATTCGACGAACGGCTTTATGCCTATCACCAACGGCTACGATACGACCGACTTCACGGGCCTGCCGACCAACGCGATCGTCAGGATGACCACCACCGCGGCAACCTTGAACGCCAACACGACGATCTATGCCCTCGGCTTGGTTCCCACAGCGAATCAAACGCTAACCACCAATACCTCCGGTTCCGATAAGACACTGACTATTACATCGGGTGGTATTTACCAGGATGGACGCACCGGCATCTCCAAATCCTCAACGATCGGCAGCACGGCGACAAACGCGGGCATTTCCTTCGATTTCGCCGGCCAGGAGGCGATCATCAATGTCTCCTCCGCCAACAACTCGGCCCTGACCATTGCAGGAAATATCGTTAATGCCAACGGGCTGACCAAGTTGGGTGGTGCCCAACTCGTTTTGTCGAGCACGGGCAGCACGTTTGTGGGCCCCATCACCATCCTCGGCAGCACATCAAACTACAATATGCTGGCCATCTCCAACGACCTCAACCTCGGCGGCAGCGGAGCCGCCTTGAACAACGGGGTGGTTTTAGAAGGCGGTAAACTCATGTTTACCAGCAACACGACCATGAGCAGCACCCGCACGCTCACCATCGGAGCCAATGGTGGCACCCTCACATCTCTGAACAGCGGCAATTACGGAGCCAGCGACGTCACGATCGCGTCCAAAATCACCGGCTCAACCGGAGGCAACCTGACCGTCTATTCCTCGATGACCGGCGGCTCCAGCAATACGGTGACGAGCACCTTTGCGTTCACCAATTCAGCGAATGACTTCGTGGCCCCCATCTTTGTTGGCAATAGCTCTGGCTCAGGCGTGATGGCCCTCCTCTTCGACACCGACTCCCAGCTCGGTAACGCCGCCAACACAGTGTCTCTCCTCGGCGGAAACTCCGTGCTACGTTATACTGGCAGCGGCGCGATCAGTTCGGCCCGCGCCATCAACTTCTTCGACTTGGGCGGCGGCGTGGAAGTATCCAGCGCGACGGGCACCTGGACCAACAGCGGCGTCCTCGCCGGCAGCGGCGTGTTCAATAAGATGGGTAACGGTCAACTCAACCTCTCCGGTAGCAACACCTACACCGGCAACACCATCGTGAGCGCAGGCGTGCTCAATGCCCGTCACGCCGACGCCCTCGGTGCCACCACTGCGGCCATCGAAGGCAACAGCGGCGTCAGTGGCGGCGGCGTCTTCGTGCAGGACGGCGCAGCCCTCGAACTCCAAGGCGGCATCGCCATCGCGGGCTCCGGCGGCAAAACCATGTATCTGAACGGCAGCGGCATCAGCTCCGGCGGTGCACTGCGCAATGTCAGCGGCGATAACTCCAACGCCGGTGCGGTCATCCTGCAGTCCGCCTCCACCATCGGCGTCGATGCCGGCTCCCTCACCCTCTCCGGCACCGTCAGCGGCGGCGCACTCACTCAGACAGGCACCGGCACTCTGGTTCTCTCCGGTGATAACACCTACACCGGCGGCACCACCGTTTCCTTCGGCAAACTCCTGGTGAACAACTCCACCGGTTCAGGCACCGGATCCGGCGCACTCTCCATCGGCGCCTCCGCCACCCTCGGCGGTTCCGGTTTCATTGGCAGCGTCACCACCATCGCCGGTAACCTCAACCCCGGCAACAGCCCCGGTATCCTTACCTTCGATAACGACGTCACCCTGCTCGCCGGCTCGTCCACCACCATCGAAATCAACGGCGCTACCACCCGTGGCACCGACTACGACGGCATCAACTTTAACGGCGGCCTCTCCATCGAAGGCGGTTCCCTCACCTTTAACATCAGCACCGCCATCGCCGACGACTCCGTCATCAACATCTTCGATGGCACTGCCCTTACTTCCACCTTCTCCAGCGTCGTCGCCTCCGGCACCGGCGGCTACTCCGGCAGCTTCTCACTCGATGCCGGCAACACCTCCTACTCCGCCACCTTCGGCACCCAAAATCTGGTCTTCGACCTCAACGCCGGCACCCTCACCTTCACCGGCACCGGCTCCATCCCCGAACCCGCATCCTTCGCCGCTCTCCTCGGCGTAGTAACCCTCGGCTTCGTCGGCTTGCGCCGTCGTCGCACACGCCACTCCTGACTCTGCCAAGACTCAAGCGGCCCCGACCGGGGCCGCTTTTTTTGTGCCCACTTCAATGCCTCCAGCACCGGCTTGTCACCATCCAGGCATCTGCTCTTATCAATGAGTATGGACCAGCCCCATCCCGTCACCATGGCCACAGTGGCCCGCGCCGCCGGTGTCCACCAGACCACCGTCTCACTGGCACTGCGCAACCATCGTAGCATCCCGGCAGCCACCACTGAACGTATCCGAAAAATCGCCAACGAACTCGGTTACCGACCCAACCCGATGGTCTCCGCCCTGATCGCTCAAAGACGGAGCGGACGCTCAAATACCCAAGGGGCACCTCTGGCTTTTTTGACCAACTATAAAACCCGCGACGGCTGGCGGCACTCCACCAACTACGTGACGCTGTTCGAGGAAATGCAGGCATACGCCGCCACCCGCGGTTATCACCTTGAAGATTTTTGGTTGGCCGAACCCGACATGACGCCGGACCGCATACGCGACATTCTGCTGCACCGCGGCATCCGTGGCATCATTGTATGCCCCATGCCGTCGGCCCCTTATACGCTGACATTCGACTTCTCCGAATTCGCCGTGCTTTCCCTGGGCCTTACTCTGCAGTCCCCCGTCTTGGATCGCGTCTCGATCGACTATTACGCGGTGATGGGCCTGTGTGTGCAGAAACTCTTGGAACGCGGACACCGGCGTATCGGTTTCTCCACCACCCTGGATATCGACAATCGGGTTAATCACTTGTCGTTGGGCGCATTTCTAGCGGAACGCCATCTCAGGCCCCGCCGGTTTGTGGCTCCCTTTACCCCCGAGAAGTGGGAGTCCGGTGCTTTGCAAAAGTGGATAAAGACAGCCCGCCCCGATGCACTGATAACCTCGATTTCGCCGCACTTTCAGCAACTGAAAAACTGGCTGCAGGAGATGCCGGTCAAACATCGCCCCACACTGGAGCTCGCTTGTGTTGATTGCTCACCGGATATCAGAGACCAACACGGCATCATTCAGGACATCCGCACCGAGGCCCGCGCAGCCGTGGACTGGATATCCAGTCGCGTCGAACGCGCCCAATTCGGAGTCCCCGGCTCTCCACAAACCATTATGGTCGCAGGCTCTTGGCGCGACTGACTACTCTTTAATAAGAGTAATTGATAGGTTGAGTAAAAAACATGCCTATGGAGAGTAGGTAATAATACCCACTACCCTATGATTACCCACGCTTTACCTCGGGCGTTCTGCGGCTTCCGCATGACGCGATCCGGGACTCTTGTCCTATTTGTCCTTTCAGCCGCTCTCGCCGAAGCAGCCATCACTGACGTGATCTGGAGCGGGGCGAACAACAGCACATTCAGCACCGCCGGTAACTGGGACGGCGGGAGCGTTCCCACGACCTCCAACCGTGCAGTGATCAATGCCGGTGGACCGACGGTTATTTACGATGCAAGCAGCCTTCAGATAGGCGGGCTGAGTATCGCCTCTGGATTTACCCTGACCCGGGATGCTGCTGATACCACAAACCGGACACTGACCCTTTGGCCAAGCTCAACCAGCGATACCTACTTTGAAAATGCGGGCACCATTTCCTCGGGAGGCACTTCAGGGACCCTGACGGTCAGCGTGGTCGCTGCCAGCGGCACGACTTTTACCAATGCCGGCATTATCGAAGCAACTGCCGGGACCACGTTAGAGCTGCTCAGAAGTGCCAGCGCCCCGTTGTTGGATAACACCGGGGGCACGTTACGCACCGTAGGCACCGGCAAGCTGGTATTCTACCACTCATCCGCCAACGCGGGCTGGGACATCACGGGAGGGAACTTGGCCAATAATTCCGGAACCATCGATTTCCTCTCCCGAAAACCTTTTAACCTGACCGACGTTACCTTCACCAACGGTGGCACGGCCAACTTTGACGAACCCGCCATCAGCAACAGTGGCGGTTATGGTATCAGCCTTAAGGGCACCAGCACCCTCAACAATAGCGGCATCATCAATCTGAGCCGTAACCCTGATCAAAATACCAATACGGGCGCCTCCAACGCAGTCATTTCGTCCGCCTCCGCCTCAACCTCCATCACCAACAGCGGCACCATCAACATCACCACCGCGGGCGACAGTGCTACTTCCGGCAGCGGCTACGGCGGTATTTCCTACTCGGGTAATGACGATCAAATACTCAACAACACCGGCACGATCAACCTCGAGTCAAAATCGACCACTCATGATGTCGCTTTCAGCAACACCATCACATCGACCAAGAGCCTGACCATCCAGGGCGCGGGTGGTGAAATCGTCATGAAGGTGGGCACCGGTGGCTCGGTTGACCGGGTGCTGTTCACTGGCAGCAACACCACGGTTATCCAGTCCGCAGGCCACACGATCCGTGGTGCCGGCCAACTTGGAAATGGCCTGATCTACTCCTTCACCAACAACGGCACCGTGCTGGCCGATGATGCGACCTACGCCCTGACCATTGATCCGCGCAATAACGGTAAATTAGACACCGGAGTCGGTCGCTTCTACAATAACGGCACCCTTCAGGCCACCGGCGCGGGCGGCCTCGTTCTGAACGACGGCATCATCATAAATGATGGTGCCTTCATCATCAATGCCGGCAGTTCACTCACCCAAAACGCCGCCGTAAACCTCACCAACAACGCCGGCAAGACCCTCGACATCCAAGGCACCTGGAACAGTGGAACCGGCGGCGGCGGACTCGTCGCAAACTCCGGCAACATCAGCTACAACAGCGCCGAAAACTCCAGCAACACCATCGGTCTGACCGGCTCGGGAGCGCTGACCAAGTCCGGCTCCGGCACCCTCTCACTCAACGGTGCCAACAGCCTCACGGGTAACACCGTGATCAACGGCGGAACCCTGGCGGTCGTCACCGGTGCGGGCTCCACTTTCACCGCCGACACCACCAACGGAAATTATAAAGTCACCACCACAGATACCACCGGTCTGGTGGTGGGACAGTCGATCACCGGCACGGGCGTAAACAGCGGTGTCTACATCACCGGCATCTTGAGCAGCACCGAGTTTGCCATGAGCAAAAACGCATCGAGCAGCCAGGCCGGCACCAGCATCACCTCCGCCGGTTTCTCCTCACTCGGCACCGGAGCAGTCACCATCAACGGCGGCACGCTACAGCTCGGCAGCGGCACCCATACCGTCAGCTCCGTGTCGCTCGGGGCCGGCGCCATTTCCGGCATTGGCACGCTTAACGGTCTGGTCACCACGACCGGCACCTCCAGCACCATTTCGCCGGGCATCTCCTCGGTCGACACGCTCTCCTTTGCGACCGGACTCGACGCCACTGCCGGAGTTACCTTTAACCTCGGCCTCGGCACTTCCTCCGACTTGGTCGACATCGGAGCGCTCACCGGCAGCAGCGCCACCGGCGGCATGATTTTCAACATCACCCGCGAGGCCGGCATTACCACCGGCATCGCCTACACCTTGCTCACCTTCGACTCCCAAACCGGTGTCGACTACAGCGATCTGACTCTCTCCAGCGGCAACCTCTCCGGTGGCTTTGAACTCGATGCCGGCTTCGGCACCGGCGGCTTCTTGATCAACGCACAAGACATTCAGGTTCAGTTCAGCTCCGTCACAGCAGCAATCCCGGAACCCGCCTCCTTTGGCACGTTGGCCGCGGCTGCTGTCGCATTGGCCGCGATGACCCGTCGTCGCCGCCGGACAAGCTGAAACTTGCGCAAGCAAGCGGGTGGACAAAATACAGACACTTACCGCCCAGTCGTAACGGCCCACCCGACACGGGCGGTCACGCGCCGCCATATCGGTTGTCGTCGGGGAAGGCCTGTGTCTGGATAGCCAGCACCTCTTACCATGCTACGACGCTTTCCCCTCTTTACTTTTCTCCTGACCTCGCTGGTCGCCTGCCTGCCTTTGCATGGAGCCGATCTGCTCATCGACACCCACTTCGATCAGACCGATTCTAAGGGAGGCCTGTCGGTCATCAGTCCCCGCGAGATCGGGCCGTCCACCCTCCCGGTGAATCGACCGACCCGGGTGAACACGAGGGCGGCCTCGTTCATCAGCGTTGGTGGTGCCACGGCCCTGACATTTCCCCACGCGCTTTTTTCCCTCGGAGCAACCGACAACAAGCCCGATCAGGTTTCCAAGGTTGAGATGCAGTGGGACCTTCGTGGCCTGCGGCTGAAGTCCGGCCGTTACCTGCTCTCGGCAGATATCACTCCGCTGACCTCCAACCTCGCCGGCTTCAATATCCGGATCAACTTCGCCGGTGAAGACGGCGTCTGGCTCTGGCCCTATAAACCGCCCCTGCTCGTCGCCTATGATAGCGAAGGGGTCATCCGCACGGAAACCGGCCAGACCGGAACGTCCTACGCCGTCGGTAAAACCACGACTCTCACGATCGCCGTCGACCTGGATGCCCAATCCTGGACCGCCTCCGTGGATGGCATACCGATGATGCCTCCTACCGCCTTCGACATCTTCACACCGGAGACCGGCATGATGATCGGCGGCGTGTTTATCCGCGGACTGGAAAATGCCGACCAGCAGTTCGCCGTATCAAATTTAAAATTGGAGTGCCTGGACGGGCACTCCCCGCTTCCGCCCGCACGCATCGCGGCAAACCAGCTCCCCCGCATCGCCTGCGTAGGCGACAGTATCACTCAAGGCTACGGACTGGGTAACCCGGACAAAAACTCCTACCCCGGCGTGATGCGTGAACTGCTCAAGGGCAAAGCCCTGATCGGTAACTTTGGCATCTCCGGCACCACCATGCTCAAAAACGGCGACTCACCCTACTGGCGTCAGTGGAGTCTCGACCAGGCCAAGGCGTTCGCACCCGACATCGTGGTCATCAAGCTCGGCACCAACGACAGCAAGCCCAGCAACTTTGAACATGCGGATGAAATCGCCGCCGACACCGCAGCATTGGTCCAGGAGTTCAACACCCTGCCCTCGCACCCCAAGGTTTACGTGGTGATGCCGGTTCCCGTGTTCAAATCCGCCTTCGGCATCACCGAGGAATTGCTCGCTCAACTACGCCCGCTGATCGCCGCCGGTGCCAAACAGGCCGGCGCCACGGTCATCGATTCCGGCCCCACCTTCGCCGGTCACGCACAATGGTTCCGCGATGGCGTTCATCCCAAGGAAGAAGGCGCCGCCGCTCTGGCGGGACTGGTGGCCGACAACCTGCCCGTCGCGACCAAGTAATCTGCGAACTGAAAATAGAGACCGCTTCAATCAGTCTCTATTTCCAGTGTCCCGCCGGCGGCAATCAACGCGTGCTCGATCAACGTGCCGGCTTGTTCGACGCCATTGATGCGCACCGCCTTCACCCGATCGCCGCCGCCGATGCGCACGATGGTCAGGGAACGTCCGGTTTTTCCGTAAGCCAGTGTCACTCGCTCAAACAGCGGCGGCACGACCGAGTAGAACGTGCGTCCATAAATCGGATACAGTCCGATCGCGTTGCAAATGTAGTAGGCGCTCTGGCAGCCCATATCCTCGTCGTCGGGCATGCCATCGGCTGAGTTGATATAGGCCTCTGTCAGACTGCGCTTCACCCGTGCAGCGGTGCGCTCGGGATAACCGGCGAACGCATGCAGATGCGGAATGTGCATGCGGGTTTCCTTCTCCAGTTTGCCGGGCCGATTCAAGAACTCCTCGATGAAGTCGCTGAAGGTCTCCGCGCCGCCATAGCGGGCGATAAGGCCGTCGATGTCATGCAGTCCGCTGAAGGACCAGTAACGCAGCGCACCTTCGTAGGAATAGGGATCGTTCCAACCATCCCACGAGTGTTCGTCGGGATTAACCCCGTCGACCCAACTCCCGTCCGGATGACGCGGCATGAAAGCACGGTTCTTTTCATCCCAGAGATTCCACAAGCGGCGTGCTTTCTCATCGAACCGCACCGCGATCTCGGTCTCACCCAAAAACTCCGCCAGTCGCGCGATGCACCAATCCTGATAGGTGTATTCGATGTGACGACTCACGCTGCCCTTCGGCACATCCGTCGAGAGGTAGCCCAGCGTCTCATAATCACCAAGGTGGCGGCCATAGTAGTCAGGCCGGTCAGACGGCGTCTCGGCGTTGCGCACGCAGGCGGCCAAAGCCCGACGGTAATCCACGCCCGGAACGCCCTTTCGAGCCGCTTCAGAAAACAGGATCTCCGCGCAACAGCCGCTTTGTTGGTAGGCCAGTTCGCCGACAAAGTGTGCGTCGGGTAGCCAACCGCTTTTATCAGCCTGATGCAGCAGGCTGTTCATCAGATCGGCGGACAGCTCGGGGGCGATCAAGTGCCAGAGTGAATTCGCATTGCGAATGCTGTCCCACAGACAGGTCAGGTCATCGAACACTGGTCCACCCTGCGGCGTCACTCCGCCATCCGGAGCCATGTTGGTCGGCAGGACAAACAGATGCTGCAACGAGGTCGCCAACAACGCACGTTGATCATCGGTGCCACCTTCCACTTGAATCAGATCGACCCACGGTGCCCAGGCCGACCGGCAGCGCTCGACAATCGTTTCCAATTCGGCGCCCGCCGACTCTGTTTCGACGGCGGCCTTGGCGTGCTCAATCGATTTAAACGAAATGCCAACCTCCAGCCGGACCTGTCGCACTTCATCAGGAAACGCCAACACCGCGCGCAATCCCCTGCCCTTCCCTCGCTCCGCGTTCGCCAACACGCCGGACTCACCAGCGAGGCAAATCTCCGCAGGTCGTTCCGGAGTGCGGATAAAGTAGTAAACCGAGTAGGGATGCACATGCCCCCAGCCGCCTTTGAAATCGGCACGACCCGAGAGTTCACCATTGCCGGATACGACGACTTCGCCACCGGTGTTGATTCCCTCGGCCTCCCAAGTTTCGCAGTAAGGCGACTCTCCGGCCGGAGCTACCCCCGCTTGCAGCAGCGCTGCAAAATCGATCAACAGATTGGCGCGTTTGCCTTCGTCAAACGTATAGCGATGCACGCCCACCTGAGACGTGCAGCTGAGCTCCGCCGTGACGCCAAAACCAAACCGGCAACGGTAGTAGCCCACCTCGGCCGTCTCTTCGACCGGCTTCGACCAGTTGCGATGCGTGGCGGGAAACGTGAACCACGGCGCGCCTTCGAGCTTCCGCACGTCGCCGGCAACCGGCATCACGCGAATGTTGCCATAACGGGCCGCGCCGCCCGTTCCCGAAAGCCGCGTGTGTGAGAAACCAATGATCGGCTTGCCCGGCCGGTAACCGGACTGCGGCTGCGGATAACTGATGTCCGGCCCGAGACGCACGATACCGAACGGCAGGGACGGACCGATCAGACAGTTGCCGTGTTTACCCGTGCCGTAGCGCAGGTTGATGGAATCGAGAAGACCGTTGGGCATGGGTTGTATCAATTAAACAGGTTTACTCCAACAAGCCGACGAGCGCCTTCGAGGCTTCTTTGGCGGTGCACCATTCCTCGTCCTTTGCCGCGACGGTCAAAACATCACGACTCGCCGGGCTGGCGATCTTGCCCAGTGCTTTGCACGCGGACGCGCGCACCAGATAATCCTCACCGTCGTCCACCGCGAGACGGTGCAACGCGGCCAACACGCCCGGTGAGTCGTTGGCAACTTCACCCAGCGCAAGACAGAGTGCCTGCTTCAGACGGCCACGACGACGCCAAGCTTCGATCTGATCCTCGGTGGTGCCTTCCGGGAAAGTCGGCTGACTTCCGCCCGGAGCGCCGGCCGATCCTCCGGCGGCAAGAGGCGGCTGGCTGTAAAGCGACGCGGCATCCTCGATCGCCAGCGCGGCCAACAAGGGTTCGACCGACGATGCGTCCGGCACATCGCCGAGCGCCACCGCCGCGGCATATCGCACACGCCAATCGGCATGCGCCAACGCGGCCCAAAGCACGGGGAGCTCTTTCACCGCACGGCTCATGCCGATCTCGGCACACTGTTCCATCAGGTCAAAATGCGTGGTAATCATGGCTTAGAGGATCGATTGAATCAGTTCGGTTTTAGTCATCATGGCGTGGGCGACTTCCCACTTTTCATCGCCGGCACTGATGATCACGCGGCCGTTTTCATAACGTGCCAGCGGCTCCGACACCGCCTGCGGGATAAGCACCACCGGCTGGCCGTCAAAGCCACTGCCTCCGGTTTCGTTTTGGTCATACTGACGCACGCTGATATTACAGCGCACGACCACTTCGATTTCGGATCCGCCCACAAACCCATCAGGCATCAGGATGTGAGGCGCCAGCATGGCCGAGCTCAGCGCATGCGCCGAGATATCGACTTCGGTTCCCTCAACCCACATCCGGGCATCGCGCATACGGGCGGGCAATCGCAGCCACCAATTCCCGGAGGCAGGCACACGGATTTTACGGTGATACCACCAGCGTGGACTGACCGGAATATCTGCGAGCAGATCGGCCGCCATGGTAAATGGGAGCACCAGCTTGGCCGTCAGCAATTGTCGCCGTGCTTCAGTGAATTCCAGCGCCTCTTGTGGATCTGCCAGCACGGACCAGCCGGTGGACACGTCTTCACTCAGACGGCGGGTTTCGTCGGGCCAGGCGAGCCAGAGCCAACGCACATCGGTGCCGCGTTGCGTCCAGTCGGCACAGAGCGAAGCACCGTCCAATCGATTGGGATAACCCTCCACCCGACGTGTTGTCTTGGTGTCGGGCCCGACCAGCGGAAACAAACGCAAACGAACGCCCTCGGCGGTCTCGATAGTCACGCCTTTTGACGCGGTCACTTCTTCGGGACGAAGCCAGAAACGTGCGGTGACCTCATGTTCCTCGGCAAAGCTCGCCCAGTCTTCGATCAGCCAGAAGCGCTCCTCGCACTGCCGCGAGCGACGGACCACGTGGCGCGTGTCCGGCCAACGTTCGGCGTAGATCGGCGTGACGTCTGTGGTGACGCGGTCGTTACTGAAATCGATGACCTTGGCTTGCGGGTAATGCTGCATCGCCCGCATGCCTTCCCAACCGTCGACGAGCAGCACGGAGTGCGAACCCGCGCAACCACTGCCAAAATTGAAACGACGCTTGGTGCCGACATCGAGGTAACCGACTTCCTTCCAGGTGTCCTCATAGTCGAACAGTTTGCAGTCCTTGTCCGGCACGCCATCAACCGTCAGCGGAGAGCCGTGTGCCACCAGCACCAACGCATTGGGGTTCACGTGGGCACGACTTGGCGTGACCGGCTCGGAGTGATCCCACATCTGCATCAGGTAAAGGCTGCTGTCGTCGGACACCAAGGCGGCGCCGACTTCGGGTTCAACCCACGACGCAAAGGCCTTGGTGTTCCCCTCGGGGCGTTCCTCGGGCCACCAAATCAACGACCACACCAGATCGTCATACCCCCAGCCCACTTGGCGGTCGTGCGTCCATGACGCGTGCTTCTCCAACAACTCGAAATAAAACGGATCACGGGTCTTCCGCGCCGCGTAGGTGATGCACGCGCGCACCGGCACGTGATAACCGTAGTGATCCCACGGCAGGCACAGGCCGGTGGGGGTCCACTCACGAGCGATCATGCGAGCGATGGCCGCGGCGCTGCCGCCATTGGGCGGAAGTTTGCGCGAGAACCAATCGCCGCCTTGGGTGCGCTCAAGAAACTCCACCAAAAACGGCACACTCGGCCCGACCACACCGTCCATGTAGGTGCTCCCTTCGCCGGAGTAACCGGAGGCCGGCATACCGCCGAGCATGTCGGGCAAGCGGCGCACACCGTCGATTTCCATGCGACGGGCGATGGCGCTGCCATTGGGACCGGAGCCGAACAAATGACCGACGAGCGCGTTGCTGAAGCACAGCGACATGGACTGGTTATCCACGCACTCGGGCTCCGGCTTGGTGCGCATGCCGGAGAAAAAGTAAAGGTATTGGATCGCGACAAACTGGCGGGACAGCTCGCGTTCCTCTTCCGGACTCCACGCGCCAAGCGCCTGCAACCATTGGAAATAAAGCGCCCACCGCGTGTGCGGAAACGCAAAGCACCAGAAGTGAAATTGCAGGCCGCTGCCGAACGGCTGTGACTCCATCGACTTCAGGTAACGGCGGATCATGCACCGCGCCGATTCGAGATCGCGCTCCTCGCCGGTGATCAGACCGACAAACGGCGTGAACCAAGGGAAGTCGTCCGGCGCGGTCCGGGCGCGACTACGCAGCGCGGACCAGACCTTGCCCATGCGGGTGCCCTCGCGTTCGGCGCGGGCGAGTTTTTCGCGCAAAGCGGCGAGATCATCGATGTAGAACGGTGTCATGTCAGAGTGTAGAGATTGGCCAAAAAGTTCGGCCGTCGTATTCAAACGACGGCCGCTGTCGGAGGAATTATTTACCCCAGGTGAAGGTGCCCCAGGCGGAGGGCACAAACCAAGCTTCGAACGGTTCGTCGTTCACGAGGTTGGTGCTCTGGTTGGACCAGTAGGTGCGGGCGGTGTTGATACGACCGGCGGCATCCGAGGAGACGAAACCGATGTCACCGCGGATCTCCGCGCCGGCCTGCGGCTTGAGGCCGAGAGTCGACAAAGGCAACGCGGCCTCGATGCGATAATTGCGCGACTTCTTGACCACGGCGATCTGCACCCCGTCGAGCAGACGGACTTCGTCGAACTTCTTGTCACCGACCGGGGAGGTGTAGGTCTTCGCCGAACCGGCCGGAGCCGACGGGTTGATCGCCTGCATGAGCACGGCGACGGGCTTGCCCCTGAGTTGGGAGATAACCACGCGCAGGTCGCCGGCGGCAGGCTGGGCTCCGCCGGACTTGGCACCGGTGCCGAGCTGGATGTCGACGGCGTCACCGGTCTTAAAGAGACGGCTGAAGTCGATGCCCTCATTCATCCACGGGCTCGGATCCTCGACCTCCAACGCCAGATAAAGCGTGGTGGCGTCGTAGGCGATCTGGGCCTTGGCCTTGAAGCTGGAAGACGTGCTTTCGACGACAAAGGCGGGCACATCCGACCAGCCGGTGCCCTTGCCATCGATGGCGGGCGCGGAGGCGAGTTTGGTGATGGTCTCGGTTTTCTCGGCGACGAGAGCTTGCGCGGCGATGCGGGCATCGTTGGCAATGGCGGCTTCGGCAAGCTGCTTGGCTGATACGGTGACCTCCGGCGCGGTGAAGCGGCGGACGTTCTCCAGACCGGTCATTTCAAGGATCATCGCGGCTTGGCGGGGCATGCCGCTGATCAGACGGAGTTTCCCGTCGTCGTGACCGCCGAACCAGCCGGTGAAGGGCTCCCCGCCACCGCTGTAGGATTCCATGGGAGCTCCAAAGAGCGCGGCCTCGCGGGAAGGCAGATCGGGTGACGGCAGGCGGGTGTCCTGAAACACCGTGCCGATGAACAGTCCGTCGGTGGTGAAATAATAATCCTGACCAAGATTGCCGCGCATGCCGAAAACATGGCCGTTGTTGTTTGGCATATCGGCCACGCCGAGAATCTTGAGCGGGCCGATCACCAGACCGGGCTGCGGCATCGGAGCGCGATGCGAACCGTGCACACCGGGGAATGGATTCGGGTAGGACCAGCGGGGCTCACCGGTGGTCGCATCGATGGCATAGAGTCCCTTGGTGCCAAAATTCTGCTCCCACATGAGTGCGATGACCGCGTTCTCGGATGCGACCGGCACGTAGTCACCGTTGCGACCATTGAAGGCCAGTTTTGTGGCGCTGTCAGGACCGAAGACCGGCGCGCCATCCTTGGCGAACTTGAGCGGTTTGTATTGAACCAGACCGTTCACGTAGAACGAAAGGTCGTCCTTCGACATACGGGTGCCCCAGCCACTGCCGAGTTGAATGCCGGTGTCGCCCTTGCCGCCGACCTTGGCCGGCTTGGAACTGGGCACCACGGTGACTTCGGCGAACTGCACCTTGCCGTCACCGTTGGTGTCGTTCCAGAAGTAACCGTCGTAGGCGTTAAGCCCTTCGTATTCGCCGGAGGGCTGGACGATGACCTTGCCACTCTTGTAATCCAACTTGCCCGATATCTGACCTAGGATACCGATGGCTGCGACCGGCCGCCAGGATTTGTCAGGGTTTTCCATGAAGACCACGTAAGGCTCGCTGGAGCGGTAGGGTGGTGAAAACATGTATTCGTGCCGCTTTCCCGAAGCGTCGCTATAGAAACGATGCGGGTGGGCATGGCTGCGGGTCGGCACGCTGAAGAGCTCACCTTCGCCGGGAACCCAAAGCACGCGCGTCACCTTCCAGGTGTGCTTATCCAGATCGAGCTTCATTTCCACCGGACCGTAATAGGCCAGATTCTGATTCTGATCGTGTAGGAATGCACCGGTGCCAGCGTAGCCGGTGTTGCCGATGTAGTCGCGCACGAGCTTGCCGTCACGGCCCCAAACAGAGACCCGACGGGGAAACTCCCAGTCCTCGGTGACCCAGGTCTGCCCCTTGGTATCAACCGCGACCGAGCTGACGTGGCGCATGGCCTGTTCTTCAAATTTACCACGAATGGGACGGCCACCCTTTTTGCCAACCGCGTAGGCAAATTTGCCTTCGGGTGTGAAAAACTTCACCTGCTGGTCAGGGCCGTTGTCATAGATGCCGATGTTACCCTGGGGATCAACAGCCAGTGTGCCGGCCTTGATCGGTTTGGGATTATCCTCGGGGGCGACGTCCGGAAGCGCATTTTCGTCGGCGGGAACTTCAATGCCGTCCACCAAACCGGGAGTGGCAATCGCGCGCATTTCGCCATTGTTGATGTTTACCTCAACTAGATGCCCGGTGGTGACGGCGTAGAGTTGTCCCTTGGGGCCAAACGCGATCGCGGTCGGCGCGGGCACGCTGAGAATCTTTTTAACCGCGGCCGAATCAGGATCCAGCAAGGCCACTTTGCCGCCACTCATGGCCAGGGCCAGGGTGTCTTCAGAGGCCGCGATCGTGACGATCTGGCCGGGCACCGCTTCGGCGCCGCCGAAAATTTCCGCCGGGGGCAACTCAAACGGCCGGTCCTTGCCGTCGAGCACGAACGGCTTGTAGGCGCCGTCCTTGAGATTCAAACGACAGAGGTTGCCGGCTGCATGCCAGCTGCTGGAAACAAAAAAGACGCTATCGGTGTTGGCCGCGAGCGACTGCACCCCGCGTTTTTCACCCCATTTTTTGAGACCGTCGGGTCCGACCGCGACAATACCGTGACCGCCTTCGGCGAAATGCCAGCCGAGGATGCCCCACTCACCGCCGGCGGCGGCAAACTCCGGCGCGCCATGATCGGCGCCCCAGTTGCCCTTGACTCCGGCCTCCCACGGCGGAGTGCCGGGATTGAAAAAACTCATGACATAATCGGCCCCGAGTCCCTTGTGGGAAAGACCGCGGACCTTGTAGGTGCCGGCAGGCACAACCGTGCCATCGTCATCCAAACCGTCCCAAAGCATCTCGACCGTGCGCACGTCACCCTTGACCGAAACGGAATACTGGTCGGGGTTGAGCTGGGCTCCGAGGTTGCGCCCCCGTTTGCCTTCGGGAGTTTCGATAACCACGGTGAATTCCTTGGCATCGGCGGGAATGGCGGCGCGCAGCGGAATGGTGCCCGACAGCTTTTTAACGTCGGGAATATAGGTAAGCTGCTCGATGTTGTTCTCGGCGACCAGTTTCACGTCGCCCCAGAGTTTGGTCGCACTCCAGAAAAATTCGCGGCTGGTTTCACCCGGTTGGAGATTGTCGGCGTAGCGATGGACCGGCCAAACGCTGTCGCCTTCAGCACCGTAGAAAAATTCCATGCCCATACGGAACGTGAGGCCCGGAGCAACCTCGGGAGCCTGCTTGTAAATGATCGCCCAGGGGATACGCAGCTCCTGAACATAGCCGGCGCCATCGGCATCGGCTTTGAAGGCCATCTGCACGCCGTCTCCGATGTCCGTCGTGCCCGGCTCGCCGACGCGAAGCGTGACGTCGACACCCTTGCGATCAGACGTGGGGTCTTTCCACACCGCCTGATGTAACATCGAACGTTTTTCAGCGGCGTAGTGCCACATCGTCAGCCACTCCGGCCGGTCGCTCAAGATACGCAGCTGAAGCGCGTCGCCCTTCCAACCAGACTCGGGATCAAACACCGGATTGATGGTGTTGTGCATCGGATTGGGGTCCTTGAAATGCAACGCGAGGTAGACGTAATCCTGATCCCACATCACCGCGGTCTCGGCGGAGTAGCGGTCGCGGATCGCCATGTCGGCGAAGCTCCAGATACGCCCGGACAAGTCCCATTCGGACAAGTCGCCATCGATGACGACCTTACCCGGTGCGGGCACCGCGCGGATACCGGTGTTGTTGCTTTGCCGGCCGATCATCGGCGATGGCAATGCCGCATTGAGCGACGAAAAGAGAGAACCAAGCAGGCACAGCCCAGCGGCGCGGCGTAACAGTCCGGAGTAGGATGACATAATGAGGGACAAACCGCCATGACGCGGCAGACAATCGGGGTGGAAGCTAAAAGATGAATCCTTGTCCCTTCGGAAGGTGATGTGCAGTGAAACAGAATACATACTCCGCGGGGTCCGCGCCCCCGAAGTGTTCCGTGCGGGCAGTATGCTTTATGAATGACCTTTACCCATGCGATGGGTTGGCCTCGCATCTAAGTCCCCTCCCCCATTTCCTCATCACAATGAAAAACATTGGTTTAATGGGCTGCGGCATGGTCGCCCAATACGGCCACATCCCAGCCATCCTTGAAGTTCCCGACCTGCGCTTGCACGCGCTCTTTGATCCCAACAAGGACAACCTACGGCGCACCCAGGAGCGCTATGGCATTCCCCACGGTTTCACCGACGAGGAGGCGTTTTTCGCCAGCGGTATCGAGGGAGTCAGCATCACGTCCCCCGCCCCCTGCCACCACGCCAACGTGCTGCAGGCCGCGGCCCACCGGCTGCCGGTTTTGTGTGAAAAGCCACTGGCCATGAACCGTCTCGAGGCGGAAAAAATGATCGCCGCCATGAATGACGCCGGCGTCACCTTGTATTCGGGATTTTGTTACCGGTTCAGTCCCTGCGCATTAAAAATTCGGGAGCTCGTCCGTGATGGTGTCATTGGCGATGTGCGCTCATTGCGCCTGATCTACAACTGGTCTTTGCACGGCAAATTCACCACCCTGCCCGACGGCAGCCGAATCCTGCAGCAACGCCGGGTGGACCGCATGCTGGAGGGCGGCCCCATGGTTGACTGCGGCACGCACCAAATCGATCTCGCAAGTTTCTGGCTCAACTCTCCCGTGCAAAAGTTCTCCGCCCACGGTGCCTGGGTCGACGACTACGAGGCTCCCGACCACATGTGGGTCCACCTCGACCACGCGAGCGGCGCCCACACCGTGGTGGAGATCAGTTATTCCTATCACCACACGGCAAAAAACCAGCGATCCGAATTCGTCTACGAACTGATCGGCACCAAGGGCGTCATCCGCTATGACCGCGGGACGGAGTCCTTCACCGCGGAAACTGGCGACGGTAAGCTCGAACTTCCTTTTGGTCCGGAGAAAAACTTTCAAGGCATGTATGCCGAATGGGCCAAAGCCCTGGAGTCCGGCTCATCGGACCTGCTCACCACCGCCGAAGATGGCCTGCGGGTTGTTGAGATCGCCCGCGAGGCGACCGACCACGTGATCGCCACCCGCCCCCTTTCGCTCACCCCCAACCTCATATGACCATGAAAACCACCCGACTTCTCCTTTTCCCCACCCTCCTCGCACTGACTCTCTGCACCCCGTCGGTCCGGGCAAATATGCCCACGATTTCGTCTGGCGAGAAGGTGTTGTTCTCCGACGATTTTCCCGACAATCGCAATTTCTGGTCGCCCGTCGCCGTGATCAACAAAACCGGCTCCCCGGCAACGGGCAACGGCACCATCATCAACTCCGAATGGGGTCCGTCCATAGCCGACCTCAAATCCGTCTCGTCCTCCGTCACCATCAAGCCCGTGCCAAATTTAAAAAACGGCCCCATCTCAGTCTACATGATGGTGCGGGTCGATGACGGTGAGGGCATTGATAACAACCGTTTTGGGCTGTCGCTCCATGAGCCCGACGACCTCAGGGGATTCATCCAGCTGATGACCCGCCCCGCCAATAAAGGCTTTCTGGAATATCGGGATGAGAATGGTGCCGGCGCCTCCACCAGCATCGATTCAGCCTCGGAGATTTTCCGGTCTACCTCCAGCCCGCGCGCATTCAAGTTTACCGTAACCCCGTCCGCCGACGGCAAAGGTCCGGCCAGTGCCGAGGCTTTTTACGAGGACACCAAGACCAAAAAATACGTCAGCCTGGGCAGCGCTAAGAATGCCGTGTGGCTGAAAAGCGGCGAACTGCCGAAGCTGACCCTCTGGGTCCGCAATGGCGACAACGGTGCTGTCTGGTTCGACGCCGTGATCGTCACGCAAGCACCGCCCAAACGCTGATCCGGCGGACCGGATCAGCGGAGTTTGTAGACGGATCAGGCCGTGTTTTTGACATAAATCGGGGTGTTGAGATGTAGGCAGCCTGCGTGCAGGCGCATTGGATACCAACCAACCGGAACAATCCTCGCGCTTGCAAGTAGGCTGCCTACGGAGAACCAAGCAGGGATCAACTTCGAGCCTACGCTACACTCAATCAGCACGGGCGGGGACGCCCGTGGCCACAACTCCGAATGTAGCCGCCCTCGTCCCCGGGGGCGCGTTCGATACCAAACGACAGGAACGTTACTCGCGCCTGCAAGCAGGCTACTACGAGAACCGGGCTTCGCCTTCTGGTGATTTCAAAAACACACCCTAGCACTACTCCGTTACGTGGATACAAACACCTGCGGATTGATCCGGAATGGACGTAGCGGGAGCTTCCAGCTCCCTGCTCCTACAACGGGACGGGAGCAAGATGCTCCCGCTACAATCGATCCCAATTCACCAAACTAGAGTATTTTAAGTAAAACAGTAGCTTCCTTGTAGGGGCTTTGCTCGCAAAGCCCGTTGAGTGCGAAACCTGCACTGGACGTTGTTTTACTTTGGACGCCAAACGGGCCGCGCAAGCCCGGCCCCTACATTCCAGCGCCATAATAATGGCTACAGTTTTATTTAAACCGCTCTAGCCGTCCCTGTCCCCTGGGGCGTGTTGGACGTGGGTTCGGCCGGCGAGTCGTCGCTGTTTATCCAACGTCTGGCCGTGACGATGTCGTTGGAAATTCTGATTTCGATCTGCGGATTGCTGTTCAGCGTCTGAAACATCCGGGCGAAGCCGTAATGTTGCGGGGTTGACGCCACGAGTGCGGTGCGCACGGCATTTTTCAACCGGGTTTCCCGTCGCCGTTTAGCCACGGCCTCCATATCCATAAACGCGAAGCCGACCAACATATCCTCCGCGAGCACACAGATCCGGTTGGGAGAAATTGGGCAGGCTGCTTCGATTTCCTCGACCCGCTGAATCAAGGCGAGGATCTGGCTGAGATCGACCTGGCCCGTGAAGGCGGCTTCGATAATCCCGTTTTGGAACTCGACTTCAAAAGGCATGATTGGGGCTATTCGTATTTTTCAGCCAATGATTGATGGGTCAACGGCGCGTTGGAATTGTTGGATGAGGTCTTGAATTTGGTTTCGCCACCGAGGCAGGAGTTTGCGAAAGACATGAAATGATGGAACACGCCTTCCCCTTTGACCCTACCGGTGGATATTCCGCAGAAATCTTGATCGCTGGGCCGGTGGCCCCCTTACCGGATGAGCCGGATGATCTGGTTTCCTTTTGGCAAGTCACGCGCGATGAGGCGATGGCGGCTCCATTGGATTGGCGGTTGGAGCCGTCCGCGGCCAAGGCTCCCGAGGGTTGGGAGGTGTTTGACGTGAGCTTTGCCAGCATGGCGGGGCAGCATCGGGTTGGCGGTTGGTTGATTCGGCCTAAAAACCGGCCCGTGCGTCGCGGCTTTGTCTGGACGCATGGTTATGGAGGTCGTGCGGAACCGGACTTTAACATGCCGGTGGAGGATGCGGCGGTGATTTCCCCGGTGTGCACGGGGTTGCCGACGCGCAGCCCGCATCCTGATTTTGAGCCACTTTCGGCCGGTCACGTGCTTTCTGGCATTGGCCGGCGGGAAACCTATTCACATCGTTTCAGTGTGATGGATGTCTGGCGGGCCTTGTCGGTTTTGGTCGAAGCGGTGCCGGAGTCGGCCGCACGCATCGATTATATCGGTGGGAGTTTTGGCGGAGGTATCGGGGCGCTGTCGCTGCCGTGGGAGCCGCGTTTCACCTCGGGACATCTTTGCGTGCCGAGCTTTGGGCATCATCCGTTGCGCCTCGGGCTGGAGTGCACAGGCAGCGGAGAAAGCGTGCGCCAGTATGTGGCGGTGCATCCCGAGGCGAGGGCGGTGCTCGCGTATTTTGACGCGGCGGTCGCGGCATCACACATCCGTATCCCAGTGCACGTGGCGGCGGCGGTGTTTGATCCGTCGGTGCCGCCGGTCGGACAATTCGCGGTGCATCATGCGCTGGCCGGAGAGAAGCCGTTGTTTGTCTTGACCGCCGGGCACTTTGACCATGCCGGCACTCAGCTGGAAAATGAGAAACTGGCCGCGGAATTGCGGGCGTTCTTTGCCGCATGAGCATGGTCCACGTTGGCCGGTCCCCCCGGGCGTTTAAAGCTGGTTGCAGAGGAGGGTTGCCCTTTTGCGCGGGGCTCTTTGGGGTGGCGGGAATTATCCGGCAAAAACGCCGTTCAAAAAACCCGTAACCCACACCATTATGTCCTCTCCCGAACTTTCCCTCGAGACCGCCGATGAGCGCGTCAGCTACGGCATCGCCATGAACATGGGCGCCAATATTGCCCGCCAAGGTGGCGTTGAAATCGATATGGCCGCTTTTTTTGCCGGCCTGCAAGACGGCCTGAACGGCGCCAAGCCCCGTGTGTCCGAAGCCGATTTGCAGGCAGCCTTCCAAGGTGCCCAGGCCAAGGTCGAGGCGCTCGCCGCCGAAGCCTCCTCCCAACAATCCGCCGCCGGTCAGTCCTTCCTCGCGAAGAACAAGGTCCGCGACGGCGTCGTGGTCACCGAGTCCGGTCTGCAATACGAAATCCTCACCGCCGGCGATGGTGCCAAGCCCACTGCCGACCAGACCGTTGAGGTTCATTACCATGGCACCTTGATCGATGGCACCGTGTTCGACAGCTCCGTGCAACGCGGCGAGACCGTTTCCTTTCCCGTCGGCGGCGTGATCGCCGGCTGGGTCGAAGGTCTGCAGCTGATGTCGGTCGGCTCCAAGTGGAAGCTCTTTATTCCTGCCGAGCTCGGCTACGGCGACCGCGCCCAAGGCCCGATCCCGGCCGGTTCGGTGCTCGTGTTCGACGTCGAGCTTATCTCGATCAAGTAAGTCTCTGCTGATTGTTTTTTAAGCCGGACAAGCCGCCGAAACGCGCTGGCTTGTCCGGCTTTTTTGCGTTCGGTTGCAGGCATCATGCTGCAAACCGGAACCTTTGCCCCGCCGTCCTCACCCCGCGCCACGCGCGTTCTGATGTTGGGTTCGGGCGAACTCGGCAAAGAGGTCGTTATCGAGCTGCAACGTCTGGGCTGCGAAGTCATCGCCTGCGACCGATATGCCGGTGCTCCGGCGATGCAGGTGGCCCATCGCTCGCATGTGTTTTCAATGCTCGATGGCGATGCATTGCGCCGGGTCATCGCCGAAGAAAAACCCGACCTGGTGGTGCCGGAAATCGAGGCCATTGCCACCGATGTTTTGGTGGAGCTGGAGGCCGCCGGACAACGTGTGGTGCCGACGGCGCGGGCCGCGCGATTGACCATGAATCGCGAGGGCATTCGCCGTCTGGCGGCCGAGGAGCTTGGGCTGCCGACCTCGCCGTATCGTTTTGTGGCGACTGAGGCCGAAGCGTTGGCGGCCGCGGTTGAACTGGGTTTTCCGTGCGTGTTGAAACCGCTGATGTCGTCGAGCGGACACGGGCAGAGCGTCGTGAAGTCGCCGGCTGATGTGACCACCGCCTGGCGTTACGCGCAGGAGGGGGCGAGATCCGGCGCGGGGCGCTGCATCGTGGAGGGTTTTGTGAAGTTTGATTACGAGATCACCGTGCTGACGGTCTCGGCGGTGAATGGTATCCAATGTTGTCCGCCGGTCGGGCACGTGCAGATCGACGGCGACTATCGCGAGAGTTGGCAACCGTGCGCGATGTCGCCGGAGGCGTGGGCGGAAGCGCAGCGCGTGGCCACGGCGGTGGTGGCTAATCTGGGTGGCTACGGATTGTTTGGCGTGGAGTGTTTTGTGCGTGGCGACGAAGTGCTTTTCAGCGAAGTGAGTCCGCGGCCGCATGACACGGGCTTGGTGACGTTGGGCAGCCAGGCGTGGTCGGAGTTTGCGTTGCATGCGCGGGCGATTCTCGGGTTGCCGGTGCCGCCGATTCAGTTGGTGCGGCCCTTTGCGCACAGCGTGGCCCTGCTCGGCCACGGCAACGGGGTGCCGGTGGTGTCCGGCGTGGCGGAGGCGCTGGCGGTGCCGGAGAGTCAGCTGCGGATTTTCGGCAAACCCGAGTGCCAGGGGCACCGTCGTCTTGGGGTCGCAGTGGCCACCGGCGACACGGCTGAGGAGGCCCGGGATCGCGCCCGGGCCATGGCCGCCGCCATCACGATTACCGTCGGCAATCGGCCCGCCTTCGGAAAAGTTTAACCTATTGGGTTAAACTTTTCTGGGGGGCGGAGAAGGCTTTGGTGGGGTTTGTTTTTTCTCCTCCCCTTGCGCGGTGGAGTGGCGCAGGCTGACCGGACACATGGCAATCATCGGCAAGCGTAACCAGCTCACTGTTCTCAAATCGGCACCTCCCGGATACTATCTCGATGGAGGTGAGTTGGGCGAAGTGTTGTTGCCGGGCGCATTGGTTCCGGCCGGGGCTAAGGTGGGCGATGTGCTGGATGTTTTTCTTTATCGCGACTCGGAGGACCGGTTGGTCACGACGTCGGAAACGCCGTATGTGCAGGTGGGTGAGTTTGCCTGTCTGCAGGTGATCGGGCTGGCGCCGCGCATCGGTGTGTTTCTGGATTGGGGACTGTCCAAGGATCTGTTGCTGCCGATTCGCGAGCTCAAGACACCGGGGCTGCGCACGGGGGACTGGCTGATCGTTTTTGTGATGATGGACGAGCGGACCAACCGCGTGATGGCCAGCGAACGCATCAACCGTCACCTCCGCACGGACCATCCGGACTACGCCGAAGGGAGACCGGTGAGCTTGTTGGTCACGGGGGAAACTCCGCTGGGCTACAACGCGATCGTGGACAACGCCTACATCGGTTTGCTTTACCGTTCCGACCTTTCGACGCCTTTGGGCAAGGGTGAACGGCTCGATGGTTTTGTGCGGGAGGTTCGCGAGGATGGTAAGATCGACCTGAGTCTGGACATGGCCGGGCACCAGCGGATCGGCACCTACACGGAGGTCGTCTTGGCGGCCATCAAAGCGGCCGGCGGCCGGTTGCCGTTCCATGATAATAGCACCCCGGAGGAGATCCGGGCGGCCTTTGGCATGAGCAAAAAAGCCTTTAAACAGGCGATCGGCTCGTTGTTTAAGGAACGTAAGATCGTAATCACCGCCCACGGAATCCGCCTCGCAGGGGTGGAAAAATAGCTAGAGATGGGCGTTGTCGCGGGCCGTTTAGTCAGTGTGAATAGCTTACTATGTCTACAACACCCGCTTCTCCCGCCGTCCCGCCGGCCCCTTCCCGTCGCGAAGCTGTCGAGGAAAAGTTCTCCTTGCCGCTGTTCGTATCCACGGTGGCGGCAATGCTATTGCTGCTGATCGGCGCCCTCTGGCTGCTGGCACCGGAGAGTGTTTGGGTGACCCAGTGGGCGGCTCCGTGGTGGGCTTTCCTGACGGTGTTCATGGGGATGACGTTGTTTAACGCCTTCTTTGAATTTTTCCTGCACCGCTACATTTTGCACAAGCCGGTCATTCCGTTCCTCTCCCGTTTTTACAAGCAACACACCCTGCATCACAGCCTGACGCGTATCACCCGCCGTCAGACGTCCTCTGGACGCGAGCTGCCGTATGTGGAGAACATTTACCCGATCACGCAGGAGGAGCAGCACGAGGCTTCGTTTTTCCCGTGGTTCACGCTCCCGGCCTTTGCGGTGGCGGTGACGCCGATGTTTGCGCTGCTGGCCTGGGTGTTCCCTGCGTTCCCCTGGTTCTCGGCGGGTTATCTGGCGATCGCCGCTTCGTTGGCGCTTTACGAGATTTTCCACGCGATCGAGCACTGGGCGTTTGAGAAGTGGGCTCCCTTGGTCGAGAGCAAGCGCTTTGGTTGGATGTGGCGTCACATCTACAGCTTTCACCTGCGTCATCACGCGGTGATCGATTGCAACGAAGGTATCTCGGGCTTCTTTACCTTTCCGGTGGCGGATCTGGTGTTCGGCACCTGGATCAATCCGAAGACCCTCTACGTTGATGGCGGAGACTGGGAACCGTCAGATTTCCATAGCCCGCGTCCCTGCGCCTTCATTCGCTGGGTCGATGCTTGGTCCGATCGAGTCGTGAAGAGCCGTCGCGCCAAAGCCCGCGGCTGATCGACGGAGCGTTATTTCAAGACACAAAAAAACGCGTCCCCGCAAAGGGACGCGTTTTTTGTGGATTGAGGTTGGTCGGGTCCGGCGGACTTAGAAACCAACGGCGGCGCGTTTGCCCTGCTTGGTGATCTGCTTCTCACCTTCCCAGAGGCCGAGACCGTCCTTAACGGTGGTCAAGGAGAGTTGGAAGGTGTAGGTCACCTGACGGATGTCGCCGGCGCGTGCGTTATCTTGGAGCAGCTTGCCGGAGAGGGTGTAGTAGGGCAGGCGGGTCTTCTGCTTTTCGCCGTTCATGAAGGCCTGCATCTGGCCGGCCTCGGCGGCGAGGGGATCATCGATCTTGCCACCGTAGCCCATGGTGGTGGTGGTGACGACCTTGCCGGTCTGGTTGAGGGCGATACGGATCTTTTTGGTCAGCGAGTCGGTGTCGACCTGTTGTTGGGTGTTGTTGATGATGCGCGAGATCGCCATGACGGCGGGGACCTCGGGGGCGCGCTCCAGAACACCGGAGGCGAGCAGGTCGGCGACGAGATCGTCGGCGGCCTGATTCCAGTCCTGA
Source organism: Opitutaceae bacterium (assembly GCA_037969015.1). Taxonomy (GTDB): domain Bacteria; phylum Verrucomicrobiota; class Verrucomicrobiia; order Opitutales; family Opitutaceae; genus JAUWBF01. Next base: position 33,468 of record JBBKWO010000036.1, read on the forward strand.
ATGTTGATCTGGTTGAGAGAGATGATGGTCTGGGTGCCCTTGGAATCAACGTAAGCGGCATCCGGCTTGGTGGCGCAGCCGGTGAGGAAGAGGGCTCCGGAGAGGGAGGTGAGAAGCAGGAGACGGGAGGGTTGCATGATAGTGGATGGATTGAAGTGACGACGTGAGTGAGAAACTGGGTCGGGCTCAGGGTTCCTGCAGTTTCAGACGAAAGTCCACCGCGCGGGGCGAAGTGGAAACGGCGGAAACGGCCAGGACCTCGCGACCTTGGAAGGTGATAACTCGCCAGCTGTTGGCGGGGGAGGAGACCTCCATGCCGTCGTCGCCGATCCATTCAAATTTGTATTTGTAGGTGCGGGTGCTGTTTTTGTGGTTTTCGAGGGTGACCTGAATTTTAAGCAGGTTGCCGCTCACCTTGGACTCGTTGACCGAAACGACACTCAAGGCGCGGCCGAGGGACTTATCAGTGATGATGCGCTGGTCGGCGACGGTGCTCGGCGCAGCCTCAGGCTGTGCGCGTTGCACGGTGTTGACGTTGGTGCAGCCGGTAAAGAGCAGCGCGGCGGAGGCGAGGACAAGGAGAGCGGCGGATTTCATGGTGACGGATTACTTAAGGGCGAATTGTGAAACGAGCAAGGGGGACGTGGAAGAGGTGCTCTTTACATAGACGACGTTCACGCTGCCAGGTTCCACCGTGAGCGTCTGAGGGGCGAGGCCGGCATAGATGGTGAGCTGACGGGAGGCGGGGGTTTCCAGACGGACGATTTGGAATTCCTTGGGCAGGGAGCGCCAGGTGCGGGTATCGGCGATGTTCATCGCGGCCTGGGTGGCGGCGGTCGCGACCTTGGCGAGCAGTTGGCCGGTGAAGCCGAACTGTTGTTTGGCCTGATTTTGGATGACCGCGTCCAGAATCGCTTTGGTGGCGGTGGAGATGAGGGTCTTGGTCACGATGGAGGGCCACTCGTTCTTGAAGTCTTGGGAAACAACACTGTCCATGCTGCTGACGAGCGCGGAAGTGTAGGTGTTGACGCCGTCGGAGACGGTCAGCACGCGGGCATAGTCGCCGACGTATTTAAGACGGGGGAAGGCGGCTCCGACATAGGAGAGGTTGCTGGTGAGCAGGAAGGTCGGGATGTCGATACGGATCTGGTCGCGATAGGGGGCCGAGCCGGTTTCGAAGATGATGTAGGTGACGTTGGCCGGTGCGGCGGCAGTGGAGGCGGCTTCAAGGTCGGCGGCGATATAGGGATTCTCCGGAGCGAAGGCCTTGACGCGCTCAAAGGACTTGCGGGAGCGCTCAAGGTCGGAGCCGTCGGCACCGAGGTTGAGGAAGTAGAGACCGTCGAGGTAGACGGCGAAGGGGTTTACATAGGCGCCGTAGGGAAGGATTTTGCTGTCGAACTCGGCTTCGACCTCGGCGAGGGCGGTGCCGGTCTTGGGGTCGGCCTTGGCCTTATCGACGTCGTAGGAGCCGGCTTTTTTGCCATCGGTCTCGACTTTGCCATCCTTGGCGGCCTGGGCTTCTTCCTGGGCGGCTTCAATGCGTTTGGCATTGGCGTCGACTGCGTCGCGCTGGCGTTGCAGGGCGCGATTGAGTTCAACGCGGGCGGCGTCGTTGTCGCCGAGCTGGAGGTAGTTGATGGCCTTGTAGGTGTTCATCATCACCTTGTCGTAGGCGCGACCGGTGTAGGGGTAGTTGGCCTGGTTGGTGAGGGTGGAGCCGACGGTGGAGCCGACCTTAATTTTGGCCTCCTCCTCGTATTTGTTGACCTTCTCCTCGGCGAGATCGAGGGCCTCGTTTGACTCGTTGAGATACTGTTTAACCGGATCGATGGCCTCGGCCTGCTCGGCGATGTTGGTCGCGGTTTGGGGAGTGGTGGTGGCTGTCTCGGGGGTGGCGGCGACCGGGGTGATCTGGCCGGGGATGGCGAGATCGGCGAAAGCGGCGGAACGCAGGATTGAGCCCTGTTCCAAGCGGTAGAGGATCGCGTCTTTGCTGTCTTTGTTTTTCTCGGCGGACTTGTTGGCTTGGGCGACGGCCGACTCAAAGTTGCCGGAGCGAACCGCCGCGTTGGTGGAGGCGGTTTGCGAGGTGTAGGTCTGGCAACCGGTCAGGGCGAGTGCTGCGGCGAGGCCGGTGAGCAGGACGAGCGATCGTTTTTTTTGCATGGGTGCTTGGTATTAGGTTTTAGCTGGAGGAAAATGGTTGGCTGTCGGGATCAGAGCTCGGTGATTGGCAGGATGCCGAACCGGCGGGCGTCGCGCACGTCGATGACGAGGCAATTGTTGTTGGCGGCGTCGTAAAAGCCGGCCCGGTATTTCTGCATGTTACCCTTGGCGATGGTGATGGACTGATTGACGTCGGCACTGCCGACCACGGTGGTTTCAATCGGCAACAGACCCTCGACGCGGTTGTCGGACGTGAGATAAACGCCGACAAAGGCGTGTCCGGGGACGGTGATGATCACGGGGTTGAGCCCGATTTTCTTGAAGAGAGAGGCAAAGATAACCGTGCCGTCGATGCAGTTGGCCTGGGAGGTCGACAGACTTTCGCCAACGAGGCGGACGTGCTGGGAAAAGATCGTCTGCGAGTCGCTCGGAGTATCGGTGATACTGGAGTAGTGGAAGCCGAGATCACGCAGGGTCTGGTAGATGGCGGCGACCTGGTCGGCGACGTCTTGGGAGGTGCCCTGATAACCCATGAACGCCTTCACGTAGCCCTTCTTGAGGGCCTGGCCGAGGATGTTGTCGAGCTTGGGGTTGTTCTCGTTCACGTAGGCGGCGAAGAGGAGTTTGTAGTCCACAAATTCGTCGCCCTCGATGTAGCCGAGCAGGCATTCGTTGATGCTGCGCACGGTGTAGCGTTGGCTTTGCTCTTCTTCGATGCTGCCGAGCTTGACCTTGATGGTGACGAGGTCGGGTTGCAGTTGTTTGTTTTTGAGGAGCTTCTCGGTGTCGTATTTGAGCGTGGGGGCCACGCGATAAGTGACTCCGCGGTAGGGCAGTGTGGTGGTGATGCTGCTTTCCTTAAAGAACGGGCCTTCGCTGATGGTTACGGTCACCTTGGCGTTGTTGGCCGGGGAGACGATTTCAGCAAAGATGGCCGCCAGCGGATCGCCCTTGTGGGTGTCCGGCAGCTGCGATGCGTCGACCGGCAGTCCCGAGAAGGCGATGATCGCCGAGGGGAACAGGGTGCCGGGAGTTGAGAAACCGATGGACCAATCCAGGTCGCGGGCGGCGAGGGGTAGCGTCAGCAGAAGCGCGCCGACGAAGGCGAGGAGTTGGCGGAATCGCATCGGTAGTCGTGGTGTTCGATTATTGAACGATGCGGCGAACGATGGCGCCCTTGTCGATGCCGAGGTCTTCGCCGCTGATGGTGGCCTGCGAGAACTTGGGGTTGACGCGGGTGATGCGGACCTTGCCGACGGAGGCTTCCTCGCGACCGAGCGAGACGCCGGTGTCGGGGTCGATCAGCTCTTCGCCCACGGCAAACACTTCCCAGAGCTGGCCGACGGCGACGTCGGTGCCGTCACCGATGTTGAGGGTCACGGTGGCGCCGGTCTTGGCGATGATCTTGGCGGGGAAAACGACATTGGCCACGCGTTGGGCGACTTTCTCGGCCATGCCCCGGGTCATCTGAAGGAGCAGGGCATCGGAGAGGTCGCCGTCGCCGGTAATTTCGGAGCCGCTGCTGCCGTCGAGGATTTCTTCGGTGTCGAAGATCTCTTCCTGGAAGTTGGCGGTTTCGAGGATCTTGAAGGTGGCTTTGCCATCGACCATCTCGCGTTCGTAAACCTTGCCGACGGAGGAGAGGCGGATGGTGCGTTTTTTGACGGACTTGCCGAGGGACGCGAAGCTGGCGGTCTGGGAGACGTCTTGGAAGTCGTCGATGGAAAGGATCAGCGCGTAGTCGGCGTCGGGGAAGGCGAACTCTTTGCCGGTGGCGGCGGCTTCTTCCTGGAGGAGATCGGCGTCGTTGCGGGCGACGATCTGAAATTTACGGGTGTTGTGAAAGCGGTCGATGAGCTGACCGTCGAGGGCCTGCACAATGCGGTCGAGTGAGGCGCCCTTGCCGGCGGCGGCGGCGGATTGGCCGACGGCGGGTCCGCCGAGTTTGACGCGGGGCATGGCGAGCACGCCGCCTCCGCCGGAGGATTTTTTGGCGTTGGACTCGATGAGGACGGGGCTGACGCGGACCTTGTCGATGCCGAGGGTCTTAAGGCCCGGGGCCGTGGCGGTTTGCGCGAAGGCGGTGACGCCGGCGAGGGCGACGAGGGTGCAGGTGGCGAGGAAGTGTTTCATGACGTTAAGGCGGTTGGGCGGGTGCGTTGGAGGCTGCTTATTTCTCGGTGTAGGTGCCCGGAAGGATGAATTTGAAGTTTTCGTCGGTATCGACCTTCACATCGACCGAGTATTTGGAGTTCTTGAGTTTCTCAGCCTCGCCTTCGAGGCGCTTGATCTCGGCGTCGGAGAGTTTGGCGCCGTTGCGCTGGTCGTTGAGGAAGGCGGTCAGCTCTTTGAGCTCGGCGCGGGCTTTGTCGGTCATGCTGAGGGCGACGGTGAGGGTCTGGCCGTCGACGGCGTTGATGACGCGTTCCCAGGGTTCGAACCCGTCGCGGGTGAGGCGGATTTTGGAGAAGCCCTTTTTAACCTGAATTGAGCCGGGTGCGGTGCCGACGGCGACGCCATCAACTTCCACAGTGACGGAGAGTGGGGTGACCTTGAGCTGGTTCTGACCGACGATAACGGTGTTGTCGGTGGAGACGCGCACGTCGGGGATGTAGAGGTCGGCGGCTTCAACCTTCAGGTTGACCGTGGCGAGTGCGGCGGCGGCGGCCGGTGCGGGCAGCGGGTTGGCGGCGAGGCGGGTTTTGAGTCCGGCGGCGACCTTCTGGCTGGCGTCGTCCATGAGTCCGAGGAGGAGGCCGGAGTCGTTGCTGCGGCTGCTGGTCGAGGCTGCGACGCTGCGGGTGGACTTGACGGTGTCGCCGGTGAGCGCGGCACCTTGGGTGGCATCGAGGATTTTGTAGGTGAGGTAGAGGGTGTAGTCGGTGGCGTTGATCTCGGTGCCGTAGGCGCGGGTCTGGCGGTCGTTGGTGCCGTAGCCGGTGAGCGAGATGTGCAGCACGTAGTCGGCGCCGAGACCCTGGGCGAGCCGGGTGGCGGAGGACTGATCGGTGAAGGCGGTTTCCAGGCTGCTGGACGGACGCGGCAGTGAGGCGGTCTCGGGGTCAAAGGTGCGCAGGCTGTTGAGCACGGTCTCGCGACTGATGACGCGCAGGCCGAGGTCGGCGACGCGGGACGAAACCAGATCCTCGAGCACGGGGATTTTTTCATCGTAGTCGGCGCCGGCGCGGTTGGAGACAATGATCGCGGCAGTGCGCGGTGTGGGGGCTTGGGCCGACAGCAGTCCTGGAATGAAAAGAAGGCTGACGGCGAGGATGCGGAGGAGTTTCATACGATAGACTTTCGTTGACTGGACCGTTGATTGGCTTTGAGGCGATTTCTGTTCACATTTCTTTCATAAGCGGGTCTGAGCTCAATCCGAAAATCGATTGCAATTGCTACCCTGTTCGAGAGATGCCGGCTTAATTTTTGAGGATTCAGATGGTGACGAGCGTTGGAGGGGGTGTCAGGGGTGGAGGTTTTACCTAAACATGTCCCGGTTGATCCCAGAAGCGCGCCGCACTCTTTCGCTGGCCCTACCCATTGCGGTGGGGCAGGTGGGGCAGATGGCGCTGGGGATCGTGGACAGCATGATGATCGGGCGGGTGGGGACGCTGCCGCTGGCCGCCTCGGCGTTTGTATTGGGGGTTTTTACCGTAGTCTACCTTGTCGGCATCGGCTTGATGCTACCGGTGGCGGTTTTGGTATCGCGCGAGCACGGCGCGGGGCGGGAGCAGGAGGCGGGAGAGTGGCTGCGTCATGGGACGGCGTTGGGCGTGTTGGCGGGGGTGGTGATGACCGGTCTGCTCGGGTTGATGGGATTTTTTCTTAACCGACTCGGACTGGACGCAGAGGTGGTCGCAGTGATGGGGCCTTATTATGGTTTGATCGCGTTGTCATTGGTGCCCGCAGTCTGGTTTCAAGCAGACCGTCAGTTTACCGAGGCGATGGGGAGGCCGTGGGTGCCGATGGCGTTGATGACGGCGGGGGTGTTGCTGAATGTGGTATTGAACTGGGCTTTTATTTATGGGCACGGGGGCTTGCCGGCGATGGGACTGACGGGGGCGGGTGTGGCGACGTTGATCACGAGGGTGGCGATGTGGGGCGCACTGCATCTTTGGTTGTCGCGGGCGGAGCGGTTTCGTGCGGCTTGGCCGCAGCGTTGGCTGGCGCGGTTCGAGTGGGTGCGGCTGCGCGAGTTGTGGCGGCTGGGTCTGCCGGTGGCGGTGATGATGATGTTTGAGTCGGGTGCGTTTGCCGTGGCGGCCGTATTGATGGGCAGGCTCGGTGCCGAGGCGTTGGCGGCGCATCAAATCGCGCTGAGTTGTGCGGCCTTTATGTTCATGTTTCCGCTGAGCGTATCCATGGCGGTGAGTATGCGGCTGGGGCAGGCTTCGGGTGCGGGTAAAATGGGTTTGTTGCGGGTGATCGGACTGGGTGCGCTGGGCATGGCCTGCGCGGTGATGAGTGTGTCGGCGGTGGGGTTTACCTTCGGTGGACGTTGGCTGGCGTCGGTGTTTGTTGAGGATGGCGCGGTGATCACGCTGGCGGCGCGGTTGCTGGTGGTTGCGGCGGTATTCCAACTTTTCGACGGGTGTCAGGTGGTGGCGTCGGGAGCGCTGCGGGGCCTGCACGATGTGCGGGTGCCGACGGCGATTACCTTTGTTGCCTACTGGTTGCTGGCGGTGCCGGCGGCGACGTGGTGGGGGCTGCATACCGGGCTGGGTCCCCTGGGCGTTTGGATGGCTCTGGCCGGTGGTCTGGGGATTGCCGCGGTGCTGTTGGTAACGCGGTTTCTGTGGCTTACCCGCCCCGGAAAAAGTTTAACCCATTAGGTTAAACTTTATTCAGGCAGATACGGACCTCGTCGAGAGTGAGGCCGTCGATTGAGATAAGTTTTTGCCGGGATTTGTCGCCCATGGTCACGGTCACGGCGCGACGGGGGAGGCCGAGAGAGTCGGCCAGAAATGCGCAGAGTTCGTCGTTGGCGCGGCCGTCAAGGGCAGGTGCGTGAACCTTGATTTTGAGTGCGTCGCCGAGCCAGCCGACGATTTGATTTCGCGGGGCGTTGGGGATGGCCTTGATGGCGAGTTTGCAGCTGACGGGCACCGAATTTAGTCCAGCGCACCGGCGAGCGCGGCAATGATGTCGGCGGTGGGTTCGCAGCCGACCGACAGGCGCAGCAAGTCGGGATCGATGTTATTTTCGGCCAGAAAGCTCCGGCCGTTTTCGCTGGTGACGAGATCGTAGTGGGCCAAGTAGATAAACGGACAGATCAGCGTGGTCTTCAGGCCAAAGCTGGGGCCCTTGGGGAGCGGCACGCGGTCGTAGAATGCGGCCAGCGGTCCGTTCACGGTAAAGCTGATCATGCTGCCGATGGACTCGGGCGTGCGGGCGAGGCGCAGGTAGTTGTCGCGGGAGTCTTCGTGGAGCGCCCAGAAGAGAGAGGTGACTCGCGGATGTTTTTCCAGATAAGCGACGACCTCGGCGGTGTTACGGTTGATGGTTGCGATGACGTCGGCGGTGTCACCGATTTGCGCGGCGAGACGGGCGAGGTCGCGCGGGTAGACGGGTTCCATGCAACCGGGCAGGGCGGAGCGCAATGCCGTGGCGTGCGGAGACGCCGGGTTGATGATCGCGGCACCTAGAAGCACGTCGCCTTCGCTGGCGGTGTATTTGGTGAGCGAGCTGACTACCAGGTCGGCATGGGGGAGCACGTCGATGTTGAGTGGCGAAGTGATGGTGGGGTCGACGATGAGCAGAACGCCGTGCGCGCGGCAGAGCTCGGCCACGGCCGGCAGATCCGGGGTCTGGATGAGTGGATTGGTGGGGACCTCGGCGACCAGACCGGCTATGTTGCCACGTTCGCGCTCGAACAGTGCACGCAGTCCAGCCAGGTCGAAAACGTTTTCGTGGTGCAGGTAATCTTCCGGCGCCGGTGATGTGAATTTTTCCAACAGGGCAATCGTATCGAGGTAGAGCCAGCCAAGTTGAACCCACTTGGTGCGACCGGCCGCGCGCTGGATCTCTGCGGCTGCGCGCAGACCGCCGCGGATGGCGTTCATGCCGCTCGGGGCGAGCAGAACGTTATCCGTTGTTGTGCCGTAGTAGCCGGCGAGGCGGGTGGTGACCTCGACGTATGCGTCGCCGACAAACAGAGCCTCGGGATTCGGGGCATGCAGGCGTCCGATCGAGACGAGGTAGTCCTCGGCCTGACGGGATGAAAGGAAGGTGCCGGTGTGCTGCAGGTATTTTTTTGCGTGGCTGGACAGGTCGGTGTCAGCCGGGAAAACCACCGCGGGCAATGCCGCCCCGGCGAGCACGCGTGCGTTCGGACAGGCGAGGTGGCCGACCAGGGCGGAGGCACTGGCGGCAGAACAGGTCAGCCAGATGTCATGGTCACTCAATCCAGCTCCGGCAAGCAGCCGGGCTCCGGCGGCGCGGAGCAGCGGGTGGAGCATAAAACGCGGGTAACCCGAGGTGAGTTGGCGGATGATTTCCTCGTGCTTTTCCTCGTAGCCGACGACCGCGCGCATCGTTGGCAGGCTGCACGAAACAGCATGCAGACGGTCGGGGATGCGTTGGCCAAGCGGGATTGGTTTAAACGAGGACATGATGAAAACGAGGGACCACGTTGGTCGTATTGGAGGCATTCTGGCAACCTCGCGCTTGAAAAGCCCGCCGGCCCCGTCGAGCGTGGGCCTGATGAAATTGATTTCTTGGAACGTCAACGGCTTGCGGGCGGTATTGCAAAAGGGCTTTGCCGACTACCTCACGGCCACCGGTGCGGATGTGGTCTGCCTGCAGGAGACCAAGTGCCAGCCGGGCGACGTGCAACATGTGGAGTGGCCCGCCGGTTACCGGCCATATTTTAACGCCGCGCTGAAAAAAGGCTACAGCGGCACCGCTTTCCTTACCAAGCACGAGCCGTTGTCCGTAACCGCCGGCATTGGCCGGCCCGAACACGATCAGGAAGGCCGGGTGCTCACAGCCGAGTTTGCCGATTTCTACCTGGTCAACGTCTACGTGCCCAACGCCCAACACGAGCTCGCCCGTCTGCCCTACCGGCAGACCTGGGACCGCGATTTTCTGGCGTTCCTCAAGAACCTCGAAGCAACGAAGCCCGTTGTTGTCTGCGGTGATTTTAATGTCGCCCACAAGGAGATCGACCTCGCCCGTCCGAAGGAAAACGTCGGCAACCCGGGTTTCAGTCCCGAGGAGCGAGCCAACTTTGATGCGTTTATCGCGGCCGGTTTTATCGATACCTTCCGTGAGTTCGAAACGGGTCCCGGCCACTACTCCTGGTGGACCTATCGGGCGGGGGCCCGCGGCCGAAACATCGGGTGGCGTATCGATTATTTCCTGACGTCCGCCGTGCTCCGGCCTCGCCTTGCCGGTGCCTGGATCGAGCCACAGGTGATGGGCAGCGACCATTGTCCGGTCGGGTTGACTTTGTCATGAAAGAACAACTACAAACGCCTCCGGCCGGTCCCGGCAATCCGGCGCGTTCGCCGTGGGTCAAGCGCGGCTACTCCGCGATTCATGGCCGCGGGCTCTATGCCAAGCGCCACATTCCGCCCGGCACGCGGGTCATCGAATACGTCGGCGAGCGCATCACGCCCGGCGAGGCCAACCGACGCGACGCTTCACGCGGTGATGGTTGCGTCTATCTTTTTGAGGTAAATCAACGCAGCCTGATCGATGGCAACGTGACTTGGAATCCCGCCCGGCTGATCAACCACGCTTGTTCGGGCAACTGTGAGCCGCAAAAGATTCGCGGCCGCATTTGGATTGTGGCACTGCGCGACATTCAGGTCGGCGAGGAGTTGTCCTACGACTACGGCTTCGATTTCGACAACTGGCGCGATCACCCCTGCCGCTGTGGCACCGAGGGCTGCGTCGGCCACATCGTCGGCAAGGCCCACCGTCCGCGGGTGGAGCGCGCCAAGGCCCGTGAAAAGGCCAAGGCGGAGGCTCGCCAAACGGCGTCTTCCGGCTAAGCTGCTGCCCATGACCGTAGGCGTTGCCAGTCAACTCAAGGTGCTTCTTTGCCGGGACCCTTTGTTGACGCTGGCCGTGGCCGAGAGCCTGACCGTCGGTCTGATTCAGTCGAAACTTGCGTCAGTCTCGGGTGCCTCGGCGTATTTTTTGGGCGGCATCACGGCTTATTCGCTCGATCAAAAAGTGAAACAGCTGGGTGTGCGGCGCGCCCTGGCCGCTCCGGTAAATTGCGTGTCGCCCGCAGTGGCCGCGCAGATGGCGCGCGGGGTGGGGGTTCGTTTCGGCAGCGACCTGGCGGTGGCCACGACCGGTTACGCCGAACCGAATTCCGAGTGGAAAGTGGACGAGCCGTTTGCGTGTTGGGCGATCGCCCGGCGACTTGGTCCGCGGGCTTGGGACATGCGGACCGGTCGTGTGGTTTGCGGCGGTATGCGCCGTGCCGAAGTTCAGGCGTGTGTCGCTGATGCGGTGCTGGGGGAGCTCTTGGTTGAGCTCACGCGACTGCGCGGCTAAAGTAGATTGGAGTTCGCCGGACTCAGGTCAGAGCATTCTCGAACAGCTCCCAAACCTCGCCGTTGGGGCCTTCGAAGAACGACAGCCGCACCGGCACCGGGCCGACGCCATTGGTCGTGGCGATGACCACGTCCTTGGGCTCGACCGTGATCCGCATGCCGGCGGCACGAACCCTAGCGGTGGTTTCATCAACACTGTGGGTGCGGACTGCCAGATGAATCAGCGAGCCGTTGGAGGCGGCGGTGTAGTCCGGGTCCTCGAAGATTTCCAGGTAGTTGCCACCACCGGTGTCGAACATGCCAGCGCGGCGTTCGGCGACTATGGTCCAGGTGACCTTGGGCACGAAGCCGAGAACATCGCAGTAAAACGCGAGCGAGCCTTCCCAGTCCGTGGTTTTCAATGCGACGTGATGCAGTCCGCCGCCACCGAGAGTTTTATTGGTGCCGCTCATAGGATTAACAGGCACGGGTCAGCGGGTGATGCGGGTCACGTAGTTGACGAGGTAGGAAACCTCTTCGGGCACGGGCATATAGGGCTGTCCGTAGAGCAACTCGGGCAGCGTGCGCTCGGTGTGATAAAAGGCGAAATTGATTTCGTCGTAGCGCGATACCCAGCCGGTTTTCACGTTCGCGCCGGCGTAGAGACCGCGTTTCTTGGTGAAAGAGAGGATGCTGGGAGCCGGAATAGTTTGGCTCATTTTTTCGGCGTTGGCGGCGTAGGGCGTGGCGACTGCACGGGCTTCGATGCCGATGTTGAAGCTTGTTGTGTAGATGCTGCTGACCGCGGCGCGGTCTCTTAAGATGTAGACTGTTTCGACGGAGTTGCCACCGGCCTGCAGGCCCACGCTGCCCTCACCTGCGCGCAGCATAACCGGCACGCTCCACGAGCCGTCGGGGTGTTTGACCATGGCCACGCCGTAGCCGTAGCGCAGTCCGAGGACGAGGCCGCCGTTGACTTGGTTGGTGATCACGATGGCCTCGGCCGACTGCAGCACATCGGAGGGAATCGTGTAGGCCGGATCATCCATGAACTCGCGAAGGATGGCTTCGCAGCTCTCGAATTTTTCGACGGTTTTCTGCCGATCACTTTTTTTAGCGTGAAGCGGAGCAGCTAGGGTGACCAGGGCAAGGAGACAGAGGCTCAGACGTTTCATGGTTAAGATGTCTATACAGATGGAGGGCGGGTTGAAAAGAGCGAGGACGAGTTTCATACCGAGTTTACTCCAGACCGCGTTGGGCGACGTCATCCTCATCCCAGCCCAGATAGTGCCCCAGTTCGTGCAAGTAGGTGATACGAACTTCTTCCCGGAAGGCTGACTCATCTTCATCCGCGCAGTCCCAGAGGTTATCCAAATAGAGAGTGATTTGCGGTGGCATCGGCTGATCTTCGAATCCGCCGTGGGGAGACCCCGAGAAAAGCCCCAGAATATCCGGCTCAAATCCTTCGGCCAGAACATCGTCCGCGGGTGATGGCTCATAGTGCACCGCGATGGAGGCGGCCAGTGGCGCCAGCTGCGGCGGCAGGCCGTTTTGAGTGGCGGTGATTTCCTCCACGGCGAGTTGGGTGAGACGTTTAAACATGGAAAATAAAAAAATCGTGTAACCGCCATCAGGCGCCCGCGTCTTGGTGTGTGTTAACGCTTTTGGCCCAAACGCACTGTTTCGCAAAGTCACAAATCAATCCCCCAACCCACACCCATGAAAACCAAATCAGTATTATTCGCATCCCTGGCGGCCGTCGCGGTCAGCCTGTTTATTCCCGTCCTCTCCGCCGAACCTGAAGCCGGTGCTCCCGAACGCAAGGGCCCGCCCCCCGGCGAGCGCATTGAGAAGATGAAGGCCGAACTCGGACTCACCGACGCTCAAGCCGAGGCCATCAAGGCCAACATGAAAGCGCAGGGAGATGCCATGAAAGCTATCCGTGACGACGAGTCGCTCTCGAAGGATGCCAAGCGTGCCAAGGTCAAGGAACTCCGCGAATCCGGCCGCAAGGCCATGGAGTCCATCCTGACTGCCGAGCAGCTCAAGAAGATGGAAGAAATGCGCAAAAAGCATGAAGGCGAAGGCAAGGGCGAGCGCGAGCGCAAGGGCAAGCCTGAGGCGGAATAATCCCGCCCGGATTGGGTTCAACCCGATCTGATTAACCGATATCCAGACCGCCGGCCTCTCAAGGGTCGGCGGTTTTTCGTTTGCTGGCAGTGGCATCGGGGCGGCACGCTCTCCGGTTTCAATCATGGCGGCACCAAGGATCATTATTATAGGCGGCGGCGCGGCGGGTTTTTTTGCGGCGATTGCCGCGGCCGAGACTAATCCTGCCGCGCGGGTGGTGCTCTACGAGGCGACCGCCCATCCGCTGGCCAAAGTGCGGGTGTCCGGTGGCGGCCGTTGTAATGTCACTCATAACTGCCCCGAACCGCGCGAATTGGTGAAGCGTTACCCGCGTGGAGGGCGCGAGCTGCACGGTCCGTTCACCCGTTTTGGTCCGCGCGATACGATCGCCTGGTTCGCCGACCGCGGGGTGGAGCTCAAAATCGAGCCCGACGGGCGTATGTTCCCGATCACCGACAGCTCCTCGACAATCGTCGACTGCCTGCACCGTGCCGCCGAGGTGGCCGGAGTGAAGGTGTTCACCTCGATGGGCGTGCGTGCGGTCGAACCGTTGGCCGGCGGGAAATTCGCAGTGGAGTTCACCGACACTTCCACCGGGGAGTATGACTGCGTGCTGCTCGCCACCGGCGGCAACAAAGGCTCGGCCGGCCTGACCATCGCGGCCGAGCTGGGACATGAGATCAAAACGCCCACGCCCTCGCTCTTCACTTTTCATATTCACGATCCACGCATCCATGGGCTCGAGGGCCTGTCGGTGCCTTCGGTCGTCACCGGCGTGGCCGGCACCAAGCTGCGCGAAACCGGTCCGCTGTTGATCACCCATTGGGGCATGAGTGGTCCGGCCGTGCTCAAGCTCTCCGCCTGGGGCGCGCGTGATCTCGCGGCGCGCGACTACAAGTTCACCCTGAACGTCTCCTGGTCCGGAGGCACGGTGCCGGCGGCGGTCGAGGCGCTCACCGCGACTCGCGCGGACGTGCCGCGCCGCTTGGTCAGCAATGCCAACCCGTTCGGCTTGCCCTCGCGTTTGTGGGACCGGCTGGTCGCCGCCGTCGGTATTCCTCCCGAGACGGTCTGGACCGGTGTATCAAACAAAGCATTACAAGCCTTGGCGTCGCAGGTGGCCGCCGCTGAATTTGTGGTCGAGGGCAAGAGCCTGAACAAGGAGGAGTTTGTCACCTGTGGCGGTGTGGCTTTGGGCGGAGTGGATTTTCACACCATGCAGAGCCGGGTCACCCCCGGATTGTTTTTTGCCGGAGAGGTGCTGGACATCGACGGCATCACCGGCGGATTTAATTTTCAGGCCGCCTGGACGACCGGCTGGCACGCGGGCAAGGCGATGGCCCGCGACACGGAGGCGGTGCAGGAAGCCTGACCATGGCGATTCCGAGTTACTGGGAACTGCTGATTTTGATCGTGCCGGTCTTCGCGATGATCGGCATCGGCACAGGCTTGCGCCGGGTCGGCTGGCTGACTGCGGAGGCCGACTCAAGTCTGCTCAAGCTGGTCGTTAATTTCCTCTACCCGTGCCTTATTTTTCAGAACGTGCTGGGCAACCCGGCACTGCGTAACCCTGCCAATCTGGCCTTCGCGCCGCTGGTGGGTTTTGTGACCATGGCGGTGGGGATCGTGGCGGCGCTCTACGTTGGCAAACTGGCCGGACTCAGTATGGGCAAGGGTCTGCGCACCTTTGCGTTCGCGACCGGCATCTACAATTACGGCTACATTCCGATCGCGTTGATGGGAGCATTGTTCGGCCGGGATAGCCTCGGGGTGCTGTTGCTGCACAACGTGGGTTGCGAGGCGGCGATCTGGACGGTGGGTATTTTGGTGTTGTCGGGTCTTTCGTTGCGTGAGGGTTGGCGCAAATTGCTCAATCCGCCGGTGATTGCTCTGCTCTTGGCGCTGGTGCTCAACCTGACGGGGGTGCACACGCACATGCCACGGGTGCTTTCCAAGCTGATCGACATGAGCGCGGTCTGTGCGATTCCGCTGGGACTACTGCTGATCGGTGCGACCCTGGCCGAGTATCTGGCCAAGCCGGCGACGCTGTTTGAGCCGCGGGTATCGATCGGTTCATGCCTGATGCGACTGGCGATCCTGCCGCCGCTGTTTTTGTTGCTGGCGATGGTGTTGCCCGCGCCGGTGGAGTTGAAACGCGTGATGATCGTGCAGGCGGCGATGCCCGCGGGCATCATGCCTATCGTGATCGCCAAGCACTATGGCGGCCAGCCGCTGGTGGCGGTGCGGGTGGTCATCGCGACAACGTTGGTGGGTTTGCTGGCGATTCCACTGTGGCTGCGCATCGGCTTGGCGTGGGTGGGCTGAAAGAGAAAAGCCGGATCGCTTTGTAAGCGGCGTCCGGTTGACGCGATGGTCGGGGGACGGCTTGCTCGCTCGCCATGATGGACTGGATGCTTGATCCGCAAATTTGGATTTCCCTGCTGACGTTGACCGTGCTCGAGATCGTGCTCGGCATCGACAACATCATTTTCATTTCAATCCTCTCCGGCAAGCTGCCGCCGGAGGAACAACCCAAGGCTCGTCAGCTGGGATTGTCGCTGGCGCTGATCACGCGAATCCTTCTGCTCTGCAGCATCACCTGGTTAATGAAGCTGACGTCGGATCTGTTTACGCTGCCGGTGTTGGACGAAGGTATTTCCGGCAAGGATCTTATCCTGCTCCTTGGTGGGCTCTTCCTGATCGGAAAGAGCGTTTTTGAAATTCACGACAAGCTGGAGGGCGAGGGGGAGCAGGTGACGGCGTCCAAGAAGCGTATCAATTTTGCCGGAGTCATCGTGCAAATTCTGCTGCTGGACATCGTGTTTTCTCTGGATTCGGTGATTACTGCGGTGGGCATGGCGAATCATCTGGGAGTGATGATCGCCGCGGTGGTGATCGCCCTGGGCGTGATGCTGAGATTTGCCGGATCCATCAGCGATTTCGTCAACCATCACCCGACGCTAAAGATGTTGGCGTTGTCCTTCCTTATCCTGATCGGCGTGACTCTGGTCGGGGAGTCGCTGGGCCAGCACATCCCCAAGGGCTACATCTACTTCTCCATGGCCTTTGCTTTCGGAGTCGAGATGTTGAATCTCAAACTGCGTCACAAACCGGTCTGAGGCTTAGGCCCGCGGCGTTGGTCGACGGCCCAGCGGTAGAGATTGACGTAGCGATCGGCGCTGGTGCCCCAGCTGAAGTCGGCGGCCATGCCGGACTGGCGGAGTTTCGCCATGTGCTTGGGGCGGTCGTAGTAAGTCGAGCAGGCCCAGCCCACGGTATTATAGAGCGCGGCCGAGGTGGCGTCTTCGAACAGCAGTCCGGTGCCGGTGCCGGTCTTCTCGTTGTATTGACCGACGGTGTCGATCAAGCCGCCGGTGGCGCGGGCCAGCGGAACGGTGCCGTAGCGCATCGAGTAGAGTTGGGTCAGGCCGCAGGGTTCGGCGCGGCTGGGCATCACGAAGAAATCGCTGCCCGCGATGATCAGGCGGGAGAGCGCGGCGTTGTAGCCGATGTGCACGCCGACGCGTCCGCGGTATTGGTGGGAGGCCCAGCGGAAGGTGTGCTCCAGCCCGGGATCGCCCGAGCCGAGGATGGCGAACTGCACGTGCATGCGATCCATGATGTGCGGCAGGGCTTCGGCCAACAGGTCCAGACCCTTTTGGGACGCGAAGCGGGCGACGATGCCAAAGAGTGCGATATTCGGATCGACGGCCAATCCGAGTTGTTCCTGCAGCGCGGCCTTGCAGGTGGCTTTGCCGGACATGTCCCGCACGCTGAAGCGAGACGGCAGGCTTTGGTCGGTCGCGGGATCCCATGACTTGGCGTCGATGCCGTTGAGGATACCGACGAGATCCCCGCCGCGGAAGGTGAGGACCGAGTCCAGGCCACAGCCGCCGGCAGGAGTGCGGATTTCCCGGGCATAGGTCGGGCTGACGGTCGTGAGCTTGGTCGAGTGATAAAGGCCGGCCTTCATCATATTGACCGCGCCAACGGACTCGACGCTGTCGGGGCGGAACTCGCTCTGCGGGATACGGGCGAAGTCGAGCGCGCGACGGTCGGCGTAACCCTGATGCTCCAGATTATGAATGGTGAAGACGGTGGCCGTCTTGCCGAGCGGGCTGTCGCGCAGGGTGGTGTTGAGATACAGCGGCACAAAACCGGTGGTCCAGTCGTGGCAGTGGATTACGTCCGGAATCCAGTCGAGCTGCATGCAGAGGGTCAGCGCGGCGCGACAGAAAAAGGTAAAGCGCAGATCGTTGTCTTCATGTGAACCCCACGGTCCGGCGTAGACCTCGTTGCGGCCAAAAAAACCTTCGTGCTCGATAAAATAGACGGGGACTTCGCTGCCGGGCAGAGCGGTTTCCCAGGTGCGGGCCCATTCGGCCTTATCGCCGACATCCACGCCGAGCGGATCGGGCAGGGGACGCCATTGACCGTTGCCGCGATACTGTCCGTAGGCGGGGGCCATGACGCGGACGTCGTGACCGAGGTGGTCGAGTTCTTTAGGCAGCGCACCCACCATATCGGCCAGCCCACCTACTTTTACAAACGGCTCAACCTCGGGCGATACGAAGAGAATTTTTAGTGGTGGCACGCCTGAGGACTACCCCTCAGGTGCCTGCCCGCCCAGTCAAAAAAACATGAATTCCAGTGGGGTTGCGATGGGCTGCCGTTGGTGTTTCCGAGTGGACTTGGCCGCAATGATACTTCGTCATCGCTCTCGCGTTTGAAGTCCCTCGTTAAAATTCTAGCCCTTTTACTGGTGACCCTATGGTTGCCGGCGACGCTGCATTGCAGTCTGGAAGCGGCCGGTCTTGAACTTGAGGGACACGAGGAACACGGCGTTCTTCCCAATCAAGACGTGCCGGTTTGCCACGGCGATGTCTGTGGTGTTCTTGAGGGCGGCTCCTATGTTAAGGCTTTGTCGTCCCTCAGGGTGCTGCCTCCGGTCGTTCTGGTGGATGTGGGCATGTTGTTGGTTTGGACGCCCCGACCGGTTGATGAAGCGGAGTTGATCGTTTGGAGCGATGCACCTTCCGAGGTGAAGGTGCTGCAATGTTGCTGGTCATTTATACGTCGGACCGCACTGCCGGTCCGCGCCCCCAGCTGCGTGGTTTGATCCGTCCCTGCACGGACGGATTGCCTTTGTCTTGATTCCCGACCGGGGACGCCTGCGCGCGTCCTCGCGGTCATTGTCCTTTCGCACTGTCACCTTGCCTAAACTCACCATGTCTCTGTCTATCCGCCGTCTTGGCCCTGCGCTCTGCCTGGGTCTCGCGGCCTCCTCCGTGGCCTTTGCCGCGGCACCACTAGGCCTCGCCGAAGCCTTGCAACGCGCCACCACGCAAAACCCGATGCTCGTCGTCCAGTCTCACGACGAAAGCGCCGCCGACGGACTCGTCGAGCAGGCCGGCCAGCGCCCCAGTCCGACCCTCGACGTTTCCCTGGAAAACTTCGCCGGCACCGGACCGTTCAGCGGTTTCGACGGGGTCGAGTCCACCGTGCAGGCCAACCAGCTCATCGAGCGCGGTGGGAAGCGCGCCAAACGCCTGGGGCTCGCCCAAGCCGAGCTCGACTCAGCCGCCGGGCACTACGACCTACAGCGCATCACGGTCCTCGCCGCCACCGCCACCGCCTACCTCGAGACCGTCGCCGCGCACCAACGTCTTGAGCTCACCACCGCGCCCCTCCGGCTCGCGGAGGAAACCGCTACTGCGGTTGATGAGCGTGTGCGGCTCGGCGACGCGTCACCCGCCGAGGCCGCCCGTGCTCGTGTTGTCCTCGCACTCGCTCGGTCCGAGCACCGGCGTGCCGAGTCCGTCTTGGTTACCGCCCGGGCCAGCCTTGCCGCACACTGGGGTTCTGAAGAGATCGACGGCTTTACGGTTGCCGATGCGTGGCGACTACCGTCCGAACTTCCGTCCCAGACCGAGTTGCTCACGAAACTCGCCGCGCACCCGAGACGCCGTCTTCAGGAGATCTCCATCGATGGCCGCCGAGCAGCGCTCGAACTCGAACGAGCCCGGGCTGTCTCCGATGTCACCGTTTCGGCCGGTGTGCGTTTTTTTAGAGAAAACTCCGATGCCGCGATTGTCGCCGGCTTTTCCCTGCCGATCCCGTTTAGCCAACAAAACCAAGGTAACATCCGCGCCGCTCGTGCCCGTCTCGCCGGAGCCGAGCAAACCGTCGCCGCCGTCGAACTTGAGCTCCGTGTCGCATTATCCGCCGCGTGGCAGGATCTCGTGTCGTCACGTGATACCGTCAACGCTCTGCGCGCCGACGCGTTGCCCGCCACCGAGGAAGCTCACGCCATCGTTCGCGAGGCTTACCAACACGGCCAGCTCCCGCTCATCGACGTGCTTGATGCCCAACGCGCCCTCGTCGCGATCCACCGCGAACTGCTCGACGCCGAGACGTCTTTCGCCACCGCGCTCGTGCGCATCGACGCACTCACCGACACCACCTTTCCGCTTACCAACGCCATCCTTTTGTCCAAATGAAACACCTTTCCTCTCTCACGCTGCTCGCCTGCTCGCTGGCAGTCGTCGCGTCGCTCGCCGCAAACGAGGCCACCGACACCCGCCGCGCCAACACCGTGGTGCTTGACGCGGCCGGCGTGCAAAATCTCGGCCTCGCCACTGAGGTCGTCGAACCCTCCGACTTCCACGAAACCGTCTTCGCTCTCGGCCGTATCGAGGTCTATCCGGGCAACCGCGCCGTCATTAGCAGCCGCATTTCCGGCCGTGCCGCCGAGGTCCTCGTCAAGCTCGACCACTCCGTCGAAAAAGGCACGCCCGCAGTCATCGTCGAGAGCCGCCAGATCGGCAACCCGCCTCCACGCATCACCCTCGACGCGCCCATCTCCGGTCTGGTCGGTGCGGTTAACATCGTCCCGGGCCAACCGGTGAGCCCCGACGACTCCCTTGCTGAAATCATTAACCTCGACGTGGTCTACGCGCTCGCCCGTGTGCCCGAGCAACTCGCCAGTCGCCTTGAATCCGGCCAGCGCGCACTCCTCTCGGTAACCGCACTCGGCGGCGAAACCTTCCCCGCCGAACTCGAACACCTCGGCGCCTACGCCGATCCCGTCAGTGGCACCGTCGAGGCCGCCTTCCATGTCGCCAACCCCGGGCATAAACTTCGCCCCGGCATGCGTGCCGAGTTCTCCATCGTCGTGTCCACCCGCCCCGATGTCACCAGCATCCCGCGCGCCGCACTCCAAGGCACGCCATCCGCACGTTTCGTCTACGTGAAGGACTTCGACCTGCCCAACGCCTTCGTCAAAACCCCCGTCGTCACCGGCGCCGCCAGCGATCGTCGCGTCGAGATCATCAGCGGACTGCTGCCCTACGACGAGGTCGTCACCCGCGGCGCCTACTCACTCGCCTTCGCCGGCGGCGGCACCCTCTCACTTAAAGAGGCCCTCGACGCCGCCCACGGACACGAGCACAACGCCGACGGCTCGGAAATCTCCGGCAACCCCAAGGGCGCTTCCGATGAGCACGACGGTCACGATCACGGCGATCACGACGACCATGGAGGCAACCCCTTTTGGATGATCCTCAGCGGCGTGCTCTTTATCGCGCTGACCGTCGTCTCCTTTCGCAAGAACCGCCACGCCTGAAGCCACGACCATGTTAAATAGACTCATCCAATGGTCGCTCGCGCATCGCGCGGTCATCCTCGGGCTCTCGCTGGTCATCCTTGCGATCGGCCTGCAATCCGGCCGCGAGCTGCCCGTCGAGGTTTTGCCCGACCTGACCAAACCCACCGTTATCATCCTCACCGAGTCCCCCGGACTCGCCCCCGAGGAAGTCGAGAACCGCGTCACCCAACCCCTCGAAAGCGCGCTGCTCGGCGTCACCGGACTCACTCGACTGCGCTCCAACTCCGACGTCGCCCTCTCGCTCATCTACGCCGAGTTCGACTGGGGCACCAACATCTACGACGCCCGTGTGCTCGTGCAGGAGCGCCTGCAATCCGCCCGCGAACAACTCCCGCCCGACGTGCAACCGTTCATGACGCCCGTCGCCTCGCTCATGGGGGAAATTCTCCTCGTCGGCGTGCGCTCAACCCTCCAGCCCGGCGACGCCGATTACCTGCCGCCCGCCGAGGTGCGCACGCTCGCCGATTGGACCATTCGCCGCCGCCTGCAATCCATCCCGGGCATTGCCGAAATCCTCAACATGGGCGGTGGCATCCGCCAGATCGAGGTCCGCCCCGATCCCTACCGCCTGCAAGCCCACGACGTCAGCTTCGCCGAACTCGAGACCTCCGTCGCCCACGCCGCCACCACCACCACCGGCGGCTTTATCGAAAGTGGCCCTACCGAAATCATGGTGCGCAACCTCGCCATGACCACCGACCTCGGCGACCTCGCCCGCACCGTGGTCAAGCAGGTTGGCGACCGCGCCGTCACCCTCGGCGACGTCGCCGAAGTCGCCTGGGGCATCGAGCCCATGCGCGGCGACGCCACCGTTAGTCAGTCGCCCGAGACGCGCCCCACCTACGGCGTCATCATGTCGATCACCAAGGCTCCCGGCTTCGACACCCGCGCACTCACCGCCGATATCAAAGCCGCCCTCGCCGAACTCCAACCCGCCTTGCCGGCCGGCATCGAGACCCTGCCGCTCTTCCAGCAAAAGGACTTCATCGACCACGCCATTGGCAACCTCAAGGAAGCCATCCGCGACGGCGCCATCATGGTCGTCATCGTGCTCTTTCTTTTTCTGCTCAATTTTCGCACGACCTTCATCACGCTCACGGCCATGCCCATGAGCTTTGCGATCACGCTGCTCACCTTCCGCTGGTTCGACATCACGGTGAACTCCATGACCCTCGGCGGCCTCGCCGTCGCCATCGGCATGGTGGTCGACGACGCCATCGTAGACGTGGAAAACGTCTTCCGCCGCCTGCGCGAAAACGCCGCCATCGCCAAACCCCGACCGCGCCTGCACGTCATCGCTGCCGCATCCGGAGAGGTGCGCAGCTCCATCCTTTACGCGACACTGCTCATCATCCTCGTTTTCCTGCCGTTGCTCGGACTAAGCGGAGTTGAGGGTAAGCTCTTCGCGCCCATCGCCATCGCCACCATGCTCAGCATGGCCGCGTCGTTCCTGGTTTCGCTCACGCTTATCCCCGTGCTCTGCTCGCTGCTGCTTCACCCGCGCGCCGGACACGCGCACACCGACGGCTGGCTGGTGCGCAACCTCAAGGCACTCCTCCGGGCCACCTCGCTGCGTGCCGCACTCAACCACCCGTTGCCGATCCTCATCCTGGTCGCCGCCGGCATGGTCGCCGCATTCTCGCTCTATCCGAAAATGGGCAAGGACTTCCTGCCCGCCTTCCGCGAGGAGACCGCGCTCATCGCCGTCACCTCGGCGCCCGGCACTTCGCTCGACGAGATGAACCGCATCGCCGACGCCATCGAGATGCAGATTCTCGCCGTGCCCGAGGTTGGCAAAGTCGGCCGCCGCCTTGGCCGCGCCGAACGCGGCGACCACGTTGTGCCCGTCTCCACCGCCGAGTTTGACGTCGATTTCCGCGACCCTGCCGACGGCTCGCCTGCCCGCGATCGCGAGGCCGTGCTGGCCGACTTGAATCAACGCCTGAAATCCGTGCCCGGCACCTTCTCGGTGATCGGCGGTCCACTCGCCGACCGCATCGGTCACATGCTCAGCGGTGTCGCTGCGCCCGTGGCGGTGAAGGTCTTTGGCCCCGACCTCGAAACGCTGCGACGCCTCGGCACCGAGGTGCAACGCGTCGCCCAAGGCATCCCCGGTTTCGAGAACGCCAAACTCGATCAACAGGCCTTCATCCCGCAATTGCGGATCGAGGCCGACCGCCCCCGCGCCACCGCTTACGGCGTCACTCCCGGCGCACTCAACGAACAACTCGGCGCGCTCATCGGCGGCAAGACCGTCGCCGAACTCCGCGAAGGCCAGCGCGCCATCAACCTCGTGCTGCGTCTCCCGGCCGAGTGGCGCGAGTCGCCCGAACGCATCGCCCTGCTCCCAATCGAGACCGCCAACGGACAACGTATCCCGCTCGGCACCGTGGCCGATGTGCGCGAGGCCCGCGGCCCCAACGTTATCTTTCGCGAAAACAGCCAGCGCCGCTTCACCATCGCCATCAAGCCCACCGCCCGCGACGTCGGCGCGCTGGTCGAACGCCTGCAAAACGAAGTGCGCGAAAACGTAAAACTCCCCGAAGGCTACTTCATCACCTACGAAGGCGAGTTCCAGGCGCGTCGCGATGCCAGCCAACGCATCCTGCTCTTCAGCTCCATCGTCTTCGTCGTGATCGTATTCCTGCTCTACGGTTATTTCCAGAGCTGGTCGCTGGCCCTGCAGGTCATGCTCAACATTCCGCTCGCGCTCGTCGGCGGACTGGTGCTCACGTGGTTGCTAATCGACAACATCAGCATCGCCACGCTGGTCGGCTTCATCGCGGTCGGCGGCATCGCCGCGCGCAACGGCATTATGATGCTCTCGCACTACCTGCACCTGATGAAACACGAAGGCGAAGGTTTCACCCGCGAGATGATCATCCGCGGCACGCAGGAACGCATGGTGCCGGTCCTGATGACTGCACTGGCGGCCGGCATCGCGCTCATCCCGCTGGTCTTGGCCGGCGACGAGCCGGGCAAGGAAATCCTGCACCCGGTGGCGGTCGTCATCGTCGGCGGCCTGCTGTCGTCCACGCTACTCGATTTCCTGATCACCCCGCTCGTCTTCTTCGCCTTTGGTCGCCGAGCCGCCGAGCAAGCCCTCCAACGCGGAGCTGCCGCGGCTCAATAATCCCGATGAACCGATTTATGATTTTAACGCAGAGGCGCAAAGATGCAGAGGACGCAGGGATTAAACCCTTAGTCCGACTTTGCGTCCCTCTGTGGCTCCGCGCCTCTGCGTTAAAACTCCGATCTTCCCAAACCTAAAAAAACCATGAAAAACACCGCACTCCGTATTCTATCCATCATTACGCTACTCATCGCCTCGCCGCTCTTCGCGCACGAAAAGACCGAAGGCGGCCCCAATGGAGGCCGCCTGATCACCGAAGTCGTGCCGCACGCCGAGTTCCTCGTCACGCCCGAGCGCAAGGTGCAGATCACCTTTGTTGGTGATGACGGCAAACCAGTGGCGCCTGCCGGACAGTCGGTGAAAGTCACGACCGGCGAACGCGCCGCTCCGGTTACGTTGAACTTTGTTAAGACTGAGAGCGGCCTGCTCTCCGACGGTGTGCTTCCGACAGGCAACGGCTACCCTACGGTCGTCGTCATCAAGCCCACCGTCGACGCCAAGCCGGTGATCGAACGCTTCAATCTGAACACCAGCGTCTGCGGCGGCTGCGACCGCCCCGAATACGCCTGCATCTGCGGGCACTGAGCACGAGTGCACCCCCTTCGCGAATGTTCGTATTACGAACATTCGCGATCATCGGGTGTTCCTCGTAGGCAAGCAGGCGGCCTACGGGACTACCGCGAAAAACAAAAATGCCCCCGGCGCACTGGGCGTCGGGGGCGGCAAATACGGGGATGTTTTCCGGCGAGCTTTGGAATCAACCGGCGGCCATCTCGGCTAGGGGCGCGTCGTGGTGGCGACGTGATTGGTGGGCGGTGGAACGCTTGCGGAGGAGGCGGTCGAGTTTGTCGATCAGGAGATTGACGGACTTGTAGGCGTCCTCGGTGGCGACGGAGGCGACCAGGTCGGGTCCGCCGATTTCGATGTGGCCTTTGGCGATGAACAGCTGGGCGCTGCCACGATGGTCTTTTTCGACATCAATACGGACGCGCACGATGCGGGGTTCATGACGGAGGAGGCGTTCGGCCTTTTCCTCGATGGCGGCCTGCATGGCTTGGGTGAGCGAGACGTGAATACCCCGAAGCAGAAGCTTCGAGCCGACAACTGACGAGTTGTTCTGATTCATACGAAATACTATGACCCTGCGTGGACATGCGGGTTCCCAAAAAACAAAAAAAGCGGCGCCTTTTTTAGCGCCGCTTTGCAAGCAGTTGAACCGAGGAATAATACCTCAGGACACGGCTTTCGGAATGGCCGCGTCGAGGTCCACCGCATGCGGGTGGTGCACCTTTTCCTTGTGCTCGCTGTGGCGCTTGCGGAGGAGGCCGTCGAGTTTGTCGATCAACAGGCTGACCGACTTGTAGGCGTTTTCGTCGGACACGGAGGCGACCATGTCAGGGCCGCCGATTTCGATGTGTCCTTTGGAAATGAAGTGCTGTTTGCCGTTGTGAACTTTGTCGAGTTCGACGTCTACGCGCACCCGGTCAATACGGGGTTCGTGGCGGAGGAGTTTGCCGACTTTGTCATGGATAATGTCGCGCATGGCGTCGGTGAGATCGAGGTGGATACCGCGAAGGATAAGCTTCGCGCCGATAACTTCAGGGGTGATGTGAGGCATACGGCTGACACCATGTGCCATTTTCATAACGGAGCCAATGAAATAGAAGGAGGGTGGACACTCTTTGGAGGTAGGGCGGGACCGCTGGGCCCGCCGCGTTTGAGGTCGCCCGACAAGCATGTCGTCCCTCGCGGTCTCACATCTCACCGGCGGGCCCGGCGGTCCCGCCCTACCGTGGCCCTCACTTTTGCAGCCAGGTCAGTGCAGGCCGGTCGACGGTTTCGGCCAGGGTGGCTTCGTCGGCCCAGTCGGCCTTGCCTCCGCGTTCATCTCCATCCAGCAGCGCGATGAATTCCAACTGGTTACGTCCTTTTTCGCTCAGGGCGTAGCGCACGACTTCGACGGCGGGCAGGGTGCGGCGGCCGAGGATCTCAAAGAGCGGCAGATCCACGTAACCGTCGGTCGCCCGGTAGACGACTTCGGTGCAGACGAGTTTATCGGCGCTGAAGAAATCGAAGTCGAAATCGTAGGGTTTTCCGGAGTGGTCAAAGGCGCGGGCAATGATTTCGCGGCGGGCTTCATCGTCGACGCGCGGACGTAGCACGGCGACACCGTCGGCTTCACCGATCGAGTGTTCGATCGAGGTGAAAACGACGCCTTCACTCATGGCTTCGATGACCGCGTGGGGATGGCCCAGTCCGTCGGGTTTGGCAAAGGAGGCGAGTTTGGCGGAGACCCGCGGATCATCCGCGATGCCGAGCGCGCGCAGTTCCTCGGCGGTGCCGACGTAGAGTGCGGCGTGCGGCCAGTAGCCGGGTAGAAAGGCGTTGGAGAGATACCAGTTGCGACGCTCGATAAGGATGTCGCCGGGACGGAGTTTGCCGTGCATCTCACGGAGCTGTTGTTCTGAAATCAGCGCATAACCCTGACGCGGTGCGCGCAGGCGGGCGTCGCCGATCAGCGTAGAAACACCGGCACTGGCGCGGTAGTAGCCGTTGCCGGCCAGATCGCGCACGGTATCGGCACCCGTGGTGAGTTTGTAGTGGAGCCAGCCGTGGGCGGGGGATTTTAACCGTAGCATGGCGGCGATGATGGCGGGCGACTTCGGGGTGCGCTTGTCCTTGTCGAGCAGCTGGAGCGCGCGGTCGACCAAGCGGCGGTATTCCCGGTTGCCCAGGGCTGCGTAAAGCATGTCGTAGGTGCCGGCGGGCAGATCCCAGCGGGGCTCGGCTTCGTTGAGTTTGCGTTGGGCAATGGGTTTCTGCGCGAAGGCGTCGACGAAGCGCGCGGCCAGATCGTAGGACAGCACGATGGCGGAGGCATGCAGGCGTGCGGCGCGGGGGCGGGTCGGGCCGAGAGGCAGCTGCGCGTGCCGTTCGTAATGCCAGGCGGTGCGCAGAGTGGCGTCGCGCAGGGCCAGAAAGGTGATCACCATACGGCGGATTTCGTCGTCGTCGGAGGGATCGTAGTAACTGCGGGTGCCGGCGTTGAGTCCGGCTTCGAAAGCACGGAACTTTTGCTCCAAGTCGGTCACTCCGATGATGACTCCGGCCAGAGCGCGTTCGTCGAGATCGATGTCGGCGATCAGTGCGTTGACCGGAAGGTCGTGCAATGCCGGGGAGTCGGTGCGACGCCATTCGAGCGGATGGTCGTGCCAGACCCAGAGGGCGGCGCCCATCAGCAACACGGCGGTGGTCGCGGAGAGGGTGAGATTGACCCACGCGGGCGGGCGCACGAGGCGGAGTCGGCGGGGCTCGGTTACTTTGGCGGGGCCGGCCCATTCCATGGCGAATTTTTCAAGCAGGTTACCGATGGCGGCGTGTTCGGCGCGCAGGGCGGCGGCGTGTTTGCGATCAAAGAGCAGGCGGAGCTCGGCCCACCAGGCGCGGGCACGACCACGCTGAACACGCAGCCAGCGCACCCCAAAGAGGGCGGAGCCAGGGGCCAGCGCGCAAAGCAGGATCACCACCCACGGCTGGAAGTAGGCGGCGGCGACGAGT
This sequence comes from Opitutaceae bacterium, assembly GCA_037969015.1. GTDB lineage: Bacteria > Verrucomicrobiota > Verrucomicrobiia > Opitutales > Opitutaceae > JAUWBF01. The sequence goes on from JBBKWO010000036.1 coordinate 60,613, forward strand.
GCGAGCACGGCATACCAGCCGAGCAGGAGAACGGCACCGAACAGCAGGCGCCAGAGGGCGAGGGTGGTGCGGTCACCGCGCCCGAGTAGTTTGGCGACGATGCGGGAGATGCCGAAGGGAACCAGATGCAGGACGAGTCCCCACAGCGCGAAGAGTCCGCCGCACCACACGCCAAAGGCATCGCGGAGCAGACGCAGCGCGAGAAACGGGCCGCGTTGATGGAGGAGGCGTGCGCCGGCGTCGAGGCCGAGGGCGTGGAGGTTGGCGGCGTGGGCGGAGACCTTGGCGGCGGCGGCCTGGGCGCGCTCGGGGGCGGTGCGGTGAAAGTGGTTGAGCGAGTCGGCGACCTGCTTGCGGGTGCGTAGGGCGGTGAGGCCGGCGGCGGCGCGATTGCGGGTGCGGGGGAGCAGCCACTCAACGTCGTCGAGGAGTTGTTCCCAAGCCGGGTCGTCGAGGTCGATGAGGTCGCGGCGCAAGCGGTGATCGAGCTCGGGCGTGAGTGCGCGCATGGCGGTGTGTTCGTCGCCGTTGTGTTCGGCAAGCCAGTCGGCGGCCTCGATCGGTTCGCCGATGCGAATCCACACGGCGGAGCGGAATTTCTCTTTGCGCTCGTAGTTGAGGGCAACGGTGACGATGCGGAGGTTTTGGGCTCCGGCGGCGAGGGCCTGCATGGCCAAGCGGGCGGCGCCGGATTTGACCTGCGCGAGGCGGGCCTGGTCGTGGGTTTTGCCTTCGGGGAAAATGCCGATGACTGAGTGGTCGTTCGCCAGGGCGCGGGCGGCGGCGGCGAGCGAGTCGAGGTTGCGTTTAACGGCCTTGGGGTCGTCTGCTCCGCGATAGGCGGGGATCATCCCGGTGAGCCGCAGAGCCGGCCCCCAGATAAGACTGGAGAATAGCGGGGCCTTGGCCAACAGCCGAACCGGACGGCGGGCGGCGACGCCGAGCAGCACGGGGTCGATGAGCGAGTTGGGATGGTTGGCGACGAGCAGCAACGGGCCGCTGATGGAGAGGCGTTCGGCGCCCTCGATTTCGATGCGCGGATAGTAGAAGCGAACGAGTCCGCGGGCGAACCAGCGACCAAGGGCGGCGAGGGGAGCGAGAGGCGACATGTTAGGAAAAGGAGGCGGTTAGACGGATGAGAATTGGTCACGATGCCGGCCGGGCGTGGTGCCAGTGTGGCGTTTAAACCAGACGTTAAAGTGCGGGGTGTCACTGAAGCCGAGCGAGAAGGCGATCTCCTTGAGCGGTGTGTCACTGGTCTCGATGCGGAGCCGGGCAAACTCAACCCGGCGACGTTCCCAGTAGTGTTGCGGGGTGATTTTGAGTTGCTGGCGAAAGAGGCGGTTGAGCTGCACCAGACTCAGGCCGACCGCACCGAGGTCCGCCTTGGGCAAACCGGCGTCGAGCGCGGCGGCGTCGAGTAAACGAATAGCGCGCAATACGCGTTGATCACCGGATTGTCGGGTGACGCGGGCGCCGTGGGTGATGCGGGCCTGAAACCAGGCGTCGAGCCAATCGAAGAACGTCCGTTGGAATTGCAGGAAGAGCGGATAACCGGCGGACTGTTGCGTGTAGAGATGATGTGGGCCGGTAAACTCGCGACCGGTCAGGCGTGCGAGTTTGACGGCGGTTTGTTTGAGGCGCGGCTGGTCGCGGTCCGTCAGCAGCAACGGCGCGGGCAATTCGATGATGTTTTCGCCCGACGGCCACTGGCAGAGAAAATTGACCGAGATCAACAGCGCGTCATCCGAAAAGTCCTGGTGGTGTCGCTCCGCCGGTAGCAACAGCCACTCGCCGGCCCTGGCGGTGAATACGCCCTCATCGCAACGGATGCGAACCGACCCCTTGCGGATGAACCAGGCCCAGTTGCCACGCGTGTGATCGGCGATGATGTGCCGAGAGCGGTCCGCGGGAGCATGGTCGTAGATCCAGACGAGCTCGACGCGCAGGCAGGCCCAGTCGTGCAGGGATAGACTCGGCGGAGAGGGGGGCATGCGTTCGAAGTGTGAAACGAAATGATCATTTCGCGCAATGCCGGTTACTTGAGAAATATTCTGCGGACGCCCGCAATGGGATCATGTCATCTCAAGCCTCTTTTGTTTACGATTCCAAGGCTGCCGAAGCTTCCCTCCCGCCTGGAGGCACTTGGTGGAATGCAGGCGTGGGGCGATCCGCCGGTGCCGGTTCCAGCTTCGCCTTTGCAAAGTTCGCCGATGGTTATCGCGGTATCTGGTTCCGGCTCGGGCACGACTTCGAATACGGTGATAAATACTCCGGAGGTCTCGGCACTTATACCGCCAACCACGAACCCATGGCGCAATACGCCCCGGCGGTGAATAAAACCTTTTTCACCTATGGCGGTGCGCCCGCCGCAGACCAACGTGCGCTGGTGATCATGGTGGGCAGCTATGACCACGCGACGGGCATGGTGTCGCGTCCAGTTGCTCTTTATGCAGATCCTTCGGTGGACGATCCGCATGACAACGCCTCGCTGCACATCGACGCGACCGGCTATGTTTGGATTTTTAAGAGCGGACGCGGCCGGCGTCGTCCGGGCCTGATTTTCCGCAGCACCAAACCTTACGACCTCGGTGAGTGGGAGCAGTTGCCGCCACAGGAGTTCACCTATCCGCAGATTTGGACGGGTGATCAGGGCAAGGGTATGTTCCTACTCTTCACCAAGTATTTTCCCGGTGGAAAATATGGTCCTGCGCGCTGCCTGTTTTGGAAAACCAGCAAGGATGGACGCACCTGGAGCGAGGATCATGCGCTGGCGACTTTTGAGGGCCATTACCAGACCAGTGGACGCTGGCAGTCCGTCGATGGCTCGGTGACGAAGTTCGCCACGTTTTTCAACTACCACCCGGAGAGTAACGTCGATTGCCGCACCAACCTTTACTACGCGCAAACCACCGACGGCGGCAGCTCCTGGACCAACGCCGATGGCACGCCGCTGACCTTGCCCCTGACCGAATCGGACAACTCCGCCCGCGTTCTCGATCTGCAATCCGCCGGTCAGTTCATGTATACCTGCGACCTGAACTTCGACTTGGCGGGCAACCCGATCCTGCTCTGTATCGTCAGCCGTTTCGGCGAACCCGGTCCGGCCGGCGATCCGCGCGAATGGACCGTGATGCATTGGACCGGCATCGAGTGGGCGCGCCACGTTGTTGCCGTATCCGATCACAACTACGACATGGGCAGCATCTACGTTGACGGCGACCAGTGGCGCATCATCGGTCCGACCGGAAAGGCTCCGCAAAAATGGGGCACCGGTGGCGAGATGGAAACGTGGGTGAGCAACGACGCCGGCCACACCTGGACCAAGGAGCGCGCGCTCACGGCCAATAGTAAAACCAACCACAGCTACGCACGCCGTCCGCTCAACGCGCATCCTGAATTCGCGGCCTTCTGGGCAGATGGCCACCCGGTCGACCTGACGCCTTCACACCTCTATTTTAGCCATGCCGATGGCACCCGCGTCTTTCGCATGCCCTACGAAATGACCGGCGACTTCGAGGCTCCCGAAGAAGTCGCGTCGGCGTCCTGAGCGTGCCGCCGCCGGTATTCACGCGGGCTGTATCCGGTATGTCGCGACACCAGTTTCGAAAAGTAGGCGATGTCGGGCAGGCCGCACTGCACGGCCACGTCCGCGATGGGTAACCGCGTGGTCGTTAACAACTCCAACCCACGTCTTAGCCGGAGACGGCCAAGGTATTGCACGGGGGCGACGCCATGGCTGCGAGTGAACTGGCGGTGTAGCGACGAGCGATGCAGGCCAAACCGTTCGGCGAGCGTTGATACGTTGAGGCGGGCGTCGGTGTAGTGAACGTCGAGCCACGCCCGTGCCGCCTCGGCATCACCGGCCACCGTGGATGAAGCGGCGGTGTCGGTTGCCCGCAGTAACAATTCATAGGCGAGTAGCGAGGCGCGGGCTTCACCCGTCGGAGTCGGATCCTGCAAGGCGACATCCATGTGCTCGAACAGATCGGCGGGGCACGGGCCGGCTGGCTGCACGCGTTGCAAACCCCAGGTCTCGACCACGGTGGCCGAGCAAGATCCGTCGAGTGTGAACCACCGGTATTCCCATCCGCCGGAGCCAGCGATCAGTTCGTGCGGCTCGCCGGAGGCGTAATACAGCAGACTGCCCGTGGGCACGGTGACCGTTTTCCCATCGAGGAGCATACGGCCGTTTCCGTTCACGCTCCAAAACACCTGCAGAAAGTCGCCGGCATCACGAGTATAGCGCTCGCCTGCCGGGAATCGGTAGTGCCCCGCCGAGCGCACATTGAGCGGCAAAACACGCGAGGGTGACTGGGTGAGGCGATAACGTAGCACGCGACATAATTACAAAAAACTACGTCAAATATCCATGTTGGATTTATTTAAACCTGATCAAAAATACAACTATGCCCACCCCGAGCTCCCGTCAGCGCATTCGTGAACAACGCTTCGACTACACCCCGTGGCACTTTGCCAGCGAGGCCACCGCTGCTGAAAAAGCCGCGCAAAAGGCGCACCAGCGCGCGCTCTCCGCGTCGACTGGAGCGGAGCTGGGCGAGGGGTGTTACATCGCCCGCGACGCGATTATTGCGGGCAAGCCCGGGCACACGCTCCGACTGGGGGTCAACGGCTTTGTCGCCGGCATGGCCTATGTGACCGACGACGTTGCCCTCGGCGACCACTGCACGCTCAATCCCTTCGCCACCCTGCGCGGCCAGATCACCGGCGGCTCAGGCATCCGGATCGGCGCCTATGCGTGCCTGATGGGTTTTAACCACGGCTTTGCCGACACCGCGCGTCCGATCTGGCAACAACCGCACACGCGCAAGGGCATCGTGCTGGGCGACGACATTTGGATCGGCGCGCACGCATCCATTCTGGATGGCGTGAAGGTCGGCAGCCACTCGATCATCGCCGCCGGCGCAGTGGTGACCAAGGACGTGCCTGACTACGCGATTGTTGGAGGCAATCCCGCCCGCGTCATTCGCATGCGCAAACTCACCCGCACCGCCGGCTCACTTGAGGCAAAGCTGGAAACCTTCGGCCAACGTGTCGGCGAACAACTCGACGACGTCCTCAAATCCTACCAGTCGAAGTCCAAGGCCACCGGCTTGCTCTACCTTGATCAAAAGGGACAAAAGAAACGTGTGCGTCCATGGTGCGACGCCGTCGAAATCGCCGCCATGTTTGGTCGCATTGCGCCCGGCTACACCAAGGCCGAATGGGTGACGCGCCTGCGCGAGTTTCAGGACCGCGCGACGGGAGTGGTGCCCGAGCACATCCCCGAGGATGGCAAATACAACGACGCACCGCCGGCCAACCCCGACGACACTCGTTTCTACAACACCATGGCTCTCAGCTACGCGCTGGAGTGCTTGGATTCCAACCTCGCGTGGCCGGTGCGCGTCGCCGCCGACATCACCGTGCCCCGCCTGCGCAAAAAGTTGGCATCACTCCCCTGGAAAACCACGGCCTGGCACGCCGGCGACTGGGTCGACTGTTACGCGTCGAGCCTGTTGCCCAACGCCAAATACTTTGCCCGCAAGCCACCGCTCGATGCTCTCTTTGCGTGGCTCGACAAAAAATGCGATCCGATGAGCGGCACCTGGGGAGCTTGGTCCGAGAAGTCTCGCTGGCAGCATCCGGTCAACGGTTTCTACCGGCTCACCCGCGGCACCTACGCGCAATTTGGCCGGCCGTTGCCGCATCCTGAAAAGGCTATTGATACGATCCTCACGCACACGACTGACAAGGCCTTCTTTAACGGCAAGACCGACGACGCCTGTCACGTGCTCGACGTTGTGCATCCGCTCTGGCTCTGCCGTAAACAGACCGCGCATCGCCGCGATGAGATTGAGGCGTGGGTGCGTCAGCGTCTGCCCAAGGTGCTCGCTCACTGGCAACGTGGACGTGGTTTCGACTTCGTGGTCGCGCGTCACCAGCCCTCGCTGCAAGGCACCGAAATGTGGCTGAGCATCATCTACCTGATGGCCGACCTGCTCGGCAACTCCGACGCCCTCGGCTACCGCCCGCGCGGGGTTCACCGCACAGAGGCTCCGGGGCGAGGGTTGATGTGAGCAGGGAAACCCACGTCTGAACTTATCTGCCGACTCAGGAAGCGAGTGAAGCGGCCACTGCGCGGAAGCTGGTCAGGCCGGCCTCAATGTTTTCAATGATCTCGTCGGCGAGGACGTCGGGCTCGGGGAGGTTGTCGAGGTCGGCGAGGCTGTCGTCCTTGAGCCAGAAGAGGTCGAGGCTGGTTTTGTCGCGGGCGACGAGTTCGGCGTGGGTGAATTTGCGCCAGCGACCGTCGGGATTCGTCTCGGCGTTCCACGTTTCCTTGCGCTTGTGGCGGTTGGTCGGGTTGTAGCAGTCGATGAACTCACGGAGGTCTTCGAGGCGGAGGGGTTTCCGCTTCAGTGTGTGGTGGATGTTGGTCCGGTAGTCGTAATACCAGACCTCCTTGGTCGCGACGGCTTTGCTGGCGGGACGATTGTCGAAGAAGAGCACGTTGGCCTTCACTCCGTTGGCGTAGAAAATACCGGTGGGCAGGCGGAGGATGGTATGTAGCTCCGTTGTCTCCATGAGCTTCTTGCGCACGGTTTCGCCGGCGCCGCCTTCGAAGAGCACGTTGTCGGGCAATACCACGGCGGCGCGGCCGGTGGTCTTGAGCAGCGAGCGGATGTGCTGGAGGAAGTTGAGCTGTTTGTTGGAGGAGGTGGCCCAGAAATCCTGTCGGTTATAGACGAGGTCTTCTTTCTCCTGTTCGCCTTCCTCGTTGGTGAAGGTCATCGAGCTCTTTTTGCCGAAGGGCGGATTGGCGAGCACGTAGTCAACGGTGACCGACGGTTGGGAGATGAGCGCATCGGTCGAGGCGATGAGGCTGTCGCCGTCGATTTCGCCGATGTTGTGCAGGAAGAGATTCATCAGGCACAGGCGGCGTGTGCCGGCGACGATCTCGTTGCCGTGGAAGGTTTCGTTTTTGAGGAACGCCTTCTGGTCGCGGTTCATCTGGTGGTGGCTCACCAGATAGTCGTAGGCCGAGAGGAAGAAGCCGCCGGTGCCGCAGGCGGGGTCGGCGATGGACTTGCCGGGCTCGGGGGCGACGCACTCGACCATGGCCTTGATGAGGGCGCGGGGCGTGAAGTATTGGCCGGCGCCGGACTTGGTGTCCTCGGCGTTCTTTTCGAGGATGCCTTCGTAAATGTCGCCCTTGGTGTCGGCGTCGAGGGTGACCCATGAAATGTCGTCCACCATCTCGATCAGCCGGGCGAGCTTGGCGGGATCCTGAATCTTGTTTTGGGCCTTGGTGAAGATCTGCCCGAGCATGCCTTTTTCGGTGCCGAGGCTGCGCAGGGTTTCGACGTAGTGCACCTCGAGTTCGGCCCCCTTGAGCGGACGCATGACCGGCCAGGCGAAACGCGCGGGCACACCGACGTTGCGGTTGTAGGGCGGGCGGCCGTATTCGTCGGCCATCTTGAGGAAGATGAGGTAAGTGAGCTGCTCAAGGTAGTCGCCGTAGCCCACGCCGTCGTCGCGAAGAGTGTTACAGAAGCTCCAGACTTTGGAGATGATGCTATCGGTGGTCATGAAGAAGGGTCGGTGAGGGCGGTTGCCGAGCAGTAGGCCTGTCGTTCGTGGTTTGGGGTGGTCGGGAATGCGAGCTCCAGTTCTTTGGATTTTACCAAACCACTGAGGTAATGATCGCGCAGACTTTCGGGGTTACGAGAGACCAAGGCGGCCAGACAGCGCAGGGTGATAAACTGCCGCGCGCAAAGTTGCATAAGCACTTTGATGAGGATTTCGCGTTTCACCGCTTTCTTTTGTCGGGGAATCGCGGCCAATGCCTCTAACTCAGCCCGGAACGTGGGGGCCAGAGCCTTAAGGTCGTCGATGATCGGTAGCGGAAATTGGTCGGCAACCAGACACCCGTTGCCGTCCCGTTTGCCATGCGGATGTGGGGAGCTGGTGTCCAAATGTGGGGAGCTCGGGGCCGGTTGCGGAAGTGTCGGTCCGAAAACATCATCCGGCGTGGGCCAGTCTAAGCCTTCCAAATGATAGACTGCGCCCCTGCCGCCGGTTGATGATAAAAAGCCATCGTGGACAAGATGTTGAAGCGTTTTTGATAGGTCCACGGGGTGCTCGGTGCTGACAGCCTTGAGCCGGGCGTGGGTTACCGTTCCTTCGCAAATGGCGAGTGCTAGTGCAACGCGTTCCAGATACGGGAGTTTTTCGAATTTATCCCCGAAGTAGGCTCGTAGCGAGTCCATGGCCCAGTCGGGGAACAAATCGATCATCCGCAACTCCAGCAGGGTTTGGTTGTATGGAGTGGCCAGCTCGTAGAGTTTCGGCGGGCTCCAGTGTTGGAGCCCCCAGTCGGTCAAAATCTTGGGAATGCCGGAGCCAGCTTGTTCACCCACGCCCACCAAACGAAACATCTTGTGTAGAGTGCGGTTACGGCAGTCGGATTCACCACCTTTCAGGGCGACTTCGACGGGGATGCGCATGAGGCCGGGGTTGCGAAACCCGAACATGTCGGGACGTTTCACTACCAGCACGGATGAACGGTCGGAGTAATCTGCATGGGTGATTACGTTGGCCAATGCTTCGCGGAGAGCTTCGTGCACAGGGGTCTCGTCCTTTCGCTCACCGTGCTCCAAACGGAACGGCACCTTCAGGTCGGCAGTCAGTTTGAGGTAAACCCGTCGGTAAAAGTCGTAGAGATTGCCCGACCATTTGCCGTCGAGCGTCAGGCGGTCGATCCAGCGGCTTTCCACCTTGGCTTCCGGACGTTCCTGATAATCCAGCATGTAGTTGGGGAACTCCTCTTGGATGGACACCATGTGCCCGAACATGAGCAGGCCGGCTACGGTGAGCCCACTTTTGCCGGTCTCGCGATCCCGTCGCCAGCCGCCAATCTGGCGAAGAAACTCCAGATCGCCCAGCGCCGCCCACGGGTGGTTGGGCTCGCGAGTGGCGAAAATTTGACGATAGGTGCGCAGGGTTTCCGGCGCGAGGTCGTCGAGGTCGTAGTGGGGTAGCACTCGGTCGTCGCGGCTGTCCTCGACCTGTTCGGCGAGCATGCGCTTCACCTCGTCGTCGGGCAGCGGACGGTCGCCCTCGTTGAGTCGCCGGTAGGTATTGCCGCCAAGCGGATGGGCCCCCAGATACACCGGACGCTGCACACGGGTGGCGCGGGGCACGTGGATCGCCAACAGGGTGCGCCCCTCGATCTCGATCTCGCGCACATGGGCATCGTCCAGCAGGTTGAGGCTTACTTTTTGCCGGTTGCCGAGGGTGTTAAACAGGTCTCGCCGTAATTTGGCTGTATCGGGCAGGCCCTCTATTTGGAACGTTCCGTTTTTCTCGCGCACGCCGAGGATGACCACACCGCCGTTGGTGTTGGCGAAGGCACTGTAGGTGGGCCAGAAGTCCTCGGGGATCGCGCCCTGTCCATCGCGACCAAGGGCGAGTTTGCACTCTAAATCCACCGACTCGCGCAACAGCGCGAGATCTTCCAGCGAGGTGAGCAGTTCGAATGGATCGATATCGATCATGAGACGGAACTTGGAGACGGCTGCCTGCGAATGCGAGTGGAGGCGCGAAAATCGAAAGCACCGATTCGGGCGGTCTTGGGGGTGATCCCGAAATCTGTTTCGGGATCATGCAGGAGCTGAATGACTAATTTAAACTCCCGCGGGCGGTTAATTTTGCCGACTTCGATCATATCGGTGATCTCAACGAAATGGTCGTCCACCCGTTGGCCGCTGTTAAAGCACGCCGTGCGAGCATTTCCCACGACAGACTCGAAATTCCGGTAATCACTGTAACCGAGCACACGGGCGAAATCACGGCTCGACCAATACTCGTTGCCCGCGTCGTTGATGCGGCGGATCTGCTCGAAAGGGGGCGGTGTGTCGGGAGTGAGATCGTTGGTCATGGCGATAGGAGGCGTTTGCGTTTTGACGGTGGATTCGCCGCCCGCTCAGCGCGCAGGGGGGCGATGAGGCCGAGGAGGGTGGAGGTGGTCAGGTCGGAACTCATGTGCCAGGTGCTCGGCGGTGTTTAAAAGATGAGGTGGATGTTTCGCCGCCGTCACGGAGGGTGTTACCGAAGCTCCAGACTTTGGAGATGATGCTGTCGGTGGTCATGGTAATCAAAGGTCCGGTGCTCCGTTAAATTAACGGAGCACAATTTCAAACTAACGGAGGGGGCTCCGTTAGTTTGACCTAAATCTAGGTTATTAAAGTTTCCAGCCCTCCCGCCGCATGAGGCCCTGTAGGCTGATGCAATGCACGCCCAGTTCCCTGCAAACGTCGGGTATGAACATGGGACGGCGAGGATTCCGCTTCTCTGCGGCTGAGGTCTCTTGGGTTACCACGATCCCATCGCGGAGTTGAGCTAGTGCGATTACGTAGGCGTCGGCTTCCTCAAAATCCGACTTGGGGTCTAGCAGCCCGGGAAAACGGCCCTGAATCGTTAATGCTCCGGCCAATAGCTCGGTGCTGGGAACCCAAATTGAGGGATGGTCATCGGACCATTTCGTCAATTCGGGGGTGCCGACCTTGCGGAGTTCTTCGTCCGCTAGCGCCGGAGAAAAGAAGCGCTCTTCGGCGATTAACGCGTCTACTCGTCCAAGCAAAGAGGGGAATATGTCCGTGGGGTAATGCCGAAACTGCCAATCCATGAACACGTTTGTGTCCACGGCATAGAGTGTCCGACGAGTGGGATCACTCATCCGCTCCTCCAGTTCCAGGGCGGGTTACTAACGAGCCCTTCAGCTTTTCGAAGTGCTCGGCCTTGAGATCGAGGTAGCGGGACGCGTGCACGGTCGTGATACGATTGGCGGCGAGTGCTTCCAGCACGACTTGAGTGAACGGTCGACCGGCACGTCCCAAGGTCATGGATACGGGATGGGCAAAACCGCCGGACTTCGGTTTGAGCGTAGCGACGTATGATTCCCACCCGCGTTTCCAGCCGGCGTAATGAGCCCAATCAAAATACCCTGACGACCGCAGGCGTGTGGCCATCGCGAGTGGTGTGATTCGGAAACGTCGTGCGAGGCTACGCACATCACCGATGTCCCAGCCGTTTCGCGGGAAGTCTCCCGCCCGGATTTCCTGAGCCAGCATCGGCTCAGGGACGAGGGTGTGGCTCGCGGTTTCTTCGGCGAAACGCTCAACGACTGCCCACGCATCGTTGTCGCGGGTCTCTCGGGAAGCAGGCGCCTCTTCCTTACCGGCTGCGAGCATCAGGTGGACAACTTCGTGGATGAGGGTGTAGGCGCGAGACTCCGGACCTTCCTTGGAGTTAACCGAAGCGACCGGCAAAGGCGCGCGCAGCAAAGATAACCCTCGGGCTTCACTTAGAGGCACTTTGGGAAACTGAAACACCAGCACGCCGATACGTTCGACCGCAGCCCGCCATGCGGCCCAAGCCTGCCATTCATTGGCCCACTGGCGTTGTTCGTCGGGAGTGATGCCGAGGGCCGCACGTAACCTTTCGGCGACAGCGTTCGCAGTTTCGGACAAGTGGGCGACCAGATCAAGGACCGGAGTCGACTCGCCCAGTTCGACCAAGAGCTGGAGCATGGTTTCACGGCGCGAGGACATCTTGCGCAGCGCCAGTCGAAGCTCGGGTGATTCGTGTCCAGGGACGACACCTGTCAGCCTTCGATATTCCGCTGCCAAGGGAGGAACCGATGGCGGCTTGGGTTGGAAGAACAGACCGAGGGGGCGGTGATAGAGTTTGGCCAGGTTTTCGACCTGTTTCATGGTCGGTTGCCGGGCGCCCAGTTCCCAATCGTTGAGACGTTCGGTTTTTACCCCGAGCCGCTCGGCAGCGCGTTCAACCGGGTAGCCACTTTCCTCGCGCGCCCATATGAGCACAGCAGGTGAAATGGGAACTGGCAGGGAGGCGGGCATCGGCATTGATTGAGTGGATTCGCTGCTCTTTCACAAGGTTCTCATGTCGCCAGCGACAACCTCTAGCTGTGTTCGCGGCTCAAGACTTGGCGGTAGCTTCTTGTTCTCGGCGTCCACGAAACTGCCGTCCTGGATGGCGCTCGTTCGTAGGACAGCCCAGTCGTCGTGGGACTCAGCGGGATGATTCTCGCACTGAGGACTCCAACCTTGGCGGATTTTTTTCCCGTTGGGGTATGGGAAAAGAACATCCTCGATTTCAACGAGAGTCCAAGATGCAGGGATTGTATTGTCACTCACGCAGTCAGCTCCTTGTTCAGTTCAGCGATGAGCGGGTCCATGCGGTCACCAAAGAGTTGATACATTTTGCCTAGGCCGCCTTGCGCATCGAAGGGGGCGTATTCGAGGTCTTCGCGGTCGAGGCGGAAGGAGAGCATAACGTGGTCGCGGATGAGTTGGAGCCAGGCGGTCTGGTCCGTCGTAAAGGGGTTACCGGCGTTTTCGCGCACGATCCAGTCGCGGTAGTTGCGGCGCACGGTGTCGGCGAACGGCGTGAGTTTTTGATCGATACCGCAGGCGCGGCGGAGGAGGGCTACGAGTGCGGTCAATTCGGTGAGGGGGCGGGCGTTGGCGGGAAGTTCATCAAGGCGGGCGTAGGCGTCCCACACGCGGAGGGGCGCGAGGCGCGGGGCGTGTTGGCGGAGGGCGGCAAGCACGTCTTTGATCTGGGTGAGCGTGACTTCCTGCCGGCGTTGGGGCTGCGAGTAGTAAATGGTGAGGGCGTCGAGCTGGTCGCGGTGATCGCGGCAGAAGGTTTCGAAATCTTGGGCGAAGGCGGCGGCGCGTTCGTGGATATCGCCGTCCCAGCCGGCGTTGAGCAGCTGGTCCTGGGTGTCGTGGTCGATGGTCTGCATGTTGGCGGTGCAGGCTTCGACGATCTGGGTGACGACTGCCCCGGTGAGCGGGGCGCGGGCGGCGGCGACGAGTTGTTGCTGGGCCTTTTCGCGGGCGGTGTCGCCGGGGTCGCCCTCGGTTTGCCCGACGAGTTGCAGGGCGGTTTGTTCGATGGCCTCGCCGTCGATGGCGTGGAAGAGGTTTTTCACCAACTGGCCGAGGGCGACGCCGCCCATCTTTTCGGCGATGGCGTGTTGTTGCAGCGGGGTGAGCTGGCGCTCGATGCGGGCGAGGCGGCCGGCGAGGGAGGAAACGGTGTCGGCGTCGCTCGCGCCCATGACGACCTCCATGGCGAGGTCTTTGAACGGGACGGTGGGGCGGGTGATGGGCGGGCGGCTGGCGGTCTTGAGGGACTTGGTGACGCCGATGGCGTCGACGATGACGTAGTGGGTCTTGCCCGACTTGGCGGCGGAGGAAACTTTGCGCAGGCCGTCGTGATCGAGGGTGCGGGTGCCACGGCCTTTCATCTGCTCGAAGTAGCCCTTGGACTTCACGTCGCGCATGAAGAGGAGGCACTCAAGGGGTTTCACGTCGGTGCCGGTGGCGATCATGTCCACAGTGACGGCGATGCGCGGGTGGTAGCCGTTGCGAAACTGGGTGAGGGCGGACTTGGCGGTCTCGGGCTCCTGGATGTAGTCGTCCTCGACGTGGCGTTTCTTGTCATCGGACGGGTCGAAGGTGATGCGCTTGACGCCCTTGCTGGTGCCGAAGGTGACCTTTTTGCAGAAGGCGTTTCCCTCGCCGAATTCTTCGCGGACGATGTTGATGATGTCGTCGGCGTGGGAATCGGTCTTGGCGAAGATGAGGGTTTTCGGGACCTCGTAGGCGCCGGTGGCGTCGGTGCGGTCGGGGAAGATCTCGGGCAAGCGGTCGCGGAAGGCGCGGATGACGGTGCGGATCTGGGACGGGTTGACGATGTCGCGGTCGAGTTTCTTGGCGGAGTAGGCCTGATCCTCGTCCTGTTGGGACCAGCGTTTGGCGCGGGTGAGTTTTTCGCGTTTTTCGACGAGGCCCTTGAGGACGGTGCCGCCCTGTTTCGAAACCTCGGTTTCGATGGTGTAGATCTCGCCCTGCACGTTCACGCCGTCGGCGACGGCGTCCTCGTGGGTGTATTCGGAGACGATGTTTTGTTTAAAGAAGCCGTAGGTGCGGGCGTCGGGCGTGGCGGTGAGGCCGACGAGGAAGGCGTCGAAGTAGTCGAGGACCTGACGCCAGAGGTTGTAGATCGAGCGGTGGCATTCATCGATGATGATGAGGTCGAAGAACTCGGGTGGGACCTTTTGGTTGTAGGCGACGGGGAGCGGTTCGCGTTTGCGGTCGGTGGAGTGCTCGGCGGGGTTTTCGTCCTCGGAGGATTCATCGAGGTCGGTGCCTTGGAGAATCGAATACATCCGCTGAATGGTGGAGATGCAGACCTGCGCATCGGCGGACACGTGGGACGAGGCTAGGCGCTGGGCGGAGTAAAGCTCGGTGAACTTGCGGTTGTCGTCGTTGGGCGTGAAGGCGAGGAACTCCTGCTCGGCCTGTTCGCCGAGATTGCGCGTATCGACAAGGAAGAGCACGCGGCGGACGCGGGCGTGTTTGAGCAGGCGATAGACGGACGTGATGGCGGTGAAGGTCTTGCCGGCACCGGTCGCCATCTGGATGAGGGCGCGGGGCTTGGCCTGCTTCAGGGAGATTTCGAGATTCGTGACGGCCTCGATCTGGCACTCGCGCAGGTTGGTCGGGTCGAGCGCGGGGAGGTCGTGAAGGCGGGCGCGGAGGGAGCGGCCGGCGGAGATCCACTCGCGCAAGGATTCGGGTCGATGGAAGGAGAAGACCTCGCGTGAGCGGGGCTTGGGATCGCGCTGATCAGTAAAGCGGGTAATGACGGCGGTAGCCTCGTAGAGAAACGGGAGCGGCACGCCGGTGTTCTGAACCCACTTGAGCTTGGCGGCGGCGTAGTCGGCGGTTTGGTCTTCGGCGGTGGTGATCTTAGCACCGAGGGTTTCTTTCTTGGCCTCGATCACGCCGACAGGCTGGCCGTCGACAAAGAGGACGTAGTCGGCGGGACCGGTATCGGTGGTGTATTCTCGGACGGCCTGACCTTCGCCGATGTGGAAATTGATGGCGGTCTTGTCCTGCACGGCCCAACCCGAAGCCTTGAGCTGCGCGTCGATGGCGTCGCGGGCGATTTGCTCAGGGTTTTGGTTGGGGGGCATTTGCGCGGGATTCATGGCAAGTTTCTACGATGAACGGAAGCCTGCAAACGGTTATGGACGTCGCCTTGTTTTGGCTGGGGTGCGGAGAACGCCTTGGGCCGCGTTGCGGCCCTTGCGGCGTCACTACGAACAGGGGATCAGGGCTTTCCTTCGAATACTTACCAATGGGTCGACGTCGTTAAACGTTTTCGGACATGAGCAGGATGCTCAGGCTACTTTGGATGAGCTCTTTGCCCCTCGGTAAATGCGCCGGGGGCGGCCCCGACTTGTCGGGGTGAACTGGCACACTACATTTTTTGCTCAGAATCTGAAGTCGCGGAAGTCTGGGAAGCGGGCGGCGGCTTTTTGCTGGTGGATAAAGTCTTTGATCAGCTCGCGCAGCTCGGTGCGGGCGGCCGGGCCTTGCAGCGCGATTTCGAGTCGTTTTAACGTTTCGGTGTAAGGGTGCAGGCGGGCCATCACTGAACCGACATTGATCGGTTCGCCGGTGAACGGGCTGGCGAAGTGACTGACAGCGGCAAAACGTGGCGAGTAGGCGGTTGAGTTGATCTCACGATGCAGCTCATCGGCCTGCTCGTTGAGAAGCTGGATGTAGACCTTCAGCTTTTCGTCGGTCAGGCGGTCGAGGTCGCCTTCCTCGCGGTGTATCCAAGCGAGTTCCAGGCGTAGCAGCGTATGCAGGTCACCTTGGCGGTAGGCGGCGGTGAGCTCCTGCATGAGGTGGTGCTTTTGCTCGCGTTTGACCGGGTCGGTTTCGAGGTCGGGGTGGAGGACTTTGGCGAGTTGCTTGTAGATGACACTGATGGTGCGCTTGCGGCTTTCTGCGGCTTGCTGGGCTTGGGTCTGCGGATCGGGTGCGGACGATGCTTTGCCTTTGCGTTTACGGGGATTTGGCGGAGGCGGCGGGGAATCAAAATCGTCGTCGTCTGGATCGATGTCGAAGGCCTCTGGGTTTGCGGAGAACTGTCGTTCCAGCTCCGCTTTGAATTCGACCTCGGTCATGCCGGCGTGAAAACCGGTGCGGTCGAGTCCGGCGTCGCTGATGATCTCGAGCATGGCGGGCGGGAGATCGTCGCCGGCGGGTTTGTCTTGGTGCTGTTTGGCCGCACGTGCCTTGAAATAGTCGATCAGCTCAATGAGGTCCGGGTCGGTGAGTTCGGGCTCGTGGTTGAGGATCTGTTCGAGCTGCGACTCGATCAGATCGGCGAGGGCGTCGCGCTGGCGGGGACCGAGACCTTTGGGTGTGTGCAGGTGAACGGTCAGTTGACGCAGCACGGTCTTGCGCAGTTCGTGCTGGCGTTGTTGCTCGGGGTGGATGCGTTTCAGGTAATCTGCGAGAAAGGTTTCCCATGCGACGGTGGTGCGTTGTTGGCGCGCGCGCAGCGTTTCAATTTCCTTAAGCAGCTTGCTGAATTGTTTTTGATTACGCGTGAGCTGGCGGGCGGTTTTCCCACCAGTGACGCGCAGGCTCATGGGCTGGTCGCTGGTGAGGCCTTCGCCCGTGAGGTCGAGTGGTAGAGAGGTTTGTTTTGTGGACTTTGCCATGGGCGGCGGGGCAGGGGTGGAGGTTATTGCACTTCCGCTCCGGTGGCTCCACCCACGGCTTGCTCGTAGTTACCGGTCACGTAGTCGGCGACCCGGTTGGCGATGCGCACGAGCATGGCGTTGTCGGCTCCTCCGATGCTAAACGCTCCCGCCATGGCGGCGGCATGTGAGTAGAACTCGGGTTCGGCGATGAGCTTGCTGGTTTCTGCATCAATAAAACGCACCTTGATTACGACCATCGAGCTACCCGCCAGGGCTCCGGCCCAGAAGCGGGCGGTGCCGTTGATAAACTTGATCTCCGTGATTTCGGGGACGATCTGCAGGGAGTGCGGTGTGGTGGCGGTTGCGCCGAGTTTGTTCCAAGCTGCGAGGGTGGAATCCAGTCGCAGATCGAGGTTTTCCTGGATCTTGATCTTGGCGGCTTCATTGCCCTCTTGCCCGGCATAAGGCGCCTTCATCGCGATGGGCAAAATGACAAAATGATTAAAATCGGCGAACCGTTCCGAAGGCGGGGGATTGTGGGCAATCTCAGTAACACGGCTTTTGGTGGTGGTTGCACAGCCTCCGGTTAGCAGGGCAATTGCAGTGAGGAACAAGGCGGTGAATTTATACATATGCTGGGAAGTAGGGCAGGCGTGATTTCAGATCAGCAGGCAGGGTATTGCGCGACGGGCGGTTTTCTGGAGGGGCTCAGGGGGCGTAGTTGACGCGTAGGCGAAGGAAGGTCTTGGCACCGGAGAGGGGCACGGAGGCGGTGGTCATGCCGTTGCCGTTGGGCGTGCCTTGGGTGACGCCTGAGGTGGTCCATGAGCCGGGATTGCCGAGCTCGGTGGTGGTGATGACTTCGTATCCGACGTCGTTGCGCACCTTTTTGTAGGTGAGGGTGAGGGTGTTGCCCACCCGGGCCAGCACCGGCAGGCCACTGGTGTCGCTGGCCATGGGGTTGAGGTTAAGTGCGTATTCGAGGAGGTTGCTGAGGCCGTCGCCGTCGGGGTCGGCGGCGTGGTCACGTTGGTCGACGGGCACGCCGGCGGTGGCGAGGTAGGCGTCGAGTGTGGAGGAGGTAAAGTTGCTGAGGGTGACTTTGGTGCTGCTGACGGTGAGCAGGCAGCTGCCGAGTCCGCTGGGGAGTTTGGCACGTTGGCCGGAGATGACGTTGGCGAACGCGCCGGTGATGCTGGTGGCGGTGAGCACGTTGAAGGTGTCGGTGCTCTGAATGGTGGAGCGGAATGCCGGGCTGAGGCGCACAACGAGGTCGCCACCGAGGGTGACGGCACCGGTGACGGTGACTTTGTCGTAGCCGCTGCCGGCAGTGGTGCCGTTGAGGTCGGTGCGGAGTGATGAACCGGCTTGAAATGCGAGGTTACCGGTGATGCCGAGGCTGCCGGCGGTTTGGCCCGGGCCGAGCTCGAGGGCGGTGGACGCCAGGTTCAGCGGAGCGGTGATGGTGCCGGTGGCGCGAAGGGTGCCGCCGTTAAAATAGAGCGTGAGGCCGGAGAGGGCGGTGAGGTTGGCGTTGGCAACGTAGGTCTCGCCGGAGTTTTGAGTGAAGGAGGCACCGATGTTCAGCGTCGATCCGGTGGTCACGCGGAGGTTTCCGAAATTGGTGGTCGGGGTGTAGAGATAGTTGGTGGTGGTGTCGGCGGTGATGAGGGTGCCGTAGTTGCCGAGTAAAAAGGGCGCGGTATCGGCGTCGCCGATGGAGCTGTCGGTATCGAAGGCGAGGATGCCGTCGAAGGCGTTGATCAGGGAGGCGGTGGAGGTGGTAGCGAAGCCGGTGTCACCGCTGGTGAAGAGGATGGTGCCGTGGTTGGTGAGCGAATCGGTATTGGCGGAGAAGGCGTTTTGGTCTCCCCAGACAAAGGTGGCGGCGGTCTCCAGTCCGAATCCGCCGGTGAGGGTGGTGTTGTTGGCGGTGAGGGTGCCGGACTTGAGCGAGCCGGTGAGTTTGGTGGAGGCGGTGGAGACGGAGCCTGAGCCGGTGATGGCGAGCTGGTTGAGGGTGTGGGTTTGTCCGCCGTAGCCGTAGAGGTAGATGGCGGAGCCGGAGTCGGCCTGGAGGGTGCCGCCAAGAGATGAGGCGGTTGACAGGTAGAGCGAGGAATTGGCGGTGGCGCGGACGGTGCCGGAGTTGGTGACGGGGGCGAAGACGTAGTTGGAGGAGCCGTTGTCGGCGAGGAGACTGCCCTGATTGATGAGTAAGAAAGGAGAGGTGTCGTCGTCGCCGATGTAGGCATTGGCGGCGAAGGAAACGGTGCCGTTGGATGCGTTGACGAGTGCGGCGGTGGAGGCGGTCGGGAAGCCGGTGTCGCCGGCGGTGAAGCGGATGGTGCCGTGGTTGGTGAGGGAGTCGGTATTGGCGGAGAAGGCGTTTTGATCGCCCCAGGCGAGGGTGGCGGCGGACTCGACGGTGAAGGTGGCGGTGAGGGTGGTGTTGTTGGCGGAGAGGGTGCCGGATTTGAGTGAGCCGGTGAGCTTGGTGGAGTCGGTAGAGACGGAACCTGAGCCGGTGATGTCGAGCTGGGTGAGAGTGTGGGTTTGTCCACCGTAGCCGTAGAGGTAGATGGCGGAGCCGGAGTCGGCCTGAAGGGTGCCGCCGAGGGTTGAGGCGGTGGCGAGATAGAGTGAGGAGTCGGCAGTGGCGTGGACGGTGCCGGAGTTGGTGACGGGGGCGAAGACGTAGTTGGAGGAGCCGTTGTCGGCGAGGAGGTTGCCCTGATTGATGAGGGAGAAAGGAGAGGTGTCGGAGTCGCCGATGTAGGCGTTGGCGGCGAAAGAGACGGTGCCGTTGGATGCGTTGACGAGTGAGGCAGTGGAGGCGGTCGGGAAGCTGGTGTCGTCGGAGGTGAAGCGGATGGCGCCGTGGTTGGTGAGGGAGTCGGTATTGGCGGAGAAGGCGTTTTGATCGCCCCAGGCGAGGGTGGCGGCGGACTCGACGGTGAACCCGCCGGTGAGGGTGGTGTTGTTGGCGGTGAGGGTGCCGGATTTGAGTGAGCCGGTGAGCTTGGTGGAGTTGGTGGAGACGGAACCTGAGCCGGTGATGTCGAGTTGGGTGAGAGTGTGGGTTTGTCCACCGTAGCCGTAGAGGTAGATGGCGGAGCCGGAGTCGGCCTGAAGGGTGCCGCCAAGAGATGAGGCGGTAGCGAGATAGAGTGAGGAATCAGCAGTGGCGCGGACGGTGCCGGAGTTGGTAACGGGCGCGAAGATGTAGTTGGAGGCGCTGTTGTCGGCGAGGAGGTTGCCCTCGTTGATGATTCTGAAGGGCAGGAGGCCGGTGGCGCCGATGGAGATGCCGTTGGCCGAATCGAAGCCGAGGGTCCCGGACGGAGCGTTGGTGAGGGTGGCGTTGGAGGCGGTGTAGTTACCCGCGCCGGAGACCTTGAATATTAGTGAGCCGTGATTGGTGAGGGCGGCGGCTGAGTCGGCAAAGCTGATCGGACCGGTGATGTTGAGGGTCAGGCCTAGGGTGAGTGAGTTGAGTCCGTCGAATGCAAGGCCACCGGAGGGACTCACGGTGAGCGAGTGTGCGCCATTGAGGTCACCGTCATTGAGGTTGAGGGTGTTGACCGTGATGTTTTCGGAGAGGGCGACTGAAGCTCCGGAGATGGTGGCCTCGTAGGTGTCGGCGGCGTTTTGCGGATAGCCGGTGCTGGGCAACCAGTTGGAGGCATTGCTCCAACTGCCGCTCGTGCCTCCCTGCCAAGTGGATTGGATGAGGGTGGCGTGCACGGTGGATGCAAGCGCCAGTAGACAAAGTCCAAAGGGAGCCAGGCGGTGGCGGATTTGCTTAGCGGCGGCGTTTAGCATCTGAACATCTGTTTGGCAGATACTGGGCCAGCTCGTAAATAGATATTCATTTGCAAAAAAACCGGGCAAGCGGCTGGGCAGACCTACTTCTTTTTTAGTGCGGCGCTGAACCAGTCGTTGTTGAGCGACTGGGGCGCGGCGGCGGGACGGGCGGGGGCTGCGGAACGAAACGAGTCCCTCGTTCCGCTACGGGGATTGTTGCCACCACCGGCGCCGCGTTCTTGGCGGGCGCCGAGTTGGGGGGCGCTGCGCATGGAGAGCGCGATGCGGCCGCGGGCGAGGTCGACCTCGGTGACGGTGACCTGGACCTTTTGACCGGGCTTCACGATCTCGGACGGGTCTTTGACGAAGTTGTCGGCGAGTTGGCTGACGTGCACGAGGCCGTCTTGGTGGACGCCCACGTCGACGAAGGCGCCAAAGGCGGTGACGTTGGTCACGATGCCGGGGAGGCGCATGCCGGGTTCGAGGTCTTCGGGTTTGTTGACGCCGGCATCGAACGAGAAGGCTTCGAATTGGGCACGCGGGTCGCGGCCCGGTTTGGCGAGCTCGGCGACGATGTCCTTGAGCGTGGGCAAACCGATGGTTTCGGTGACGTAGGACTCGGGTTTGATCTTGGCGCGGAGTTTGGAATCGCGGACGAGGTCGGCGACGGTGCAGCCGAGGTCGGCGGCCATCTTTTCGACGATGGGGTAGGACTCGGGGTGAACGGCGGAAGCGTCGAGCGGGTTAATGGCGTCGTGGATACGCAGGAAACCGGCGGCTTGCTCAAAGGCTTTCGGACCGAGGCCGGCGACTTCGCGGAGTTCTTCGCGGGTGGCGAAGGCGCCTTTTTCATCGCGGCGGGCGACGATGGCGGCGGCCGTGCGGGAGTTGAGGCCGGAGACGTAGGAGAGGAGTTGTTTGGAGGCGGTGTTGATCTCGACACCGACGCCGTTGACGCAGGAGATGACGGTGTCGTCGAGGGAGCGTTTGAGGCCGAGCTGGTCGACGTCGTGTTGGTATTGGCCGACGCCGATGGACTTGGGGTCGAGCTTCACGAGTTCGGCCAGCGGGTCCATGAGACGGCGGCCGATAGAGACGGAACCGCGCACGGTGAGGTCGTGGGTAGGGAATTCTTCGCGGGCGACGTCGGAGGCGGAGTAGATGGACGCGCCGGATTCGTTGACCATGACAACGGTGATGTTGGCGGGGAGCTTCAGGCCGCGGATGAAGGCTTCGGTCTCGCGGCCGGCTGTCCCGTTGCCGATGGCGATGGCTTCGATTTTGAAGTGTTCGATGAAGCCCTTGACCTTATCGGAGGCTTCGACGGCGTGGCGGTCGGGGTAGATGACGTCGTTGTGGAGGAGCTTGCCCTGCTTATCGAGGAGCACGGTTTTGCAACCGGTGCGGAAGCCGGGGTCGATAGCCATGACGGCTTTTTGGCCGAGCGGGGCGGCGAGCAGGAGTTCGCGGACGTTTTCGGTGAAGACCTTGATGGCGTCGACGTCGGCCTGCTTTTTGGAGGCGAGACGGAACTCGGTTTCCATGGCGGGCGCGAGCAGGCGCTTGTAGGCCTCGGCGATGGTGAGGCGGAGTTGGTCGGTGCAGCCGCCGGTGGCGTTCTTGAGGAGGAGGCGTTCGAGTTCGGCGAGCGAGGAGGTCTCGTCGACGGTGATGCGCATCATCAGGAAGAGTTCCTTTTCGCCGCGGCGCATAGCGAGCAGGCGGTGCGAGGGGCACTTGACGAGGGGCTCGGACCACTCGAAGTAGTCTTTGAATTTGGCGGCCTCGGTTTCTTTGCCGGTGAGGACCTTGGAGGAAACGACGGCCGTTTCCTTGTAGAGAGTGCGGAGTTTTTCGCGGGCGGCGGCATCGTCGGAGATGCGTTCGGCGAGGATGTCGCGGGCGCCGGCGAGGGCCTCGTTGGCGTCGGCGATTTCATGAACGGTATTCTTGCCGTCGTCGGGCGTGTATTCGTTGCCCGCATACGCGGTGGCGGCGGCGAGGATTTCGGCGGCAGTGGTGGCGGGGTCCTGGGCCCAGATGAGCTCGGCCAGGGGTTCGAGGCCTTTCTCGCGGGCGATGGTGGCGCGGGTGCGTTTCTTGGGGCGGAAGGGGAGGTAGATGTCTTCGAGCTTGGTGAGGGTCTCGGCGGCGTTGACGGCTTTTTCGAGGGCGTCGGTGAGGAGGTTGCGGTCCTTGAGGGAGAACAGGATGGCGGCGCGGCGGTCGTCGAGCGCGGCGAGTTGCTCAAGGCGGTCGCGGATGGAGGTGATCTGGACCTCGTCGAGTTCGCCGGTGACCTCTTTGCGGTAGCGGGCGATGAAGGGAACGGTGGCGCCTTCCTTGAGCAGCTGGGCGGTGGCGGCGACTTGCTGGACGCGCACGTTGAGCTCCTTGGTGATCAGGAGGACGTGGTCGGCGTTGAGCTGAATGTTGGCGGGGGTAGCGGAAACGGGAGAGGGGGAGGG